>CAZCIR010000073.1:0-2207 GCA_964499145.1 uncultured Pirellulales bacterium | reverse complement strand
ACTGTTACCCATGTACTTGGCATGTTCTGTAACCTATGTTACCGGTTTGTACCCCAGAGTAACCCACCGGCACGGGTCCGGGGGCTAAGCAAAACGCAGGTTGTCGAGGGAGAAGTCATTCATTGTTTATATTTTCCTGTGGTTTAGTCTGGTTCGGCACCTCTCTAATATGGAACGGTAAAGAGCCCTTTATTTGATTATCGATGGCCAAGTCTATCCTATATTGTCCATATTTTTCAACTTTTAGTCTTTGAATATTTAAAACAATATTAGTAGCTGTCGAATCCATATCATCTCCAATACGTACATTCACATTACCTTCCAATTTAGGGCCTATTGATTTGCCATCTTCATCGATTATATGAATTCTTATTGGATGGTTACCTTCTTCAATCTTCTCAAATCTTATTCTTACTGCGATAGCACAAGCTGGGTATACAACGGGAATTTTCTTAGCGAAAATATTATCGAAAGCCCCTAAAACATTTAATTTCCCCCGTTGGTCTGTTGCCGCATCACATAATAAGAAAGCTTCGATATTCATTTTAGTCCCCTAACAATATGTGTTTAATTATTTCCTCCCGGTTGCTTTTCCTACTTGTTGGTGTGATTTGCAATTATACTGCCCCAGCACCGAATTTCAACTAAAAACTTCTGCTGCTTGTCGGCTAACCTGATTTCAGCCAGGCGAGCGCTTCGTCGGGGTCAACGAACTGTTTCACTTTAATAGACAGAAGGGTTGCCACATTATTGAAGAACTTAAACTCATGGCTGTGGGGCGATGCAGGGTCGTACACGGAAGCTATTGTGAATTCCGGCCCTACCCCGATATCCCTAAGCATATTGGGCAGGTCATCTATCTGCAGTATGGTAAACTTCGGCTGCATCTGCCGAAAATCAATAAGAATCTTGTGCACACCTTGCTTTTTAGCAAAAGGATAAAACTGCTCGGCGAACCTTTTGTGCTCGTCCCAGTCCATAACCCCGGACACCTTCGCGCTCACAATGCGATCTTTTTCCAAATAATCAATCGTCCAATCCATTATCTATCTCCCTTTGGTTTTATAACGTCCCAAATGTCCTTAATGTTAGCACCCGAAGGCGTCGGCAGAACTACTTCGCCCTCCTTTTTCAACGGCAGCTTTATCCGGCCTAAGGCTGGTGTATCCACAGAAAGACCCAAGTTAGCCTTATAAGGAATCTTTGAGCCTGGCTTTATACCCTTTAAGGCTCTTAACATATCCAAATAGTTGATGTTGGCCGGCAGCGAGACTGTTTTTTTACTTTTAGCAGGCACTGTGGTTTGTAAATCAGCACTGCCGGTAAGGAAAGGCTCGGCGCCGCTTGAGAGACCATAATCCAGATTCATCAGCGGTAAAGCTACTGGATACGGATTATCCACCTCGATATCGAATAGCAGAGTGGCTGAATCCAGCTTGACATTCTCAAACTTCAGGCCGGTCATCCGTGCAGCAGGTTTTTTAAGGCTCAGGGCATGCTGCATTGTTTCGCATCCTACGAAAAAAACAGAAACTAACACGGTGGTCCAAACGATGTATCTTTTCGTACTCATAATTTCACCCTTTGAAGAATAAGATATTAACATATTTCCAGTGATGCAACCTTCAAGGCACAATGTCGCCCAACTCGATGGAGTTTACCGCTCCCAGATGTGTTCGCCTTTGGAAGATAAAGTACCTGAAAGATGAGCGAAGGTCAAGGGGATTTTGAAGATGGCAGGGAGCGACGGAAAACATTAACTCTCTCGCAGTAAGAAGGAAGAAGCGAACCTCACGCCTGCACCCCCGGCCAGAGTAATCCCTACGCAGGTCGAGGGGCAAAAACCCTTGCTATTTTCAGGTAAATAGTGTATAGTTAGTTGCAGTGAGGGGGTAAAAAATGATGAAAAGAGCAGCAAACAAGCAAAAAGCACCTGTTTTATTGACAACAATAATGTTGATGTTGATAGTCCGGCCAACTTTTGGCCAAACACCCCTTAAAATCGATTTTACACGAACCGGCGGGCCTGTGTATGCGGGCTGGGAAGGTTACTTTGCCGACCACGAGGTATTGTCGAGCTTCGTGAAGCAAAGTTACAGTGCATTCGGCACGACAATTGATATTACCCCTACGTGGGTGCCCGGGGCTGTTGATGGTACAAACCGGTAACATAGGTTACAGAACATGCCAAGTACATGGGTAACAGT
>CAZCIR010000072.1:0-3837 GCA_964499145.1 uncultured Pirellulales bacterium | reverse complement strand
CAGGTAGCCAATTATCCCGGCTTCGTCGAGCCCATTGCTGGGCACGAGCTGGCAGCCAATATGCGAAAACAAGCGGAAAAATATGGTACCGAGTTCAAGCTTGCGGCAGATATCATTAACCTTCACCTTAGCAACCAAGAAAAATGGGTAGAGCTAGACGATGAAGGCAAGTACACTGCGGAATTTGTAATCATTGCTACCGGCTCATCTCCCCGACTGCTGAACATTCCAGGTGAAAAAGATTATAAGGGCAGTGGTATATCTTATTGTGCCACTTGTGACGGCGAATTCTATAAAGACAAGGATATCTTCGTGATAGGAGGCGGTAACAGCGCTATGGAGGAATCCTTGCTGCTTTTACAGTTTGTAAAATCCATCACTGTAATCCATCAATTTGATAACTTACAGGCTGAAAAAATCACGGCGGATAAGGTCACCACGAATCCGAAGGTCAATATTCTGTGGTCTCATGAACCCCGCGCCTTCTACAAAAAAGAAAACAAGATGGTCGTAGAAGCAGAGAATCTCAAAACAAATAAACGTATTAGATTAGAGCGTGATGGTATCTTTATATTTGTTGGGCTTGTTCCTAATAGCGCTTTCTTAAAAAATACTCCAATGCAATTAACGAAATATGGTTATGTTATTACGAGCCCGCAAATGGAAACTAATATCAGAGGCGTATATGCAGCCGGTGATATTAGAGATAAAAAACACAGACAAATTACCATAGCTGTTGGTGATGGAACCATAGCTGCTTTAGAAATTATCCATAGAGTGTAAGTTAAATGAGTTAAGCTGGTTTTAGGGGAACGTTTTAGGATGAGTTTGGAACTGCTACTTATAATTGCCTTTGGCGGTGCATTGCTAACTTATCTTTTAGGCAAGATTTCTCACAGGGCTAGAGATTCCTTTGCAGTTTTTATTTCTTTAGTCTTGGTGGTTATGGTTGCTTATTTCTATGGCAAAACCGTAGAGAAGGCTTTTTACTTTGGATTCTTTGGACTGCCGCTTGTCTTAAGATTAAACATGCTTTCCTGGTTTTTTGCCATTGCCATATCGAGTTTAGGAGCACTTTGCACTATCTTCTCTTTAAGCTATATGAAAGGCAGAGAAAGAACTGACCTTTATTATTTGATGATACTTGTTGTTAATGCAGCGATGCTCGGGATTGTATTGGCAGGTGATTTAGTCAGCTTCTATATCTTCTGGGAGATTATGTCCTGGAGTACATTTCTGCTTATAAGCTATAACAAAGGGCCTGCCTTAGCTGCCGCGATGAAATATATCATCATGTCAATTGTCGGTTCCTTAGCTATGCTAATCGGCATGCTATCACTCTACACAAGATACGGAACTTTGAATATTTCAGAGATTTCCGGTATTATAGCGTCAGCTTCTTCCGGATATATCTTATTTATCTTAATTATTTTCAGTATCGCCTTCGGGATTAAAAATGCTGTTATGCCCCTGCATACCTGGCTGCCTGATTCTTATGCTGAGGCCCCATCGCCGTTTACCGCTGTACTTTCCGGGATGCTGACGCGAATGGGGGTATATGGCTTTCTTCTTCTTATGTATGTTATCGTCGGCTTGCGTAATGTGATTACACCGCGTTTGCTAAGTTATCATTACATTCTTGCCTGGTTAGGGGCTGTTACCATTGTTATCCCTACCTTTATAGCAATGCTGCAAAATGATGCTAAAAAACTCTTGGCCTGGCACGGAATTGGCCAGGGTGGTTATATGATTTTAGGAATTGCCTTTGGGACAAGCCTGGGCGTTGCTGGAGGCATATTTCATACACTTAATCATGCGATATATATAGTTCTTCTCTTCATGAGTGTAGGTGCAGTGCAATATAGAACCGGCGGCGAAAGGGATTTAAATTCACTGGGCGGTTTAATCAAGAAGATGCCCGTGGCTTTTACTGGGGCTCTTCTTGGAATCTCCGGATTAATAGGCATGCCATTAACTAATGGGTTTGTCTCCAAGTGGCTAATATATAAGACCTTAATTCTTGAGGGCTCTCCATTTTTGGCATTTGCTGCGCTAATAGGAACCTGGGGAACCATCCTTTCAGTTTATAAGTTCGTGCACAATATGTTTCTTGGACAGCTTCCTGAAAAATATAAAGACATACAGAAGTCGCCTTTAAGCATGCAACTACCAATGATAGTTTTATCATTTGCGATTCTCCTATTCGGTATTCTCCCCGGTATCCCGCTTAAGGTTATCAATGCGATTGGAACATCCTTTGGTTTTGAGCCTTTGAATGTATCCTTATGGGGGATTGCCTCAGAAGCCGGAATGTTAAATACAATAAACATCTTTGCCGCTGTGTTAGTAACTGCTGCCTTGGTCTGGCTGGTCTTTCGTTCAACTGCGGAGTCTGTACCGGTTGCTCAGGAAGACAGTTACGCCGCAGGAGCATACGTCCCGAAGGATAAATATCATTACACAGTCGAATTCTATAATCCGTTATATAAAATGATAAAGCCTTTCTTGAGAGACGTAATAGATGAGTTTTATTATGGTGTTGCAGCCTCTGTGCAGAAAGTATGTAATCACGTGAGGCGTATGTATATGGGGGACGTTGGCTATTATGTAACGTATATTATCCTATTTTTGGCCGCTTTAATTTTCGTTCAGCTTAAGTGGAAACCATGGTAACAAAAGTAATGAAGATAATTTTATCTCCGGTTTTGGCACTCATAGTTGGGGTGTTCTTTTTAGGTTTAGCCAGGAAGATTATGGCAAGAATTCACTGGCGCTACGGTCCTCCCCTTATACAGCCGATTATTGATATGATTAGATTATTTTACCAAAAAAGCGTATCGCACGGCTGTATATTTGACTTGGGGATAATCCTTTCTTTAGCCGGCTCTATAGTTGTGGTTTTAATTCTGCCTTTCGGCCAAATTTGCCCTTTAGCTGGTTCCGGTGGTTTATTAGTGATTCTCTACATTATGCTGCTTGCACCTTTAGGTATGGCCTTATCAGGAGGACAGGGTGCTAACCCAAATATCAGTATCGGAATCTCCCGCAAGCTCATCCTGGCTTTGGGATATGAGGTGCCTTTGCTTCTTGTATTGCTGTCGGTAATGACCCATTATAAAACAATTTCTATAGTGGAAATGGTGAACATTCAGCAGAGTACGGGCTGGTCTATTATTTCTTGGCCATTATTTTTATCAGGCCTTTCTTATTTTCTTATCCTGCCTGCGATACTTGGCTTAAGGCCTTTTGATATGACTTCGGCACCGCAGGAGATATCTTCCGGGCCAATGGTGGAGTACGGCGGCAAATATTTAGCCTTGGCTGCTATCGAACATGCTTTTGTCCTATTTATCAGCATTGCTCTTTTCGTAAATCTGTTTCTGGGGGGTGGAGCTAATCTCATCACTTTCTTTATTAAAATGTTAGTGGTATTTGTGCTTGGCCTATGTATTAATGCTGTTTTCCCGAGGTTTAGAATCGAACAGGCAATTAAATACCTGTGGAAGTGGCCGACACTGCTGGCTTTTGTGGGTCTGATTATAACTATAGCCATAAGGAGTTAACAATTGGATAGAAACCAAATTACAAAATGGCTCAAAGCCCCTGCGAAGATGGCAAATAAGTATTCGCTGCACGCGATATATTTTTGCACCGGCTGCGGAATAATCGAAGTTCCTCCGGTAATAACCTCACGCTGGGACGCGGAGCGATTCGGAGTTATTCCCGTAGCTACACCGAGGCAGGCAAATCTGTTTCTAATAACAGGATATGTCTCAGTGAAAACCTTAAGGGCTATTATAAGGACATACGAGCAGATGCTCGAACCAAAATATGCTA
>CAZCIR010000071.1:0-4175 GCA_964499145.1 uncultured Pirellulales bacterium | reverse complement strand
ACGCAATCGTCTGAAAAGTGAATTGGCTGTTGCGGTTTCAGAGGAATTAAAAACCCTGATAGCAGAGGTCGAGACTATCATCTCCAACGCTGTGACGGCTGCTCCGGAGCAAACCGTCGCCGGCTTAAAAGAAAATCTGGAATCAGCTAAGAAAAATATCGACAACGCCAAAGGCGTTATCAACGATTTTCTTGAGGCCTCGGACATCGATACGAACAGAACAAAGCTGGAGACAGCCAGGCTTGACCTTCGCTCGGTTGTTGCGGAAGTTGTGGAGACCCTTTCATCGCTTGCATCAGAGAAAAATATTGAACTGGAGAGCTCAATGCCCGATTCCGAGCTAATTGTAGATGCAGACCGCGACAAGATAACGCAGGCGTTGACCAGTCTTATAAGTAACTCAATAAATTCCGTCCCCACAAACGGCCATATCAACGTTCGGCTGCAGGACCTCGGCAACGAGATTACCGTCGATGTCGAGGATGATGGTCCGACTATCGAAAGTGGCCATATAAAGGGGATTTTCAATCGCTTTGACCAGATTAGAACACAGTTGCGTGCCGGCGGGGAAGAATTGTCGCTGGCTTTACCTATAGCTAAGGAGATAGTGGAACTGCACGGCGGTTGGATTTGGGCCGAAGGCAGGGAAGGTGGAGGAAATAGTTTTTGTTTTACTTTGCCGAAAATGAGCGTACAGCCGGCTGTTGCTTCGACCAGCTAAATGCGGATAGAAGATCACTGAATATCGCAGTGAGCTTATTGGAAATAATTAACCAGTGTATCAATAATTTTAAGGAGAATGATTATGAAGACCAAAGTAATGGTGCTAAGTATTGTGTTTTTCTTGAGTATGGCGGGTATTTGCACTGCTCAGGAAACTCAAAAAGGCGGGCTGGGAGCTGATTTAAGTACAATGCCCGTAGTCAAGTACCTGTGGTATGGTTTTGACCTTTTGGGTATCCAGCGTGGTATTGAGGGCAAGATTGGGATTGACATAACTACCACAGTCCAAAGCAAGCATATGTGGCACGGCATTGACCTATTAGATGACCACGGAGTTGTTATCCCTTCGGTTGGAATAACTTTGGGTGATACGGGCTTCAGCGGAAGAGTCATAAAAAGCTATGGCTTGTCAAGCGGCCTTTCGCAACTTCAAGATCATCACTATGCTGCTTTTTACTCGGGGGCTTTGATGAAAGATACGCCTTATGCCACCAACTTTGTTGCCAACTACTTCTATTACGGCAGGCCGGAGCTTTCAAAACGCAAGTTTGACAGCCAGGAATTAGGAACTACCTTTTTCTGGCCGGCGGCTTTAAAATTAGGCGACGGTTGTCTTACACCGAGTTATTATCTCGGTTATATATGGGCCAGCAGGAGAAACTCCAACGTCAGTGGATGTAAAGGTTTCATTCACGTGTTTGGTCTCGGATATGATTTTGAGATACCTAATTTATGGCCTGGAGGCGAAAAACAAGCCTTCAAATTGTATGGGGACATAACCTACAATGACGGTTTTGCCGGTGCTGCCATAGAACATGACTGGTCACATGCAGTCCTGGGTATAAGCACAGACATCAAGAAAGGAAATTTCACTTTCACACCTTTTGTGAACTACCAGATATCAATGGAAGATTCAGTCAATGATGAGGATGAACTTTGGAGTGGTGTGAACGTTACCTACAGATTCTAAAAATGAAATTACGGTAGTAGAGAAACGGAGGTCAAAAGCTGTAAAACCGATGACAGATGATATGTCTTCTTCGCAAATATAGAAGTAGCGTTCTATTTTAATTACAGTAATGCGAAAAAAGAAACTGACAATAAAAGAGTCGTAATAGAAGGAACAAGGATCAAAGAATGAAGACAAAAAATACTTCTTTGTGGAAAACACTGATTCTCACCCTCTTATTTGTGTTTTGTTTGCTTTTGAGTAGTTGTGGCACAAAAAAACAAAAGGTATATCGGGTGGGTATTCTGTGTGGCCTGGATTATATTGCTACTATTCCAGATAGCTTCAAGGCCAAAATGACTGAGCTGGGATACATAGAAGGTGAGAACATAGTTTATGACGTTCATAGAACGAACTTTGAACCTGTCAAGGAAAAACAAATTCTTAGACAATTTGTGGAAGATAAAGTTGACCTGATTTTTACATTTCCCACCGAAGTATCCATGGAAGCCAAAGTAGTTACAGATGGAACAAACATCCCAGTGCTTTTTTGCTTTGCCAACATAGAAGGAACCAACTTAGTAAAAAGTGTGCCTAAACCAGGAGGGCACGTAACTGGTGTCAGATACCCCGGCCCGGACCTTGCTATCAAGCGTTTTGAGACTATGCGCGAGTTGGCGCCACAGGCCAAACGAATTTGGGTGCCTTTTCAGCGAGGTTACCCTATTGTAGCAAGCCAGTTAGAGGTATTGCACACGGCAGCTACGACCGAGGGTGTAATATTGATTGAATTTCCAGCAGACGATGCGGCAGAGCTTCAGACTGAGTTGGATGCAAGAAACAAATTAGATGATATCGGTATGGATGCCATATTGTTTATAGCCGAGCCTCTTGCCGTGACAGCTGATGCCTTTAAAGTAATGGCTAAGTTTGCAACCGAACAAAAGTTACCCATCGGTGGCGCATTAATGACGGTTGGGGACTATGGCTCTATTTTTGGCATAAATGTTAATGTCCCAAAAACAGGCCAACAGGCAGCAGTATTAGCTGACAAAATACTCAAAGGCACTCCAGCCGGCACCATCCCGGTTGTTTCATCCGAGAGTTATCTTGAAATCAATTACAAAGTGGCTCAGGAACTGGGCGTAAAGGTGCCTGAAGGCATGTTGGGCAGAGCGGATAAGATAATTCATTAGATTCTTATTACTAAATAAAGAAGGTGCTTAAAATGAATTCAAGTAAGCAAATTATTTTTGGGCGGCAAATACTACTTCTAATCTCATTAGTTGCAGGTTGTGTGTTTTTGAACAGTTGTGGTAAAAAAACACAGAAGGTGTATCGAGTAGGCATTGTCTCTGGAGCAGAACCTTTCGCCGATATAGCAGACGGCTTCAAGGCCGAAATGGCAGAGTTAGGATATGTCGAAGGCAAAAACATTGTTTATAATTTCCATAAACTGAATGCTGACCCTGCAGGAGAAGAACGGGCTGTCAGGAAATTTGTGGACGATAAGGTTGACTTGATTTTTGCCTTTCCCACCGAGCTGGCCTTAGCCGCAAAGGCCGCCACCAAAGGTACAAACATTCCGGTTGTTTTTGCTATGGCAGGTATAGAAGGAAATAAATTAGTAGAAAGCATAATCCAACCAGGCGGAAATATTACCGGCGTTCGCTATCCTGGTCCGGAAAGTACGGTTAAGCGACTCGAGATTTTACATGAACTGGTACCTTATGCTAAGCGAGTTTATCTAATTTATGACCCCAATTATCCTAATGCATCTATAGCACTTGGGGGATTACGTCCCAATGCCTTATCCCTGGGTATAACATTAGTTGAAGATCCTGTTAATAATGTAGAAGAATTGAAAACTACTCTTCGAGCGCGGGACGCATTGGATGATATTGGAATTGATGCGATTTTACTTATGCCTGATATTCTTAACCATTTACCTGATGGTTTTGGAGCAATTCTAAAGTTTGCGAATGAGCACAAAATACCTATCGGTGGCGGTATGAATTTTACAGCTGACCTTGGAGCGTTGTTTAGTTTTGTTCCTGATAATATTGAGCAGGGTAAAATGGCTGCTCCCTTAGCTGACAAAATTCTTAAAGGCACTCCAGCCGGCTCAATTATGGTATTGACACCACCATCACATCTGAGGCTCAATTATAAAGTAATTCAAGAATTAGGATTGAAATTGCCTGAAGGCTTGTTGAGCAGATCGGATGAGATTATTCGTTAAATTATTATTACTACTAATTTAAATAAAGAAGGTGCTTAATATGAATTCAAATAAAAAAATTAGTTTTGGGTGGCAAATATTGGTTCTAACCTTATTAGTTACAGGGTACGTCTTTTTGGGAGGCTGTGGTAAAAAAACGCAAAAGACGCAAAAGGTATATCGGGTGGGCATCCTATGCGGGCTGGATTATATTGGTAGTATACCTGATATATTCAAGCTCGAAATGGCTGAGCTGGGATACATAGAAGGTGAGAACATAGT
>CAZCIR010000070.1:0-4262 GCA_964499145.1 uncultured Pirellulales bacterium | reverse complement strand
GGATTAAGCCTATTTGGCCTATGCTGGAATAGGCCAGCATCCTTTTGATGTTATTTTGGCTAAAAGCACACATCTCACCTATTAGAAGGGTTACGATTCCTAAAAATGCCAGGAACAACAAGAAGCTCTGAGCACCGAAGATAGTAAATGTTACCCTAGCTACAGCGTAAAGGCCTACCTCGATGGCTATGCCGGATAGAATCGCGCTTATGGATGATGGAGCCGATGAATGAGCATCAGGCAGCCAAGCGTTCAAAGGGAATATAGCTGCCTCTACTCCCAATCCGGTAATAAGTAAAACCATCGGGACAAACAAGGCTATCGGGCTGGCCGAGGCAATCTTTTCGGCAATATCAGCCATATTAAGCGTGCCGAATTGACCGTAAAGCAAGCCTATTCCTATAAGTAGAAGGCTTGAACCAACAGCACCCTGAATCAGGTACTTCACCGCTGACTCGATTCCAGCTTTATCTCTCAGGTAAGCTACGAGGGCATAGGATGAAATGCACAGAATCTCGAAGAAGACAAAGAGGTTGAATATATCCCCCGTAAGAACAACACCTGTAGCTCCGGTAAGCAGTAATAGGTAGAGCATGTGATACTTTTCGGTAGCACCTTCTTTTATGTAATCCAATGCATAAATAGAAACCAAAAGACCTACTAAAGCAATGATAGCTGAAAAAAGCACACCTACCGGCCCAGCTACCAGATTAATACAGAAAGGCGGTCGCCAACCGCTGATAGAGACAATTACAGGATTTTCAAATACTTTGGGAAGTAACAACAGGGAAACAATAAGGTTAAACCCAAGCGCTACCGGCGGGGTGTATTTAGCTATATCTTTCCAGAAAAGAGCGAATAAAGGAATGGTAAAAGCCAGACCTAAAGGTACTGCAATAAGAAGTACAGGGTTTACCATCTTTGCTCCCTTATTTTACGAAGGTTAAGCGTACCGTAATGCTGATATAATCTAATGGCTAACGAAAGGGCCAATGCTAAAACGGCTACGCCAATTACGATAGCCGTGAGAACCAATGCCTGTGGTACCGGGTCGACCATATACTCAGAGTCTATCCCGGGCTTGGAAAAAATTGGTGCAGTTCCTTTTGCGATGTAACCGATGGAAATCAGAAATAAGTTTACGCCTGTATCCAAAATGCCGAGACCAATGATGACTTTAATAAGGTTATGTTTAACCAAAATGATGTAAAGCCCAATCAATATAAGTCCAAAAGCTCCTATATAATAAATGTAATCAGCCAAAAAACTCATCGTGTCGTCAACTTTCTTCAATCAGGTTGTCAATAATACTGGCTAATTCTGAACCGACCTTAAATCCAATGGCAATATAAATAATGGGTATAATACCGGCACTAAAGAGTTCATTTGCTGTTCCCTTAGGCAAAAAGTTTGAAAGGAAATAACCGCCAAAAGCTAAACCAAGCAGACCCGTTACTACGAAGAGCAGACCTCCTAAGGACTCTGTAAGTTTAGATGCTTTCCGGCTGATTCTCCTCTCCCGGCAGCCAAGATAAATTAAAAGAAAGCCGGAGGCAATGATCGCTCCTCCCTGAAAACCCCCACCGGGGGTGAGGTGTCCGTGGATAAAGATATAGCTGCCGAAAATGAGAATAAGGGGAAACAAAAGCCTGCATCCGGTATAGAGAACCAGGCTGGCTGGTTCTGTTTTTCTTGCCTTTTTCTCTGTGGCACCTGTTAGCACCGCCCCTAAGCCAATTGCAGCAATGAATAAAACCGTAACCTCGCCTAAAGTATCGAAGCCGCGATAACTTAACACTACTGAGGTAACTATATTGGCAGCTCCAGTTTCTTTTACGCCTTCGTTAATATAATGCCTGCCTACTTTTGTCTTGGGTGTACCGAAAGGAATCTTTGCCAGCGATAGGCTAATTCCCAAGGCTACTATTATTAATAAAAGGATGGCGACTATCCTTCTCATTCTTCGTACCTGCTCGTTCTCCTGATGGCAATAATAAAGATAGCCGCAGTCAGTGCCGCACCAATGGCAGCCTCAGCCATTGCTACATCAGGGGCCTGAAGAAAATAGAAAAGTATGGAAGCAATTAGACTTACCAGTGCTGCGGCAATCACCGCGCTAATTAAGTCTCTAAAAATAGATGCGGCCATTGCTGCTATAAGCATCAAAAGTATTAAAAAGAAAACAAATATCATTGTGTCTCCTCGTTTTGTTCTAACTCGTCTTGAAGGGGTTTACATTCCTCAAACTCCTTAGTTTTATCTACCACACTTCTATCACACAGAGGGACACCACTCTTACAAGATGCTCTACCTATGGCGTGGTTAGAGATAGGATTTGTGATAAGGATAAACAAGGCGATAACCAACGTCTTCGGCAGCCAGTCGGGCTGGGTTATCCCAACGCCGACGATGGTCAGGAAAGCCCCCAGAGTTGTGCACTTTGTTCCTGCCTGGAGTCGGTTGTAGACATCGGGCAGCCTTAATATCCCTAAACTTCCCAAAAAGAGGAATATTGCTCCAATTCCTGTAATGATAGTCCCAAAAACCTGCACTTAAATCCCTTTTTCCAAAAATCTTGCGATAGCTACTAAACCAATGAAGGTTAGAACCGCATAAACCAAAGCGACATCCAAATAAACATATCTTCCAAAAATAAAACCCAAAAGGACAAGCAAAGCGGTGGTAATTGTAGCTATGGTATCCACCGCTACCGCCCGGTCGCTGGCGGTGGGGCCTTTGAGCATACGCAAGAGACACAAGAAAATCGCCAGCCCTATGATTGTAAGAAAGACATTTTCACTCATATTAAATTCCATAATTTATCGCCTTATTTGCATATATGAATAAAGCGATTAAAGACCCCGAAAAAAATTCATTTCCTTCTAATTATTTCCACAATTTTTCTTACTCGTGCATCAATTACTCTATAGCATGTTTTGTTTCCTTCTCTTCTGCCTTTAATGATACCCGTATTTTTCAACACCTTAAGATGCTGGGAGATGGTGGATTGAGGCAGTCCCAATACCTTCTGTATCTGGGTGACATTACATTCGTCTTTGAGAAGGCCAGCCACTATCTTTAATCGCGCTGGATGAGCAAGGGCCTTTAATGTTTCGCTGACTTTTTCGTAATTTACTGCCACTGCTGGACCTCGATTTTCTTTTTCTTAATTATCTATAATAAGAATTCTAATCGTCTTCTTTGCCTATGTGAATATTACCCTTAAATATTTCTCAAATCTGTAGCCTATCATATTTGTTGCCTCATCAATATCTTCGGTTTTTACATTTATCCAGTGAATAAGGAGCTTATTGCCAATAACATCCAGTGTAAACGTGCCGGGGGTTAAGGTAATGGAATTGGCTAAAATCATCTTTGCGATGTCGGATTTTAGGGAAGTTTTTATGACCACAATACCTGGTTTTATAGGCATTTTTGGGTGGATAACCCGATAGGCAACATCGAAATTGGACTTGATTGTCTCCCAGAGAAGCACAATTATGTACACGAAGAAAAATAAAATCCTCTTTATACTTAGCGGAGGCAAACCTAACTTAGAGTAAATGCCGGCCCCAAAAAGCGAAATAATCAGGCAAACCAGGCTGCCGCAAATGAGCTCCGGCCAGTCTAATTTCGAGATCAAAGCCAACCACAGGGTAAAAGTGATCACCAAAAGCCAGACGAAACCTTTTACCTTTTCTCCTGCTGAATGGGCTGTTTGTGACATTTATAAGTCCTTATCTTACAGTACGAACAAACTTGCTTTCACAAATGTTTGTAAATTTCTCATGCCCTGCTCATTTTGTCGATAGAGTTTATACGATGCTAAATAAGAAAACAAGCGAATTTTCTCGGTATCAATCTTTGTCCTTGTCAACTAACTTGTCCAGGAGGGTGATATACCCGGTTTCAGGTTGCAGCCCTACTAACCGCTTTATCTCCTTGCCGTTGTTGATAATCAAAACTGTTGGGATTGCGCTCACACCGTATCGTTGTGCTACCGCGGGTGCTCGGTCAACATCTACTTTGCACACGGTAACTTTACCAGCGTACTTATCAGCAAGGGACGATATGGTTGGAGCCAGAACCCGACAGGGAGGACAGCGATTAGAGAATAAATCCACGAGACAAATGCCAGGTGCAGCAAGCACACGGGTTTTGAATTCAGGCTCACTATTGATTTGGACAATGTTGGGGTTTTCTTCTGCCTCTTTTGGTGTTCGTGAAAACACCGATACTAATAAAGCACCCATCACCGCGCC
>CAZCIR010000069.1:0-4329 GCA_964499145.1 uncultured Pirellulales bacterium | reverse complement strand
ACGGTTTGCAAAACCGTTATTCGTGGGTTCGACTCCCACCGCCGCCTCTCTCGTCTTTTACTGTGTACCTCTGTCGAAAAATACTTGCCATAAATCGCTTATATTTTCCCCCTTTTACTTAATGCCTATGGTTTTCTCTTTTTTGCCGCTTTGTGTTTAACAGAAGTTTTTGTTTTTTTTGTTTTTTTTGTTTTGATAACCTTTTTCTTACTGGCGGCACTGAGTCTCTTTTCCTCTTTGTCTAAATATGTTTTCAGAGACTGTATTCCTGCAGAGCCCCATTTCCCAAGGAATCTTAATATCCTTGCGATAAGTTTAATAACTTCTGGGCCGTATTTTTCAATCAGTTTGAAGATTTCCTGGATTACATGGATAATTAAAAGACCTACTTCTGATTTGGTTTTTGGAACCTTTATTTTCTTTGCCATATTTTGTCCTTTCTAAAATCTTAAAAGTAAACTTTGAATACACTTGCCATAATAATCACACTGATTTTTTATCTATGCTTCTACAAATAAAGCCTATCACCACTCCCCCAATAGCCCCACAAATAACCGTAAACCCAATTGAGCTTAAAAAACTCATATTTAGCAATCGGCCGACAATCTGCCCGACTCCAAACGAAAGCATAATACCAAATCCAAAAACCAGCCCTTTTTTCACATCTTTGCTCATAATAATCAACTTGAAATTGAATTTTTTGATTTTACGCTAAGAATTACTTTTTTTATGCCGTAGCAAACAACATAGGATTCAGTTATAGTTCCAATCGAATTGACAATACAAACAACACTATAGATTGTTGACTTAGACAGACTATCAAATTCATTCTTCAAGCTTTCAACATCTTGCCCAGGTGCCATTATATCAGGAATGAGATAAAATACTAATTCATAGACTGCAAGTAGTGCTAATAAAACGGCTGCCCAAGTCTTCTTCTTCCAAGCAAATATTCCCCCTATCAGCCAGAGCGTAGCCCAACGTATATCACGAAAGTCAAAGCCCTGTTTAGATGGTAGAAAATTCACAAACGCAATGAATATAGCAATGAATGTAACCATCTTTTCATTAAACAATCTTAAAAAAATGGATTCCTTCTCATTCATTTCTTCCTTCCCTTTATTTCTAACAGTTCAAGCCCTAAAGCCCTCGCTAATTTAGCCGCTGCCGGTAGCGTTAAAGACCGCTTGCCATTGACAAAATAGCTTAACTGTGATTCGGTTAGTTCCGCTTCTTTTGCTATTTTATATCGGCTCATTTTCGCTCTTTTAATCGCTTGTTTCAATTGTTTCTCTATATCCTTCACACCTAAATTGTATCTTTAATAATCTACTTATCAAGTGTGAAGTGGCATTTTTGTGAATTTTGGGCGATGGTTTGCAAAACTGTTATTCGCGGGTTCTACTCCCACTACCGCCTGTCCTCGATTGTTGCAATTCTACATTCTAAATTCTAAATTCTAAATTCCCTTCGCCTATCCCATCGGGGCGATGATTACTTACCCCACAACGCTAACCCACCCTGTCATCCCGACCGAGGCCGAAGGCCGAGCGGAGGGATCTGTCCATCGAATTGTCATTCCGTGCTTGACACGGAATCCATTTTCCGTCATTGCGAGCGACCTGTCCGGCGTAGCGTTAGCGAAGACGGAAGCGTGGCAATCTCAATTCCCCAATCCACCAATTCTCTAATTCTCTCCGCTTCGGCGGCCTCCGGAAACAACAGCAAAAAAATGATTGCCCAAACCCAAAAAATCGCGTAAAATTTACCCTGCACCTTTGGAGAGGAAGCATCGCGGAGTTAGCTATACTTTGTTCATATTTTGGAGGTAACTAAAATGAAACGGTTCTCATTACTTCTGAGCCTGATAGCCGTGTACCCGGTGTTAGCCGGTCAGGAGAATTTTGATTTATCGCAGGTTCAATGGGCCCCTACGATGGAAGACGTTATGTATGAGCCTGATATTAAAATGCTGGTCTTCCTCCAAGAAAAACACATGCCCGAAGGCAAGGGAATTGACAAATTAAGAGAGATTGGAAGACTAACTGACCTGGAAAAAATAGAAAAAGTAATGGAAACGATAGAAGAGGACGCCAACTTCTGTGAGTACGAAGACGGGTGTGCCCAGATATATATGGGACCAACGTGGATGGGCATGGTGAATAAATATAACGAGGGATTCTTAATAAATATCAATTATAACCATATGGAAGAGAGAGTGGAATGGTGGGGAAGATATTCAAGGCAGCTTTATGATATGCTCGTTGAATATGGAATTATACAACCACCGAAAAAGCCCATATACATAAATAGTCCTGATTCAGTACGCTTCGAGCCTCCTCAACCGGATCAATTGCGCGAGAAACCGAGAGATATAACAATTGTCCGGCAGCGGGATTTAGAACAGTTTTATATCAATATCGACCCCAATAAAACACCGGTATATGTTCGAGTCAGCCCCGAGTCACCGGAAGTTTATGTTGCGGTTGACCCTAATTCAGCACACATTTATCTCAAGGATATGCTTCCTAAAATCAACTTCATGAGAGATGCTTCGGGCGAGTTGGTGGCGCAAAATAAATGGCTTATGGGTGCTCTGGATGTATGCCTTAATAAACTTGAGGCGGAAAGAAAGCAGCAGCCAGTAAAAGTTAGCCCAAGCGATTACGTAAGTCAGGGCAGGCCGATGGAGCCAAATGTGATGCCTTATGAAAAGGTGCAATATGGAACTTTACCAGAAACGGCTGATATAGGGAAGTTGAACGCTTTGATAAATCTGCATTGTTTAGCGGAGAATATGTTTATATATTCTGTACGCGATAACATCAAGCGTTTTGAGCGGCGAATGAATCGCCTTAAAAGTTATCCTGTGGTTAATTTAACAGACAGCAGAGCAGTTCCAGAAACAGACAAAAAACCATTGCCGACAGCATATTTAGAGGGATTAAGGCGAAAGGCAGAAGAAGGTGATGCTCTGGCAGCATGCGATTTAGGCTGGTGTTACTTCAATGGCAGAGATATAACTCGGGATTATAATGAGGCTTCTAGGTGGTTTCGTAAGGCTGTAGATGGGGCTTCTGTCCAAAGGGAGCAAAACAACCTCGGCTGGTGTTATTACAGGAACAAAGGTATTGAGCCGAACTATGCCGAGCCGGAAAAATGGTTTCGTCAGGAGGCGGAGAAAGGCAATGCCGATGCCCAGTATTTTTTGGGGTGGCTATATACTTATGGCAGCGGTGATTTGAAATCAGACGAATCGAAGGCGGTCAAGTGGTGGCGAAAATCTGCAGAGCAGGGATTTGCCGAGGCCCAATACAAGCTGGGCATAGCTTATTTCTACGGGATTGGCGTAGAGCAGGATAGTAACGAAGGTATTAAGTGGCAGCGCAAAGCAGCAGAGCAGGGATTAGCTCTATCTCAGAGTGCTATGGACTTATGTTTGCGTGGAATATCTGATCCGAATAACACGGAGAAATTAAGCTGGTTGCTGAAAGCCGCCGGGCAAGGGAATACTATAGCTCAGAGGAGTTTGGGATTTTATGCCGAAAGGGGATGGATAGATATCGTCGAAGGATATAAATGGTCGCTGCTTGCTGAGAAGAATGGAAGTAAAGGTAGTTTTGCTTCAAGGCTTGAAGAAGGGTCTCGCTATATGGGCAGGAAACCTATGACTGATGGACAAATAATCAAGGCGGAAGAACTGGCGCGTAATTTTAAGGAGGTCAAATCTGAGGTTACAGCAAGGGCGGTGACAACAATGTACCAGGCAATGACCTTATGGGAAGAAAACACACCTGCCCATGATTTTTTCTTTCCTCCTTTTTGGTAGCGATTGACTTTTACACAGGTTAAGGATTATAGATATTTCAGAGCTTATGTACTGTGGGCAGATTACTGAGGCGATAGGACGATTAATCAAATCCGATGGTGCTTAATTGTTCCGCTCATTTCCTCTCTGCGCCACCCAATTAGGCAACTTATTTCTTAAGTACTTTTGTTTAAGAGCCCCCATGGCGCCTGAATGTGGTTAAGCCCCCGCAGGCATTGAGCGGACTAGAATCAATCAAAAACGGGGGGACCTGCACAACAAAAACTGGAATTTTGAAATTTTTTTATTCCTTACCCCACAACGACTTACAAGATTTCAGCCCTCGAAAAATCCTCGATTTTTCGACTCAAACGTGGGGGTATGTCCAATTGTAGAAGGAGGTCAAATGAGACCTTTTAGATAAATAATTATCAAGCCGGTATTACTCGGCTGTGGTGTCAGCATTAGGAACAATCGGTTCCCAGCGGACCTTATCCGCCCCCAAAAGCATCCCGGTAGCG
>CAZCIR010000068.1:0-4740 GCA_964499145.1 uncultured Pirellulales bacterium | reverse complement strand
TTTCAAAAGACTAAAAATGAGCGTAAGCGTAGCTTACACAATAACTAAGAACAAAAAACTATGAACTATGAACTACCAAAAACGAACCCAAAACGAACCCAAACGAACCCAAATTCACCCGCCGTAGCTCCAGTCCTTCGTAGCGTTAGCGAAGAAGGATCAGCGAAGGCGGGCGAAGCCAATTTGCGAGCACAGTTGAAAGGAAACGTTTCAAAGTATACAATAGGTAATTATGGAAAAATATTCAGCAGATAAGAAATGTGTTGTAATGAGCAGAGAAGAGGTCCGGGCCTTTGATGCATGGGCAATAAATGAGCTTGGAATACCCGGCGTGGTTTTAATGGAGAACGCCGGCCGAAGCTGCGCTGAGCTGATTAAGGACAAATTAGACGGTATTGCCCAGCCGAAGGTCTGTATATTCTGCGGAACGGGCAACAACGGCGGCGACGGTTACGTAATTGCCAGACATCTTTTGAACAGCGGTTTTAAAGTTGTCGTGATTATATGCGGCGACCGCAATAAGGTTAAAGGTGATGCGAAGGTAAATCTGGATATTTTAGAGAAGATGAATCAGCCGATTGAACAGTTCAAACTGGATGAAGGTGACATCCCGGTGCGGGTCAAAGCTTTTGCATCCGGTGCCGATATGGTTGTTGACGCCCTTTTCGGAACGGGATTAAGCGGACAGCTTAGCAGTGAATATAAGCAGTTAATAGAAAGTATAAATTCTCAGCGTTGTCCTGTTTTAGCGGTTGATATTCCGTCAGGCCTGGATTGCGATACAGGCGAGCCGCTCGGCGCAGCCGTAAGGGCCAGTTACACTGTAACTTTTGCTGCGGTCAAAAAAGGGCTTATAGCTGCAAATACAAACACCTATACAGGTGATATTTTCATCGCCTCGATAGGTGTTGAGCCGACCGGTACGTTGAATTAAAATGCACCCGGCCGGGCTGATAGTGTTTTATAACCTATAAAGTAGAGGAATCTTTCGACGTTAAATACGGGGATTGAAAGGGCTTGTGCTCGCGTTTGCACTTCCTTGTAGGATTCGAGTCTTTGCAGTGAGTCCTCGTATTTTTCCATCGCCATTGGGTCGACCTCCATTTCTTCGAAGGTTGGCCTTTTCAGGACGGTTGGTGTTGTTCCGAGAACAAGGAAGTCGGTATCGATAGAGATTTCATCAAACACTTCGCCGCCCCATTTTTTAATGAGCGCTTTTATTTTATCAGCGGCTTCATAATCGGTGTTCCCATCGTCGTCGAAGTCGAATTCGCCTGCCACCACAAAGACATTTGTTTTATCGCTGTCCCAGATTAAATTTGCGACTGAATCGCCCAGAATAATGGGTCTTTTTACATTGGACACTGTAATGCGAGCAGCCGAGATGTTTTCACCGACGTTGAATACCTCGATTTCGGCCTTTCCTTTGCCGTCTTTGGGGATGGGGGTATTTTTTTCATAAACCGAAAAAGTCAGGCCACGATAAACATGGTCACCGCTTCCAATATTGAGATGAACTATTTTTGTCGAGTCATCGATTAGTATTATTTTACCATCAGGTTTAAATGCCGCTACTTCACTGTCAGGCGGCGGGACAAGTGCGTGAAGCTTTTCTTGGGTACGTTTCAATCTCTCTTCGGTGATTACCAATTCCGCTTCTGTTTTGAGCATTTGCTGGTTTAGTCTTTTTCGATTATCTCTTTCCTCCTCGAGCTGTTCCATAAGAGTCTGCACCTGCTGGTCGGAAGTTTGCTGCAACATTATTTTGAGGTCATTGTAGTCCTGCTTAATGTTGTCAACCTGTTGCTGATATTTTTCCTTTTCAGCCAGGAGTGTTTTTTCTTTTTCAATACCTGTTTTCATTGCATCATCAAATTGATTTTTCAGCCGTTTAAGCTGTTTTTGAAGGGTGAACTCTGTATTTGCAATGTTGTCCAGTTTTGCTATAAGTTTTTCTACTACTTGTACAAGGCCGATGGTATTGGGGTCGTCGATTTCAATATAAGGCTGTTTTTTGGTTACGAATTCCAGCATTTGCCGGTAACCTTCCTGCACCTCCGGCGGAGTGGGGACGAAAAACAGACCGGCAACCTGATTTGTATCGTCGTGAACGATTTTTATATCAAGACAACCTTGCTCGAATTCGCAGGTGACAAGGGCAACATTGTAACCCGATTGTTCTTCCGTTCTGGTACCAATCTGTTCTTTGAAAGCCCCAATTTGGTCGACAGTTGATTTCCATATTTCTTCAAGCTTCTCAGGAGGCAATTCATCTTTCATCGTTTCATCGAAGTTTTCTGATGCCGTTGCAAACTGCTGGTTAACCAATAATTCGACAAATTCGTTGGTTGGAACCTTTGTGGCGACAATTTCAGTGGCAAGGAGAGGCTGGGCTAATAATTCTAAAATTTCTTTGACCTCTCTATTTGCGTTATCAACTTTGACTTCGGCAGGTTTCTCTTCCGGTAGACCTCCAATGATATTGGAAACCATTTTGTCAAGATAATCGACCATTGTGCCGAGTCTGCTCTTTCGAGGCTGTTTTATGCCCACTATAGTCCCTATTTTCTGCATTTCCGAGCCGCTGGCCAGCTCGTTCATCTGGTTTTGTAAAGTAACTGCCTTTGTCCTGTGTTTTTCGGCTTGTAGATAGAAGATGACTGCAAGGACAGTCGAGACAAGAAAAAGGCCGACAAACGTTATCACGGTATAAAGCATAGCACTACTTTGCTGTCTTTTACCTATTGGCATAGTAATACTCCTTAGAAATACTGAAAAATCACGTATTAATCCGCCGCAGGCGGATTAATACTGTCAAAACATAGTAGTATCGTCTTTAAAGGGGTCTAAATCAACAAAAAAATTCGTTGAGAACAACTTTAAAGTCCTATAAGATGTTGTCGCTTTGATTCTGATGCCGGAAGCCAGATCCTCAGAGCTTCTCCAAAAGAGCCGGTAATTGGCTAATTTTGCGTATTACGTATAGAGCTGCGGCGTTGGTGGCGTCGGATTTGGACGTGTGTAAACGAGCAGAACGAATTATCTGGATGGTCAAAAAACCTAATTTATTCGGTGCGATAAAGTCCTTTTCCTCGTTGTCGGCGACATGAGCTATATTTTCCGGCTTTACATTTAAGGCCTGCATAAGTTTTTCGAAGCCAGCTGGCGAGGGCTTCCAGAATTGTCTGCCGAGCTGTTCGGTATAGATTATGCACTTAAAATAGTTTTCGATTCTAAGTACCTGCACTTTTAACTGCTGGGCAGGCAGGAAGCCATCAGTTAACAGGGCCAATGTATATTTTATGCTTAATTGCTGAAGGACTTTCTCAGAATCGGCAGGTAGTGATATTTTCGGAGAATGGTTGCGGTAAGTTTCTACCAGTTTTTGGATGAGCCGGTCGTCATAGGATATGCCGAGGTTGTCAAGGGCTGCATTAAATGTCCTTGTGTGATTGCCAGCGGTGAACTGTTTCCATAAACTATCAAAAATCTCCTTAGGAGGCAGCACGTCCACCAGGTTAGTGAGTGACTTTGCAACGGCTTTGAAGCCGCTTCTGCAATAATCAAGCTCATCATAGAGCGTGTCGTCTAAATCAAAAACAATTGTCGTTATCATAGTTCGTAACCGGATTCCTTACTGTTAGTCAATTATAACATCGACATTTAGCTTAGCAGCATATAATATTATAATAACGAACTATGGCCAAACAAAGATTACATAAGGTTTTGGCGGCGGCGGGTATCGCCTCGCGCAGGCGGTGCGAAGAAGTGATACTTGAAGGGACGGTGCGCGTGAATGGCAGAATTGTGGATACGCTGCCGGCTTTTGTTGACCCTGAAAAGGACATCATAACCGTAAACGGGAGAAAAGTCAGCTCCGTTCGTAAGGTATATTTTCTCTTGAATAAGCCTAGGGGCGTGATTTGCACAAACTCGGACCCGCAGGGAAGAAAAAAAGCGATAGATATTGTGCAGGTGCGCGAGCGGATTTTTTGTGTCGGCAGACTCGACATCGACAGCACAGGTTTAATCATACTAACTAACGACAGCGAGCTGGCAAACAGATTGACACATCCAAGATATGGACTTGCTAAAACATACGTTGTCGGTGTCAAGAGTGAGATTGGCGGCGAGCAAATAGAAAAGCTGAAAAAAGGGATTTGGCTGGCTGAGGGCAAAACAGGCAGAGCGGCAATAAAGATATTAAAGCGCAGCCATAAGGAGTCGCTGGTAGAAGTAACTATTCGAGAAGGGCTTAATCGCGAGATTAGAAGGATGTTTGCGAAGATGGGGCTGCCTGTAAGAGCACTGACAAGGATACGTATCGGCAAAATTAACGCACGTGGCCTGGGTGTTGGTAAATTCAGAGAACTGAATAGCTCGGAAATAACGTATCTTAAGAAAGCGACTGGAAGTAAGACTTCGGGACGTAAATAAGGATATTTTATGTTTTTCAGCGGGTTCAGCAAGTATTATACGTATTGCTTGACGGTGGTGTGTGTGGAGTTATAATCGGGGTTGGAATCGGAAAGAATTTACAATTAGTTATTTCGCTGAAAAGGTGCAATTATGGCAAGGATATATGACAAACAGTGGGCAGATAGCCAGATTGGGTCGCTGTTTGGCCCGAACTTTAAGTTCAACTTGGCCTGGCTGAAGTGGATAATACCAGCAGCGGTGTTGGCGTGGCTTTTATCAGGGATATACATTGTTCAGCCCGACGAACAGGGGGTTGTTCGG
>CAZCIR010000067.1:0-4810 GCA_964499145.1 uncultured Pirellulales bacterium | reverse complement strand
AAAATGGCTTGAAACGATTAACGGCCTGCAGGGGTGTACCTGCAGGCCGCTTTTTTCTACAATATTCGGACGATGGAAGTCTAACTAGGAGACGGACAACTTTGCCTACAGCAAAATACACAGAGAGAAATATAATATACTCAAAGAGGCTATGGACTAAGTAACAAAATAGTGTTGATGTCTTATTGAAATCTTGCTTGCTGGTATCGCTGACAAGCGCTGACTTAGGAATTTTACTGTTTTGAGGTTTTGTTTGTAAGCTGATTTGTAAGCAGCGTCTTGAGTTATCCGTAAGTTGCGTTATTAAAACAGGTTGCAATTTCTTAGCATAGGATTTCTAATCCGTAGGTCGCAGGTTCGAATCCTGCCGGGCGTGGTTCTGTAAGACCTTATTGAATAAAATTTTTTTGATTCTTAATTAGACACCGTCAGGGAAAAAGGTATAATAGTATCAGCTATAGCCTTTTTGTAATTGCGGAAACGAACTGAGCTGTTAGTTAGTCTGTAAGAGGCAGAACGATGCGGAGTTTAGGCAAAAGCGGAAAAAAGCCAATCGAAGAAACGGGGGCAGTACGGCCGCGTAAAGCGAAATTGGAACGTGTGAGCAGTGCTGGTAATCGCAAAAAGACGAGAGAAAAAACTCTTAGAAAAACGGGAATCGACATTTTAGGTGATGCACCGTGGGGCACGCACTTCTGCCTTTTCTATCATACCAGGCGGGATTTGATTGATATTCTCGTGCCTTATTTCAAAGCAGGCTTGGAAAATAACGAATTCTGTATGTGGGTTACTTCAGAGCCGTTAAATGCTGAGGATGCAAAGAGGTCATTGAGTCGAGCGGTCAAGAACCTGGATAGTCATATTAAAAAAGGCCAGATAGAGATTTTAGACTACAGCGACTGGTACACAAAAACAGGAGATTTCGAAGCTGATAGAGTATTACAGGGCTGGGTCCAAAAGCATGGCCAGGCAATTAAAAATGGCTTTGATGGGCTTCGCCTTACCGGAAATACTTTTTGGCTTGAGAAGAAAGACTGGAGGGAATTCACAGATTATGAAGCAGTCATAAATAGTATCATTGGCAAATATAAAATACTCGCCGTTTGCACCTATAGCCTTGAGCGGTGTGGGGCATCCGAAATCTTAGATGTCGAGCATAACCATCAATTCTCTCTGATTAAATGGAAAGGCGACTGGAAGATTCTTGAAAGTTCTGACCGCAACCAGATTGAAACCAGACTCGCCGAGCAAACGATGATTGCGGAAGCGCTTGAACGAAGCAAAAAAGAATGGGTCAATACTTTTAATGCTATCAGTGACTGGGTCTGTATGGTGGACCTTAAAGGCCGAATACTGCGCACCAACCGGATAGGAGAAGAATTTACAGGAGTACCTCTGGACGAGATAATCGACCAATCCTGCTGTAAGTTAGTTCACGGCTCAGAAAAACAGATTCCCGGCTGTCCCCTGAAAAAGATGCTCGAAACCGGTCAGAGTGAGGCCGTAGAGCTTAAGGTGCCGGACAGCGACCGCTGGTTAATGGTTACCGTGGACCCAGTCACCGATGAAGAAGGAAACATCTTAGCTGCAGTTCACATCACTCGAGACATCACCGACCGAAAGAAGGCGGAGGAGGCCTTAAAAAAGGCGGAGAATGAAAAAGCAACCATCTTAAATATCATGTCGGAACTTGTGGCATATCAGGATGCCGAACACAGGGTCGTATGGGCAAATAGAGCCGCATGTGAATCAACTGGTTTAACTGCCGAAAAGTTACTTGGATGTTATTGCTATGAGATATGGCAAGGACGTAACAAACCTTGCGCACATTGTCCTGTTGAAAAAGCATGGAAAACCGGCCGATTGGAAATCGGGGAAATTCACAGTCCAGATGGTAGAGTCTGGTCTGTACGCGCTAATCCAGTCAAAAATCAAGCAGACAACGTCATAGGGGTCGTAGAGATAACGTTAGACATCACCGAATGTAAAAAGGCCGAGCAGGCACTGAAAAAAGAAAGAGACAAGGCTCAACAATACTTCGATGTGGCGGCAGTTATATTAGTGGCTATCGACTCTGAGCAAAGAGTGGGTCTAATAAACAAAAAAGGCTGCAATATATTAGGATATAAGGAAGAGGAAATTCTCGGTAAGAACTGGTTTGATAACTTCCTGCCCGAAAAAGTTAGAAAAGAGATAAAAGAGTTTTTTTACAAGTTTTTGGCCGGAGATGATGGACCTGAGTATTATGAATATCCCGTTTTGACAAAAAATGGCGAAGAAAGGCTTATCGCCTGGCACAATACAATATTGAGAGATGATAAGAGAAACGTTATTGCTGCCCTGAACTCCGGAACAGACATTACCGAACGCAAAAAGGCAGAGGAGGCTTTGCGCGATTCACGAAATATGTTACAGACTGTACTAGACTCAATCCCAGCTACATTATTTTGGAAAGATTGCGATTCAATTTACCTTGGCGGCAATCGCAATTTTCTTGAGGGTGCAGGAATTAAGTCATCGGAGGAGTTAGTAGGAAAGAGCGACTACGATCTCCCTTGGGAAAAAGAGCAGGCAGATTCTTTTCGGGAAGACGATAGGAGGGTTATGGAATCAGGCTTTCCCGAATATGGCATTATAGAGCATTATCTCCGATCTGATGGTACCCACGCATGGGCCAGAACAAACAAAGTGCCGCTGCGAGATGCGGAGGGCAACGTTACAGGTGTCCTTGGTACCTCTGAGGACATCACCGAACGAAAGAAGGCGGAGGAAAAGCTTCTTGAGTATCAGGAACAGCTTAAGTCTTTAGCTTCTGAATTAACGCTGGCCGAAGAGAGCGAAAGGAGACGTATCTCTGAGGGGCTCCACGACCAAATCAGCCAGTCCCTGGCCGGTTCCAAAATAGAGTTAGATGCACTGCTCCATTCTGTTTCACCCAAAGACCATAGTCAAGTACTCAAAGAGGTCTCCGACTCGCTTGGAAAGACTATTGACGATATGAGGTCATTGACATTCGACCTTAGCTTTCCTATTCTTTATGAGTTAGGTTTTGAGGCGGCAGTGGCTGCATGGCTTGTCGACCAAGTGGAGAATAGGTACGGTATCAATACTGAGTTTGAGGAAGATGGACAGCTAAAGCCATTGGATGATGATGTTCGTGTACTTTTGTTCCGGGATATTCGAGAGTTGCTCATTAATGTTATCAGTCACGCAAAGGCAAAAAATGTAAAAGTTTCTATTCGCAAAGTCGGTAGAGAAATTCTCGTTAGTATAGAAGATGATGGTATAGGTTTCGATACTAAGAAAGAATCAACGGCTGTAGGAAAGGGTGGATTTGGTCTTTTCAGTATTCGGCAGCGGCTGGGGCAGTTAGGAGGACACCTTGAAATTGAATCTGCGCCCGGCTGTGGAACAAAGGCAACACTTGTAGCGCCACTTAAGCAGGAAAGAGAGAATAGGAGAGGAAAAAATGAGCATTAAAATTTTATTGGCAGATGACCATGCAATTGTAAGACAGGGGCTGCGTTCTTTGCTTGAGAAAGAATCTGATATAGAAGTTATCGGCGAAGCTGAAGACGGACGAAAAGCAATGCAGCTTGTGCGGGAACTTGAGCCGGATATAGTTATTATGGATATAACTATGCCGAACCTGAACGGTATCGATGCCACACATGAGATTATGGGCGAATTTCCTCAAATCAAAGTAATTGCCCTGTCAATACATTCCCACAGGCAGTTTATAGCTGGTATGCTCAAGGCCGGAGCATCCGGCTACATTTTGAAGGAATGTTTGTTTGATGAATTTGTCCAGGCTATACGTACTGTAATTGACGGCGGGATATATCTTAGCCCTCGAATAACCGGTGTGGTTGTTAGTGACTACATAGGGAAATTGTTAACTGCCGTGAACTCGAAATTAGGAACTCTCACGGATAGAGAGCACGAGGTCCTTCAGCTCTTAGCCGAGGGTAAATTCACTAAACAAATTGCTTTGGAGTTGCATGTAAGCACAAAGGCCATCGAAGCGAACCGACGCCACATTATGGAAAAGCTGGACATCCACAGCATAGCCGAGCTTACCAAGTATGCCGTCCGTGAAGGTCTGACCTCCCTTGAACAATGAATGCTCCGCAGTAGACGGATACTTAACTGTAAGCATTGCGAACGGCAGTATCAGTATTGATATTACGCCTTATTGCTGTACCCTGAATACCGAATAACACTTTTGTCACATCTGCATCCAAAGCTTTCAAAAGAGCCTGTTGGTTTGCCGATATAGGTTAGAATATTATCTTTTGGGGGCCTGGAAAATGAAGGTTTGGTTGTCCGATAATAGGTTTAGCGAAGCTTAGATTCAGGAATATCCTATTTACCTTTTCCGCAATTCGACCGATAAATATTCTAAAACAGTTAAATTTTGGGTATGAAATAGACTTTTAGACTTTTTGGGGGGCAGAGGGCTAAGAAGCCTAAAGAGTATTTGTGTTTAGTGGTTGCCGGGGGGGCCAGTCGTAACGTGACTGGTTAGCTGTCTCGCCGGGGTTCATTTGGAGCAATCCATATAGGCAGTAGGATAATATTGCCGAAACGCACCTTCATCTGTTTTTTCCTTACATTTCTGCAATCAACTCTTTATGTAGTAAAGTGCTGCTAATTATTTGACGAATTAAGACCAATCTTTGTGCTTAACCACCGCTCACTAAATTAGTTAAGGAGCGAAGTAACCACTAAATTAAGGGCAGAACTGATAAGATAAGAAATGGGGGTTCAAAATGCGAAACTTGAGGCCGTTATTATTGGTTGAAGATGA
>CAZCIR010000066.1:0-5056 GCA_964499145.1 uncultured Pirellulales bacterium | reverse complement strand
ATTGGCACTTGCCAACTGTTCGAGAAGCTGATTTCGGAGCATATCAGCCTTTTTGCTTTCGGTTACATCGCGGAATATGCCCTGCAGGAGTTTTCTTCCCCTGACTTCAATGATACTAGCCTTTATTGCGACATCTCTTGTCTTTCCGGTTTTAGTAATAACCTGTGCTTCCAAGGTCTGGCCCTGTTTTTCTCTGAGATGCTCCTTGAAAGTTTTACTAAATTCTCTATCGATGCTTTCCGGAGGATGTAGAATCCGCTGATGCTGGCCGGTAAGTTCTGATTTTTCCCTGCCAACCAATCTTGTTGCCGCGGGATTACAGTCGATTATTATGCCTGTTTCGGCATCAGCTACGAAGATGGCATCCATTGCTCCTTCGAATTGCGTTCTGTAGTTTTCTTCAGCTTTACGCACCTGCTCTTCTATTTTCTTGCGCACATCGATTTCCCGGGTTAATTGTTCATTGGCGGCTGTAAGCTCTGCGGTACGTTCTTCGACTCTTATTTCGAGCTTCTCTTTAGCGTTGACTAATTCTGCATCTCGCTGTTGGATTTGCTCCAACATTTCGTTAAATGCGTTGATAAGTAAACCCACTTCATCATTACTGTGTTTGATGGCTCGAGTAGAGTAGTCCTTTTCCTCCGAGACGGCTTTTGCGACCTTGGCCAGACTTAAAATCGGTTTGGAAATAACCCTCTGAAGCCGGGACGAAACCAAAAATACCGCCAGCAAAGAGAGAAATATAACGGTAGCCATTATCTGGATGCCACGTTTCAGCGATTCGCGTAGAAAATTCAAATCCGACTGCAGACAAATTGTACCTATTATTACGTCGTCAAGAACAATAGGGGAGGAGACTACCAGAGAATCTTTATTGAAAATAGCTGTTGTTTTCTTAAACTCGATTGGAGTCACTTTAGTTACACTACTGTCACGATAATACGCTGCGAAATGTTCATTTCTATCGTTGAAAACAGTGCTGGACATCAAGGAAGGGTCCACATGAAGGCCCTTCAGCACATTTTCTGCGTCCTCGGCATCCTGGAAAGCCAGAGATGATTTACAGTTTTCCGCCAGTATTGATGCTCGAGTAGACAACACTCTCACCAGATTACTGCGAAACGTGTTTTGCTCCCAGGCGATAAAGGCGGTGCCTGCCAATATCAAGCCGGTAATACATGCGAGCATGATAATGAATATCAGCTTATCTTTTATTGTCATACTTCGTAAGACAGGCATAATCAGCTTTCCTTGCCTTCCAAAATGAGTCTGCTTCTATATCTTCTTTGACTATTCTTTTAGCCAATCGCAGGAGATTAGACCTTATCTTGAGTTTGGCCCGTTCGGCAGCAGCGGTATTGACTTCAAAACGAACCTTTTTGTCTTCTACCAACCAATTGATAATACCACCGCTTTCGAGAAAACCTTCCATCTCACTAACCGTCAGGACACTATGGTGTTTCACTGTATCTATGATTTCCTTAAGGTTTTTTTGCTCTGAAGAGCAGATGAACAACAGGTGACATTTCGTAAGCGTTTTAATTTCCTGGTTCGATTCAGGTATATCATTCTCGGTGGATTTTTTCAGGTCTTCAAAACTCTTAAACCGTTTTGTAACAACGGCCCTGCCTTTAACCTTTTTGTTCTTAATTGGTTCAAAGGCATTTTTAAAAGGGTCCTTGCCGATAATGCCTATGATTATTGGTTCATTGCTATCGGCGAGGTTTTCTTCAGGCCAGTCTACGAACTGGAGGAAGTTATATAAAAATGCCGCTTTTACCTGATACTCTTGGCTGGGCGGTGAATCAGCCCTGGCCTTTGGTGCGATCGATGCCATAAACAAGACCGAAGCCAAGACTATTAAGCTATAAGTTCTGGTTCTCAACTTTTCTTATCCTTTGATACTTGTGTAACCTGGTGTTGTATTTCAGAATTTATAAGTCAGTGAGAAGCCAACAGCCGCCGCGTGGCTGCGGAAATCACCGGCACCCTTTGTCTCTACGTAGTTACGTTTGTTTAAATCCTTGTCGAAAATACCAAGCAGATTGTAGCCGGTCACCGCGACTTCGAGGTTTTTGCTCGGCTTATATGACAGGCCAAGGTCCAGGTAGTAGCTGCCGCGATATGCCGTATCCCAACTCTTTTTTCTGATTATTGGATCACCAGTGGCGGCAGCACCTCCCCCACTGTAGGGGTAGTAATGGTCAAAATCCTTCATTCCCGGGAATCCCCAGTAGACGCGCATTGATGCGTCAACTGTCCATTTGTCATTGAGCTTGTGCTGGGCCGTTAGCTTGGTTATGTGATTGGGCCAGTTAGTCAAGTCACAGCCGTAACCGTATGGTTTGGCGGTGATATACTGGGTCGGGACTTCGGGGAAAGTTGTCTTTCGGTCCCCATTAAGGGTGAAGGAATAAAGCTTTGTAAACCCATGTGAGATATTCAAACGGCTCTTTTCAGTGTGGTAATCAGCCTCAAGCTCGAAGCCGAATTCTCTTTGGATACCGGTGATGTCACAACCCTGAATATTCTCATTATATGCAATAGCTTGCAGGTTATAGTGGACGAAAAATGATGCAGCAAGGTCAAGATTCTTGTTTTGCTGCCTTTCGTAACGGATTTCGACGCTGTCGAGTTTTTCAGGGTCGCTATTACCGTTTCCGGCGTCGTGCTCTTTCTTCATCTCATTCTCATAGTTTGCTCGTACTGACCGCGACCACATCAGCTTATATGTTTCCTTCTCATTCGGCGTGTGTACTAATGCAGCGCGAGGAGAGAACATAAGGTCAACAAATGTATGGTCGTCCAGCCGAGCGCCGAGGAAGGTCGTCCACTTGTCGTTGATATTCCACTGCCACTCACCTAAAAACGAATACATTTCGGTTCTCCACTGCGGCATTATATTATTGTAACCCCATTCCGCAGCGTGAGGGTTTTGTGATTTGGTAGTACCGGCCCTATCAACCGGGTGGTAGCCAAGACCAGACCAGGGATAATGGCCGAAATCCCGGTATTGGTATTCGAGGCCGAAGGCAATCTTGTGATGATTGTTTGGCAGCCATTTCAATAGTGCCTTGGCGTAGTAGTTATCCTCACGATAGTTATCAACAGGTCTACGTTCTCTTTCTTTACCGACAGATATCGACTCATAGCTAAATGCGTAATCGATGTCGAGCGTGTCGGTTATTTCCTGCTTATACCCAATATATCCGGTCAGTTGTTGGTAAACATAGAAGTTTGATATAATATTAGGTGGAGTCTTAGAGTACCATGCCCAGTCGCCATGCCCATAGGGAGCACGGGCTATAGACTCAGTATGCCAGGTGAAGAATTTTCCACCTCGGGTGTAGCGTCCCCAGATATCCAGGTTGCCTTTAGTCAGCTGGATGTGTAGTTTTGCGGGCGGCATATGCCCAAGGGCATCTGCTCCGTCACGGTTTATAGCGGGTCTCGTCATAGGGTGTCCGGCCCTGGTACCATCTCCCGGAACTGTTCCGGCAGGAGCGCCCCCTGTTTCGGGGAAAGTAAAGGGATAAATCTGTGGTGCATCATATTTGCTTGCGCCGACATATTTACCGATACCGCTGTAAATGAAGATTCCGCCGTCATTGGAGTCGAATTTTCGGCCATGCCTCATTTCCGCAGTGTAGAACTCCTCAACAGCACCCATACGGCCTGTTACTTCCGTGCCTTGGAATGTCTCAGCGTTGAATGTAACGATGTTAATCACCATTGATATAGCACCGGGTCCATACAAAGCGGAGCCGGGGCCTCGAACAACGTCAATATGATGAATATCACCGAGTACGACCAGATCCTGCTCGCTTATTACTCCGAAGTGGGCATGCTGATTCAAAACACGCCCATTAACGAGCAGCAGATATTTATCGTTTCGGTCACTAATAATCCCGCGCAGTCCCAACATATCATTCTCCCAGTGGTGTCTCATCCATTGCAGGTTGGGTACGTAGATGTCGAGCAGCTCGTACAGGCTGCGGGCACCGGAGGCCCGAATCTGCCCAGCAGTGATGGTCGTCATAGTTGAAGGGACAAGGCGCGGCTTGGTCTCCGTCAGGGTTGCAGTAGATACAACTTCAATCTCCATCAATTGCTCGAGAGGCATATCAAAAACATCTGTTGGCTTATCTGTGTCCTGTTGTTGTGCTAATAATTGGGCATTAAGTGCAAATACAAGCAGTAACATCAGCACAAGTGCAAATTTTTGCATTACAGAGTTTCTTTTCTTAAACATTAGAGTTTCCTTTCATGAAGATAGTTATATCCCCCGCACAAATTTATTATGTTTCGGTATATCGGTCATTTTTCTATCCGCATTTAACTGGTCGAAGCAACAGCCGGCTGTACGCTAGTTTTCGGCAGAGTAAAGCAGAAATTATTTCCTCCGCCATCCCTGCCTTCGGCCCAAATCCAACCGCCGTGCAGTTCCACTATCTCCTTAGCTATAGGTAAAGCCAGCGACAATTCTTCCCCGCCGGCACGCAACTGTGTTCTAATCTGGTCAAAGCGATTGAAAATCCCCTTTATATGGCCACTTTCGATAGTCGGACCATCATCCTCGACATCGACGGTAATCTCGTTGCCGAGGTCCTGCAGCCGAACGTTGATATGGCCGTTTGTGGGGACGGAATTTATTGAGTTACTTATAAGACTGGTCAACGCCTGCGTTATCTTGTCGCGGTCTGCATCTACAATTAGCTCGGAATCGGGCATTGAGCTCTCCAGTTCAATATTTTTCTCTGATGCAAGCGATGAGAGGGTCTCCACAACTTCTGCGACAACCGAGCGAAGGTCAAGCCTGGCTGTCTCCAGTTTTGTTCTGTTCGTATCGATGTCCGAGACTTCAAGAAAATCGCTGATAACGCCCTTGGCGCTGTCGATATTTTTCTTAGCTGATTCCAGATTCTCCTTTAAGCCGGCGCCGGTTTGCTCCGGAGAAGCTGTAACGGCATTAGAGATGATATTCTCGACCTCTGCCATCAAGGTTTTTAATTCCTCTGAAACCGCAACAGCCAATTCACTTTTCAGACGATTGCGT
>CAZCIR010000065.1:0-5924 GCA_964499145.1 uncultured Pirellulales bacterium | reverse complement strand
CTCACTTCTTTTTTGGTGTCCGCCGAGTTCGATATTTTTTTTGAGCATTTTGTCTATTGCTTCTTTGATTTTATCAATTCCTTCACCCCATTGGGTTATTATCACGATCGGCGGCTCGTTGAAATCTTTGTTCTGTTCATTAAGCACTAAAGCGGCGGCAACTCTGCCCTGCGGCAGTAAATCCGTACTGAAAATCGCCTTGAAAATATCGTTGTCATCCAATTTTTGGATTTTTTCGCGCCATTTTGCCTTGGCGTTGTCGACAAAAGCAGCCATTGCCGGGGCGGTGTAAAACTTGTAAAGGCTGGTTTTTTCAAACTGTGTTTTTAGCTGCTGAAAATCGTCAATGTTCATCAACAGGACGGTTTCAGGAGGAACCAGCTTGTCTGTCCTGGGCAGCGCTTCAGCCCGTGCAGAAGTAGAGAGGCTTAAGAGCCCAAGGGCACAATAGCAAAAAAGCGTCAGAGCATAATTGAACTTGTGCCTTATGCACTTATTAGTTGTTCTGAGTGACATATTTCACCTTTAGACCTTTCGATAATCTTATGTCTGGTTTAAGATGCACTTTATGATTGACAAGATACGGCTTTGTCTTTGGCTCCATTGTGTGTCCGTTGTTTTTCAGTATTGTTTCCGACGGGGTCAGTGAATTTTGGCTCGGCTTTATTACGTCTATGGTCCGGCTGAAGGTATCTAAAACCTGTGTTGGGGTTATCCTTGTCATATATGAAGGCGTCACGATTGTCTAAGAAATGCTTTACGTAATCGATTGGTATGGCAAAGCCTAATCCGCCGAAGAATATATATCCCATGTTCGTAACACCGATGACCTCGCCTGCGAGATTAAATAAGGGCCCGCCGGAATTACCCGGATTAATATCGGCGTTTGTTTGGATATAAACAAGGCCCTCAAACGCTCTGTTTATGGTGCTGATGACACCATCGGTTACGGTTCGTTCCAGGCCGAGCGGATTGCCGATGGCAAAGACCTTTTCGCCCACCTTGATCCTATTGATGTCACCGAGGTATGTATATATGACCTTTGTATCACCGAAGTCTTCGACCTTCAACAGCGCCAGGTCGAGAAAAGAATTGATAGCTTCGATTTTGACATTTTTGAAGGTCTTTTTCTCGAAGCCTTTCTTTGCCTTTTGGAACATAGTAACTTCTATTTTTGTTTCTTTTTCTATTACGTGATAATTGGTTATCAGGCATCCTTCTTCATTGATAAAGAAACCTGAGCCTATCCCTGCAGGACTTGAGACCTTCACAACAGCCTCAGAGAATGCTTCCACACATTTTTCGATAGTTGTTTTCTTCAGATTAGCGGTGTGATATAACCGGCCGCTTACATCGCCGCGGGATTGTGGCTTTTCGACATCCACATCCAAGTTATTAACATCGATACTGTCAGCTTCAGTGATGTTTGAGTACCGGTATTCGAGTATTTTTTCCTTCGGAATAGTTAGAACTGCTGCGCCGACATCTATTATCAGCTGGTTTTCTTTTTCCGCAAGGATATTACCGGTCAAGCTCTGGCCTTCTTTGAGGACGATTGTATCAGCCCAACAAAGAGCAAAAGAGCAAAAGAGCAAAAGAGAAAAAAGACGTTTATCACCTATACCTATATTTTTGAGCATTTGTCAGTCCTGAATTAACATTTTTGGGCTGAATTCGCAAGCGTAACTAATCATTATAAGGATTATTCATTTTTTACGCAAATAGAAAATAAACCGACCAAAACAACAATCGACTTTTTTTAGCGACTAATTTAGGAAAAAAGGAAAGAGTTGAGAAAGGGCTTGATAGACTACGGTTGGAAAATTTTGTTGCAAAGTAACCTCGCACTGCGTATATCGTATTGCGTAAAGTAGAAAGTAAGATATGAGATGCGAGAAAGAGATATGGTTTTTACGCTACACAGATACATATTTCGCGAGCTTCTGAAGGTTTTTATTCCTTCGGCGGCGGCCTTAACACTGATAATGAGCCTCGGCAGTGTTTTACGTCCGGTGCAGGAATACGGTGTAGGTCCTCAGCAGGTGGTCCATCTTATGGGCTATTTTCTGCCGATAACGCTGACGTTCGTGTTGCCGATGGCTGCTCTATTTGCAGCGACTTTAGTCTACGGCCGGTTTGCAAGCGATAATGAGCTTGATGCCTGCAAAGCAGGCGGCATAAGTCTGCTGACGCTTGTTTATCCGGGTCTTGCCCTTGCGATTATTGTGACTATTGCAAATCTGATTTTGAGTTTCCACGTGATGCCGGTATTCGTACGCCGTGCGGAAAAATCCTTCAAAGCCGATGCAAAACAAATACTCTTCCGTAATATTCAGCGAAGAGGCTACTATAAACTACCACCGGACGGACAATACCGTATATACGCTGACCTGGCTGATCCTAAAAATGATATGCTTTCTGGAGTAGTTATTACCGAGCTAAATGGTTATGAAATAGAGAAGGTTATAACTGCCGAAAAAGCCAAAGTAAACTTCCTGCACGAAGGACTTAATGAAGTCCAAATAACAGCATACAACACGTACCAAATGGACGCCGAGGGTATAGTATTTTTCGAATGGCTGCCTGTGACGGCTGAGTTCTCCTCACTGCTGAGCGATGATATAAGGTACAAGAAAATAGATGAAATGAAGAAAATCAGGACCGACTTGATGCGCTTTTATCCGGTTGCCAAATTAGCCCGTGAGACCTATGCTCAATTTACTATGGACCTTTTAGCTGAAGATATTGCCAGCAAAATAACAAGAGAACCTGAGCAAATTTCACCAGGTTTAGAAGCTACTACAGATACCAACGATTTCTATAAGCTGCATAGTGGGGAGAAACTAGTCACGTTCACCGCGGGTAAATGCGGTGTTCAAGACAAAGAAAAGGTGCACCTATACGACGGAGTTTTGATTATTGAGTACGACGTGGCCAGCAAAAAGGCTTTGCGTACCCTTCGATGTACGAGGGCTTCACTGCACCTCGAGGGTGATAAACTTGCGCCGACTCTGACAATGGACCTGCTCAATCCCACGTGGCGGCGAGCGGACGGCTCAGAGGGTTTGGCTCAACGTGTGATAATTCGTGGCCTGATTCTACCCAAGGCCGTAACAGATAAATTCGTAACCACCGACGTTCTGGAAACTGTCAGCCCTGCCTCGATTGCCTCAATGTTACCAAAAGGCCCAAGTTTGGTACTGCAAGTCTTGCGGGATAAACTCCGAAGAAAAATACGGAAGACCCTTGCCGAAATAAAGGCTGAGCTGAATTCCCGATTAGTGTTCGGAATAGGTTGTGTTCCACTGATAATGATTGGCATTGGCCTTGGTATCATTTTGAAGGGCGGACATCTGCTCAGCGCTTTCGGTGCAAGCTCGCTGCCTGCCGCAGTGCTGATAGTCTTCATAATGAGCGGCTATCAAATTGCCAGAAATCTCGGCGCGCGGGCCGGCTCCGGCATAGGATTGATGTGGTCAGGATTAGTGTTTTTGTCGCTTTTGGCTGTAGTGGTGTATCGCAAGCTATTAAAAAACTAAATCAACAGTACCGTAAGTATTAAGTTATAAGCAGATAAATACAAACAAGGAATATCTCTTGAAAAATCAAAAAACAGCACTAATAGGACTTATGCTACCTTATCTTGTGGTTGGCGCCTATGTTTTTTTAGTACTGCTATCATTTATAAATAATAAAATTAATTCTATTATTGCTGCAGATAAGCTTATATTACTCACCGTAGGATTATCGCCTGCCGTATACATTACAGGGGTCATAATTTCGATAATAGCTCTATTCAAATCAGAAATGAAAATGATCCCCCTTATAGGGATTGTTTTGAATATCACTCTTTTAATTGTTTTGTTATGCTTTAGCAAACCCCTGTTAATGGAATTCAAACTCGTAATTTAAGAAGTCGATATGAACAACGTCAAAACACCTGGCTCTGCCAAGTCGAAACGATTGCAAAGGATGCTTACTGTATTCTTAGTTGTTACAATCCCGGCGGGGTACTACCTGTTTTTCTTTATGGCCAGAGCAAACCTGCGAGAGGTAGTTGCTCAAAAAGTCTATCGTTCCGGTCAGCCTTCACCTGCACAACTTAGGAATTGGGTCTGCCACTATGGGATTAAAACGGTGATAAACCTACGAGGTCGTGTCAGAAAGACCACAGAACAAGAAGAATCTGCAGCAAATGATTTGGGCATCAAGATGATTACCATTCGCTTCAAATCCAGCAGCCTTCCGAACAGGAATTCGTTAGCCCAATTGATAGAGGCAATAGACACAGCTGAGCAGCCTTTACTTATTCATTGTCGTGACGGTGTTGATAGAGTCGGCTTTGCCAGTACGCTGGCGGCGATGGCAATTGGTAAAGAGGACTACGATACGGCGAAATGGCAGGCTTACGTGCCGCCGGGGCCATGGAAGAGGCATCGCAATGACAATTACGTTCATATAAGCGATGCACTTAAACTCTACGAAAAGCAGCGCCAAGCTCACGGAGTAAATACGGATGATTGGCAGGATTTCAAGCAATGGTCAACCACTGCAAACGCATTCGCTGATATGGACACGAAATACAGACGTGATTACTGCCACTTTTCACAATTCAATCAAACCAAATGGTTTTATCCTTTCGCAAAACTGCTGCGCGATGCCTGGTTACAATTTGCGGTGGAGCTGGCTTTTTTATCGTCATTAGCTGTGGTAATATACCGAAGGTTATTGAGAAATTAAACGATGTGTGCAATACGATACTAATATGAAGATATTAGACAAATATGTTGCAAAGAATTTTCTGATTGGGTATGCAATAGCCTTTTGCGTGCTGATGGGTCTGCGAATAATTATCGATTTGTTCGTTAACCTGGATGAATTTACCGAGCATGCAGAGCTCGGCGCCGCAGCAGTCATAGGGAATATAATCAGCTTTTATGTACTGCACAGCACACTTTACTTTCGTGATTTTGCCGGAATGATAACCGTCGTTGCGGCTGCATTTTCACTGGGCAGAATGATACGCTCGAACGAGCTGGTGGCGGTGATGGCTTCGGGAGTCAGTTTGAAGCGGGTGATTCTGCCGATAATCTTCCTTGCTCTGTTACTTACGGGCCTGCTGATAATCGACCAGGAACTTTTGATACCGCCGCTCAGCGATAAGCTCGTTCGCGGCCAGGATGCTCTGCCCGGACAAGAAACTTATGACGTATGGTTTATCAGCGACGACAACGGCTCATTAATCTGCTCCCAAAGATTCGATGTTAAAACGTCAACGCTGTATCGGCCGACTATCATAACACGCAGCAAGAAGGCCGACTCAACCATCTGGGATGTAACCGGATGGATATCCGCAAATGAAGGAATTTATAATCCTAATACCAACGAGTGGGACCTTGTGAACGGGCAATTTACCGAAAAAGGCTCTGTGGCCGGTCCCCAGCCTATAGCATCCTACCGCAGCGATATTACTCCTAAAGATATTCCAGTAAGACGTAAATCCAGACATAAAACTCTGCTTAGCTCGAAACAGCTTGCTATCCTCGCATCGCAAAGAACAAAAATCAAAGACCTGGCGCAGCTCTACAGCCAGAAACATTTCCGTATAACCGACCCTATTATTAATTTCGTAATGCTTATGGTCTGCCTGCCAATGCTGGTCTGCCGTGACCCAAAATCGATGAAGTCGGCAATTATGATAAGCTTCGGAACTACGACGGCCTGTTTTATCGTAACATTTGTCTGCAGAATGCTCGCAGTTGAGGTCGTTTTCGACAGGGTAATACCGGAGCTGTGGGCGTGGCTGCCGGTGTTTATCTTCGCACCGATAGCTTTTATCGAACTGGATTCGATGAAAACCTGACCACACCAAAATCGCCTTAACAAAAGCAAGCATTGAAATTGGGTTCGATTGGGTTCGTTTT
>CAZCIR010000064.1:0-6357 GCA_964499145.1 uncultured Pirellulales bacterium | reverse complement strand
AAACCGGCTTAAAATAAGCCTAATAACGCTAACTAATGCAAATATAAGGGTTTATAAAGGAAAAATTAAAAATACAATCGTCAAAAGTCAATTAACAATCGTCAATTGCTAATCAGCATTCGGCGGCTGCAAACAAGATTTCATCGATAGCTAATTGTATTTAGCTGATTGTTAACTGGATTTCGGGGCAAGTAAACTGACAATCACCGGATGAGAATTGACATTCTGCAATTGCTAACTGACAATTGGTAAATGTAAACTTGAATCAAGGCATATCAAGCTTGAAACATAACATATTAAACTTAAAATCACCCATATAAATAACAAATGTGATAAAACATAAATTCCTTTTAAAATCTATCGCCACTTAGGATTTTAGAGTAATCTCCGCTATTTACGAATGCGTCTGGTCCTTTGGAGTTATATTTAGTGAGCATTTTGATACAGGCGGCGAATTTCTTATCCAGCCGAGCCACAAAGCAGCTTGGCCGATTTCCCGCCTCAGCGGGTACGATAAGCTGATATGCGTGCAGAGTCAATCGTTCGATAAGCGGCTTTTCAGCCTGGAATTTACCCAGCCGATAGACGGATTTGAAATCGGAGAGAAACAATGGGCTATTACTACCGTATAATGGGTCAATTGCCAACGGCAGTCCTATGCTTGTTAGGTGGACTCGAATCTGATGTGTTCTGCCGGTCAGCGGCCTCACCACCAATAGTGCAACCGGGCCGAAATCAGCAAGCAGCTGCCAGTTGCTAATTGCTGCTTTGCCTTTTTTTCGAGCGATGCACATCAGAGCCGGATTTTTACGGCTGTGCGTTAGAGACGCATTTATTGCACCTTGCCGGCCGGGCACAATGCCGGCCACGATAGCCAGATAGATTTTTTTGACTAGTTTTCTCTCAAAATAACCGGAAAATTTTGTCTGTGCCTCGACATTCTTGGCTAAGAGCATAACGCCGGAAGTGTCCTTATCAAGTCGATGCACCAGCCGGAGTCGACTGCTTATTTGCGTGCCTAATTGGCCGGCAAGAAAATCGATGAGCTGACACGCACCTTTGCGGTCCCTGGTGACTGGTACGCCGGCAGGTTTATTAACAACAAGAATATCATCATCCTGATATATTATCTCAATCGCCGCTTTTGGCATTTGGCTCTATCCCGAAATAAATGTGATAAGGGCGAGCCTCAATTATAGGAATTTGACCGATAAGATGCCATATATAAAAAACCTGCCAAACAGCAAACATATGTTTTCTGTTCCTTGACGGCGAAAGCTTAATAACTTATAGTGTCTGGCGTTCCGTGAAAGTTATTGGTATATTCGGGGTTTATCATATTGGCAAAAGAGGTTTTATGTATTAAGTGCTCAGGGTTGTGTTGTCAGTATTTTGCGCTTCCGATTGAAACACCGGAAGACAAAGGAGATTACGATGATATAAGATGGTATCTATGCCACAAAGGTATAGAGGTATTCGTAGAGGAGGGCGATTGGTATATAAAAATAAAGAACAAATGTAAACACTACTCAGAGAAAGATAACAGATGCAGGATATACAATAAAAGGCCGCGTATATGCAGGCAATACAGCCATAAGGACTGTGATTTTATCGAGGGCGAATATAATTATGAGCTGCACTTTACAAGTGATAAACAAATAGAAAAATATATGAAAGTAAAATTCAGCAATAAAAAAACAAAAAAGCGTAAAATTCGAAGGAACCGCAAGAATAAATGAAGATACCACCGGTAAAAGGCACGAGAGATTTTTATCCCCCGGATATGGCCGTTAGAAACTGGATAATAGACGGCTGGAAAAGAGTATCTTTACGCAACGGCTTTGAAGAATACGACGGCCCTATTTTTGAATATCTGAAGATGTTCCAGATAAAAAGCGGCGATGAGATTGTCGAGCAGCTTTTCTCATTTAAAGATAGAGGAGACAGAGAACTTGCACTTAGGCCGGAAATCACACCTACACTTGCACGAATGGTCAACCAAAAAATCAGTTCGCTTCCTATGCCTCTCAAGTGGTTCTCGGTTCCGAGATTGTTCCGGGCCGAGCGCCCTCAGCGTGGCCGACTTCGTGAATTCTTCCAGTGGAATGTTGACATAATCGGTGTGGAGAGCGTGCTGGCTGATGCTGAGGTAATATTCTGCGCTTTGGATTACCTGCGGGAAGCAGGACTAACACCCAATGAAATTACAGTGAAAATATCCAGTAGAAAGTTAATGGCCGCTGTTCTTAAGAAGATAGGAATTTCCGAAAAGCATTTAGACTCATTGTATCCTGTGCTCGACAAAAGGGACAAAGTGCCGTTGGGAACATTCAAACAAATGCTTAATAAAAAGGTTCCAGATGCCAGAATGGCCGGCAAGGTCTGGGATTTTATGGACCTTAAGGCGGTCTCTGATATCAAGAAGATAATCGAGCCTGATGATGAAATTAATGAGGCCATCGATAAACTTGCAGTTTTATTCGATTGGCTTAAACGAATGTCAGTTGTGGACTATTGTAAATTCGACCCTGGCGTCGTTAGGGGTCTGGCCTACTATACGGGCATTGTGTATGAGATTTACGATAAGGCCGGTGAGCTGCGTGCTATCGGCGGGGGTGGCAGATACGACGATTTACTAAAGCAGTTCGGCGGCCCTGATATACCGGCTACTGGTTTTGGTATGGGTGATTGCATCCTGGGTGTACTGCTTGAGCAAAGAGGATTGCTTAAACCTAATCCGCAAAAACTTGATTATTTTGTTGCCTGCGTAGAGCCTGCACTCTCTGAAGAAGATGCTGTCAAACTGGTGGCTGAATTGCGGACAAAAGGCTATTCTGCCGATTTCAGTTACAGGTCCACCAGCCTAAGCAAACAACTCAAACAGGCCTCAGCCCGAAATGCTAAAAAGTGTATTATCATCGGCGATGAGTTTAAAAATAACGATCTTGTAGTTAAGGATATGGCAACCAGTAAGCAGGAACTTATTAAATTAGATAAGTTTTTTACAGCCCTTGGAACTGGGCCTGAACCGCCACAGGCGGACACCTTACGGCGCTGATTAAAATGAAGGATTTGCCTCCCAACCACTATGAGCGGGCATTTGAAAACTGGCTGATTGACAATCACATTCAATACATCGCCATTGATGAACACAAGCGTGCGGCATTCGGACGCTGTAAAATTAAAAGTTTTGATTTTTTGTTATATCCCCGCAATCAGCAGGTAATAATTGCAGAGGTCAAGGGTAGATTATTCAAGGGAACAAGCTTCGCCAAGCTGACAGGGTTTGAATGCTGGATTACAACTGAGGATATAGATGGTCTGACAAAGTGGCAGGACGTTTTTTCCGCAGGAAGCCTTACGGCGGGGCAGGGGCATATCGCTGTCTTTGTCTTTGCCTACAAAATAGAAAACATCGATGTTGATTTTGATGGCAGAGAGGTTTTCTACTTTAACGTAGACAGATATGTATTTTTCGCTGTTACGCTGGATGATTATCGAGAGTTTATGAAGCGCCGCAGTCCGAAGTGGAAGACAGTAACGCTGCCAGCTGATAAATTCCGCCAGTGCGCCGTGCAAGTACAAAAATTTTTGTTGTGACTCGGAGCAGACAAAATTTCTCGCTCAAAGCAAAACATTCCGTTATATTATTTAAGATGCGAATCATAGCTGGTACAAAACGAGGAATGAAATTACTTAGTCCCAAAACAAATACTTCCAGACCGATTACCGACAGGGTAAAAGAGTCGCTTTTCAGTGTACTTTATAAGTATGATTTGCCGAATGGAAAAATAGTAGCTGATTTATTCTGTGGTGTCGGCTCTCTCGGACTTGAAGCATTGAGCAGGGGGGCTGAATTTGTTATTTTCGTTGAAAAAGACCAGAAGATTATCACAACTTTAAAGAGAAATATTGAAAAAGCCGGCTTTATCGGTAAGTCGAAGATTACAAAGGCCAATGCGTTTAAGATTGGCGCACCGGTTAGTGAACAAAGGTATGACCTTGTTTTTGTTGACCCTCCGTATTCGACCACAAAGCAAACGAAAGAGGGTTCACTTTTGAGCGAACTGCTGGTGCTGTTAAGTGAGCAATCATCAGCAAATGGGATTATCGTGGTTAGAACCGAGAAACATATAGAACTGTTAGAACAATATAACCGTTTACAAACAATTGAGCAACGCCGGTGGGGAACTATGACGGTAACTATACTCCAGCGGAGCAGCAAATGACAAACAGAGAAGCAGCCATAAAAATAATTAAGCGACTCCACAGCAGTGGCTTCGAAGCTTTGCTGGCAGGCGGCTGCGTGCGCGATATGCTACTGGGCAGGGCCGCCAGCGATTACGATGTTGCTACAAATGCTCGTCCCAAAGATGTAATGAAGCTCTTCAAACGCACGCTGAAAGTCGGAGCGAAATTCGGCGTAGTGATTGTTTTGATTGGAGGCGAGCAGGTGGAAGTAGCTACATTCAGAACCGAAACCGGCTATGCCGACGGCAGACACCCTGCGGCCGTTAAATTTACCGACGCAGCCGAAGACGCTGGCCGAAGAGACTTTACCATCAACGGAATGTTTTACGACCCTTTGAAAAAAAATGTTATCGATTACGTCAACGGCCAGGCTGACCTCAAAAAAAAGCTGATACGAACCATTGGAAGACCCGCCGAACGGTTTGGCGAGGATTACCTGCGAATGTTACGGGCGGTGAGGTTTTCAATTCAACTTGGCTTTGCGATTGAGTCGCGGACATTTTCAGCGATTTGCAGCAATTCAAAACATATAGCTAAAATAAGCGGCGAACGTATAGCGATGGAACTGGAGGCTATACTTGTTAATCCAAAACGCTGCGAAGGAGCAAAACTGCTTTTCGAAACCGGCTTAGCCAAAGTGATTTTCCCCAGCTTTTCCACCAGAGATATAAAGGTGGGAATTGAAGTTTTGGCTAAACTGCAAAAAAAAGTCGATTTTGCCCTTGCGATTGCTGCCTTTTTTGCCGGTTGCGAGACCGAATTCACCCTCAAAAAATGCAAAACACTGAAACTCAGCCGAGGGCTAACTAAACATATTAGGTTTCTGCTGGCCGGAAGAGGAAAACTACTTGATGAAAAGATGTCTTTAGCTCAATTGAAGCTGGTTGTTAGTGAGCCATATTTCTGGGACCTCTACGAACTGCAGAGAGCAATTCAAAAAGCCGAACACAGAAGCATTACTGCATTGGTAAACTTGCGTAAAAGAATAAAGGCGCTGGGCGATGTCGAGTTACGGCCCAAACCTATACTCGATGGACATGCCCTGATTCGATTAGGCGCTGTGCCCGGCCCTTTACTGGGACAACTTACAGAGGAAATGTACATCACCCAGCTCGAGGGTCTGCTTAAGACAAAACCGCAGGCTGAGCAGTGGGTGCAAAGCTGGATTAAAAAACACAAAACAATTGAAAAATAAAAGCCGTACAAAAGCGGCCCCAAGTGATATTCCGTAAGTGAAAACGTATTTTTATTGACAAAAACGGCACTTATCTATACGATATTAGTCACAAGGGTGATTATTTATAAAAACCTGCGTTTTTGATAAAGTAAATGCGTTTTTTTGGAGATATTCTGATGTTTAAGAAAAAAACTGCCGGAGCAATTTTAGTAGCAGGACTTTTTGTAGTCAGCATTTCTTTCGGGCAAACCCTCGATAAGGACTGGAACGACTTTTTACATTACACAAAAATTGGCCGATTCGATTTAGCCAAGGGATACGCACAAGCTGTTCTCGAAAGCAACCCCGACCCTCTGGAATTGCTTACTTTAAGTGAGGAAAATCCCCTCGGGTATGCGATTTTGTTAAGGGTTATCGACACTGCTTCTGATACTGAGCTGGTCGGACTAAGCAATAAAATTCTGGACGTTATCGAGCAAGGCAAATTCATCCGCCGGGCCGACCCGAAGACTATCGCAGAAGAAATAAGAAGGTTAAGCAGCACAACCCGAGGCCGGCTCGCAGCAGTCAAGAGACTGCACAACGCCGGCGAGTATGCAGTATTATATATGCTCGACGCAATGATGGATGATTCACGAAAAGAAGAATTACCGAATATCGTATGGGCGCTTCCACAAATCGGCAGAGATGCAATAAGACCTCTTGCAGCTGCCTTGCAGACTGAAGATGTTGGATTAAAAGCCGAAATAGTACAGGCGCTGGGCAAAATCAGCTATCCCCAGTCGCTTCCATACCTAAAGTATATTATCGAAAAGGATAGTTCTGCCGAACTTCGCAAGCTGGCCGAGCAAAGTATTATGCTGATTGACCCCGCTGCATTGAAAGCTCCCGCTGCGCAGCTGTTCTACCAGCTCGGTGAAGACTATTAT
>CAZCIR010000063.1:0-6833 GCA_964499145.1 uncultured Pirellulales bacterium | reverse complement strand
TGCATTGAAAGCTCCCGCTGCGCAGCTGTTCTACCAGCTCGGTGAAGACTATTATTATCACATTCCATCTTTAGCACCGGTTGAAGATGCTAATTTTGCCAATATATGGTTTTGGGATTCACAAGGCCGACGGCTGATCCGGGAGAAGGTCGACAAAAGTTACTTTAACGAACTTATGACGATGCACGTTTGCGAGTGGGCGCTTAAAGCCGACGCCGGATTTGGTCGGGCTATCGGTCTCTGGCTGGCTGCATTTTTTAAGGCTGAATCTAACGGGCTAAATATGCCCGGTTACTTTGGCCCCGGTCACGCTGATGCGTCCGTTTATGCCACCACGGCAGGGCCCGAATACCTGCATCAGGCACTTGCTCGGGCCATTAAAGATAAAAATGCCTTTGTCGCTCTTGGTGCGGTCGAGGCATTAGCCACCACTGCAGGCGAAAAATCATTGCTTTATCGAATCGGTCCGACCCAACCGCTGGTTCAGGCATTGTCGTTCGATGATAAAGCCGTAAGATACAGTGCGGCGATAGCAATAGCAGCAGCCGGGCCGAAGACTGACTTTGCCGAAAGTAAGCTTGTAATTAAGAATTTGTCACAAGCTCTCAGCCAAACAACTGAACAGGCAGGCGAAAATACGGAAACATGGACCGAAGAATTAGCGAACAGTTACACTCTACGAGCGGCTGAAGTTATGCTCAAATTGGCCCAAACACGAAATCCCGTTATCGATTTGTCCGCTGCTCAGGAAACTCTTATAAATGCAACAAAAAGTAATTGGGTAGAGATTCAGGTTCTTGCCGGCCGTGTTTTGTCCAGTATTAACAGCCCGGATGCTCAGCGTGCGATAGCTGCGATGGCCCTTACAGAAAACAATACTATGGACGTCCGAACATCCGCCTTTGATTCTCTGGCCGTCTCAGCAAAAATAAATGCCAATCTGCTTGACGATGAAAAGATAGATGCTATTTATTCACTGGTCAGTTCCCTGGAAACCAATCCCGAACTGCGCAGTGCCGCAGCAGCAGCTTATGGTGCGTTGAATCTGCCCAGTCAGAAAGTAAAAGACCTTATCCTCGACCAGGCACGTAGCTGAAGGTAATCCTCTTTAAATATCTTTTGGGTCAATTTCGGGAGGCGGGCCAAGTTTATCTTGCTCGTCAGTATCTTCTGTATGACCAGGTTCAATTGGCTGGACTGGTTCGGGTTTTTCGGGTTCCCTCGCTTTCGAGCTGGCATCTTTAAGCAACTTATCGATAGTCTGTTCTGCGGAGTCCTCATTGGCCTCAGAAGAAACTATCTTATTAACCACATTAAAAAACCGACAAATGTACGACACGCTGGTTCGCTGAAACTGGTCTGTAAAACCAATTTCCTTAACGAATATATTCTGAGAAGCTGGTGTCATATAGATTAACAGAGTTATAAAACTCCAGACGAAAAAGCCGGCTAAAAAGCCCAAAAGGCCGCTGCCGAGCGTGTCAAATACCTTCGGAAATGAGACATTAAACTGGCCTGTAAGAAATGTGTATGATATGCCATGCAAAATCATAAAGGACGCCAATGCAATAGCTACCATAGTCAGCACACTACTGTAAGGCGTATCACCAATTGCAGGGATATTTGCGACTATTGGCCGAAGATATACAGCCAGGTAAATTGAAATTATAATATTGAAAACAAAAGCCCACGTCTGATAAAAGCCCAATTTTATGGCAAGCCATGCGAAAATCCCACCAACTAATATGCCTATCCAAAACATCATAAATTTTTATCCTATCACTCTTTTTAGCTCTTCGAGACTTGTTATTCCGGATACTACGATTTTCAATCCCTGCTTCCGGAGGTTAGACCTTCCTTTTTTGTCACCTTCTTTTTTCAGCTGGGTTATTGACAACTTATTATTGGCGATATCGGTTTTTAATTCGTTGTCGAGAAACAGGATGTCAAAAATTGCTATCCTTCCACGATAGCCGGTTTCATGGCATTGGTCACATCCCACGGCCTGGAAAATATTTCTATAATTGATACCTTTTTTGCGAAGGTCGTGGATTTGGCTTTGACTTAATTTAGCAGGTACCTTACAGCTTTTACAGAGCCGACGAACCAATCGCTGCGAGACAAGAATGTCTAATCCCGATGACAGCAATAAGGGTGTTATGTTTAAATCCAGCAGCCGAACCAATGCCGATGCATTGCTGTCGCTGTGTATTGTCCCCAGGACAAGATGGCCGGTCTGTGATGCTCGAAGTGCAATCGCCGCAGTCTCCTCATCCCGTATTTCACCCACGCATATCACATCCGGGTCCTGCCTCAAAATACTTCGCAAAGACTTTGCAAAAGTAATATCAGCCTTTGGATTAACTTCGATCTGACTGGCGTTCGGCAGTACATATTCGATCGGGTCTTCTACCGTGATAACATTTCGTGTAAACAAATCGATTTTGTTGAGCATCGCATACAAGGTTGTGGTTTTACCGCTGCCGGTAGGCCCGCACATAAGCACCATACCCGTAGGTTTGGCGACCATATTTTCGATAACCGTGCGTTGCTTCTCCGTCAATCCGATATTTTCCAGTGTAAACAACTCAGCATTCTGGTTAAGTACCCTGATTGATAACTTTTCGCCGCTGACTGCCCCTGCAGTTGCGACTCTGAAGAATACAGTACCATCGCCCGTTTTTGCTAAAAATGCACCATCCTGAGGTCTGCGTTTTTCGGCAATGTCCATACCAGAAACAGCTTTGATGCTGTTTATAACCGCCTGGCAGGTAGTTGGCTCAAGCTCTTCGACTATTCTCAATACGCCATCTATTCGAAACCTGACTGTGTAGATTAACTCATTCTTCGCATCGATAAGAATGTCACTAGCTCGTTCCTCAAGAGCTTCAGCGACAATTTGCTCGGTTAATTCAAGAATATGGCTGTCATCCCCCCGCCTGCCTTTACCGTGACCGTATATATCAGAAATGCTTCTCCCCGACGAATCAAGCAACCTTAACGCTATTTTACTTTTAGAGCCAAAACGTAAAGATTTCACGCCTGCAGATGCATCTTGCAGTAGCTCTTTCAACAGCTCAAAGATACTACGGTGACCCTCCGAGGATTTTCTTACTGCTTCCATTATTAGCAGCACAAACAAAAGTATAGGCCCCAAAAAAAGCGTGGCAATATTGGCTATTGATTTACGGTTATTTGGTACTAACGAACTGAACTGAACACGTTGAACATAATACAAACAAAGATACACCCACCCTACAAGACAGATAAGTTTGACTGGATTAAAAGGAAGCGACATAAAGGACAATGTACCACCCGGTCCTGCACTAATCGAGCTTAGGCCTGCACCTAATCGCTGTGAAACTGAGGAACATTTTATCAAAGTCAGTATTCCCATATAATTACATTGTCACCAGATACTGAAAAAACCAGCCGACAACGCATCGTAAACTACCATATCCCTGCTGCATCAGCAAGCTATAAAGCAATACAATAAATCAAGCAGAACCGGTTTCATCCAACGAATCGAGGTCATCCAGCTCTGCAAAATCATCCAGCTCTGCAAAATCATCCAGCTGTCCATCTACGATATCCTCAGTCGATATATCTTGGCTGGATGAGCTTAGTGCAGCCAAGTCAGATTCGGCAATTGTCTGCGGCTGACCGTCAATTTGGAACAAAAATGTTAAAGGCCCTATCTTGATAGAATCACCTGCCTGAATCACCGCTTCATTTATACGTTTGCCGTTAAGGTAAGTGCCGTTACGTGAGTCAAGGTCACGAATTTTAAATGTCCCTCCGTCGCAATTGAACTGGCAGTGTCTTCTTGAGACCGACATTAAGGGAATGCATAAATCGCAACTATGACGTCGGCCAATTACCGTAACACCTTCAGACAAGGAAAAATTTTTACGTGAGCCATTCTTTTTGAGCAAAACCAAATTTACGCCCATACCGCATTCCTATTAGCTAACTTAAGCCTCGCCACAACCATATTATTATATAGATAAAAGCAGCATATAACAACAGATAAATCTGCTGATAAGCAATATTGACAAGACCGACGACTCGGGCATAATTTGTGTAACTATATACTAATTCGAAAGTTATAAACAATTTTTACAAAGCAGGCACGCTTTGGTGTTCCTTTCTGCACTTGCTGATTGGGATTTTTGGCTTCAGTTCTCAGATATGTCAGCTTGACAATCTCGATTAAACAGCTATATTCATATAGAGGACTCTATTTCAAAGGTTTGGGGTTCGCTTTGCTGCCCCCCTTCTTGCTTTCGCAAGAAAGCAGGGGGGGCAAAATGAGAATCCAGACAACATAAAGGATTGGGTAGTATCGGTAAGATATATGGCGCAAATAACACTGCCTGACGGCAGCACATTAGAGATTGCTGACGGGACAACAGCAAAACAATTAGCGGAGAAAATAGGGCCAGCACTTGCAAGAGCTGCCGTAGCGGCGAAAATCAATGGGCAATTGGTAGATTTATCCACGCCTATCACGGCTGACGCCGCCGTGCAAATTATTACCCTTGCGGACACAGAAGGTCTTGAAATAATGCGGCACAGCTGCGCCCATATAATGGCTGAAGCTATATGCAGCATTTGGCCAAAGGCAAAGCTGGTCTACGGCCCCACTGTCGAAGACGGATTTTACTATGACATCGACCTTGAAGAGTCAATTTGCCCTGCCGACTTTGAACGCATAGAAAAAAAGATGTATGAAATCACTAAGGCCGATAACCCCTTTACCCGAAAACAGATGTCCCGGAGTGAAGCCTTGGCAAAATTGGCCTCTGACAAATATAAAACCGACAATATAACCCGCACGGACAGCGAAATTATTAGTTTTTATTCGCATGGAGATGGCTTTGAGGATTTATGTCGGGGCCCGCATTTGCCCAGCACAGGCAAAGTTACCGCTTTTAAAATTATGTCGGTGGCAGGCGCTTATTGGCACGGTGACCCAACGCAAAAAATGCTTCAGCGCATCTACGGCACCGCCTGGCCGACCAAAAAAGAGCTTAATGCCCACCTGCAAAGATTAGAAGAGGCTAAAAAACGTGACCACCGAGTCTTAGGCAAGCAATTGGATTTATTTAGTTTTAACGAAGCAGGCCCGGGTTTTGCATTTATTCACCCCAGGGGAATGATTGTCTGGAATGCTATAGTGGATTTCTGGCGCAGCGTTCACGATAAATACGACTATCAGGAAATTAAAACACCAATTATTTTAAATGAGCAGCTTTGGCACAAGAGCGGCCACTGGGATAATTACAAAGAGAATATGTATTTCACCAGTTTCGATGGCGCCAGCTATGCGATAAAACCAATGAATTGTCCGGGTGGCTGTTTGGTCTATAAAACCCGCCAGCATTCATACCGCGAATTTCCGATGCGTGTTGCCGAGCTTGGCCTAGTGCACAGACATGAGGCAAGCGGCGTTATGCACGGGCTTTTCAGAGTAAGACAGTTCACTCAGGACGATGCCCATATTTTCTGCACCCCGGTACAGATAAAAGCCGAAATAATAGGTGTCATTGAGCTTGCCTTTGAGATTTATAGTGCCTTTGGGTTTGAAGATTTTCATATCGAACTGTCTACCAAACCTATAAAACACATAGGTTCTGACGAAATCTGGGACATCTCAACCAATGCCCTGAAAGATGCCCTCAAGCACAAGGAAATTGAATACAAAATCAACGAGGGCGACGGTGCTTTTTATGGCCCCAAGATAGATTTTCATATAAGGGATTGCCTGAAAAGGTCTTGGCAGCTCGGCACAATTCAACTGGATTTTTCTATGCCGCAACGCTTTAACTTATTCTATACCGACAAGGATAATACCGAGAAAACACCCGTTATGATTCATAGAGCAATTTTGGGGTCTTTCGAGAGGTTTGTTGGCATTCTTATAGAACACTATGGCGGGAATTTGCCTATCTGGCTTTCTCCGGAGCAGGTGGCAATTTTACCGATAAGTGAAAAAAGCAATGATTATGCGAAAATCGTTCAAGAGAAGCTCAAGAATGCGCAATTGCGAGCTGGTTGCGACTTATCTGATGAGAAAATAGACGTTAAAATTGCTAAAGCTTATAGCAGGAAGTTACCTTACATGTTAGTAGTAGGGCCTAAAGAGGCTCAGTCCAATACCGTCAATGTAAGAATTCGGGGAGATAAAGAAAACAAAACAGTGGAAATCGAAAAATTTGTTACAATTGCAAAACTCAAAATTGCCGAAAAAAAAGTAGGATTGGCGCTGGAAGATTGATAAAGTGATTAATTATTCTGCTTCTTTTTAGAAAGGTAAGGTGGTGCACGATTAGCAAACAAAGGCTAAGGATAAATGGAAGGATTCGGGCCAACATAATTCGGCTAATCGACGAATCGAACAATCAAGTCGGAATTGTAAATACATCAGATGCAATCGCAAAAGCACACGAAATAGGTTTAGACCTTGTGGAAGTAGCACCTATGAGCGACCCGCCGGTGTGCAGAATAATGGATTACGGCAAATGGCTGTATCAGCAAAAACGCAAAGTCCGCGAAGGGCATAAAAAACACCAACACCATTCGACGACGCTGAAGGAAATTAGACTCCGGCCCGAAACCGATAAACACGACCTGGATATCAAGCTCAATCGTGCTCGTGAATTCCTGCAGAAAGGTCATAAAGTACTGTTCACAATATTCTTCCGCGGACGTCAAATGCTGCACAAAGACCATGGTTATAAGATGCTCGAGCAAATTACCGAATCGTTACAGGATTCGGCCAAGGTCGAACAACCAGGCAAAATGTCTGGAAGGCGTATGACATTACTGGT
>CAZCIR010000062.1:0-7906 GCA_964499145.1 uncultured Pirellulales bacterium | reverse complement strand
CCGGGCAGCAGAGAAGTGCTGAATATGCTGGCGGAAAATGGGGCGTTGGCTGATATTATTTCAGCCGGCGCTCGCATTCTCGAATCGGGCTGCGGCCCGTGCATCGGCCAGGGCTTTTCGCCGGCTGACGGCGTAGTGAGTCTGAGAACATTCAACAGAAACTTTTCTGGCCGAAGCGGGACACCCGGCGACCAGGTCTATCTGGTCAGTCCCGAAACAGCAGTTGCTTCGGTTCTGACAGGGCGAATTACCGACCCGCGCGACCTGCCTAAAATTTTCGGGATAAAATATCCAAAAATAGAATTGCCGGACGAATTTGTTATCAATGACAATATGATAGAAGCTCCTTTGAGCGAAGAAGAGGCGGCGAAAGCGGAGGTTATACGCGGGTCAACAATCATCGTGCCGGAAACACCGCCATCACTGCCGCAAAAACTTCATGGACAGGTCCTGATTAAATGCGGCGATAAGATAACCACCGACCACATTATGCCTGCCGGGTCTTTCCTGAAGCTGCGCTCAAATGTGCCCAAATACGCAAAAGCAGTCTTCAATTGTTTCAACGAAAAAGGCAAGCCAACATTCGCCGAACGAGCCCTCCAGTTAAAGAAAAAGGCAACCGCCGGCGTTATCGTAGCAGGCGAAAGCTATGGCCAGGGGTCATCGAGAGAGCACGCTGCGCTTTGCCCGATGTATCTGGGCATCCGCGCCGTGATTGCAAAGAGCATTGAGCGAATCCACAAGGCAAACCTGATTAACTTCTGCATCGTGCCGATAGTCTTTGCCGAGCCAGCTGACTATGACAAAATCAAGCCCAGCGACCACCTGCAAATTGACAATCTGCTCGAAGCGATAAAAAACGATGATGAAGTCAGGATTGTCGATAAGACGGGCTCATTTGAATTTGTCGGCAGGCTGATTCTTTCCGCGAGAGACAGAAAAATTCTACTCTCAGCCGGACTGCTGAATTACACCCGTAACAAAGCAAATGAATGATAAAACAATAACCGTCTTCGGCACGGCTAAAGCAAAGCTCGGTGAACCGGCTTACGAACTGGCATACCAGACCGGCAAACTACTGGCCCAGGCTGGCATTACTATTGCAAATGGCGGCTACGGCGGAACAATGCTGGCGGCGGCAAAAGGAGCCGCCGAAGTCGGCGGTAAGACAATTGGTGTTACCTGCTCAGCTTTCGCACAAGCACCAAATGAATATATCAGTCGCGAAATCGTTACCGGTTCACTGGACGAACGGCTTGATTCGCTAATAAAGCTGGGACAGGCATACGTTGTGCTGCCCGGCGGAACAGGGACGCTGCTTGAGCTGGCAAAGGTTTGGGAATTAAAAAACAAGGGCTTTATCAAAGCAGATAAACCGATTATACTCGTAGGCGGATTTTGGAAGCCGCTCATTGATTTAATCGCAAGCGATGACCCAAAGAGCAGCCGACACATACGGCAGACAGATAAACCGGAGCAGGTTGTAGAGTTGATTATTGGCCATTGATATGAGCAAGAGAATAGTGATTTTTATTTTAGCATTGTTAAGCTGCGCGGCATCAGCCGGTTCGGCTCGTCCGCTGCGGGATGGCTTCGGCCTAACAGGCGCCGATGGCAAATTAAGCAGCGCCGGCGGTAAATGGTTCTTCGAATTTGATTCAAATGTAAGTGATGATACAGGCCGAATCCGCACTGGCTCGGTTGTCGAGCTGCTGCCATCGGCAGCACTGGAAAAAATAACCGCTGACGTCCAAAAACGTTCCGATGCATACTACAGGCTCTGGGGCAATGTTACAAAATACAGAGGCAGCAATTATATATTCCCAATTTATTTTTTGCCTGTCAGTGCAACTGATAATCAAACCGAACCGGAAGAGTCGTCAACCCCGCCCCTCTCCGAGGGGCGAGGGTCAACATCGCAGCAACAAAAGGCCAGGATAGCTATCAATGAGCCGAATGATGTATTAGCCATACCAGCGGAGATAATAGTCAAGCTTGAGACCAGGCGAATCCTTCGCCACGAGCAGTTGAAAAAGGGATTACAGTTAAAGCAGGACTTCATCTTAGTGAACAGATCTGCAGTTTTATCCAGCAGCGCCGACGGTGAACCTGAAGTTACCCTTGAAGCTCTCGGCAGGAACATCCCGAGAATCTCGTTCCGTCTGCTGCCCTGTGAAGTCCTGGAAAAGACACAGCACGAGCAGTCTATTGAGGCCGACCCCGTTCGATTCAAAATAGCAGGAATTCTAACGCAATACAAAGGCGAATATTATCTGCTGCTGCAGAAGGCGACTCGGACTTACAGCCACGAAAACTTCGGAAGATAAGGATAAATCGATGCCAGACGAGCTTGGTAAAATCCTGATTTCATATAAACAGCCAGACTTCGATGAAAAGTTAAAAAGCCTTCGCGAAACTGTCTGCGCAGTGGCGACATTTAATCCTCGAAGCGAAGAAGGTCAAAAAGTAGCGGCAATTATTGAGGATGTCTGGGAACGTGAAGACGAAGCAGTAGCCGAATACACCGAGAAGTTCGATGGTGCGAGGCTTACTCCTGAACAGTTTGGAATATCGGAAGAGGAGTTAAAAAACGCCCACAAAACAATCGACAAAAAACTTTTGAGGTCGATTCGCCAGGCGATAAAGAATGTAAAGGAGTATCAGTCAAAAATTTTTGTCGGTCAAAACAAGAACTTTAAATCGACAGGCATAAAGTATACACCAATAAAACGAGTGGGAATATGTGTGCCGGGGGCATCGGCTCCGCTGCCGTCGACTGTGATAATGTGTGCTGTCCCAGCGCAGGTAGCAGGGGTGAAAGAGATAGTTGTTGTCTCGCCACCAAGATACAACGGTAGCATTCATCAGGTAATTTTAGCGACCTGCTACGAGCTAAAAATTAAAGAGGTTTACAGAATAGGCGGAGTTCAGGCCGTTGCGGCTCTATCAGATGGAACAAACACAATTAAAACTGTGGATATTATAGTCGGTCCCGGAAATCAATGGGTGCAAACTGCCAAGAAATACGCTTTTGGGCAAGTTGGCATTGACTCTATAGCTGGGCCAAGCGAGGTTCTCATAATTGCGAACGATAAAGCGAACCCTTCGTGGGTTGCTGCCGATATGTTGAGCCAAGCAGAGCATGTTCCCGGAAGCGCAATTTTACTAACAAACTCATCCACGCTTGCAGAAAAAGTCCTTGGTCATCTTGAAAACCAAACGGGGCAGCTAAACAGACGTGAAGAAGTTATCAACTGCCTTACTAAGTATAGCAGCATAGCGATCTTGGAAAATATGGATGAGGTTGTTGAATGGGCAAATAAGTTTGCAATCGAGCATTTGCATATACAATGCGGAAAACAAAGTGGGCAAATTGCTAAAAAAATAAAAAATGCCGGTGCGATATTTATCGGTGACTATTCGTCGGTCGCGGTCGGCGATTACTGGGCCGGGCCGAGCCATACGCTACCGACAGGGGGAAGTGCGAGGTTTTCCAGCGCTTTAAGCGCCAATGATTTCATCAAATCAACAAGTATTATAGAATACAGCAAAGAGAAATTAGCTGAATGTGCCGAAGATATTATTCGGTTAGCTGAGGCTGAGGGGCTTGACGCACACGCAAAAAGCATAAAAATCCGCGGTTTTGGCAATTAATCTGTCTTGTCCAGCTGTGGCACGCTCCGCTGTAAAGAACCAGATTGTACATTCTCAATAGCACTATTTGTAACAAGCCAGTTATACAATTCCTTCAGCTTAGTATAGTCAAATCCATGCCCTTCTCCTTCACACTCCTCAAACGTTACCTCTGCTCCGAGGCTTTTATAATATGTCGCTGCTTTTTTGGCCCAGGGCAGATTAATATCTTTTTCGCCGGCGCCGATATAAATGGGCTTGCCTCGCAGTGCTTTTCTGCCAGCACTGCTGGAGAGCAATCTGGCGTTTCGGCTCCGACCGGCTGCAATAATGACGGCCCCTGCCCAGACCTTAGTGCTGCTCTCAAATATGGATGAGGTATGCCAACCGCCCTTACTGGTGCCCGTGACAAACAGTCGTTCCTCGTCTATTTTAAGACGTTCACAAACGTATCTTTTGACTTCCAGAACACTTTTACGTTCACGCTTAAAATAGTTTATATACTCACCTTTTGTGAGCTTGGCCTTACCACGATGAAGATATTCCATTCCGACAATAATAAAACCTTTACCGTTAGTTATTTGCCGGAACGGCCAGGTCGTCGGCTGACCGCCCATCCCGTGATAAACGAAAATCGCAGGCCAATTATGCTCGTCTGTATAATCGGTTGGGACATATACGAGGAAGTGGTCGCCGCCTATATATTTGTTGTTAACATCGACACGAACCTCTTCTCCGGGTACAAAATTGAAGTCATTTATCTTTTTAGGTTTGTCCGCTGCAAAAAGTAGCCCTGCAATACAACCGCACAACAGGTAAACAAATACCACCGATGCTGAAAGCAGGTGTTTATTCAAAGTCATAGAAAGCCCTAAACAGTGTTCAACTTCTCTCTTATTATTTCTGCGGCCTTGGCAAGGGCATCGTCGATTTTTGCTGGATTTTTACCGCCCGCCTGCGCCATTTGGTCCCGGCCGCCGCCTCCACCGTCAACCAAAGGAGCGATTTGCTTCACTAATTCGCCGGCTTTTAGACCTTTTTTTACAAGGTCGTTAGTAACACCAGTAAGTAGAGTTGCATTTTCACCTTCGATAAAGCCAATAACCACCGCAGCGGATTTTGTCTTCTTTTTGAGCATATCAATCGCTTCACGAGCCTGCTCGGCTGAATTAGCTGAAAGCCTGCCAATAATTACCGATGTCTGCCCAATTTTTTCACACCCTTCAAGAAGCTGTTTTGCCTCGGTCATAATATTACTACCGCTTTGCCTGGACGCAGACTTTAGCTCCTTAGCAAGCTTCTTGTTTTCATCTATCAATTTTTTGACTCTCTCAGGAACTTCTTCAGCCGGTGCCTTTAATATTTTGCAAAGCTCATCGATAATTTCGCTTCTCTTCTCTAAAAATTCTGTCAATTTTTCGCCTGTCAATGCTGTTATCCTCCTAATACCTGCTGATATACTTTCTTCTTTGATTATCTTGAAACCGCCGATAGAACCGAGCCTTTCAACGTGTGTGCCGCCGCAAAACTCCTTGCTAAAGGCCTCGCCAAGCCGGTCGTCCTCTGTGACGCCAATGGCAACTACCCGAACTTCGCTTCCGTATTTTTCACCGAACAGCGCCATCGCACCGAGCTTTTGCGCCTCTTCTCTCGGCATAACATTGCACGTTACCGGCGAATCTGCGGAGATTTCTTCTCTGACCAGGTTCTCAACCTCTTTTACTTCTTTGCTGCTCAAAGCCTTCGGCCAAGTAAAATCGAATCTGAGATAATCCGGGCATACAAGACTACCCTGCTGTGCGACCGATTTGCCAAGCCTCTGCTGCAAAGCCCACTGCAACAGATGTGTGGTGGTATGATTTTTCTTGGTCTGCCGGCGGTTCTTATCAACCGTTATATTTACATTATCCCCAACACTTACGGAACCGTCAGCCAGCTTTCCCCAGTGAATAATGGAATCACCGAACTTCTCGGTTGTCTCGACAATAAAACTTCCTTTGGGAGATTTCATCATTCCGCAGTCGCCGACCTGTCCGCCCGCCTCGGCGTAAAAACAGGTCTTATCGAGAATCAAGCCGACTTTGCCGCCTGCTTTAACAGCACCTTCCTGCTTAAAACCTCCGTCATCGACAAAGCCAAGCACTCTACACTCGCAACTGTCGACCTGATATTTATGCAGGTCGTCCGTTGCCGGCAAATTCGTGTCAGCCAAAACCGTCACAAGCGAATCATCTTTTCGTGCCGCCCTTGCGCGTTCTCTTTGCTTCTCCATTAGTTCGTCGAACACGACCGTGTCTACTTTCAGATTGCGCTCTTGTGCCATAAGCTGGGTTAAGTCTGGTGGAAAGCCGTAAGTGTCGTAAAGCTGGAAAGCGTCCTCGCCGCTGATTGTTCTGTTGGCGGAGGCCTCCACCCGCTCGGCCGCGCTGTTGAATATTTCAATGCCCCTGTCGAGTGTCCTGCCGAAACTTGCCTCTTCCGATTCAATAACCGTCGAAACATAGTCAGCCCTGTCTTTTATCTCGCCAAACGCTTCGCCTAAACAACTAACAACCACAGGCACAAGCTTATACATAAACGGCTCATGCATTCCCAGTTCCCTGCCGAACCTCGAAGCCCTGCGGAGTATGCGCCGTATTACGTAGCCCCTGCCTTCGTTGGAAGGAACTGCGCCATCGGTTATCGCAAAGACAAGCGAGCGAATATGGTCGGCTATAACCCTGAAGGCGTTATCGACTTTGTTGTTCAGCTTGGACGTATATTTGTAGCCGGTGATTTCACTAACGTTATCGATTACGGGCATAAACAAATCGGTATCATAATTGCTTCTTTTGCCCTGCAGCACCGCTACGATTCTTTCCAGCCCGGCGCCGGTGTCGACATACTTTGCGCCGAGTTCAATAAGCTTGCCGGCTTCGGTTCGGTTATATTGTATAAAGACCAGATTCCACAATTCTATAAATCGGGCACAGCCGCCGTTGACTGCGCACTTGTGGCTGGCGACATTTTTTTTGTCGCACATATCCGGACCGAGATCGATATGTATCTCGCTGCAGGGCCCACAGGGACCGGTGTCACCCATTTCCCAGAAATTGTCCTCTTTACCGCCAAAGAGAACCCTCTCTTCCGAAATGCCCGTTACTTTGGGCCAAAGCAATCTGGCATCACTGTCCGGCGGGGAATTATCTTTCGTATCTCCTTGAAAAACAGTCACCCACAGGCTGTCCCGCTCGATTCCCCAAACCTTTATAAAAAGCTCCCATGCCCACTCGATTGCCTCGGCCTTGAAATAATCATCAAACGACCAGTTGCCTAACATTTCAAAAAAGGTATGGTGGTAGGTATCTTTGCCGACCTCTTCAAGGTCGTTGTGCTTACCGCTTACGCGCAGGCACTTTTGGCTGTTGACCACTCTGCGATATTCGGGACTGGACAGCCCTAAAAAAATATCTTTGAACTGATTCATCCCCGCATTGGCGAAAAGCAGCGTATCATCATTAACCGGCACTATGGGTGAGCTGGGGACAAATTCGTGCCCTTTACTCCTGAAGAAATCTATAAAATCACGTCTTATCTGCTTCGCACTTGGCACCGCAAACCTTCCTTACCCCTACCTATACCCTGCTTTATCATTCATCTGATACACTTCACGCCAGCCCTTTGGCGGCAAGGATTTTACTTTTCAGCTCCTCGCGCAAATCTATATTTTCAGCCAGATACTTCTTTGCATTTTCTCTGCCCTGTCCGAGGCGGACATCGCCATAGTTTAGCCAGGCACCGGTCTTTTCGACCACCTTGCAATCAACACCCAGGTCGAGTAAATCACCTTCGTAGCTGATTCCGCTGTCGAACATAATATCAAACTCAGCATCACGGAAAGGTGGGGCAATTTTGTTCTTTACCACCCTCGCCCTGACCCTGGTGCCGATGGCGTTGCCGCCGTCTTTTAAGGTCGCCAGTCTTCTTAAATCGACTCGGACGGACGTGTAAAATTTCAGTGCCCTCCCACCGGGGGTTGTTTCCGGGTTGCCGAACATCACGCCGATTTTCATACGGATTTGATTTATAAAGATAAGGGAGGTTTTACTTTTGTTGATAACAGCGGTAAGCTTCCTCATCGCCTGACTCATTAATCTTGCCTGCAGCGCCATGTGGGTGGCACCCATTTCGCCTTCAATCTCTGCTGCCGGCGTCAGGGCGGCAACCGAGTCAACAACAATAACATCGATGGAATTGGACCTTATCAGCATCTCGGTGATATCAAGTGCCTGTT
>CAZCIR010000061.1:0-8737 GCA_964499145.1 uncultured Pirellulales bacterium | reverse complement strand
AAAGTGTTACCCATGTTGTCGGTATAAACTGTTACCTATGTATTAGTTGACACATGCTGAGAAAAATCAAATTTTTTCATATTTTTTTAATTCTTTATCCTACAACGACTTACAAAATTTTCGCCCACGAAAAATCCTCGATTTTTCGAATCAAACGCGCGGGTCCCTCCTATTGTAGAAGGAGGTCTTTTAAACTCCTTTGGAAAATATTAAATAGTAAGTAGTAAATAATAAAAGGAGCAGCCAATGAAAACCGGCTAAAGTTCAGTATCCAATTAAATCTTGTTTTGAGCATTTTTAGTCCGTCGTCTGTTGTCTTGAGTCTGCGGTCTGTTGTCTTGAGTCTGCGGTCTGGTGTCTTGAGTCTGTCGTCTGGTGTCTGCTCTCTGTCTGCGCAGAGGAAAATTTCAATCAAAATGAACAAAAAAAGCAAAACGAACCCAATTTCCAAAACGCCCAAATGAACATAAGTTATTATTATACAATGAACTATGAACAAAATACTGTGAACGATGTCATCAAAAACGAACCCAAAACGAACCCAATCGAACCCAATTTCACCTGCCGTCGACTATCACTATATATTGTGTATTGCCCTTATTGACTGAAAAAGCCCTTGCAGTTGGTTTTGGTATGGAAAGTGACTTTTTCAAGTGGCTATTTTCGATATTAATAAGACGTATTAGGCCCAAAAATTGGTGTAATTTTGTGCTTTTCGGACGTTTTAGTCAGAGCCAAACTTTTTTAAAGTTTTTTCCCTGCTTCTGTCGATACCAATACTGTGAAAGCTGTTTCGTGCCTCGAATGGATTCCGGGGGCATACAATATATAGTGGTTATAAGCTTTCGGGCAAAAGGAAGGATACTTTCGCCCGAAAGCTGAGGTATAGCGGATAAGGTAATCTAAATGCCAAGCTTTGATTCTAACCGTTTTGAAGACCAAAATCAGCAGTTCGATTCTGTCAACGAAGACCTGGCTGCGGAGCAGGATTTGCTTATGGAGCAGATACTTGAGAACATCAATAATACGCCTGTCGGCCAGGTGTTAAAAAAGATTGCTCAACTGCCGGAGGTTCGCAAGGAGAAGGTCCTCGACGTCCGCCAGCAGCTAAGCAAAGGTAAATACAGACTCAATGAGCGGTTGGATGTTGCTCTCGATAAGGTTCTTGAGGACCTTACCGCTTAAGAGCAGATGTGCACTCGCAGGAGCGGCTCGTCACAGCGGAGCGTAGCCGGGGGTGTCACATAGCCTGAAGTTTACGAGATTACTTCTGGAACTTCGTCATCCGGTTCGTCCATATCGACCGGTTTATAACCAGGCTGCTTTGATTTTTCCATTTCTTCTGTGAAAGCGGAAGAAACTTTCTCCTGGATTTTTCGTCTGCACTCTGCATTGATAGGATGGGCGATGTCGGCATGCAGTTTCATTCTGCCTTTGACATCTTTTTTTGCTCGGTTTTCTGAAAGGGCTGCTCCGCAATTATTGCAGAATTTAGCTCTGAGATGGTTTTTGCCTCCGCATTTCTCGCAGTGGTCGCTCATTTTTCGCGACGGCATAGCAACGAAAAAGCCGCCAGTACCCTCGATGACTTTGATGTCGCGGATTACAAACTCATTGTCCAGCGTTATCGAGCAAAAAGCTTTTAACCTGTCGTCTTTGTTGTCTACTAACTTGACTCTAACTTCGGTGATTTCCATTTTCTTTGCCTCACTTAAAAAAGCGGGTTCCCGCCTTTGCAGGAACCCTTTACCATCTGTTGTTGCTTACGATAACAGTTTCGTAACCGGTCTTTTTCTCAATTTTATCTTTGTTTTCCTGTCCCTTTTCAATATCGCCGTTATCAATGATATAAAACATAGATGAACCACTTCCGCTCAGGCACAGCGGCCCGCAACCTAACGATTCAATTTTCGCTTTCAAATCAGCAAGTTCTTTGTATAAACCGAAACAGCTTATCTCTAACATATTTGCGCACAATTTTGTGACCAAATCAATCCTGTTTTTTCCCAGAAGGTCGTTTATTGGGGCGTAGAGCTTTTTATAGATGGCCGGATTGTGCTTGTAATTGGCGTAAACCTTTTTTGTAGAGACATTTACGTCAGGAAGTATTAACAAGGCCAGGAAATTAAAATTTTCGTCTAATTTTTTAATTTTTTCACCTTTTCCGGTGCAAAATGCCAAAGGCCCGTCTAAAAAGAAGGCTACGTCGCTGCCCATCTGGGCTGCGAGCTTGGCAAGTTGGCTATTGGGAAGTTGTAAATCTAAGTATTTGTTTAGCCCGACGAGTGTTGCCGCTGCATCAGTGCTGGCAGAACCGAGGCCTGCTCCTGCGGGGATATTTTTCGTGAGTGTGATTTTAATATCGGCTGGCCGGCTACAGCTTTCCAGCAGTGTTTTAGCGGCTTTGTGGACTAGGTTTTCCTGCCCCTCGGGAGCCCATTCCGGACCATTGCAGATGAGTTCGATACCGGTTGATTTGCCCTTTTCGATAAGGATTTCATCGTAGAAGTTGATCTTGGCCATTATAGTTTCTATCTCGTGGAAACCGTCCGGGCGTTTGCCGGCTATCAGGAGGGAAAGATTGATTTTCGCCGGCGCTCGCACTAATAGACCGTCGCCGATAGTTTCAAATTGGTCTTTGTCAGTCATAATTGCTCGTTGACATTATAGCTGCTTATTCTTATTCTGCGTATAAAAATTGTGGTTGGTAACAGAATGAAGAACATTGCAGAGCGGCCAGAGCAAAGCAAACCAGTTGCGTGGTGGCACTGGCACAGGCGGCTGTATGATTGGGTAGTGCACTTTGCCGACACAAAACACGGCGAAAGGGCGTTGTTCTTGCTGAGCTTTGCAGAGTCGAGTTTTTTCCCTATTCCGCCGGACGTCCTGCTTGCGCCATTGTCGCTCGGTGCGCCGAAAAAATGGTTTCGGTTTGCGTTTTCCTGCTCTATTGCATCAGTACTGGGCGGGATTTTAGGTTACTGCATAGGGATGTTTCTGTGGTCGGTTATCTGCCAATGGGCTTATGCAAATCTTGGTGCGATTGGACTTACAGAAGCTAATTTTGCAAAGTTTGCAGGCTGGTATGACAAATACGATTTCTGGATTGTGTTTACCTGTGGGTTTACACCTCTGCCTTATAAGGTGTGCACGATAAGCTCCGGTGTTGCTAAGATAAATTTTGCAGGCTTTTTTATAGCATCGACTGTGAGCAGGTCGGCGAGGTTCTTTATTGTGGCCGGCCTTATCGGCTGGAAAGGCGAAAAAATCAGGCCTATAATTGAAAAATACTTCAACTGGTTTTCGCTGGCCTTCGTATTATTGTTAGTAGGCGGTTTTTTTGTGATAAAATGGTTACATTGATTGTGTCAGGTTGGTGATTAGCAGTAATATGAACGATGCACAAAGAAAGATTCTGCTCAAGACCGCCTGCGATACGGTTAAGGCGGTTTTAACCGGCGGGGTGATGCCCGAGCCCAAGTCAGACGACCCTGAACTAAATGCTCACTGCGGCTGCTTTGTAACGTTGAAAAACCAGGAACAGTTGCGAGGCTGTATCGGGCAATTTACATCCGAGGTGCCTTTAATTGAGCTGGTTGTTGAAATGGCGAAGGCCTCGGCGACCGGTGATCCTCGTTTCTTTTCTGACCCGATAACCGCCGATGAATTAGAGCAGCTTGATGTCGAAATTTCGGTGCTTTCGCCGCTTCAAAAGACAGATGACCCCTTGAGTTTGCGGCTCGGGATTGATGGTATCTATATCAAAAGAGGATGTACTTCGGGCTGCTTTCTGCCTCAGGTTGCAACCGAGACCGGCTGGAGCAAGGAGGACTTTCTTTCATACTGCTGCGCACACAAAGCGGGACTGCCGGCTGATGCCTGGAAAGACCCTGAAACAGAGGTTTATTTATTCACCGCCGAGGTGTTTGGGGTGGAATTCAAAGAGGCTTGAGCAAGAGGGAAACGATTGTGGCAAGAAAATCAGCGATAATTTGGGCGGTCGCGTTTGTTTGCCTTGCGGGATGTGGGGATTCAATCAAAACCAGTAATACTTGGCGGATAGATACACCTGCAGGGATGATTGAGTATTTGAACAGGCAAAATCTGCCGGCGCTGGAGTCCGTTGAGGTTTGGCAAAACGAATATGGGCCGGGACTGAAACTTACTACTGCTCACTATGAGATACTTACCACGCTTTTGGAACCTTTAATGCTTTCACAGGTTCCCGGGTTTATGGAATCGGCGTATCGCGGCTATAACGACCAGCTGTCTGAGCCGATTGAGACAGAAACTGCGTTTACTGTTTATCTTTTTGCTGAGCGCGAGCAGTGGGAGGATTTTACAAAAACTTTTGTGGGTCCGCAGGCGCCGCTGTACTTCAAAATAAAGGCTGGTGCGTATTACCTAAAGGGTGCCTGTGTGACGTATAATATCGGTAGAGAGCGAACTTTCTCCGTACTTGGACATGAGGGCTGGCATCAGTTCAACAAGAGACATTTTGAATTTCGTCTTCCGAGCTGGCTTGATGAAGGTATCGCAATGCTCTTTGAGACCAGTAGATATGAGCAGGGATTATTTTATTTTGAGCCGGTTCGAAATGTGAATCGATTAGGTGGGTTGAAGATGACATTGGTGAAAAACAGGATGATACCGTTAAAAGAATTGATAGCTATGAACCCGGGAGAGGCTCTTGTTACGAGTGATGAGACTGTAATGGCCTTTTACAGCCAATCGTATGCATTGGTGCGGTTTCTGCGGGAAGAAGGCTTCGGAAAACGGCTTGGTAATTATCATCGGCTGCTCGAGGATGGTGTAAAGGGCAAATGGCCGCTCGAAAAAGAAGGCAGAAGAATTGCATCGGACAGAAACATTCCAATGACTGTCTGGTGGAATCGGGCCATTGGTAAAAAGTTGTTCGAACATTATATAAGCGAAGATATTGACCAAATCGAAAAAGAATATCTGACGTTTTGCAAAAAGACAGTTTACCATGTGCACTTCAGAAAATAGCATATAGAAGATTAAGATGCGGCGTCCGGTGTCCATTATTTTAGCTTCGGTCTCGCCCCGGCGAAAACAGCTGTTAACTGAAGCTGGCTATGAATTTATGGTTGTTGCCCCGGAAGTTAATGAGTCAGCATTTAAGGGTGAGGGGGCACGTAAGTATGCTGAAAGGCTGGCTTTGGCAAAAGCAAGAGACGTGGCCGGTAAATTCCCAGAATGTTTAGTTATCGGGGCGGACACTGTTGTGGATTTTCAGGGGGAAATAATCGGAAAAGCGGCTGATGAAAAAGAGGCGGAGGTGATTACCAGAAAGCTTTTTAGCGCAGCTCATAAGGTGATAACCGGTGTTGCAATTGTCAGGATGGCTGACAGGGCGGAGATTGTCGAAAGCGAGACGACAACTATTTACCCTAAGTTATTGACTGATAAGCAGATAGCAGAACATATTAAAGGCGAATCTTGGCGGGATAAGGCGGGGGCGTATGCGATAAAAGAAGAGGGGGATGAGTTTATTGAGAAGATAGAAGGCAGCCTAACAAACGTGATGGGGCTGCCGATGGGGCTTTTAGAGCGGATTATGAGTCAATTTGTTGATTTTTGAGATAAAAACGAGGTGTTAAATTAGTAAAAATAGGCAAAGTGGGCAAGAAAATTCGTGAAAAATGGGAGGGTGTCACTACCTAAAATGCATTGAAAGGGGGTAACGGCGCGGGTTTATGGGTATATGATGGAAAATATTCGAAAACATTCGAAAACAAACAAAAACTGTATAGAAACGTTCGAAAATTGTATAGAAATATTCAAAAGTTGTATAGAAACGTTCGAAAATATTCGAAGATTCTGCTCAATTGCCGCGGTGGCTTTTAACTATAAGTACCTAAGGCATAAATGGCTAGGCCACAGGTTGCCTAAGTTAACAAGAGGAAAATAAAAAATTAAAAAGCAAAAAGCAAAATTGTGGTATCTAAAGGGAATGATTTTTTATGATGAATTTCCAACGATGGAGATTTTGGCAGGCGGATTACTTAATTGACATATCAGAGAACTGCCGAAGGCAATACCTAAGATACTTAGGTATTCTTTTTATAAATCAGGGATTTGAGAAGGAGGGATTTGAGAAGAATGAGATCCCTGGGCTTGGTTCGGATTCGCTCAACAAAGGTCACTCGGGACGCCAAGGGGGAAGAGGTCCTTCGACTTCGCTCGGGATGACAAGGTCATTTTTTGGCTTCGACGATGGCGATTTCGTCGGGGGAAGAATTTCAGTAGGTGGCAATGCCACATAGCGTGGATAATCACTGAGGGATTTTTGTTACGGGAGATTTGGGAGTAGTGGTTCACTATATGTCAATGCCATATAGCGCCGGTATTTGTTGTGGGGATGGATGAGCCTATTTTTCACTATGTGGCAATGCCATATAGCGCAATAAAAAAGCAGAGATTTTTTGACGCGGTGGGTCAGAGCGTTATGATTCAACTTTGCCCCAGAGGGCACAGGGGACACAGAGAAATGTTCGACACAGATTCACACTGTATTTGATCGGCTTGGTGTTCTCAACGAATCCTGCTTTTTAAGCGAGCTTAGTTTCAGTATTCGTCATCGACCGCCGAATCCCGTAAAACACGGGTTTCTTTTCATAAGCCGAGCAAAAAACACTGATATTTTATGATGAATTTTCAACGATGGCGATTTTGGAGGGCGGATTTTTATAATTTGAATGGGGCTGATAAAGAGAACTTAAAAATCAAAATGTAAAATGCAAAATTGTGGAGCCGCTTCGCGGGGATTTTATTTTAATCAAGGCCAGAACAAGGTTGTGGGAATTTAGAAAATGGGGTAGAATGGGGGCAGTTCGGTTTTTTTGTATTGTGCGGAAAGATAAAGGAGTGAATGAACTATGGGAAAAAAGATATTGGCGATTTGCAAAGTGGCTGTAATGATTGCTATTGTTGTACTGGCGGTACTCGGGTGTCTGTATGTTCTTGAGTTTTTTGAGGAAGAGGCGACCAGGAAAACGGTGCTGAAATCGATGGGCGTGATTGGGATAATCACAGGAGCGACAATGCTGTTATGCGCAATTGGATGTGGGGCTGAGGCGAAGGGCTCATCATCCGAGTGAATTTGTGCGGGCCAGCTATTGGCGGCAAATGGGAAAATAGCATGCAGCGTTCAGCGTAAAGCGGACAGGGAAGAAAAATTAACCACGGATGAACACAGATTTACACTGTTTTTTTGACGCAGATTTCACGGATTGACGCGGTTTTTTTGGATTGCGGGAAAATAAAAGAGGATTTAGAATATGGGTTCCCTGTTTTTTAGCCAAAGTAGCATGGGGCACAGATACTGGGTCCCAGATAAAGGAGTTCTGGGATCTGCGTTACGCTACGAAGGATCTTCGCTTCGCTTCGCTTCGAGGGAATTTTGGGGGTGAATTTTTAAGGATTGCGGGAAAATGACCTCGTATCTCGTGAATCGTGAAGCGTATCTCGTCGGAGAGATTTTGGGAGAGGTAGCTCACTATATGGCAATGCCATATAGCGCGAGATGGCAAAGCACAATACAATACCTAAGATACTTAGATATTCTTTTTTTTATCTGTGAATTCTAAGTTATAAGAATTTGGAAACCCAGTTGCGCAGTACTGCCGGAGGCCGCGATGAGGAAACGGATAGGGAGTATGCCGAAAGCATATAAGTAAAACAGTATCCGAGCAGGAGGCAGCACAAGCAGATTTCAGGGATTTAGAGTTTTGCGGGTCAAAGGAGGTGAGTGGTTAGTTTTCTTTTGTTTTCAAAGGTTTTTAACATCTTCGTATAGTTCTGGAAGTTTACCCTGCCTTAGTCTAAATTTGGTACCATGATTATGACCAGTTCTGGCATCAAAATCAACGTAAACGTAGCCTTTTTTGATAGCGCCTATAAAAGCGCTTATGCTGAATTTTGTGAGCACGGAAATATTTTCGTAAGAGAAAAACTCTTTTCCCTTTTCTCTTTTAGTTCTGGCTTGAAGATAAAAACAGTTCAAAAGTTTCGTACCAGCCTTATGTTCGAGATCATCAAAACCCCAATATGGTTGCGGGGACAGTTCGCCAAGACCAACGCGTTTTTTTACTGATTTGAGCCATTTAGCATGTCGAGGGTCAACAGAATTCGCATCAAAGGAAATCAGAACCTTTCGATGCTCACGGTCAACAACAACCGTAAAACCTCTGTCACTTCTTACGGCGCCTGTTATTGTTTGCCTGAAACTCATTTCGTTGCCAGGATATTTTGCCCCTGCCCCTTGGTGTTTCCACCCATATTTCAGCAAGAAAATCTGTGGACAAATCTCATGGCGCGAGGAGAAGGTTCCATGTGGAATAAAGTTGTCAAAGAAGTTGTTTCCAATCTTTGACATTTAAGTTCCCATTCGGCTGCGTTTGGTATAGGTAGGTTGTTCTCTTTAATCCCCAGCAAATCTTCTAATGTATTACCAACTCCGCCGGCATTGCCTTGTCTAGCAGAGACGATCCAGCCCATAGACTTTATCTCGCGTAGCTTTTGAATCAATGCTTCTTTTGTATAGATATCCACTAATGCCCTTCTATATTAATTATTTTTCGGGGGCTTCCAAAAATCTAGAAGGTATTCAAACGTTACTCCCATCGTGATATAATTGCTTGGCCAGCCAAATATGCCAATTTTATTTACTATATTTGTGCGATCCCAAATAATAATATTGCGGAGTTCATAT
>CAZCIR010000060.1:0-10567 GCA_964499145.1 uncultured Pirellulales bacterium | reverse complement strand
AATGAGCGTAAGCGTAGCTTACACAATAACTAAGAACAAAAAACTATGAACAGCCAACTATCGAAAACGAACCCAAACGAACCCAAAACGAACCCAATTTTACCCGGCACCCTACGCGGTGCCAGGGCGAACCCAATCTTGTCCTGAGCGCAGTCGAAGGATATATCAAAACAACTATCTCGCCAAAGGCGGATTTCGAAAGGCAGGTGCGTTTCGCCTGAAGTTATGCTGTTTTTGCGTATGTTGCAGGGATATGGGATTTTGACGAGACCTTTTGCAGGCAGGGCAGCAGGTAGTTCTGCACCACCGCGTCCCAGCTCATATTTTTCGCCAGTGAATAGCCGGTTTGAATCAGATTTTCTATCTCAGCCTCGCTCTTTGTCAGTCTTGAGCATACCTGCATAGCGACGTTTTCGCTGACGTTATGTTCTATCTGTTTGCGGACTGCTTCGTTGATTTTCAGCAGCTCTTTGATATTTTCGGTTTTATGGCTGTTCAGCCGTGTGTAGTCGGCGATGACGAGATTTTGTGCGCCTTCGGCACCTGCTACATCCAGCACAAAGTCAGCGCATCCGCAGACGCTGCTGACCACGCATATACCGCCGAAGGTCAGCGGCTCGAGCTGAGCGATACCGAACGGCTCATAGATACTTTGGCCGAACTCGACATCGCTTCCCCTGCGGATGTCCATAAATTCTATATCTGCCGGCATTCTTTGGCCGCAGTTAATCTGGTCGAATCCGAACTGGTTTATGAAGATGGTTTTTATATTCCTGCTTTTGGCGTTGAACTCCTGCACGGCTGTGTAGAAATTCGCTTCTCCGCCGGAAAGGTCCGGCGCACCTTCGCGATGTGCCACCGGCCATTTATATTCCGATTCCATCTTATAAATATCGCTGCCGCGTCGCTGTGTTGTTTCGGTAGACAGCAGGAACAGCACTCCGGTTTTGCCCTGCGTCCTGAACTCTCTTTCTATATGTTCCAGCACCCGCAGGTCCCGCCACAGCCCTTTGCTTCGTACAAGTCTTGTAACGTGCGTGAAGATGAAGTCCGGTTTATAGCCCAGCAGCCTTTCGCAATACCGCTGCAGTTTTTCTTTCGACTGCAGTTTTTCGGCAAGGCCGATTTGATACGCCGGTATGCCGTTATAGACTATGTCGATATCGACGGTTTCGAATTCCGGCGCAAGGAACCGCAGCTCGCTGACCACGTGATTGCCGACCGCGCATACGGCGTCACAATGCTTAGAAGCTTCCACCAGGGAATGTTTGAAATAGTAGTTCTGGTCGCCGAATACTTCGTTGATATAAAGTTTGTCTTCATAGGCCTGTTTCAGGGTATTGTAAAACATTGTATCGTGGCCGGGATGACTTTCTACGATGCGGCGTATTGTAGCCACTTCATGGGCGTAGAAAATAGTTTTGAAATTACACGTTGGTTCGAGAATAGCCGCCAATGCTGTTGGCATCCCCATAAACTCGTGTGCGACAACGATTGTCGAATCTTTAGCTGCGCCGATTGCTTTAAGTGCAGCTATTGCCGCCGGCGCCAGTCTTACATACTGCTCATATTCCCACAAATATTCATACAGATGGCTGCGGATACCGAATCGTTCGAACAAATGTTTTTTGAATTCATTGACCACATCACTATTCATACGTGTTATATCGATAAGCAGCACCTCGGGCGAGCTTTTCACGCCTGTCTGTTTGTCAACGAATGTTCGCCGGCCGTAGACAATACCGACATTATAGAAGTTCTCGATTTTCCGAAAGGCTTCGATGTATCCAGTCCTTACAAGCCCATCGACGGACGAATAGAGCACCTCGCTGTTATCGCCCAGACGATTCGAAACAGAGCCTTCGGTAGAGAACAATGGACTGACGAGAATCGAGCGGCCGGCCGCTTCGAGGTAGGAATTGCAGGTGAAAAAGCCCTGCAGAACAGCGCCTATACCGCCGATTTTTCCCACTGCTTCGTGGGTAACGTGCACTATTGTTGTCTCATTACCCATAATAAATTTCCCTCCAGGTTATTGGAGCTTAATCAGGTTGTTTTTATTGCCCCTCCATATAAAATATAGGAAATCGTTTCATTAAAACCAAATTGGAGGGTCAGTTTGGCCGGTTAAATTTTATAGTCTTAAAATAACGTGGCAGGTTTACAGTCTGGGAGTATTTTTTAGGACGCTTGAGTCAGACTTGGGAGGTTTTCCGGCTGTGTTATTTTATTTTGGTGCGTAAGGTCCTTACCAGGCCGGCAAGTATCTGTGGGGGGATATCGGCCAATTCCGGCTCAGGCATTTCGCTAACCGATATTCCGTCGAGAATTTTTGAAGCTCTCTTACCACAGTGGATTATTGAACCTTCGATTCTTTCGGCCTGTTCTAAGTCGCCGTCGGCCATTAATCGTAAATAGATAATTATATCTTTCGTCAATTCATTATCGCTTACATCATATACCGGTGCAGCACTTTCAACCACGCCATCCGGAACATCCTCTGTTTCACTCAATATCTCTTGTTCAATTCTGCGTGTTTCATCTATTAGTTGTTTTTGTTTTGTCAAATCGGCTGTATCTACTGGTGCAAGTTTAAGCTCTTCGCCGGAATCAGAGCCGGGGATGTACACTTTATTATGGCATGCCGGACATTTACCCCATTTGCCGCCGGCATTGTCTGGTGCTTCTATTTTTCTACCGCAATGTTCACAGTGGAATGCTATGGCCATTTTGTCACCTCTCAATAATTTGTTTCGACCGCTTGTCGGTTATTTGTCTCCTTTATACTCTGCAATTATCTCGGTGGTTATTCCGCCTCGGGGGGTAAATCGCGAGGTAACTTTCATCTGGCGCGGCTTGCAGGTGCCGGATAAATCATCTAATATATCATTTGTCAGGGCTTCGTAAAAGATGCCTTTGTTGCGGTAGCTTTGCATATAGAACTTAAGGCTCTTTAGCTCGATGCAAAGTTTATCGGGACAATATTCGATGATTATTTCGCCGAAGTCCGGCTGACCTGTTCGAGGACAAAGACTGGTAAATTCGGGACATCTGATTGTTATCCGGTAGTCCCGCTGTGGATTGGGATTGTCGAATAGTTCAAGTTCGGGATTTTTGTCCATTTTGTTGAACCTCGTAAAAGCTCAGCTGTATTAATATAATAGATGTCAATAACTTTGACAAGGTTGAAAAAATGTTGGAGAAAGATAAAAAAGCGGTTGTTTTGCTAAGCGGCGGTCTTGATTCAGCTACGACTTTGGCTATAGCCCGTAGCGAAGGTTTCCACTGCTACGCCTTGACTTTCAGATACGGCCAGAGGCACTGGAGGGAAATCGAGGCTGCAAAGAAAATAGCTAATTCTCTTGAAGTAATCGAACATCGCTGCATCGATATTGATTTAGCCCAGTTTGGCAGTTCAGCGCTGACCGATTCGACTATCGAAGTGCCGAAGGATAGCGCCGATTTAGGCAGACCGGGCCGAATACCGCCGACATACGTACCTGCTCGTAACACAGTATTTTTAAGTTACGCACTCGCCTGGGCCGAAGTGCTTGGTGCGTTTGATATCTTCATAGGCGTTAACGCAGTTGACTACAGCGGCTATCCTGACTGTCGGGCTGAATTTATAACGGCTTTTGAAAAAGTGGCCAATCTCGCTACAGCAGCGGCAGTTAAGCATAAAGGCCGACACCATATTCACACACCGATTATAGGTATGACGAAGGCCCGGATTATTCTCACCGGCACAAAACTTGGTGTCGATTATTCCCTAACGCACAGTTGTTACGACCCCGATGAGCAAGGCAGAGGCTGCAGGCGGTGCGATTCCTGCAGATTAAGATTAAAAGGTTTTGCTGAAGCAGCTATCAGAGACCCGATTAAATATGTGGACAAGTAATCAAATATGGTAGTAAATGAGATATTCTATTCTCTGCAGGGCGAGGGATTTTTAGCAGGCATTCCCAGTGTGTTTGTGCGTCTGGCGGGCTGCCCCCTGCGGTGCAAATGGTGCGATACTAAATACGCCTGGGACAAAGAAGCAGGAAATGATTACAGCATTGAAAAGATCCACAAAGCGGTTCAACAATGGCCATGTAAATTCATCGTAATGACCGGCGGCGAACCAATAATAAATTCTGATTTGCCTCAACTGCTGCAAAAGCTAAAATCACTCGGAAAACACATAACAGTTGAAACAGCAGGAATTGCTTTCATACCGGATTTGGCCTGTGATTTGATGAGCATCAGCCCGAAATTGAGTAACTCTACGCCGAACGCCTCAAAACTTGCAACTGTTCACGAAAATTCGAGGTTAGATGAAGCTATCTTACGCAAGCTGATTGATAATTATAAATACCTGCTAAAATTTGTGGTGGATTCACAGGAAGATTTGGCGGAAATACAAAAAACGATAGAGGAAATTGGCGATGTCGATTTGGAAAAGGTTATGTTAATGCCGCAGGCGGCTACAAGAGATGAGCTTTTAGCTAAATCGTCGATGGTAGCTGATATGTGCGAACGCACCGGCTTTGCTTTTTGCCAGCGTCTGCAGGTTTTGCTTTGGAATAACGAAAGAGGTACGTGAACTTACCGATTGACACTAAACACTAAATATTAAATAATAAGATGAAAGGCCCGGGTGGCGGAATTTGGCAGACGCGCCAGCTTGAGGGGCTGGTGAGCTTCGGCTCGTGCTGGTTCGAATCCAGTCCCGGGCAGTGGTATTAATCCTCGGTGGGATTTCTATTCTATGACATTATTGTCTTGACCGCATCGGTAGGACGGTTGTAATATTAAAACAGGTTTTTCATTTTTCTAAACCCCTGCTTTTTTACCCTCTCCCCTCCTCCGCAGAGCAGGGGTTTTTTATGGTATCTAATTTTCGCTGTGTATGGTGTTTTTATCCTTGCCGGAGTTTTCCTTTTTCATTTTAAATTGTCTTTTTTTAAGGATATCATCCCATATGCTTTGGATTGTGTTTTTCATCTTTCGGTCTTTTTTACTTTTTAAGGTATAAATAAGACAGCCTGTTACCAGAGCTACTATGAACACCCATACAGAGAAACCGTAAAAACATACAAGGCCATAGTTCTCTATTACAGTAAGGCCGGCCAATGCAATAGCTGCTATTCCACACCACATCGTAATAAGTTGCTTCTGGTTCATAATCTAAATCCCTTTATCTGGTTAGAATCAATCATCGTAATACTTAGTCATCAGGTCAGGCCTAATCGTTCAGCCTCGGCATCAAGACCATATTGTTTCATTTTTTTGTATAAAGTCGTGCGGTTTATCTGTAGTGCTTTGGCGGTCTCCTGCCTGTTCCAGTGATTGGCTTCAAGTGCCTGACGGATTATATTTTTCTCCGGCTCAGCCAATGCCTGCTTTAAGCTCACCGGATTATACGTCTTTTGCCGCTGGTCCTGTTTAATTGAGTCCGGCAAATCGAAAGGACCGATGAATTTATCTTTACTTAGCAGAACCGCACGTTCTATTGTGTTTTCCAGCTCGCGGACGTTACCGGGCCAGGGATAACGCTCCAAGTATTCCATCGCCTCATTAGTAATACCGAGCTTTTCTTTGTTGTGTTGTGTGCAGTAAACCTGTAAAAAGTGCTTTGCCAGCAGCCGAACGTCACCTACTCTATCACACAAAGGCGGTAAATCTATCGTTATCACATTTATCCGGTAATACAAATCTTCCCTGAATCTGCCTTGTCTTACTTCTTCGTTCAGGTCTTTATTTGAAGCAAGTAATATCCGCGTATCGACTGTTTCGGTTTTATTACTGCCGACCGGCTCGAATTGTCTGTCTTCCAGAACCCGCAGCAGTTTGATTTGAAGAGCCGGTGAAGCATTGGAAACTTCATCGAGGAATATGGTGCCGCTATTTGCTGCCAGAAATTTACCCTCTTTATTGTTTACGGCGCCGGTAAACGCACCTTTTACATGGCCGAATAATTCGCTTTCAAGCAGTGTTTCCGGCAGTACGCCGCAGCCAACCTCCACAAAAGGTTTATCCCTTCGACTTGAGCGATGGTGTATTGCTTTTGCCAGCATACTTTTGCCAGTGCCTGACGGACCTGCCATCAGTATTGTTGTTTTGCTGTCTGCGACGGCCTCTACAAGCTCGAAGATTTTCGCCATCTTGTAGTCGTGGCTGATTATATTTTCCAGGCTATATTTTTGTTCGAGTTGTAATCGCAGGTTCTCGTTTTCACTTATAAGTGATTGTTGTTTAATGGCTCTTTCCACCGCCAGCCGTAGTTCATCGTCAATGATAGGCTTGGTGAGATAATCGTATGCGCCTCGCTTGATGGCTTTGACTGCACTTTCGATGCTGCCATAGCCGGTTATTGTAATTACTACTGTTTGCGGATAGTTTTTCCCGACGATGTCTAATAATTCGAAGCCGTCTCCATCCGGCAGATTAACATCCGTTATAACCAGACCGTAGCTCTGCTTTTCCAGCTCGGCCAAAGCGGCCTTTAATGTTTCGGCACCGTTTGTTCTGAATCCTTCGAGCGATAAAAATTCGCACAGTGAATCCAATATGATTCTATCGTCATCTACAACAAGAATATTCTTTGCTCTCATAATTATCCTTGTTAGTTTTTACGAACTTCCTATTGGCGTAGCAGGCAGATATACAGTGAATATACTTCCTCCTCCGGGTGCATTTTCAGCAGTTATTCGGCCGTTGTATCTTTCAATCAGGTCTTTACATATTGCCAATCCCAATCCTGTCCCTTTACTTTTATCTTTTGTAGTAAAGAACGGCTCGAATATGACTTTGGTGTTTCCCGGGTCGAAACCAGCTCCCGTGTCGCGAAACTCCACTACAGTGGTATTATCTGCTGTCAGATATGTGGAGATTTTGAGTTGCCCGCCCTCCGGCATTGCATCCAGTGCGTTCTTTATTAGGTTGCAGAAGACTTGAAATAAATTACCGCCTCGGATTTTCGGTATGCCGGGAGCATAGCTTGATAATATCCGGACATTCAGGGTTTCTGCTTTTGTGTCCATTGTTTTTATAGCATCTTCAATGAGCTGCTCTATTTTGACGTGTTCAAATGGCGCGTAAGTGCTGCGAGAGAATTCCAACAGCTCGCTTACGATTTGAATCATTCTCGTAAGTCCCTGCCGGCACTGTGTTAGGTATTCTTTAGCTTTTTCGAGATTTTCCTGCTCAACAATTCTCATTGTGAGATTGATATATCGCAGTATTCCATCCATAGGATTATTTAATTCGTGTGCCACTTTAGATGCGAGCTTGCCAAGACTGGCCAGTCTTTCAGTGTCAGCCAACTGTCTCTGGATGTTGGCCTTTTTGGTGATATCAGGCCTTTCGGATGGTAGTTTCTTATGCCTTGGCATACCTCAGATAATAGGTCTTTCTCCAGAATACTTTGTATAGACGTTGTAAAAAAGCAACATTCCTGTTCTTTTTTTCGGATTGAAAGGATTGCTTGTTTAGTAAAAAGCGTAACATTCTGTAGGATAGGCAAATAAGCGTTTTTTTTAGGGTGATATGTTCAATTTTAACCACGGAAAATGAGCTTTAGGTGTTGTTATTACACAACATTATAGGTGTTTTTCCAATTAGACTTATCGTGGATTACAGTGTTAACGCCGTTTAACCTTATGAGGGGTAGGTTTTTGTAAAAGTGAAAAGGGGCTATTTGCTCACCGTTTGTTTTGGTATGTATTTTGCACATCTATGTGAGGCAGTCTTAAGAATAATAGAAAATTGAGCAGGGAGGCAGATGATGAATAGTGCTGAAAGGCGAAAGTTTAAGCGATTAGCAATAACGCTTGATTTATCGTGTCGAAAAGCTGGTTCGACAGCAGAGAAATTCCATAAAGGCTGTACGGTGAATGTAAGTCCGGGCGGTTTGTATTTTGAGACAGCAACTGACACATTTAAGGCGGGTGGCATATTAAAAGTTGAATTGGCAATACCACCTACAGAGGGTCTGCTTGAATTTGGCGGCAGGATTTCAGGTTACGGCAGGGTTTTGAGAACTTGCGGTATATGTGATTCTCGCACAGATAGCAATTTGCATTCTGAGAGGTTTGGCATAGCTCTGGAATTCTGCCGGTCTCCGAAGCTTTGCACATAGCGTTTAGTACATCGTTTCATAAGTTCCTCGGCTATTCTCTGTTTAAAAAGAGGATAAGAGCCAATTTTCGATGAATCTTGCCGCGTTTATGAGCCAAAAGCGGGGATTTTGAAGAATCAGTTCGAAAAAAACTAAAGAGTCTGCTGATATCCCAAGTTTAACCTTGACAATGTAGATGGGGGGGGTAAAATATCTACAATGTGAACGTAGGTAAGTTTTGTGTATAAGCTTGTCGAGAGGAAGAGGTTAGGGTGATGAGAGATTAAGAGAGGTGAGAGCATTTCAGATACGGCCACATAGGCTGGTTCTTTTCTTGTAATTTCCCCTTTTTCCTATCTGCTTAAACTCTTCGCTGAATGAAACTCAATAATTTTTAAGGAGGAAATGAGATGAAAAAGTTAATTTTAGGATGTATCTGTTTATTAGCAACAGTGGCCACAAGTCAAGTTCAAGCCACCGTGGTAGGAATTGAGGTTTTATCGCAGGAATATCATATTGGGGGAGTTATTGATAGACTTAACGGTGGTTTGTCTGGGTATGAATATGACATAACAGATAATTCACCGATATCAAGAATGATAACATATGAGGTCCCAGATCCAGCTTACGGTTCTGGGCATATTTGGGCCCATAGTAGCACTGAATTGTTCTATGCTGAAGTAGATACTCTTGGCTATGATGATGGGAGGGGAACCGTGTACCCGGCAGATGCATATGCAGATGCAATTTGGACATTTCGCCCCTTAACGAGCGACCTGAAAATGCAGGTAGATGGATACGGGGCTCTTCATGGGGCAGCTTGGTGGTCATTAACCGACCATACTACCGGCGTTGAAGTGGTCAATCAATTCTTCTTCGGCGGGTCCGAAGAGGAACCATTATGGGACAATTTTAAAGGCTGGTATGATTACTATAATTTTGACCCAACACACCAGTACACCGTGGAAGTACAAATGAGAATCGGGGGAGATTGGGGCGAGGGATACAACGGCAGTTGGTCTGCGACAATAACTCCCGAACCGGTGACGATTTGCCTTCTTGGTCTTGGTGGATTAGCTTTGCTGAAAAAACGCAGAGCATAAAAAGCTCGAAAAGACAACTTGTGTTACAAATCAAAGGGCTGTGCAAACAGCACAGCCCTTTTTCTATTCAGGATTTAGCAAATATTTAAATTGAGAGATTTAAGAAACGCTGTACTATGCCTCTGGCCAGATGCCCTCAAAGACCTCAACTGCCGGTCCAGTCATATAGACACAGTTATCTTCCTCGCACCAGTTCACATCAAGGTCACCTCCGGGCAGATGTGCGATGCATTCTCGCTCTCCACGCCCTGTAATTACTGCTGCTACACAGCACGCGCAGGCACCCGTACCACAGGCAAGGGTAATGCCACTGCCCCGCTCCCACGTCCGTATTGTCAGTTCCGTGGCTTTATCAACCTGAGCAAAATGCACATTGGTGCGGTTGGGAAAGATACTGTGCTTTTCGATGGCGGGACCGAATTTCTCAAGCTCAATTAAACTAACATTATCACGGAAAAATACAGCGTGTGGATTTCCCATCGATACGCACGTCATTACAAATGCGCGGTTTAGAAATTGCATCGGCTGTTCAATTACCTCTTTAACAGGTAAATTGACTGGTATATCCTTGGTTGCTAATACAGGTTGGCCCATATTGACGCATACCTCTCGGACCCTGTCATTATCATCGATTGTAAGTCCAACGGTTATAACGCCCTTACCGGTCTCTATATTTAGTGAAGCAGGGCATAGGGGTTGGCCGGGCACGGTAAAAGGCTCTCCCTGTTTTGCTAATTTGCGTTCGTAAGTATATTTGGCTACGCATCGAATACCATTTCCGCACATTTCAGCTTCTGAACCGTCCGCATTAAAAATGCGCATCCGCACATCGGCTTTCCGCGAAGGGCATATCAGAATCAGTCCGTCCGAACCGATACCAAAGTGCCGGTGACTTACGATTTGAGCCAGTTTCACCGCATTCTTAATTTTCTCCTCAAAGCAATTCACATAAACATAGTCATTGCCCGACCCGTGCATTTTGGTAAATCTCATTTTCTTCTCCTTGCCAAAACCACTTTAATATATGCATGAGTGAGAATAAAATCAAGACTTGTATAGTGTATCAACAGTAAATAGCAGGAACTTGATAGAAAATGAAAAGTCACGAATTACTCAACAGCAAATTCCTTTTTGCGGGTGTTCATTTGAGCTTTTAGACGTGCAATAATGGAGGAATGCATCTGTGAGACGCGAGACTCGGATAAATCCAGTGTTGCGCCGATTTCCTTCATTGTCATCTCTTCGTAATAATATAAGACGACAATCAGCCGTTCAGCTCGTGTCAGCCCCTTGGTGAGCAGATTTTTTAGGTCTCGCTTTTGAGCTTCGGTCAGGGGATCTTCGCTTTTTTGGTCTTTGATTA
>CAZCIR010000059.1:0-10586 GCA_964499145.1 uncultured Pirellulales bacterium | reverse complement strand
ACCAGACTATCAGGGGCTTTGGCGGTATGAATTTCCCCAGATGGATTGGCACTTTAACTGATGCTCAGGTCGATACGGCTTTTGGCAACGGTTCCGGTCAGATCGGCTTTACAATCATGCGTATCGATGTTCCACCTGACGATTACTTATGGAGCGGCGAAGTTGCTGCTGCAAAAAGAGCTATAGACAATCATGGGGCGATCATATTCGCATCGCCCTGGTCACCACCTGCATCTATGAAAACTAACGGTAGCACTGAACTCGGATCGTTGAAAGTTTCGTCCTACGGGGATTATGCTAATCATTTAAGTGGTTTTGCCAATTATATGTCAACACACGAGGCTCCTCTGTATGCCATTTCGCTTCAGAACGAAGCAGATTTTTTACCGGATCCGCCATACGAATCATGTTTATGGACTCCCTCAGAAATGAGAACTTTTCTGGACAACAATGCATCCGTAATTCCAGTCAGGGTAATTGCTCCAGAAACCGTTCATTACAAAAGCGATTGGTATAACGCTTTATCTTCTGCATCGGAGTTAGATATCTATGCTGACCATCTTTACGGAGGAAGTCCTACCAGCGTATCAAAAGAACATTGGATGACCGAACACCTGGATACGAATACGGACTGGGCAAGCGTCCTTGCAACAGGCAAGGAAATACACGATTGTATGGTGAACAATTACAGTGCATATATATGGTGGTATATAAGAAGAAGCTACGGCCCGATGGACGAAAGCGGAAATATCACCAAACGCGGTTACGTTATGAGCCAATACGCTAAATTCGTCCGACCGGGATACGTCAGGGTAGGTGCGACAGACAATCCTTCTTCTGGTGTTTATGTAACTGCGTATAAAAGCGGCGGCACTCTGGTTATTGTTGCTATAAACCAGAACTCGTCTTCCAGGGAAGTGACGTTTTCGCCGTCTGGTGGCAGCGTGAGCAGTTATACAAAGTATGAAACAACAAGTAGTAATAATTTAAGTGACATGGGTTCTGTTGGCAGTACTGATACTTTGGCTGCGAGTAGTATAAACACTTTTGTTGGCGGTTATCCCGGCGACCTCAACTATGATGAAAAAGTAGATTTTATAGATTTTGCGATACTCGGTCAGGATTGGCAGACGATTTACGATATATACACATTGGCCGATATCGCCGATAACTGGCTATATGGAGCTTGATGCTTAAATTGCATAAGATTGCGTAAGGGTGGGTAAAGCAGTGATTTGTTAAAACCGGCGGCTGCTGGTTTTCAATTACCTGTTTCGGATTATTCAGAGGGACCACAATCGCTTTCGAAGAAGGACGAGGATTCCTGAAGCCAATGTAGATGGCATTTCCATCGGCGGAGGCACAAGGTGCCTCGATATTAAGACCCTGCCGGTTATGGACTGAACTCAGATTTCAGTGGTGATTGCTATGTCGATTACAAAGACCTTAAAATTATAACCGACCACTGACTGAACACCGACTGCACCGGGCCGGACAACTGTGGAGGTGCAGATTTTGAGCCGACAGACGGCGTCGTTGATTTATATGACTTTAGCAATTTTGCCGTGCAGTGGTTGATGTGTAATGACCCCCAGGACTCGAACTGCACGCAAAACTGGTAGTAGAAAATAGAGAAGAGCTATTGTTCCCACACCTGAAGCAATTTTACATTGGTTGAATTGATCCGCGACGCGCGCGTAACAGCCAAGCAGAATCTGCAGAAAAAAGTGTTGCGTGAGTCTTTCCCTTCCTGTATATATGTCAAGCATATCTATAAGAGTAGGCTTTTTGTTGATAAAAAAACCGTATTTTACAACCATTATGGAATTGAAATAAGGTCGTTCAGGGTAGGGGGAACTACCCTGTGGGGGTTAACTTGGACTAAAGTAAAGGAGCAAATTATGCAGGATGGAATACAAAAACTCTCCTTAAAGGAGAAAATCGGTTATAGTTTGGGCGATGCCGCATCGAACATTTTTTTCCAGACCTTCATTTTGTTTATCACCATCTTTTATACGGATGTATTTGGCCTTTCTCCCGCAGCGATAGGCACCATGTTTTTGATTACAAAAATATGGGACGCTGTTAATGACCCGATGATGGGTATGATTGCAGACAGAACCAACACTCGATGGGGGAAATTTCGTCCGTATTTGCTCTGGTTCGCCATACCGTTCGGCCTACTGGGTGTATTAACTTTTACAACACCTGAACTAAGTCTCACCGGTAAGCTTATATACGCTTACGTAACCTATACGTTACTGATGATGGCTTACACGATTGTGAACGTGCCTTATTCGGCGCTCATGGGCGTTATGACACCTAATTCCCACGAACGAACGGTGCTGTCCCAGTTTAGATTTTTTGCAGCTTTCATTGCAACAATTCTCATTCAATCGTTTATGCTGAAGTTCGTTAAGATATTTGGAAAAGACAACCCTGCCGTCGGCTGGCAATGGGCCATGGGTATTTTTTCCGCGGTAGCGGTTGTTTTGCTTTACATCACGTTCTTTACAACCAAAGAACGCGTTCATCCTCCCGAAGGACAAAAAACCACTTTCAGAGGAGACCTCGCTGACCTGTTTACCAATTTGCCGTGGGTATTAATCGGTGGCGCGACAATTTTTCAGCTTATTTACATTGTTATACGCGGCGGCGCCATCATGTTCTACTTCAAATACTTTGTCAAAGGTCAGGAGATACTTTCTTTTGGCCAATTCTCCTGGGAGAAACTGTCCTCTATATTTTTGGTTGCAGGGACCGTTATGACGATTCTCGGAGTCTTATTATCGACTCGTATTAGCAAAATAATGGGCAAATCGACAGCATATGTCACCTTTTTAGGCATAGCTGGTATATCTACAGGAGCATTCTTTCTCTTAAAACCTGAAAATATAATTATGATGTTTATTCTTCAATTGATTACATCATTTTCGGTTGGTCCGGTGTCAGTATTACAGTGGGCAATCTATACGGACACCGCGGATTATGGGGAATGGAAGAAGGGACGCCGCGCCACCGGGTTGATAATGTCCGCCTCACTGTTCGCACTTAAGCTTGGTATTGCACTGGGTGTTTCTTCGCTGGCATGGATTCTTGGCGCATATGGCTATCAGGCCAATGTAGAACAGACAGAGAAAGGATTGCTCGGCATACGTTTAGTTATGAGTATTTACCCTGCTATTTTCGCCTTGCTTGGTATGGTCTTTATGTTCTTCTATCCGTTGAATAAAAAGCTGATGCACCAGGTCGAGACCGAGCTGATTGAGCGTCGAAAGAAAGCAGAAAGTGCCCAGGCCTCCGGAGGAGTTGGGCTGTGAGTGCTTACTTTACGACTTTCGACTTGCCTGCTACAGAAGGGGCACAGGTGTGAAGTTACAGATACCGGCGGTAAACATTTTTGTCCTGACTGCGCTGGTTGTTGCTTTTATTCCCGACTGCAACGCTCAACAGCCCGCATTGAAAGATGTATACGCAAATGATTTTCTCATCGGCGGCGCTTTGAATGATGACGTGGTAAACGGCAAAGACCCTAATGCCGCCGCCATTGCCGAGAAACACTTCAGCACCATCACGGCTGAAAACGTTATGAAGTGGGTGCATATCCACCCGGAGCCGAACAAGTATGATTTCTCAGCATCTGACCGCTTCGTGGACTTCGGTGTAAAGAACAATATGTTCATAGTCGGCCATACCCTTATTTGGCACTGGCAAACACCTAAATGGGTTTTTGAGGACGATGCCGGCAAGCCGCTGACCCGTGATGCATTGCTTGCCCGTATGAAGGACCACATATTTACCGTCGTCGGCCATTACAAAGGCCGCGTCAAAGGATGGGATGTCGTCAACGAGGTGCTCCAAGATGATGGGCAGCTGCGGAAAACAAAATGGATGGAAATTATCGGTGAAGATTACATCTCCAGAGCCTTCGAATACGCTCACGAAGCCGACCCTGACGCTGAGTTGTATTACAACGATTTCAGTCTCGAACAACCGGATAAACGTGACGGCTGCGTGCGCCTTGTGAAAGACCTCCAGTCAAAAGGCGTCCCTATCCACGGCGTCGGTCTGCAGGCCCAGGCCTGGCGCCTGCCCCCTGATTACCCTTCACTTGAAAACGTTGAGGACTTCATCAATGCCGTCTCGGTGACCGGCGTTAAGGTTATGATAACCGAGATGTGCATCGACGTCCTGCCCACTGCCCTCGACCAAATGGGAGCTGATTTAAAACTCAGAGCCGAATTAAATGAAAAGTTCAATCCTTACACAAACAGCCTGCCCGAAGATATGCAGAAAAAGCTGGCGGACCGTTACGCCGAGCTTTTCTCGCTGTATCGCAAACACTCTGACCAGATCAGCCGGGTAACTCTCTGGGGCGTTTACGACAAAACAAGCTGGCTCAACAACTGGCCTATGAGGGGACGCACCAACTACCCGCTTTTGTTTGACCGCAACTATAAACCAAAGCCGGCTTTTTATGCCGTTGTTAAAACTGCACAGAGTCACTAAATCTGAAACCATAAAAATTAGAGGAAATCGATATGAGGTCTTTAATAATGGCTGCATTAGGACTTGCTCTTGTGTCCGGATGTTCACAGCAATACTCCGGAACATATAAGAATCCCGTCATCCCCGGTTTTTATCCCGACCCAAGTATCTGCCGAGTGGGCAATGATTATTACACGGTGCATAGCACATTTGAGTACTTTCCGGGCGTTCCGATTATGCATAGCAAAGACCTAGTGCACTGGCATTTAATCGGATATTGTCTGACACGCAAAAGCCAACTACCGCTCGACAAGATGAGAGCATCCGGCGGTATATACGCACCGACAATTCGATATCACGATGGCACTTTTTATATGATAACTACCAACGTTGATGGCGGCGGCAATTTTTACGTCACCGCTGAAGACCCGGCAGGGCCCTGGTCTGAGCCGGTTTGGATAAAAGATGGCGGCGGTATTGACCCGTCACTTCTCTTCGATGATGACGGAACAGTTTATTATCACCGACAGCAAGGCGGACGTCACGGCTGCACCGCTCAATCAACAATCAATCTCAAAACGGGCAAACTCGAAGGAGAATTGAAGGAAATATGGCGAGGTACCGGCGGAATCTGGCCGGAAGGACCGCATCTTTATAAAATCAACGGTAAATATTACCTGATGATTTCAGAGGGCGGAACAAGCTATGGTCACAGTGTAACTGTCGCACGAAGCGATTCTCCCTGGGGACCGTTTGAATCGGACCCGAATAATCCCATTCTTACACATCGTAATCTCGACGGTAATCCAATCCGCGCTGTCGGCCATGCAGACCTTGTTGAGACCCCTGATGGCTGGTGGCTGGTTTGTCTGGCTATCCGACCCAAGGGCGGCTACTATCATCACATCGGCCGAGAAACCTTCCTTGCGCCTGTTGTATTCGAAAACGGCTGGCCCGTCGTCAATAAAACCGGTACGATTGATTTAGTAATGCCTGCGCCGAAATTGCCGCAACATATTTGGCCGAAACTTCCGGCAATAGATAATTTCGACAAAAAAACTTTAGCTTTGCACTGGAACTATCTGAGAAATCCATACGATGCTGATTATTCCCTGACCGAGCGTCCTGGTTTTTTGCGACTGAACGGCTCTTCAGTAACTTTAAATGACCAAGATTCACCTGCATTCGTAGGACAAAGGCAGACTGATTTCAACTGTGTGGCTTCGACTCTTCTTGAATTCAATCCCGAAAGTGAAAATGAAGAAGCCGGTCTTGTGGCCCGCCAAAATGATAAATTCCATTACGAAATAGGTGTTACTCTACGGCAAGGTAAACGCCAGGTTTTATTCAGGAAAGTTATCAAGGGCAAAATAATCGAACCGTTACAATACGTTGATATCCAGCCGGGGCCGGTTGTATTAACTGTCAAGGCAGCACCGCTTTCTTATGAATTTTCCTGCCAGTCTGCAGGAGGTGCTCGACAGGTATTAGGTACGGCATTGACGAAGGATGTGTCTGTTGAAGAGATAGGTTTTGATGATGGGATGTGTTTTACCGGTGTGTACTTTGGTATGTATGCTACCGGCAATGGGAAAAAATGCACAAACCCCGCTGATTTCGACTGGTTTGAATATATTCCTGACACAAAGTAAAAGTGAATTAGGAGGTAAGAGGCTATAGATACGAGAACCTGAATTTTCGGACATCCTCGATTAAATCATATTAACGAATATACGGTGTTATCCCCCATTTCTCAGTTTTGGCTTGACATAGAGAAATTATAAGGTATATTTCGCATTCTTGTTTTTTGTAAGGAGTTTAAATTGGCGCAAAAGAAAGATATTGAGATCGTGGCTGCAGGGCACACCTGTCTTGATTTAATACCGGCTTTCACCATCGAGGGCACAGTTGACAAGATGACAGATGTCCTTGTGCCCGGTAAGATGATAAATATGGGTGAATGCGTCGTTGTTGGCGGTGGGCCGGTAACAAACGCCGGGGTATCTATCCGCCGACTCGGTGTAAAAACCGAACTCATAGGCAAAATCGGCGATGACGATTTCGGCAAACAGATTCTCCAGTGGTATGAGGAGCACGAAGGGCATTTCAAAGGTATTCACATGGTCGAAGGTGAATCAACATCATATACCATTGCGATATGCATCCCCGGAATAGACCGCTTTTATCTGCATCATTGCGGTGCGAACGATACGTTTGTTTATGATGATATGGATTTTGACCTTGTAGGTCGTTCAAAGCTGATGCTTTTTGGTTATCCGCCGTGGATGAGAAAGCTTTATGAAAACACAGGCGCAGAATTAACAAAAATCCTTAAGAAAACCAAAGAATTGGGGACTACAACAGCGCTCGACCTTTCACTTCCTGATGTGGATAGTTACGCAGGCCAGCGTAACTGGAAGGCGATTCTTGACGATTGGGTTCCGTTATCGGATATTATGGTTCCAAGTGCGGAGGAGATTTTTTATTTCCTTTATAAGGAAAAATTCCTCGAGAAGAAAGCGAAACTTGGCCCGAAAGAGAGTGTGCTTGACCATATGACCGTAAAAGAAATTTCCACTCTTGGAAGCGATTTAATTAAAATGGGTGCAGCAATAGCAATGGTTAAGTGCGGCCACAGGGGATTATATGTTCGGACCGCTGATAAGGACCGCCTTGAGAATATGGGTGTGGCAGGATGCTCTGACCTCGAAAACTGGGCTAATCGCGAGCTTTGGTTCCCTGTTTATCAGGAGGAAAAGTTTGTTGGAGCTCTTGGTTCCGGCGATTCGGCAATCGCGGGATTTCTTTCTGCCTTTGTCTGGGGTCATACTATCGAATCCTGCTTGAGATATGCTAACGCTGCCGGAAGTATGAACGTTACTGTTCCGGATGGACTTACATGGAATAAAGGGTTTGATGATTTAACAAAACGGATTAAAGCGGGATGGAAAACAAAGGAATTGGAAATTGATGAGGCCGGCTGGAAGAAAGAGCATGAATTCTGGGTCGGGCCTGATAATCGTGGCAAATGGGAATCATAAACGAATATAAACAGGAGATAAAAAATGGCGAAGAAAAGCAATGCCAAAAGAGACGCATTTATAAGTAAAAAAATAGCAAAGATGACGCTGGAAGAAAAAGTCGGCCAGGTTCTAACATTTACCCGGCGAGGCGCGATGATAACACCGAGCGGGATTGAACAAATTACGAAATTGCAGTGCGGCGGCCTCTGCCTTGAACCATACGCGGTTGAGACCTGCAAGAACCTTTATTGGGGCAATTCCCAGATTGACCAGAATTTCAAGCCCCCGAAAGATTACTTCACCATAGCGAACACTTATTTTGCCGGTAAAACCTTCGGCATCAGCATAACGCCTGAAGATTACACGAAGGATTTGAATAAATTACAGAAAATCGCATTGGGCAGGCCCTCCAAACTTCCTCTCCATATGACTATTGATTTCGAGGGCGATTTTAAGAACGATTATATGGCCGGCGGTATAAGGCAGTTCCCGCCTCCAATGGGTATGGCCGCTATCGGCGATCCCAAAATGACTTACAAAATCAATAATATCATCGCCAAGCAGCTTAGCAATATCGGCGTAACGCAGATGTATTCGCCCGTTTGCGACGTGAATATCAATCCCAAGAACCCTGAAATCGGCGTCAGGTCTTTCGGTGACGACCCTGAGGTTTGTGCGAAACACGCCGTCGCCTTCGTAAAAGGTTTACAGGATGGCGGCATCGCTGCGACCGCGAAGCACTTCCCCGGCAGAGGCGACTCAGCAACCGACGCCCATGATGTGCTGGATGTTATCAGGGCCGACAAAAAGAGAATGCATGAAGTCGAGTTGGTTCCCTTTAAGGCGGCTATCGAAGCCGGCGTAATGGCTATTATGACGGGCCATTCCGTTTACCCGGCGTATGACAATAAATACCCGACGACTTTGTCGGAGAAAATTCTTACCGGGCTTTTAAGGGAAGAGCTTGGCTTCGATGGAGTTATTGTTTCAGACGCTATCGGCATGGCGGCCATTCTGAAACAATGGCCGCTTCCGCAGGCTTGTGCAATGGCTATCAAGGCGGGTTGCGATACGATACTGCTGAAGGCCGACGATGAATCGAGGTCGCAGTGCTTCTTTGGAGTTAAGCAGGCCGTCGAAAATGGCCAGATTTCCGAAGAACGGTTCAATGAGGCCGTTACGCATCTTTTAAGAATGAAGTATGACCAGGGACTGTTCGAATCCGCCGGCAAGAAGGACCCGCAAAAGGCACAGAAATACGCTATGAGCAAGCCCGTCGTAGATTTCTGCTGGGACGTAGCTAAAAAGGCAATGATTGTAATGCGGGACAAGAAAATGCTGCCGTTGAAGAAAGACAAGAAAATGCTGGTCATCGAGCAGCGTATTCCTTATGAATTCTGCGGAAAAGACCCATATATGCATCAGCATATGTTCTGCGAGCGAATGTCAGAACATTCGACTAATCTTATTTTGGTCGATACGGACTTCGCAACAACTAAAGATGAGCTTGACGAATGTCTCGAGCTTGCGAAACAGGTGGACATTGTTGTTATGACAAATTATTACGCCCGAATCGTCAAAACTGGTAACAATCAGCTACTTGTCAAAAAGCTCAAGCAAGCAGGTAAAAAAATCGTCGTCGTTACCAACTACCCATATATAGAAGGCACGACAAAAGAAGCTGACGCAGTGGTCTGCAATTTCAGCGGGACGCCTGATTCAATCAGGGCTGCGGTAGATTTGCTCTTCGGGAAAATCAAGCCATCAGCCAAGACTAAATTGCCCATAAAACTCGGTGTCCAGAAAGCAGTTGCTGCAAAAGCGCCGTTGAAAAAAGCTCCTGAGGGCTTATCATATTGTTAGAACCTGAATTCCGGCAAGCTGTGCCGTTGCTACTATGGCTCTGTTGCCATTGAATTGATAAACGCGTTTGCCTCTGCGATAGAAGCGTCCATTTCCTTTATAAGAGAAGCAACGTTTGACTCAATGGAAACAAGCTCTCCCTGCAGTGAAGCTACGGCCTGGGCGTTTAGATTGTGCTTTAAGAACAGGACCTGGTCGCGAAAGGCTGAAAGAACGGGGGCGATTTTGCTCTCGGCCTGTTTCATGGCGCTGATTAGCTGGTCGCATCGGGCCTGCGTTTGTTTGAGTTTCTGCTCACTTGTACGGCGAAGGTCCTTGTTGGTGTACTGGTCCAGCTCAGACTGCCATTCCTTGAATAATGCCTTAGCGACACTTTCCACGTCGGCTATGCGTGTCGATACATTTTTTGCTCTGTCTTCGCTTTTATCCAGTTCAGTTTTTAGCTGATTGTATTTATTCTGCAGCTCGCCGGCGGGGACTTTAACAACGGTGCTGAACTTCTCCAGGGCGGTTTGAAACTGCTGCTTGGCGGATTCCTGAGCATCACGGGCGTTTTCGACACGGTCAACAAGGATGTCCCTTTTGTGCTTACCAAAGGTCTCCATCGTTTTATAGTAAATACCTTCACAGCCTGCTGAAAAAACCAGACCGGCCAGTATACAAATCTTATATAAAAGCGGCTTTGCCATAATTACCTACTCCTATTAAATAACAATATAAAGCATCCTGTTATTCTCATTCTATTCTGCCCCAAATACAATTGACTGTCAAGATTGCTTAAGGATGACCCTATTAGAGTAAACGACACTCTGAACAATGGTGCAGGTAAAATTGGGTTCGTTTGGGTTCGTTTTGGGTTCGTTTTAGGTTATTCATAGTTCATCGTTTTTTTGCTATTAGTTATTGTGTAAGCTACGCTTACGCTCATTTTTAGTCTTTTGAAAATTGGGTTCGTTTTGCATAATTTTATACATTTTGATTGATCGATTTTCTTGTTCATAGTTGATAGAGAATCTCCTATGGGGTTTCCGAACGCCTTAGAAACGGCGAAGTAAACTCCACTACACTATTTATTACCAGTCGTTTCTGACCCGGGCCTGCCGGCCCCAAGACCTTGCCCCGATGGGCGGTTGAGGGCAGAAAAACAACCCTTCTACAATAGGAGGGACCCGCGCGTTTGATTCGAAAAATCGGGACTTTTTCGGGGGCGAA
>CAZCIR010000058.1:9798-10977 GCA_964499145.1 uncultured Pirellulales bacterium | reverse complement strand
AAAGTGTTACCCATGTTGTCGGTATAAACTGTTACCTATGTATTAGTTGACACACGACCCGCCTCGCCACAGGCGAGAAAACTACGAAGGGCAAGCAGATTTTTTAAGCCACGAATAGGGATGAAATTTTTGCTGAGGGTGGAATTTCAGAACGATGATTTCTCAAAAAAACATTCTTGACAGCGGTTGTGTAAAAAGTTTAGACTTTTATTAGCTTTCGCTACTTTGATAGCACTGAAATAAGGAGGTAACATGGGGTTTTATCAGCTTTATTACGGAAATATTTACGAGCAGGTATCGGTATGCGCAGCGCACCGTGAAAATAAAAATCCTTTTAGAAGGAGAAAAACGATGAAAAGTGCAAAAATATTAACAATTCTGGTTCTGGCATTGGCTATAATTTTCACCTGGCCTGAGGTTAGCCAGGCAGCGCCAATTGGGACGGCTTTTACGTATCAGGGGCATCTGTATGATGTTAACTACGCAGCCAACGGTAAGTATGACTTTGCGTTCAAGCTCTATGATGCCAACGTTGGGGGCAGTAAGGTAGGAACTGATGTCAACGTAGCAGATGTGGATGTAATCGATGCTTATTTTACTGTTGAGCTAGATTTCAATGATGTCAACGCATTTAACGGCGAAGCTCGCTGGCTGGAGGTAAGTGTTCGGCCGGGAGATTTGAACGACCCGAATGAATATACTATACTGGAGCCGAGGCAGAAAGTTACGCCGACACCATACGCGCTTTACGCTTTGAGCGGAGGGTCGTGCGGGTCAATCTGGCAGATGAATGGTTCTGATATTTACTATAACAACGGTAATGTCGGAATAGGTACTATGAGTCCAGAAAAGAAGTTAGATATAACCGTCGATGGTTATACAGGCCTTGGAATTTGTTTAACAAATGAATCACCAGGTGGAACGAGCTGGGATGTCGATAATGATGGAGGTGTTTTCAAGATAGTTGAACATGCTGGTTGTGGTCCGGAGTTTTTGAACAACACGAGAATCGCAGTAGTTGGGAACTGCATTGGCTCACCATACGGAGGCAATGTCGGCATCGGCACATCTAGTCCGACATCAAAACTTGATGTTGATGGTACCATCACTGCTACAGGCGGAACCTCCGACTACTGGAACGAAGCACACGAATGGGGAAACCATGCGTCGATGGGATAT
>CAZCIR010000058.1:0-9698 GCA_964499145.1 uncultured Pirellulales bacterium | reverse complement strand
TGTAACCGGAACGATTTACGATAACGGTAATATAGGTATCGGGACGGATAGTCCGACATCAAAGCTTGATGTTGATGGTACCATCACTGCTACAGGCGGAATCTCCGACTACTGGAACGAAGCACACGAATGGGGAAACCATGCGTCGATGGGATATTTAACGGCAGAGAACGACCCAGAGGTTGGCGTCAATAGTGAGGATTACATTCCTAAGTGGAATGGTATAGAGCTTGTAACCGGAACGATTTACGATAACGGTAATATAGGTATCGGGACGGATAGTCCGGCGGGCACGTTGGATGTGAATGGACCGATTTATCAGCGAGGCGGGCTCCTGCATGCAGATTATGTCTTTGAGCCGGGCTATGAGCTGGAGTCAATCGAGCAGCATTCGGAATCTATGTGGCGGGGAAAACATTTAACGGCGATTCCCAAGAGAAAGCTGGACGAAAACGGCCAGGAAATAGTCGAAGTCGGAGCACATCAGAGGGGTATCGTTGAAGAATTAGAGAAAGCACACATTTACATAGAGCAGCTCCACAATCAGAATAAGGCACTGGAGGAAAGAATTACATCGCTGGAAAAAATGATTTTGCACAAGCAACTCATCGGCGCAAAAGGGGATCTACAATGAAACTCATTAACCTGAATGCATCTGTTATAACAGGTATTGCCATACTGGTGATGATATTTCTGGTTACGGCTACCCAAGCGTTTGGCGATTATGAATTAAGAAGCACGATAGACAGTGGAGGCGGAGTAAGCAGCGGCGGGCATTGAAGGCGGAATTTTGAGTTTTTAGTGTGGAGTTTTGAGTTGGTTGGTGTCGAGTTATACATTTTGGCTGCGAGAAACGCCTATATAAGAAAAGGATGTAAAAAAAATTCGTCGACGAACTTGATTTGAAGCTGTTCGTTGACGAATGGCTGAACTATTGTCCGTATAACTGGCCATTAAAGTAAGAACAGTATTTAGCGAATAGCGGATAGAAGATGAGGATGAATGCCCGACTACGTTCAGGATAAAAACTACTCTACGAGGGGACAAGATTACGAAGTGCCAACAGGGCAAGTCCACAGGGTAAACTGCTGAAGGCCGCAAAGGTCTCGTATCTTGTGAAGCGTGAAGTGTGTCTCGTAACAGCAAATCGAACGAGAACCCTGCCAAGGTGTTCGAGGCTAACCAGCGCTGCGCTCGCCATAAAGACGGTGAGGTAAAATACACTTCGCCCGCCATAAGAATGGCGAGGTAAATTACACTTCGAGGCGATTTAGGAGGGAAGAAAAAATCATAAATCATAAATCAAAAGTGGTAAAAATCGCGGGTAAAAAAAGTTTGGTTGCACATTGTGGGGGTGTTTGTTATTATTCATCGGACATCGTTCGGCATAGAGTATACAGATAAGGTCAACGACACCGAATGGACGAAACAAGCCCCCCGCTGCTTTCTCGCGAAAGCAAGAAGCGGGGGCAAACGATGGACGAAACTCGTTTGGAAGGGTAAATATGACGATTTCGGCTGAAAAGATAAAAGAATTGGAAAAAACGGCGAAGACTTTGCGCTACGATATCGTAATGATGATTGGGGCGGGAAAACCGGGACACCTGGGCGGGTCGTGCTCGATAGCTGATATTGTCGCAGTATTATATTTTCACAAGATGCGCCATAATCCGAAAGAGCCGAAATGGCCAGACAGGGACAGGCTGATATTGAGCAAGGGGCATGCGGCACTGGCGCAATACGCGGCGCTGGCGGAGTGCGGGTATTTTCCGAAAAAAGTATTGAGCACTTTGAAAGAACTCGGAACGATAGCACAGGGACATCCTGAGATGCTGAGAATGCCGGGAATAGAAGCGAATACCGGCTCATTAGGACAGGGACTTAGTGTCGCCTGCGGGATGGCGCTGGCGGGAAGACTTGATAAAAAGGATTATACAGTTTACTGCATTGTGGGAGACGGGGAAATAGCAGAGGGACAGATATGGGAGGCGTCGATGACAGCGGCTTTTTATAAGCTGGATAACCTTGTGGCGATTTTCGATAAGAACCGTGTGCAGGCGATGGGGCCGATTATCGAGCGATACGATACGAACCCGCACGGGGAAAAATGGAAGGCGTTCGGCTGGCACGTGATGGAAGTCGACGGACACAGCGTTGAAGAAATAGCCGATGCGCTGGACGAAGCAGATAAAATTAAGGGAAAGCCGGTGATGATTGTTGCTAATACGGTGAAGGGCAAGGGGGTGCCTTTTGCAGAGGGCAAGGCGGAGTTCCATCATGGGATAATGACGGAAGAACAGCATAAAGCGGCGAGACAACTATTCGAGGAAGATTGCGGATGAATAAGCAAAATTGCAGAGTGGTATATGGGCAGACGCTCGTAGAATTGGGCAGAAAAAATGAGCGGATTGTGGTGCTTGACGCGGACCTTTGTAAATCGACGATGACGCGTTTTTTCGAGCAGGAGTTTCCTGAGCGTTTTTTCGAGATGGGTATTGGTGAGCAGAATATGATTTCTGTGGCAGCGGGACTGGCGCTGTCCGGGAAGATTGCGTTTGCTAATTCGTTCGCTGTGTTCGCAGCGGGCCGGCCTTACGACCAGATTCGCGTGAGCGTTTGTATCGGCAAGGTGAATGTTAAAATTACGGGTTCGAGCTGCGGGATTTCAGATTTCGGTGATGGGGCAACTCATCAGGGGATTGAGGATATTGCCATTATGAGGGCGATCCCGAATATGACTATCCTGTCCCCTGCCGACGGCATAGAGACAAGAAAAATGGTAAGGGCGGCTGTCGAGTATGAAGGCCCTATCTATATCCGCATACCGCGCAACGAGGTGCCGGATGTAACGGACGAAAAGCAGGAATTTAAAATCGGAAAACCGACCGTGATACGGGAAGGGACGGATGTTACAGTCTTTACTTACGGCTATATGGTTTATAAGGCGCTTAAAGCCGCTGAGGTGCTGGAGAAGGAGGGGATATCACCGCGGATTGTCAATGTCAGCACGTTGAAACCGATAGACGAAGAGGCGATTAAAAAACTGGCGAACGGAGTAAAAGGAGTTGTAACGGTCGAGGAGCATACGATAGTCGGCGGTCTTGCCAGTATTGTTGCTTATATACTGAGGGGGCAGGCTATACCGATGGAGGCCATCGCTATACAGGATTGCTTCGGCCAATCTGCGTTGAGCTACGGACAACTTTTAGAACATTACGGTCTTACTGATACTGCGATAGTAAAAGCAGTGAAAAAGGTTTTGGGGTAGGCGAATGGGTACAATCGATAAAACAATGAAGGCAGTGGTCAAATATGAGAATAAGGCCAAAGCGACGGAACTGCGGGAAGTGCCGGTTCCGGAAATCGGTGAGAAAGATGTATTAGTAGAAGTGGCATACATCGGAGTATGCGGGACCGACCCGCACATGCATACAGGCGCGGTGCTTTTCGATTTTAACTGTCCTTTTATTTTAGGGCACGAATTTGCAGGAGTGATTGTTAAGGCCGGCAAGCAAATAAGCAGGTACAAAGTCGGGGACAGGGTTACATCTGAAACGCACGCGGACTACTGCGGCCATTGCGCACTGTGCAGGACAAACAATTATCATATCTGCAGGGAGCGAAAGGGATTCGGGTTTCATCTTGATGGGGCATTTACTAAATACGTCAAGGTTCCGGAAAGAATTCTGCACAGGGTGCCGGACAACGTTTCGTTAAAGGCTGCATCATTGACGGAGCCGTTGTGTGTGGCATATAAGTCGGTTATATGTAACAGCAATGTAAATCCCGGTGATACAGTGGTCGTAATTGGGCCGGGGCCGATAGGCCTGTTGTCTATGAAAATGGCACAGCTTTCGGGGGCGAGTGAAATTGTAGCTATCGGGACAAAAGGTGACGAGAGAAGACTCGAAGCAGCGAAGGAATTCGGTGCTACGATAGCAATTAACAGTAGTAAAGAGGACCCCCTGCCGAGAGTTAAATCGCTCGGTGATGGATACGGTGCGGATTTAATCGTAGATACGGCGGGGCCGGCGGAGACGCTGAAATTTTCGATGGAAGCCGTGCGGCCAAACGGCCAGATTACCAAGATAGGCTGGGGACCGAAACCGGTAAACTTGAGCTTAGATCCATTGATTGCAAAATCGGTTACGTTGAGAGGGCATTTCAGTCATACGTGGGACGTATGGGAAAAATGTCTTACAATGATGGGTAAGGGTCGAATTGACCTGGAACGTCTGGTTACGCATGAGCTGCCAATCGATAAGTGGGAAGAGGCATTCGAGCTGGTGGAAAATAAAAAGGCGATGAAGGTGGTTTTGACGCCGATTGATTAAAACTTTTTTGGGAAAGAAACGATGGAAAAAATAGGATTTATCGGATTGGGAATCATGGGCAAGCCCATGGCAATGAATTTGATTAAAGCCGGTTACAGTCTGATAGTTTATGATATCAGGAGCGGACCGGTGAAAGAGGTCGTAGCGGCCGGTGCTAAAGAAGCTAAGTCCAGCAGTGACGTCGCTTCGCAAAGTGAGGTTGTAATTACAATGCTGCCTAATTCGCCCGATATGAAAAAGGCGGTGCTCGGAGAAAACGGAGTCTTGGAGGGCGCAAAGGCAGGTATGATTTTAATTGATATGAGCTCGATTGCGCCACTGGTGTCTAAAGAGGTCGCCGCTGAGGCCTTAAAGAGAGGCGTTGAAATGCTCGATGCACCTGTCAGCGGCGGCGAGCCGAAGGCAAAAGACGGGACGCTTTCAATTATGGTCGGCGGTAAAAAAGAGGTATTCGAGAAGGTCGAGGACATCTTAAAGGTTATGGGGGCTTCGGCTGTTCTGGTCGGCGATATCGGAAGCGGAAACACAACGAAACTTGCCAACCAGATAATCGTGGCGTTAAATATTGCTGCAATGTCCGAGGCGATGGTTCTGGCGACAAAGGCAGGCGTGGACCCGGAAAGGGTTTACCAAGCCATTCGCGGCGGACTGGCAGGCAGCACGGTCCTCAATGCGAAAGTGCCCTTGGTATTAGACGGCAATTTTAAGCCCGGATTTCGGATTGAATTACATATCAAGGATTTGGCGAATGCACTGGACACAGCCCACGAGATTGGTGTGCCCGTGCCTTTGGCCAGCGGTGTGATGGAAGTTATGCAGGCACTTAAGGTTGACGGCAAGGCGGGCGATGACCACGGCGGTATTATCCAGTTCTACGAGAAGTTAGCCAAGGTGGAGGTAAGACGCCAAAAAAGTTGATAGTGCCGATGCAGCTAAACAGCATTTAGTGAAAGGATTCTGTCTATGCTTTTGATTGTGCTTTTACTAATCAGCATACTTTTTATTGTCGTATCGACGAGCAAATTCCACTTCCATCCATTTCTGGCCCTATTATTTGCCGCTGTTGGGTTCGGCTTGTGCGCTCGGATGCCGCTTGGTGAAATTGTTAAATCAATCAACGGCGGATTCGGCGGAACTATCGGCAGTATTGGAATCGTAATTATCGCAGGTGTTATCATCGGGACATTCCTCGAGCGTTCAGGGGGGGCCTTTGCGATAGCCGAGAGGATATTAGCAGTTATCGGTGAAAAACATGTCCCCCTGGCGATGTCTATTATCGGCTACGTAGTTTCGGTTCCGGTTTTTGCGGACTCCGGTTTCGTTATCCTGACGCCGCTGAATAGAGCACTTGCCAAGAGAGTTAAAATATCATTAGCAGGGCCGGCGATAGCTTTGGCGGTCGGCCTAACCGCTACGCATTGCCTTGTGCCGCCGACACCAGGCCCTATCGCTGCGGCAGGTATACTCGATGCCGACCTCGGGCTGGTTATTTTTTTCGGCCTGATTGTCAGTGCGTTCGCACTGGTGGTTGGGTGGCTGTTCGCTATAAAATTCGCCTCGAAAATTTATATAGACCCAAATCCGGAACTGTCGGAGGCAGATGTAGAAGCCAAACTCAAAGAAGCGCCGTCGGCGTTTAAGGCGTTTACCCCAATTGTAGTTCCAATTTTCCTGATTGTAATTAAGTCTGTTTCTGATTTTCCGACGCATCCTCTTGGTGAGGGCAATTTTAAAAGTATTATGGGCTTTATAGGAGAGCCGGTCATCGCATTACTTATCGGGGTGTTGCTGGCGTTTCGGCTTCCGAAGAAGCTCGATATGCAGATGCTATCTACAACGGGGTGGGTGGGGAAATCCCTGTTAAGTGCGGCGATAATAATTATGATTACCGGGGCCGGTGGAGCGTTCGGAATGGTCCTGCGTAATTCCCCGATTGCCGATGTGCTTGGCGGCTCTTTGTCAAAAGCTAACCTGGGTATTTTGCTGCCGTTTATTATCGCAGCGGCTCTGAAGACCGCCCAGGGCTCATCGACGGTTGCATTGATTACAACGTCATCCCTAATAGCGCCGCTAATGTCACCTTTGGGATTCGAGAGCGGAATCGCCAAAGCACTGGTTGTGCTGGCTGTAGGCGCCGGCTCAATGGTTGTCTCTCATGCAAATGACAGCTTTTTCTGGGTCGTTACACAAATGACCGGAATGGATGTCAAAACCGGTTATAGAACACATACCCTGGCAACTTTGATTATAGGTGTTACTTCGATTGTAACAATCTGGATTATCAGCCTGATTGCCTTATAAAGTACAATTGGTCAATATGGGGCTACCCATCAGATTTCTTCTGTGGCCCGAATTATTTTTACTCTACATAGATTTGTAAAAAACGGCCAATCGTGTGCACAAATTTCTTAACTTTATCAGGAGTAATGTGGTAAGCTGTTATTTCGTTTAAGGCTACAGAAGCAGTAGTGAGGAGGCTTTTCGGTATTTTCCAACCCAGCAAGGATGTACAAGGGACGGTTTGCGTATTGGGCGCTGCTGTTGAAGGATATTTAGAAGGGTACTGCCTATAGATAATTTGAAGCACAAACGAATATTGGCGCTGATTGTAATAAGCATAGTGTTACTGGGTTGCTTTTCAACTCGAGCGCCGGCTAATGGTCCTGTTAAAATAATGCCTCTGGGCGATTCTATAACCAGGGGTGTAGGTTCAACAAACTACAATGGCTACCGCAAGCCTTTATATCTGAACCTTACAGCATCAGGTTACAATGTCGATTTCGTAGGTAGTCAAATTGACGGAGATTTTTCAGACCCCGACCATGAGGGGCACGGTACCTGGCATGCCGAACAAGATGGGACTGTTTATGATATAAACGACCAGGTGTATGGCTGGCTTGTAACTTACCAGGCCGATATCATTCTACTGCACATCGGAACAAATGATATTACTGCCGGCGAGCAGGATGCTAATGAAGTAAGTAATATCCTTGACGAAATTGACAGGTTCAGTACTGATATCAAGGTTATCCTTGCCCTAATAATAGACAGGCAAACCCACAGCCCGGTGACAACACAGTTCAATATCGATGTTAACACTATGGCCCAAAATCGTATCGCCGGTGGTGATGATATCATAATTGTGGATATGGAGCACACTTTAAACTACACAACTGATATGTCTGATAACTTACATCCCAACGATTCCGGTTATGTAAAAATGGCAAGCGTTTGGTATAGCGCTTTAACCGACATCCTGGTGAGACAAATGACGCTTACCTGCTCATCAACGAAAGGAGGGAGCGTTACGCAACCCGGTGAAGGAGTATTCGATTATAACGAGGGTTCTATTGTAGATATATCAGCCGAGGCTGATGTGAACTATTTCTTTGCTAACTGGATGGGCACAGCCGTTGATGCAGGCAAAGTTGCAGATGCGAACTCCAATAATACAACGGTAATAGTAGATGGCAACTATACATTGATTGCAAACTTTGATACAAACAAGGGGAACAGACTTGAAGAGATAAACCAAAGGTTAGAGTTGAGAACCGATGGCGACATTAATGATTTTACTGCTTTTTATACCGCCAACGGCTGGAGTCTCGATACCACAGAAGAATTCGAGGTAAAAGTTGACTTCCATTACAGCGATACCAACAGTATCGGCGAAGGTTGGGTTGGGATTTCTATTGAAAAAGCCGAAGAGGATTATGTTTCGCTCTCAGCCGGCTTTGATGGCAACGAGGCATATTACTACTACGAGAAATCTGTTGACGGCGATGTGGTATATGAACAAAGTTCACGAACTTCGAGTGACGGCGCATTATACATTTCGTATGATGCCGGCTTAGATGAGTTATACATAAGCACTACCGGATATGGCTTCTCCAACGCCTGGCAGATAATAACAGGTCTATTGGTGGGACAGTGGTCTTCTGAGCCGGTTAGCGTAGCTATCGGTGGTGGTTGCCTCGGTGCCGCTCTAAGTGTAGGTGAAGCTTATCTTGATAATTTTGAAGTTACGACAGGGCAGCTTCTTGGCTGGCCGCCAGTAACAGATATCGATGGTAATGGCTTCATTGAGTGGAATGACCTTAAGATAATGTGTGATTACTGGCTTGAGACAGGCCCTGATATATTAGGTGATATTTGCAAGGATGAGAATGATATTGTTAACTTCTTGGATTTTGCTGAATTCGGTCTGGCGTGGTAAGTTTGATAAAGAACTGCTCTAATACATAACTTATTTTTCTATTTTCCTCTTATTTCTGAAAAAGTCCAGCGTTTTAGTTTGCTAAGATTACGGTCTTTGGTATCTGGTTTATATTTAATTAATCCTGCTCCCATAACGGCTGGGAGCAGGATAATTCGTTCGATTTATTACTTAATATTTACTAACTACAACACCACTGCTGCGGTATTGCTCGGCAAACTTTTACCGCTGTTATTAGCTGATGTGACCCTGTATTCCATCTGGATTCCGCGCGGCTGTTCAAGCAGGTGAATTTCGGTGGCAAGCGATGTCTCAATCACTTCCCAGGCGCCGAAATCACCGCCTCCTGCAGGCTGTACACGGCGCTCGATGATGTAATTTCTTATAATCCCTCCATTTTCGGGACTTTCCCATTCGAACCATACATCGCCCGGCCCTTCGACCGTAGGAACGAAATTGACCGGCTGGCCCGGAGGCGGGACGGGCTGCGGCTGCTGTCTCGGCCCCCAGCCGATTTCAGTCAGTTTCTCCGGGTCATCTGCGACATCGACCTCGGAGAGTTTAAGGTCGTTTCTCATAACTTCCACAAGTAGCTCGAGCTTTTCATCTTTTATCTCGGTGGCAATCCGGCTCTGTGATTTCTTTTCAGTTTGCTCATCTTGCTTTGTCATAAAATCAGAAAACGCCGTTTCGAGGCCGGCTAATGTCACCGATGGGAAATCCTCCGGGTGGGCCGTATATCCCGCTATCATCGCCGTGGCAAGTGCAGCAATCTCTGCTTCTGTTTTCGGAAACGTAGGCATAATATTACCCCCTTTAAGAAAATTCGATTCTGATTCCGCTCATTAGGACCATCCAGATGAGCTTAAAAAATCAAGGCGATTAAAAATATCGCCCCCATTTTTTCTGTATTGTGTCACCTAATCGTTTATAACTTCGGCTATCTTTAATAATTTTTGATTTACTGTGTCACATATAGTCACTCTAATGTTTTAATTGTCTATTATTCGTTTGATAAGTTTATTTTTGGATTTGCGAATTTTCTCAAAAACTCATTGTGCATCCGATAAATCGAATTTACATCATTGCGATGCAAATTTGCAATGCCATTCTGCTAAGAGCAGAACCATTTTACTAAGAGGAAAATC
>CAZCIR010000057.1:0-11327 GCA_964499145.1 uncultured Pirellulales bacterium | reverse complement strand
AAGCAAGGGCAAGGTGTGTACGCCTTATACAGGCGAGACAAGCTATATTACATAGGATTGGCAAGTGATTTGGAGAGGAGGATAAAGTGGCACCTGAAAGACAAACATAAGGGTAAATGGGACAGGTTCAACCTGTATATGATAAAAAAGACAGACCATATACGTGAGGTTGAATCGCTGCTTATCAGAATAGCAGACCCAGAGGGAAATAAATTGCGCGGAAAGCTGGGAGGCTCAAAAAATCTTGGACGTGCTTTAGACGCAGCGATAAAACAGAGACAGGACGAAGAGCGCGGGATAATCTTCGAACAACGAGAAAGGGGCAGAAAGAAAGGCAAGAGGAAAAAAGTAAAAGGGAGAACAAAACGCAAAGGTGAACGGCCGATGAAAGGTTACTTTCCGAAAGGAAAAATGATTTACACAAGTTATAAAGGCAAAGAGTATAAAGCCTGGGTTAGTGGAAACGGGAGAATAAAATTCCAAAATAATATGTATGACACACCTTCTGGAGCAGGGAAAGCCATATTAGATAAGGGAGCCGTGGATGGGTGGAAATTCTGGAAGTATAAAGATAAAAACGGAGAACTCGTATATATCAATCAATTAAGGAAAAAGCGGCGGTAAAAATCAATCAAAAACGGGGGAACCTTCATACCAAAACCTGTCCCGAGCGTAGTTGAGGACGGCTTTCCCAGCACTTATCCGTCATATATCTTATCTTCCTAAGGGGGATACGATGTTCCTTTCCCATCCCACCGAAATCCGAGTTTTTTCTTGACTTTTCAGGTTTATTGTGATACCAAATAATGTGTAAAACTAAACCATTTTTGGAGGATATAAATGAGGAAATCGGCATTTTCCACGGTTTTTCAGCAGATATCGATACGTCATTTCCAGTTTCAAGCCAAATTGCATTTGCCGAGCCTGCCTCAAATCTAATCAGCGGTCGTTTTTTTACAATTAAAACCTATTAAAGGGAGTAGGAAAATGAACACAAAAATAAAAATTACAGCAGCAATCTTAGTAATATTATCAGGGATAATTACTACCAGAAGTTATGCCTGGCTGTGGGTCGACCCCTGCAGCTTCGATGTGAACACGGTGGACGGAACTATCATGGAGGAGACATTAACTATAGGAAATGACGGCCTTGAGCCCCTGAATTATATTATTCGGACACGCCAGAGCGCCACTTCAGGCGAGGCAACATCAGCATACGGTCGAGGAACATCTTCTTCTTCAATACCCGCCCAGTATGATTTTACAACAATAGCACCCAATGCATCATACCGGCAGGGCAGGCTGATTGTAAGATTCGCTGAAGACATCAAAGGGCAATCAATAACTTCGGAGAGAAAAATTGAGCTTTTAAGTTCGCTGGGCGGTGCAAACATAGAGAATGAGTTCCGGATTGTACCGGGATTAAGCGTGGTTCAATTGCCGGCAGGGATGACAGTTGAACAGGCCCTGCCAATGTTCAATAAAGCAAATGGTATCTTGTATGCACAGCCCGATTATGAAATTAAGCTGCTATCGACGATTTCGGACGACCCGAGATTTGATGAACTTTGGGGTATGCACAACACAGGCCAAAGCGGCGGCACCATCGATGCCGACATCGACGCTCCCGAGGCGTGGGATATCAGTACCGGCAGCAGTGAGGTTATTGTGGCACTGCTTGATACGGGAGTTGACTATACCCATATTGACCTGGCAGCGAATATATGGGTTAACGAGACGGAGTTGAATGGAAGCCCGGGCGTTGATGACGATGACAATGGCTACATTGATGACATTCGGGGCTGGGATTTCGCCGATGATGATTCAGACCCAATGGATTACCATTATCACGGCACGCACTGTGCAGGAACAATCGGTGGTATAGGCAACAACGGCGAGGGTGTTGCAGGAGTCTGTTGGAATGTCAAGATTATGGCACTGAAGGTCTTTCCCAATTATGGAGAGACCGGTTTTATCAGCGGCGCGATTAAAGCAATCGAGTATGCTGTCGATAACGGAGCAAAAGTTTCAAGTAACTCATGGGGCGGCGGTCCTTACAGCCAGCAATAAGTGCGGCAGGTGCGGCTGGGATGCTGTTTGTAGCAGCGGCCGGCAACGACGACCTCAACAATGATATTGAACCGCATTATCCATCAAGTTATGATTGCGAAAGTCTTATCGCTGTTATGGCCACGGACAGATATGATAATAAATCAGGCTTTTCCAATTACGGCCTGACCTCAGTTGACCTCGGCGCCCCTGGAAGCAGCATCCTCAGCTGTGAACCCGGCAATCAGTATCAATATCTTGACGGTACATCCATGGCGACGCCGCACGTGGCGGGGGCTTGTGCGCTTTTGTGGTCGATGAATCAGGCTATCAGCAATCTTGAGATAAAAAATATTCTTATTCAGACGGTGGATGAGACCCTGCCGGGTCAGTGCGTTTCAGGCGGACGGCTTAATCTCTACAACGCTATTTTAGAAACAAGGGCTCCGTGGATAACAATTGAACCTGAAGAGGGGACAATTGGGCCGGGGGATACGAATGACATAAGCGTAACTTTCGATGCATTAGAGATGACTCCGGGGATATATGAGGCAGAGATTGTTGTTATCTCAGACGACCCCTTCAGTCCGGCAATTATTCCGGTAGCTCTAACTGTGAATCCTGATGATTTGGCAGTATCTCCTGATGAGGATTTCGAGCCGAGCGGGACCAGAGGCGGGCCGTTTGCACCGGCGTGTATGACCTATACGCTGACGAATAACGGCGCTGCGGCTGTGAGCTGGACGACAGACGAAATTGAAGATTGGGTCGAGGTTGAACCAAACGAAGGTGTGCTGGACCCATGTGAGTCGATAGATGTGAATGTCTGCATTACATCGGATGCTAATCTGCTTGACCCGAATATCTATGACCAGATGTTAACGTTTGAGAACACAAACAGCGGTAGTATTAAGCTGCGTTTGGTCACGCTTACAGTAAAGCCGCCGGACTGCTTCACGGAATCATTCGATGCTGAAGGCAGCGATCTGGAATTTGTTTCGCTAACGTTCAGTCCTGACGGTTCAAGCGCTTACTATGAGGCCTGCCGGGAAAAAGTCGAAGAATTCCCAACAGAGCCCAATGGCGGTGTAAATATTGCTCTTGGTGATGATGATTTTGCAGAGGTGATACTCAATAATGACGCAAATATCTTATTCTACGGGACTAGATACGACCGTATTTATGTCGGTAGTAACGGTTATATAACTTTTGGGCAAGGCGATACTGAGTTTTTGGTGACTCTGGAAAACCACTTCAATTTGCCTCGAATATCCGCTTTGTTCACTGATTTAACGCCATCTGATAATATCTCTTACAAGGAACTTAACAATAGAATTTCAGTAACATTCCAAGACGTATGGTTGTTCGGAGACAAAACCAAAACCAACAGTTTTCAGGTCGAGATGTTCTATGCTGATGGTACTATACGCATTACATGGCTTCAGATTGCTCCGGCAGTTTGCGTTGCGGGACTGTCGGAGGGTTATGGCTTTCCACCAAATTTTGTAGAAAGTAATCTGAGTGAGTATGTTCCATGCCGGCCGTGCGGTGATTTCAATAGAGATTATCGTGTGGATATGTTTGATTTGGCTATATTTGTATCGCACTGGCTGGAGGAGAATTGCAGTATTCCATACTGGTGTGGCAAAACAGATCTTAATTTCAGCAAAATGGTTGAGCTGGCTGATTTTGCCATCTTTGCAGAAAACTGGCTCACAGTAGAAGACTGGTGGCTTAGGCCGATTTCCCACTGGAAGTTTGATGAGGGCGAGGGCGATATAGCATACGACTCAGCCGGCAATAATCATGGAACTATCTATGGTGCAACCTGGACAAGCGGACAAATTGACGGCGCACTGGATTTTGATGGTGTAGATGATTATGTTAATGTAGGCACGTTGGGAAGTTTTGGCTCTACTTTGAATACACATACTGCCTCCAAATGGGTAAAATGGTCACACTCAGACGACTGGCAATCTGTATATGGCTTAGAACAAAGTGATGACCAACAGAACTATCACTTTTTTATAAATAGAAGGGGGGATAATTTTGCCAGCAGCCCGGGAGACATAGCTTTTTATTTAAGGGAAGATGGCGGTAGTAATTTAGCGGGTGGCACTGTAGGAGCGTCTTATAATGATAATAATTGGCATCATATTGTCCTGAGGATGAATGATGCTTCAAATAACGATTATGACATTTTTGTAGACGGCGTTATTGTTGTTACTTATGCTTACAGTGAAAATTCTCCTGATAATTTTGTTGATTGGGATAGAGATTTTGTGTTAGGTGCGAGAAATCTGCAGGATGTGGGTGTAGAGAGATACTTCAACGGAGAAATCGACGACGTCCGCTTCTATAGCAGGGCATTAACTACTGAAGAAATAGAGCAACTTTATCGTGAGGGATTAGGTCCCAAGGCTTCTAATCCGAATCCTTCCGACGGAGCAACAGGAGTGGACCCGAATACAGTCCTTAGCTGGTTACCGGGAAAAGATGCTGATTCGCATGATGTATACTTAGGCACTGATTACGAAGATGTAAATGATGCTGATATTGGTTCGCCTGAGTATATGGGCAATTTCGATGTTAACAGCTGGGACCCCTGTGGAGTAGATATTGATACTACTTATTACTGGCGGATTGACGAAATCACCGGTTCCAGCCTATGGAAAGGCGATGTCTGGAGTTTTAAAACATGGTTTGAGCCTAACTTTGTCAGCTGGTGGAAGTTTGACGAAGGTGAAGGTGATATAGCATACGATTCGGCTGGCGATAATCATGGAACTATTTATGAAGCAACCTGGACGAGCGGACAAATTGACGGCGCACTGGACTTCGACGGTGACGGTGATTATGTCAATTTAGGGAATGACAGCAGCTTAAAGCCTCCTCTTCCAGTAACTCTCTCTGCCTGGATTAATTTGAATACTTTAGAAAGTTGGAAACAGATTATAGCATTAGATGAACAGTTGTCTAAATATTATGGTATGTGGTTTCAAGCTACAAACACAAACACTCTGGCAGTTTCTTATGGTGATGGAAGCGGAACAAGCTCGTCAGATAGAAGAACCAAGACAGGAACAACAGCACTAAACAAAAGCAACTGGTATCATGTCGCAGCGGTTGTGAGAGGCCCGACAGATATGGAGTTATATATTAATGGCGTAGATGATGGAGGTTTATATAGTGGAACCGGGGGAAATTTAAAATATTCCAGCGGCGATTCTTTTATAGGATGTCACAGTGGTTTGATCAATTATTTCAACGGTAGCATCGATGACGTGCGTGTTTATGACAGGGCGTTATCTGCCGAGGAAGTTTGGCAGATTTATTACAAAGATTTAGGGCCAAAAGCATCTAACCCAAATCCTTCCGACGGAGCGACAGGCGTGGACCCGAATACCGTTCTCAGCTGGTCGCCGGGAAAAAATGCTGACTCGCACGATGTTTACTTCGGCACTGATTACGGAGACGTAAATGATGCCAATATCGGTTCGCCTGAGTATATGGGCAATTTCGACGTTAATACCTTTGACCCCTGTGGTCTTGAGCTTAATACTACTTATTACTGGCGGATCGATGAAGTGAACGAGCCCAACCTGTGGAAAGGAAATGTATGGAGTTTTACAACATTGGTTGAATTTGATCCCAATCTTGTGAGCTTGTGGGAGTTTGACGAAGGTGAAGGTGATATAGCATACGATTCGGCTGGCGATAATCATGGAACTATTTATGAAGCAACCTGGACGAGCGGACAAATTGACGGCGCACTGGACTTCGACGGTGACGGTGATTATGTCAATTTAGGCAATGACAGCAGTTTGAAACCTGCTCTGCCGATAACTCTTTCTGCCTGGGTCAGGTTATCCAGCCTTGGAAGTACGCAATATATTATAACATCAGATAATCAAACGTCTAACTATTATGGTGTTTGGTTTTGCGTTGGGAACACAAATCGTCTTGGGATTGTGTATGGTGACGGAGGGACACCAGACTCGTCGAACATAAGGAAAAAGGCTGGGACAACGTTTCTAAGTACAGATACATGGTATCATGTCGCGGCTGTAATAAAGGGCGCAACTGATATGGACATATACATCAACGGCGTGGATGATGGAGGTTCATACAGCGGAACCGGGGGAAGTTTAGCCTATTCCAGCGGTAGTGCATTGATAGGAAACAGGCATAATTTAATGGATCCATTCAACGGCAAAATCGACGATGTGCGCATCTATAACCGGGCACTTAATGAAGAAGAAATCGAGCAGCTTTATCAAGAAGGGTTATAGCTGACTTATACCCGGTTTTTAATGTATGTATAAATTAATTTGCATGCATTACGTTATTTACCGAGGAAAGACACTTCTATAAATACTTGGGGAAATCAGATGAAAAATGGGTTGACGTGTGCCATCCCAGTGGTTACAATCCCTCGGTTTTTTTGAGCTTAATTCAGTATAAGGAAGCAATTGTATATGGTCGATACACAAAAGTTATTGAAAGAAAAATTAACGGCTGAGAATTATAACAGGCTCGTTGCTCTCGCAAATCCGAAGATGCACGAATTTGTGGCTGATGCAATCGAACTATGCGGCCCGGCGTCCGTATTTGTCTGCACTGATTTGCCTGAGGACAGAAATTATATTCGTGAACTGGCAATAAAAACAGGTGAAGAAATCCCTCTTAATACTTCCGGGCATACATGTCACTTCGATGGCTACCACGACCAGGCACGCGATAAAGCAAAAACTAAATATTTACTGCCGTCCGGCTCGGAATTAGGCGGGATTCTTAACTCCATTGACAAAAAAAACGGAGTCGAAGAAGTCCGGTCTTTCTTGAAGGATTCAATGGTCGGCCGAGAAATGCTGATTTGCTTCTGGTGTTTGGGACCAATCGATTCCTGCTTTTCAATTGCCTGCGTTCAGATAACAGATTCTCCTTATGTAGCTCACAGCGAGGCCATCCTGTATCGGCCCGGTTATGAGCAGTTCAGGAAAATCGGTTCATCGGGAGGGTTTTTCAGATTCATTCATTCCGAGGGCGAACTGGAAAACGCAGTAAGTAAAAATATCGACAAGAGACGCGTCTATATCGACCTCGAAGAAGACATAGTCTACAGCGTCAATACACAATATGGCGGCAACACAATAGGACTGAAAAAATTGGCACTGCGATTGGCCATCAATAAAGGCTCCAGGGAAGGCTGGCTCGCTGAACATATGTTCGTTATGGGCGCTCACGGCCCGGGTGGGCGTGTAACTTATTTTGCCGGTGCATTTCCTTCGGCCTGCGGAAAGACCTCAACATCAATGCTGCCAGGACAGACCATTATCGGCGACGACATCGCTTACCTGCGCAAAAGAGCAGGCGAAGTCCACTGTGTAAATGTTGAGAAAGGTATATTCGGCATCATTCGCGATGTCAATGCTAAAGACGACCCGGTAATTTATGAGGCCCTTACAAGTCCTTGTGAGGTAATATTCTCCAATATTTTAATAGATGACAAGAAAAAGCCATACTGGCTGGGTATGGGCAGCGAACTTCCAGTTGAGGGTATTAACCACTCGGGCAAGTGGCACAAAGACAAAGAAGACGCTGACGGCAAAGAGATTACCGCTTCACATAAAAATGCGCGCTACTGCCTGAATATTCCTGACCTTAGTAATCGCGACCCATTGATCGATGACCCAAATGGCGTGCCGCTCGGCGGCATCGTTTACGGCGGGCGTGACAGTGATACCTGGGTTCCCGTCGAGCAGGCTTTTAACTGGACAGAGGGAATTATCATAAAAGGCGCCGCTCTCGAATCGGAAACCACCGCCGCAACGTTAGGAAAAGAGGGAGTCAGAACATTCAACTTAATGTCCATTCTTGATTTTCTCTCGATACCGCTGGGTAGATATATCCAGAACAATCTGGATTTCACCAAGACGATCGACAATCCACCACCGATTTTCTCTGTTAATTATTTCCTCAGGGACAAAGAACGTAGATACTTAAACGGTATGGCCGACAAAAAAGTATGGATACTCTGGGCTGAACGTCGTGCAAACGGTGACGTTGATGCTATTGAAACTCCGACAGGTTTGATACCGAAATATGAAGACCTGGAGAAGCTGTTCAAAGAGCACCTCGGCAAAGAGTACAACCAAGCCGACTACGTCCAGCAGTTTACGATTCGGATACCGGAGAACCTGGCCAAGCTCGACCGCGTTGAGCAAATTTACAGAGAAAAGGTTTCCGACACGCCGCAAATACTATTTGAGGCCTTCGCCAAAGTTCGCAAGCGCCTCAAGTCAGCCAGCGACAAACACGGTGAATACATCTCGCCGTTCGATTTGATATCTCGATAGAATTTAGATGTATGATTTTATGAAATTCTATAACCCGTTAGATATCAGGCACTTATAGTTTTCCCAGATATTGTTCCTGCTATGAAAACCTTCATTTTTGGCCCCAAAAGGGCGTTTTTAAAGACGGGAAAAACCAGAAAATACAAAAAAATTAAGAGAAGTCCGATAATTTTTCTTGATTTTTCTGTATTAACCCTTTAAACTTCCCATCGGAGAAGTAGGAGAGATAGCCCCTGAATCCACATTTCGGGAGTATATCTCACTAACTAAGCAGTTATTTTGACTGTGAGGGTGATATTTTACCCCCACATAAAGAGGTTTTGTAAAGCTGAGATGATGCAAAACAGCGGGGATGATATAGCGCACAGGATGGCGCCAAGTTATAGCAAGCCTTTGGAAAATATGGGCTTATGGTCCTCCACATCCGGTAAACACCAAAGAGTTAAAATTGAGTTTATTTGTTGTTCTGCCGTGCTTACTTCGATTCTCGAGACAGTTGAAGCAATTGCTTCACGAAAGTGCCCTGTAATAATAACCGGCGAAACCGGCGTAGGTAAGGAACTGGTAGCTCGGCAAATCCACAACGTCAGCGACCGTTGCAATAAGGTTTTTGTCCCTGTTGATTGCACCACACTAACCGGTCAGTTGTTCGAGAGTCAATTGTTCGGTCACGTAAGAGGCGCATTTACCGGCGCTATTGACTCTACGTTGGGTTTCTTCAGGGCCGCTGATGGAGGCACAATCTTTCTTGATGAAATAAGCGAAATTCCACTCGAACTTCAGGCTAAGTTGCTGCGTGTTCTCCAGGAGGGTGCCGTGACACCACTGGGCTCAATAAAATCTTATCCCGTTGATGTTCGTGTTTTGTGTGCCACAAACACCAACCTGAGTGAAATGGTCAAAGAAGGGACTTTTCGCGCTGACCTGTACTATCGGCTGAATGTGGTTAGTCTTGAAGTCCCGCCGCTTCGCCAGCGTAAAGAAGATATTCTACCCCTGGCTGAATACTTTCTCACAAACCAGTCAATCTTTTATGGCGAACCGCCGAAGGTACTCAGTCCTGCGGCCAAAAAACTTCTATTGAATTACGCCTGGCCCGGCAATGTTCGTGAGCTTGCCAACGCTATGGAACGCGCCTACGTTTTAACTACAGGTCGAGAAATTCAACCAGCACCGCTGCCTTTCGAAGTTATAATAGCCGATTCTCTCACTTATCCAAAACACGAGATGCCGACCCTTGATGAAGTAAAACGAAATATTATTACGCAGACGCTTGAGTTTACCAAAGGCCGCAAAATTGCTGCTGCAAGAATTCTCGGTATCGAGCGTCGCAGTTTGAATCGTCTCATCGACAAATTAAACATCTCTCTCTCGCAGGCAAAGAAAAAGGCCGGCAGCTAAAATCAAGTCTTTATTGTTGTCCCCGTCTCGTGCTACGTCTCTTATGGGCTTCGAAGATTAGCAACAGAAAAACTCAACAGTGAAACGGTTCGACCATCTTGAGCGGAGTCGAAGCACCGACCAATATGGTCAACACCGACCAGACCGGTCGATTGTTTGATAACATACCTACGCATAAAAACTTGCCGTGGAAACCACCGCTACTTGTCGACTATAACGGTCGATTCGCTCCCAAAGACACATTCAGGGCGGGCAAAAATTTGTAGTACATAGCTGCTGTTATAACAAGCACTTAAGAAAATTTTCTTATCTCAGAAAACTTTGGCACACGGCTCGCTAATATAAGTTAAGTGCAACAGGATGAAACATCAGAAGAAGTAAAGCAGTCCCGGGGTGAGGCTGCCTGCTCTTTAAAAAATAAAGAAGTCGAGAGCATACACCCCTTAGGGGTGATAAAGATAAATCCGCCGGAGGCGGATAAATGCTCACGAGGAGTTTTCTCCCCCAAGCTGGACCTTGATAGCTGAAAACAAATTTGACCTAAAGAAGTTATGAGGTCCGGCAGAAAGTTGCACCCTCAGTGGTGATGACGATATTAAGATTGAAAAAGCATTTTCTCTCCTCTTCTTCCGCTGGGTTTGAAGTAAGTATTAACAAACCCAGCAAGATAATAATGGCGACCCGATACAGGGCGTGATAACGATATATAGGCTTGTGAAACTTAATACAGAGTAATGGAAAACGAAACTGCAACAGACAAACGAATAGATAGGTTTAGGAAACAAAAATGATTATTCTCGTACAAGCAAGTGTGTTAACGGTTGGTCTCGATGGTAAGAACGAAGTACTACGGGAACTGCCGATTCGATTGATAACAATGCAGTCTGGAATGAAGGCTGCTCGCTCTTTAAAAAATGAAAAATTTGACAGCGTTATCAGCAAGTGGGATTTAGAAGACATGGAGGACGGCCAATTTCTCAGGAACCTAAGGGCTGTAAAGCCTGGGATTCCAACAATAGCTTTCGTAACGGCCGGTAACCAGACACAGGAAATTGCGGCGCGAAGTCTCGGCGTCTCTGCGGTTTTGACCGATGAGGCCGACGATGAGCTATTCCGTGAAACAGTCGCCAATATCCTGGGACTCAGAGACATTGCCTCCATAAAAGCAATATCTCCTGTTGAAAAAAGACGCCGCGTGAAACAAAAAGTAACAAAGTAACCGGCACAACAAAGAGATATTGATATCCCCATAAGGAATTGAGAGCAATCACGGCGATATTAAGCCGTGATAAAGATAAATCCGCCGGAGGCGGGTAAATGCTCACGAGGAGTTTTCTCCCCCAAGCTGGACCTTGATAGCTGAAAATAAATTTGACCTAAAGAAGTTACGAGGTCCGGCAGAAAGTTAACACCCCTCAGTGGTGATAATGATAAATGACGTTTGGGTTAAGAATTCTCTCTCCTCCTCCTTCGCTGGGTTTGACGTGCTTAAAGCAAACCCAGCACGAAAACCAGCAC
>CAZCIR010000056.1:0-11826 GCA_964499145.1 uncultured Pirellulales bacterium | reverse complement strand
AAGTGTTACCCATGTTGTCGGTATAAACTGTTACCTATGTATTAGTTGACACAGAGTACGACGAACTCGCAGTCCTGGCTCAACGCCAACGGCTGGGGTGAAGGAGGAATGGGAGAGCCTAACGGCGGCTACGGCCCAATAAACCAGCCGCAGCCCCCGAACCCTGCCACTGCTCTCACAGACTCCAATATGCCTCCAGGACTGGCAGCTGTTGCCTTGGCACACGGCGACAGAATTTTTATGATGGAGCCAGACGAAGGACCTCCCTGGATGCTTGGCGATGAACACGGTGCCCAGTTCTACGCTACCACAGACGAGGACGGCGCTATCAATATCTACGGGTGGATAGATGCTACTGACTGGTCTGGCAGCATGCACATGCCTCTTAACGGATTCATGGTCATTCCTGAGCCAGTGACAGTAGCTTTGTTAGGTTTAGGTGGACTGGCTCTGTTGCGTCGAAGGAGACGTGCTTGATTCGCAGCTAACACCAAGTACTAACGGTTATGCGTCAATACGGTTCCCGCACCGAGGTGTTCGGTACAGGAACCGTTGGCGCATTTCTTCTGCGCAGAATCTGTGTCCCCAGAAACGCTTCGAACCATTTGTAATAAACAGCGGCTGATATACTTTCCCCACAGCATATCTCTGAAATGCTTTGTCGGACCCGTAACCCTTTGAGTGGGGCTTTCAAATTAAAAATTCGCGGCTTGTGTTTAGCGAGAATTGTGAGGATAATAAACGCGGCTCGTCACTGTCGACTCGTGGTTCGTAAATCGTGTTAACCATGCGGAAAATGAAAGTAAAACTGGGTGAAAGGAGATTAGTATGTGGAAACGAATTTCAATAACAGCAATGGTTATAATGTGTATTGCGGTGTCAGTAAATGCCCTCATCGGGGGTGAGAGCCAGGAAGATTTGACAGCAAAGGTCGAGGCCATAGGCGAAAAGGCAGAGAAGGCATTTATAGCAGGAGATGTCGAGACGATGCTACAATACTACAGCGATGATATTATATCCCTGCCGCAAGACCACGAAATGGTAAGAGGCAAGAATAATTTGAAAAAGATGACAGAGGCGATAATGAAAAGCGGTCTGAAGTTCCTCTCTCTCGAATCAAAGACCCTGGAAGTGAAGAGCAGCGGTGAACTGATTTATGAGATTGGGACATACAGCCAGTCAGTAGTGATGCCCGGCGGGTCAGAGCCCGTGGCAGGCTATGGAAAGTATCTGACTGTGTGGGAAAAGCAGGCAGACGGGACACTGAAAATTATAGTCGAGATGTATAATACAAACAAACAGCCCGAAAGCCAAGTAATCCCCAGTGCAGAAAACCCCTGCCGAGGGCTACAGGACTAAACAATTTGGAATCCGTAAACACTGCCGCAGATATTAGAAAGAATAAAAATCAGGCGTTGATTTTATTGACAAAAAGGGGGTTTTTTATTCGTGCCAGGTTGTTTGTTCGAGCCAATCCTGCGCAAGCAAAGCAAAATCAATGAAATCAACGTCTCCATCACGGTCGAAATCAGCATACAACTGCTCACCAGTGTTCAGCCATAAAGATGAAAATACATCAAGGTCGTTAAAATCAGAAATTCCATTATTAGTTATATCGGAGAGCAGCGACCAGCCATAAGGCGACATAGAAGCCTCGGCAGTACCGCCGAAGGCGCCCATATTTATGCGAAGGTTTTGGCCCAAAATATTGTTGGGGTCAGCAGGAATAGAAAGCAACTCATCGGCAAGCGGTGAGCCGGGATTGCCGATGTCTATACATCGGCTGGTAACAGCATCGAAAACCCATCCTCCAGTACCAACGGAAGTTAAGAATCTCTCAGTAAATATGGCCAAGTCTTTCATATCAACCCACCCATCGCGATTAAGGTCAGCTATCAGGTTCTCACCTTCAAAATGCCACAAATTCGCAAAGTAGGCAAAATCAATCAGGTTTACAAATCGGTCACCCGTAAAGTCGCCGTTATTAATTTTAGGATCCCACCGTCCAGCCTGTGACTTCAAATGATAATCACCATTAATCCAGAAGGCATTGGGGTCGTTCGGCTCAACGATAATATTGGGATCATTGGCATCTACCCACTGACCTGCTTCGACAAAGCAAGGGTCGACATCGATGTTGCCCAGACTCCATTCGATTGCATGACAAGGGTCGTAACAGGCAGCCTGGCCACCCTGCAGGTCCGTATAACTTATGGCGATAATCGAGACATCGTTATTCCATATTTCCTGTCCACCATCCCACAAGATGCAGTTGGTCAGCTGAATGTCACTCGGATAATTCTTATTGAAAGAATCGCAAGCACAAGCACTTCCGCTAAATGCTGCATTTCCGCTGAATGTGGAGTTGGTTACGGTCAGAATGCAATTCTGGCCGTTGTAAATCCCGCCACCGTGGTGCGCCGAGTTTCCACTAAAGGTGCAGCCGGTCGCCATCAAGGCGCCGCCATCACCATAGTAGCACATCCCGCCGCCCCAGTGAGACGAGTTTCCGCTGAACGTACAGCTTGTCAGTGCCGGGTTGCTCCTGTAGTTATATATACCCCCGCCGGAAAACCCCGCTGAATTTTCGCTGAATGTGCAATTGGTAACGGTTGGGGTGCTGTACCACCAATTGTCCATCCCGCCGCCGCGCTCGTCAGCTGAATTTCCAATGAAAATGCAGTTGGTAACGGTCGGGCTGCTGTTGCCTATCCATATCCCGGCACCATAGGATGCCGAGTTCCCACTGAAAATACAGTTAGTAAGCGTTGGGTTACTGCTCTCACCATTGAACATACCGCCACCGTAACTTGCAGTGTTGCCGCTGAAGGTGCAATTGCTCACTGTGGGACTACCGGTGTGGTTGTACATCCCCCCGCCATCATTGTACGGAGCAACGGCGTGGGCGTTGCCACCAGTGATTGTGAAACCATCCAGAACCGCTGTTTCGTTTGTGTCACTACCAGTCACTACGTGGTAGCTGTTCTCTTCATTATTGGTAAAATCTGGGCCGTCATCACCGTTGAGGTCACCGCTAAGTACAGTTGTATATATTTCGATATCCCGGGCGTTGGGGTCCGGTCGGCCGAAGCCAGCGAAACCGCCTTTGAGAGCTACGCTATTGATAATATGGAACGTTGCCTCTTTGTTGCCACTGCCATTCGGGTCGTCTGAGTTATTGTCGGGTATATAGATACCCTGTGCAACCCGTATTTCATTGATATCACTCGTCGAATTTGCATCCGCCAAGGCGTCCCGAAGATATTCATAAGCCTTGGCCCAGGTGGAACCGTCATTGTTATCAGGGGTATTGGCATCGACATAAATCGTTCTTGCCTGACAAGGAACAGCTAAGAGCAGACAAATGTTGATAGCAAGAATCAGGTTTTTCACAATAAATATACCCTTCTCCCAAAATGGAAGTTAAAACAAAATTATACCTGATTAAGGCTAAAATGTCAAGCAAATTAAACATATGGCATTTAACGTTCAGGACGCCGGGGATAACATCGCTGCGATAGTGAGAGGTTTGGTATTTATGGTTAACGATTTGAGGTTAGATTGCCACTTCGGCAGAATAATCCCAGCAGTACTTGTGGGCTGAATGAAACGGAAGGCGTTTATTTTTACCACGGAATTTTTAACTGACCGCGACGGACAATTTTTCCTTGAATAATTCCTTGTATTTCATATCCCACTTGAGGATATGGATTGTCCACCATATATTGAGGAATTCAGCAATCTCACCGATACTGGCTCCTCTCTCATTTACGGGGTGTGCGGACAACTCAGACGTTGTTTTAAGGAAATAGGCGTGCTGTTTTTTCTGTGATTCAATTTCCGGATAGGCGTATTGCTGCATAAGTTGTTCCTCGTCAGTAAAATGTTCTTTTGCGTAGTCATACATCTCGTTCAGAGTCTGTGAGACCAACCTTAAATCCGGGGATGCATCGGAATGGGCGACGAGGTTATTGATAATTTCAAACAAATGGCGGTGTTGACGGTCGAACTGCTCAACCCCTACACAGTATTGATCTTTCCAGAGAACCTTTTCCATTTTAAAGCCTCCAATTTTTAAATAATGTTTCAGGCCGCGGCTTTTTGGGTATCCGGAACGCCTACTATATCCATTTTTTCGGCGTTTGACGGCACTGGGGTTATTATTTTAAATATTTTCCCTCACGAGGGGACTCAAGGGAAAAATCCTTGCCATCTTTCGGCAAATCATATATAATCACTATGTAACTATATTTAACATTTTAGGAGGCAAATGATGAAAAGTGCCGTAACAAAGCCAAAAACGTGGGGGCAATCTATTTTATCGGCGGCAATGGTGTTAACGGTCTGCCTGAATCTGGCCCAGCCGGCGTTCAGCGAAGCTGAGATTCTCGGCTCGTGGGGAACGGACACATCCCATACGAAGGAAGCGGGCAGCGACCGTGTATTCGTCGTGATTGCGCACGCTGAGAGCAACTGGTACCAAACTCCGAGTCTGTCCACGGTGACTTACGGCGGACAAGCAATGACGAAAATCGCGGATATAGTCCAGAGCGGCACTACATACCAAAGCAAGGCATACATCGGGGCGTTTATCCTTAACGAAACCGGCGTCGCCGCTGCAAGCAGCGACACCATCAGCGCATCGTGGAGCGGCACAAGCTCAAATTCGTTAACGAGCGTATTTCTCGGGAATGTCGAGCAGTCAACTCCTGTCACGGATTATGACACCGGCGGTTCCACCAGCGCGACGGTAACAACTTCGGCACTATCGACAAGTGACGGCGATATGGTCATCGCGGGCGCGACCTGCACTGAGGCCGGGACATATACGGCAAACAACGGCTTTACCGAAGCTGTTGAATCTCCGATTACAAGCGCCGACGGCTGCGGTGATTACAAAGCCGCAACTGGTGCTTCTGAAACACCAAGCGTAACACACTCGAGCAGCAGCAACCGGCAGGCGATTATCGGTATCGTAGTTCAGGGAATGATTTCCGACCCGAACAAGGCCTTACACCCGAGCCCGGGCAACGGCGCAAGCGGAGTCTTACCTTCAACCAGCTTGTCATGGGACGCACCTACGGCATATACGCCAAGCAGCTATGACGTCTATTTCGGCACTAATCCGTCGGTATACAGTAATCCGAAACATACGGTTTATACGGAGAGTTACGACCCGCCGGGAGACCTCGAATACGGAACAACTTATTACTGGGTGGTCGATTCCCACGACGGCGGGACGATATATTCCGGATTCGAATGGAGCTTTACGACTTTCATAATCTCCGACCTTGTAGAAGGCAATATGATACTGCTAAACGATAACGGCGGGTGGTGCTGGTATCAGGACGAAAAGATTGCTTACGACCCTACCGGAGGCAATCTTCTTATGAGCACGACAGCGTGCTATGTAGGTTTTGGCGGAGTCGGAGGGGCAAGAAATGATGATACGGATGCAACTGAATTTAACATAGCCACAGGCAAGCGCACGCGGACAGTTGCGAAGGAGCCATACGGCGGCGATGACCACAATATGGGCGCATTCTGGATACGGCCTGACGGCAAGTATATGCATTTTTATTGCGAGCATTACACAAACTATACAACCTTTTATCGCCAGTCCACCTATCCTAATGACGGCAGCGCCTGGAACAGCGAGCAATCGTATGACTGGATGACTATCCCCGGCAGCCCAGGCGTTGATGAACCCGGTTTTTACGACAGCAGCTATACCAATATTCACTATCTTTCAGGCGAAGGGACTGTCGGCAGATTGTATAATATTCACCGTATATTCGCCCGAACTCCATGCCTCGCTTACTCCGACGACTGGGGTCAGAACTGGGTCTATATGGGGAGGCTTAACAGCCCTGTAGGAGGTCAGACATACTCGAACTTTTATCACAAGTTCGCGGACAATGGAGTTGATAGAATTGACTTTATAGGCGTTGAGCAGCATCCGCGTAATTACAATAATAGTGTCTTTCACGGCTATATCAAGAACGGCAAGAGCTATAATTCTTACGGAGTAGAAATGGACACCATAAACGACCAGAGTGCTCCTTCCGTTCAGGCATATACACCGATATTTATCGCTGACCCATGTCAGGGACCCACTTCATATCACACGGGGTGGACTAATGAGCTGGAGCTGGATAAAAACGGCTATCCTGTTTGTTTGTATCAAACCCGTTACGGCACAGAGCCGTGGGGTAACGGCAGCGGCCAGAACAACATCGGTGCTGCGGACCACCGCTTCTTCTATGCACGTTTCGACGGCTCAACGTGGACTTCTACAGAACTATGCAAAATGGGAGGAGGACTTCATCTGCCCGAGCAGGATTATCTCGGCATGGGCTGCATTCATCCTAACGATGCCAACATTGTTTATGTAGCAACACAGTTCGACCCGCGCGACGATACGGAATATGAGTACCGCGAGATATTCAAGGGCGTAACCAGCAACAAAGGTCTGACCTGGGACTGGACGCAAATCACATTCGATTCTACACAAAATAATACCCGTCCGGCTATTCCCAAATGGGACGCCAATAACACGGCGGTTGTCTGGACAAGAGGTAATTGGAACCAAGACAATTATGAACAGTATGACCTTGTAGTTGTCGGACTGGTTGAGCAGGAGGGTGTAACACTCGGTCCGGTTACTTATATTGACGCTAGCCCGAGCAATACAACAGAATCAGGTGGTTCGGCATTTACGCCGACTGGTCCGAGCGGTAGTCCCGGAGCTGCGGATAACGAGTGGCACGAATACACAGGATACGGCAACGGAGGAAGCTGTTATACAGCGGGCGACGGCGGGACTGAAAACGCTCCCACGATAAAGACGACCATAAGCGGACTGGCAGACGGGACCTACGATGTGTTCGCATACTTCTGGGCCAATCCCAACGAGGACTGGGGTATAAGGGGTGGCTTTACGTCATCTGATATGCTATGCTTCAGTAAGCAATCCTCTCAATTCGCCGAGACATCGCAATTCTCCGGCTCCGTTACAAATCTCGGCAACGGAGTTGAGCTTTACAGGGTATATATCGGTCGCAAGGAAGTCAGCGGAGGCGCTTCAGTTGATGTTTATATTGATGACTATGATGGTTCTTATGACAGTAATCCGCCCGACCATACTACGTATGACGGCGTGGGAGTGGCCAGCGTGATAACAGGCGCTGTTCCCGGTGACCTCAACGAGGATGGGAAGGTAGATATGACAGATATAGCAGTCCTTGGTGAAGGCTGGCAGACAACTTACGATATTTATACATTGAAGGATATCGCCAATTACTGGCTGTATGGCACCTGATGCCTAATTTTAATAAGGGCAAACAGTGATTTTTGAAACCGGCGGCTGCTACAAGGCAGCTGCCGGCTGCTTTACGTTCAATCTCCCGACAGTGTCAGTATAAACAAGCTCAGGGTAAATCTTTGTCCGACTGCAAGATACAATTGAAGAGGCTATTTGAGTCAACCTACAAATCCTTAGTAAAACTCGAGCAGGAAAGAAATTGACACAACCCGCACAGGAGATTAAAATTAATCTGTCTTTTCCGCTACTATGACAAATTATTGAAATACTATTTTATGCAAATGACAACGGGGCCAAGGAAAAAAATCCAAATTCTGCTCGGCCGACAGCAGTCAGGTCTGGTCATCGTAATTCTGCTGCTTATTATTGTTCTGACCGCCCTGGCCGGTTCGCACACCGACAGAAAAACCGGCAAAACCGTAAATAACTTTTTTAATTCTTATACGCTTATGCAGACCGCCACGGACGCAAGTTTCTTTGCAATTATGGCGGTCGGCGCAACTATGGTAATCATTGCTGGCGGGATTGATTTAAGCGTCGGCTCAACCTACGCTTTTTGCGGCGTGCTGACGGCATTAATGCTCAGGCACCTAAACATTGACTCGGCATACGCTGTCATACTGGGGATTCTTGCATCGGTCGGTCTGGGGACAATCTGCGGAATGCTTAACGGCCTGATGGTCGTCGGACTTGAAGTACATCCGTTTATCATCACTCTGGGCACGATGTGGATATTCAGAGGCACAGCATTTGTTATAAGCAATGCCGAGAGTATTCTTGTGCCGAGGTCGCTGACGACATTTGCCAAGGCCAATCTGGGTTTAAGCCCGGCTCTCTATCCTGTTGCGATGCTGATAATGATAGCCGTTACCGTCGCGGGTGCCTTCTACCTTGCCAAAACCGTTATGGGCAGGCACATCTACGCTGTCGGCGGCAATGCTGAGGCAAGCAGATATGCAGGCCTGCATGTCAAAAGAATAACGGTCTCAGTTTTCGCAATATCAGGCCTTGCAGCAGGGATTGCCGCCTTTCTCGGAAGTGCCTATTACGGCTCAGCATGCTGCGGCGACGCAACGGGCTATGAGCTTTACGTAATCGCCTCAGCCGTCGTAGGCGGAGCGAGCCTTTCCGGCGGAAGAGGAAACGCTGTCAGTGCGACACTCGGTGCGATACTGATTATTCTTATCAGGCAATCAATTCGCACGCTGCACTTTGACCAGAATTACGAATGGATTATAATAGGCGCGGCTACAATTGTTGCAGTTGTTCTCGACAAGTTAAATGCCCGGCTTACTTTGCAAAGGGCAATGAAGTAATTAATCGTTAATCGGCAACGGTTACGAGGCCCGTTTCGGTTACGTTTATCGTAAAGCGTTATGGAAAATAAAAAACCTATTAAAAGTTTTCACGATTTGGAGGCTTATCAAGCCGCTTATCAGGCAATGCTTGATGTGTTTAAGTATATTTTGCCAAAATTGCCTGTCGAAGAGAAATATGATTTGGTTGACCAGCTTAGGCGCTCAATAAAGACCGTCCCACGTTTGATTGCATAAGGATATGCTAAAAGGCATCAGAAGAAAGGGTTTCAGAAATATCTGGATGATACAATGGCCAAGTCTAACGAAACAATGGTTTCTTTGACTCAGGCTAAGGATTTGTATTCTTGTGCGATTGATGTTAAAGTATGTGAAAAACTAATAGATACTTACGACAAAATCGGCAGACAATGTTACAATTTGGCTGTTGCGTGGAATAAATTCAGCGAACGCAAGTTCGTAACGCAACCGATAGACTATTAACAAAACGAGCATCGTAACTGATAAACGAAAAACGAACTTTAATTCAGGAGGTTTTATGAAAAAGCTACTTATATTTGGAGTACTTCTTTTCATAAGTCTTGTTCTAATCGGCTGTTCCAAAAAAGACAAGCCGGATAAACCGGATGCTGAAGAGACGCAAAAAAAGTCAATCACAATCACTATGATTGCAAAAAGCTCTACCAACCCGGTCTTTCTTTCAGGCCGTATGGGAGCTGAAGACAAGGCAAGAGAGCTTAGCGAAAAACTCGGCATAGATATCAAAATCGACTGGCGTACTCCACCTGTCGAGGATGGCCAGGTGCAGGCGCAGCGAATCGCACAGGCCGTCAACGAGGGCACTGATGTGATACTACTGTCCAGCAGCGATGCGAGCAAAGTAACCGGCGCAATCAACGATGCCGTCGACCGCGGCGTTCCGGTCTTTGCCTTCGACAGCGATGCACCAGATTCCAAAAGATTTGCCTTCTACGGTGTCGATGACATCGAAACAGGCCAAATGGTAATGGCAAATCTTGCAGAACTTGTTAAAGGTAAAGCCAATGTGGCAATTATGGCGGGTAACCAGAATGCGCCAAATCTGCAAAAACGAGTCCAGGGAGCGAAAATGGAGGCGGCCAAGTATCCTGATATAAAAATCGTCGGCACATTCTATCACGCGGAAACACCACAGGATGCCGCGGCAGAGGTCCTGAGGGTTTTGAACGCCTATCCGGAAATAGACGCTTTTGCAATGATAGGCGGCTGGCCACTGTTCACAACTACACTACTTACAGACCTCGACCCGAATAAAGTAACCGTTGTTTCCGTCGATGCACTGCCGGCGCAGCTGCCATACGTTGAAAAAGGCGTCGTGCCAGTTCTGCTGGCACAGTCAACGTATCTCTGGGGCTCCGTTTCCGTCGAATTAATAATCGATAAGATTTACCTGCACAAAGAAATACCTGTGATGAATAAAATGGAGCTTGTCAAAGTAACGAAGGAAAGTTTATCGCAGTGGGCACAACAACTTAAGGATTGGGGATTTACCGACGTGCCTGAAAGGTATCTGAAAGAACAAAAATAAATTTGCAACAGAAACCTTACTTACAATTTGAAAATATAACAAAACGTTTTCCGGGTGTAGTTGCTGTTGATAATGTATCGATAGAAATTTCGAAAGGCTCCTGTCATGCGCTTGTAGGCGAGAACGGCGCAGGCAAAAGCACACTCGGAAAGATACTTGCAGGCATTCATCAGCCTAACGGCGGAAAAATACTCATAGGCGGCAGAGAAAAAAGATTCGATTATCCGGCAGCGGCGTTCAAAGCCGGCATCGGAATGGTCCATCAGGAACTCGAATTCTGCGAGAACCTTTCCGTTGCTGAAAATCTTTGTCTTTCCGGTCTGCCGGCCAGAGCCGGCATAGTTGATAAAAAACAGCTCTACGAAAAGGGGCGGCAGATGCTCAAAGTAATCGGCGCAGAACACATCGATGTTGCAAAAAGACTGGGCCTGCTTACAATCGCCAATCAGCAGCTCGTCCAGATTGCCGAAGCTGTGGGAAGAAACGCCAAGATATTGATTTTTGACGAACCTACAAGCTCGCTTTCACGGTCGGAAACAGAAAATCTTTTTCATCTTATCGATGATTTAAAAAGAAAGTCAATCACCTGCATATACATTTCACATAGACTCAGCGAGGTTTTCCGGCTTTGTGAAAATGTAACAGTTCTGCGCGATGGAAAAGTTATCGAGACAAAAAATGTAAATGAAATAACAGAAGACAAACTTATTGAGATGATGATAGGCAGAAGCTTCGAGGCTTATTTCCCACAGCATGTAAAGGGCGAAAAAGGTCCTGAGCTTCTGCGGGTAGAAAACTTATCAAGTCAGGGCAAATTCGAAAATATTTCCTTTTCGCTGTGTGCAGGTCAGATTCTCGGCCTGGCAGGTCTTGTCGGAGCCGGCAGGACCGAACTTGCAGAGGCAATATTCGGCCTTGATAAAAAAGCAGAAGGGGAAATTTATGTCAAAGGCAAACAGGTGCACGTCTCGAATCCCCGTCAGGCATTGAGTTACGGTATCGCCCTTGTCCCCGAGGACAGAAAGCGTCACGGCCTTGTGCTTTCTATGAACGTGGCGGAAAATATCTGCCTTTCTATACTGAAAAAAATTGCTAATTTTTTCAAGTCGATAAAGAAAAAGAAGCTGCTTGAATTTGTTAATAGATATTTCAACCTGCTGAAAATCAAGGCGGCATCACCATGGGTTGCGACACTTAATCTGTCAGGTGGAAATCAACAGAAACTCGTTCTGGCGAAATCCCTGGCGACAGACTGCAATATATTGATAGTGGATGAGCCTACCAGAGGTATCGATGTCGGAGCAAAGGCTGAGATACACAGCTTGATAGATGAACTGGCCGGTAAAGGAAAGGCAATCCTGCTTATTTCCAGCGAGCTGCCAGAGCTTATTAATCTGGCAACCAATATTCTTGTCTTCCGAGAAGGCAAAATTTCCGGTCTTCTTGCAAGAGATGAAGTCAGCCAGGAAACGGTTCTTCGGCTGATGACAGGAATACAAAACTAAAACTTTCCGTCCATAAACCCCGACATACTAATTCCGTCGGAGCACAAAAAGACCTGGAGTTATCTCCAGGTCCTAATAGCGGGGGCAGGATTCGAACCTGCGACCTCCGGGTTA
>CAZCIR010000055.1:0-11865 GCA_964499145.1 uncultured Pirellulales bacterium | reverse complement strand
GTAAGCGTAGCTTACACAATAACTAAGAACAAAAAACTATGAACTATGGACTATCTAAAACGAACCCAAAACGAACCCAATTTCACCCTGCACCCTACGCGGTGCTTGGGCAAAGCCAATTTTTGGACTTTTAACTTTTTAACTTTTCCTTATAATAGGACGGTTGACCGTAATTTGATAATTTAAGAAAGGCTGTTATGAGAAAATTTAATCTATTCGCTATTATAGTCACCGTCTTAATTATCAGTTTATCACTCCTCGGCTGTGTGGAACGTCGGCTGACAATCAATACTCAGCCGCAGGCAGCGATTGTAGTATTAAATGATGAGGAGATAGGCACTTCGCCCGTCACGGTCTCATTCGAGTGGTATGGCGATTATAACGTCAGGATTAGCAAGCAGGGGTTTGAAACCTTAAAGACGCATCGCAGGCTTAAGGCCCCGTGGTATGATTATTTTCCATTCGATTTCTTCGCCAATTGTTTATATCCGGGCAGAATCGTGGATTCTTACGACTGGACGTTCACCCTTGCCCCGCAGACGCAACCAGACCGGCAAGAGCTAATCCGGGACGCCCAGAAATTGCAGGGGCAGCTTTAACAACCGGTTGGGTATGGACCTGGTGAGAACAGCGGTGGATTAGTAATTGGCTGGGAAGAAGTAAGCTCGGAAGCGTTCTCTGAATCGCAGCGAGCGGTATTTTTTAAATGCGAATACTGAAACAGCCGTGGACAAGCAGATTGAAACAGCGTATAGAATATATGTTAGCGGTTTCCGTATCTTGGCCTGGTCCTCTCGATAAGCCTGCAATATCTCGCTGTATTGCTGAGATGTTATCTGCTTGGATTCATAACCTTCTATAACAGCCTTAAGCAATTCCTGTTCCGACGAATAATACATCTCTGAAACAACACCATTCAGGCTATGAGCGAGCAGAAAGCCAAGAAATATAACTATAAGAACGACTATGACATACTCGAGACAGCTAAAGACAATTGTCACAAAGAACTTGAACATTTTTTAATCCTTTTGAAGGACCTAAAAAACTAATAAAGCATTGTAAATTTATACTAATGATGTTCAAGACAAAAAAGAAAATATCGAGGTCATTTTACCAAAGACAGCTCTGCAGAAATGGTAATGCTATCAGAGAAGATTATCACTATACCAGTTTATTGCGTTTTCGAGGCCCTGTTTGAATGGCACAATGGGTTCGTATCCGATTGTTTTTCTGGCAAGTGAGATATCAGCGAGCGAATGTTTTACATCGCCCGTGCGCGGGTCAGTGTATATTGGCTTGGTATTTTTGCCGAGTAGCTCATTGATTATGTCAATAGTTTCATTAACAGTAACTGCTTTGCTGCAGGCGATATTTACAACCTGGCCGGTGGTGTGCTTGGCTCTCGCAGCGAGCAGGTTAGCTTCGATGATATTATCAACGTAGGTGAAATCCCTGCTCTGCAGGCCGTCGCCATAAACGGTAGGTGGTTTGTTTTTCAGGATGGCTGTTACAAAAGCTGGTATTGCGGCTGCATATTGGCTGGTTGGGTCCTGATGTGGACCGAAGACGTTGAAATACCGCAGTGAAATAGTCTCAAGGCCGAAAACCTTGTAAAAAACCTGGGCATAGTATTCACCGGCAAGCTTAGCGGCTGCGTAAGGCGAAAGGGGCTGAGGATACATCGATTCGACCTTCGGCAAAGTCGGCATATCGCCGTAAGCAGAAGAGCTTGAGGCATAGACAAAACGTTTTATACCGGCATCCCGAGCAGCTAAAAGCAGTGTGAAAGTCGCATCGAGGCAATGTTTGTGCGTGGCAGAAGGGTCGTCAACACTACGCGGTACGGACGGTAAAGCACCCTGGTGCAGACAGAAATCGATATCTTTCAACGCTGAGCGGGCGATATTTTCATTGCCCATATCAGCTTCAATAAATTCGATTTTGTCGATAATATCCGCAAGATTGCTTCTCTTGCCTGTGAGAAGATTATCAACAACTCTTACGAAACAACCTTGCGAGACAAGCTTTTTACAGATGTTTGAACCAATAAAGCCGGCTCCGCCAGTTACTAAAAACTTCTCCATTAAAGAATCCTTTCATAAATTCTTGAGTGTTGTTTTTGTGTTCTATGATTCGAGAATCGATTCACAATCAACTAAATACTAAATGGAGTGAGCAAGCTGCAACTTCTGGTATTCCTGGTAGGACCTGAATTGCTCCTGGAAGTAGCCGCCCTTTAAAACCCTTATACCTAAAAGCACACAGCCAACCACTGCAGCATTTACTTTATTCAGCTCGCTAATAGTCCTCTGAGCAGCACCTCTTCTTGTGGCGGCGGCATTGAATACTAAAATTGTACCATCGGCGAGTTTCGCCAATATCTTGGTAACGCTCACCAGCAATACCGGGGGGCCGTCAACTATAATATAATCGTAGTTCTGTCGCTGTTGTTCAATCAACTGTTTCATTTGCGTCCCACCGAGCAACTCTGCGGGATTAGATGGTAGCGGCCCCGAATCGATAACAAAGAGACCCTCGACACCGCTGGGCCTTATAACTTCCTCGTAAACACAGCGGCCTGCAAGCAAAGTGCTCAGTCCAAATTCAGCCTGTTCTGCTTCGGTCGTTTCCTTCGGGAATATCGTATATAAAGCAGGCTGCCAAAAATTAGCATCTATAAGCAGGACTTTTTTATTTTCAGCAACAAAAGTCGTTGCAAGATTGACCGCCACAGAAGTTTTGCCGTCTGCTGCGGCACCACTGGTAACAAGCAAAACCTTCAAAGATTCTGCGGTACCGGATAGCTTCAAATTAGTCCGAAGCTGCCTGTAGGATTCACTTATAATAGAATAAGGTGCCTGACGAACGATATGACAAAGGTCGATATCCCGCACCTGCTCATCTTCTTCTGCATCCGGAACGACACCCAAAAGCGGAATGTGCAGATACCTGCCGACGTCCCTAGGTGTCCGCACGAGATCGTTGAGCATCTCGATGAGGAAAGCAAGGCCTAAACTAAACATAAAACCCAACATCATTCCACCGGGAAGATATAATTCCCATCTCGGTGAACTTAATCGCAGCGGTACCGGCGCAGGACCGACAAACTGCACCTTTGGCGTTTCCGGATCCACGAGCATTATCTTCAATTTCTCAAGCTGCCCTTTAACTGAATTAAGCATTTCTTTTCGTTCGTCCCTTATAGTTGCTCGCTGTTTGTATTGTATACGTGCCAAATCAAGTTCTTTTTGTTTTGCAAGCGCTTCCTGTCGCAGCTTTTCCAACGCTACAAACCTTTGCTGTAACCCTACTAACATGCTCTGAGCATTCTTCAGATTTGCCAGTCGGGTCTGATCCGCTATTTCCGTTTTTCTGATTTGTCTTTTTTCTCTGATTTCATCTATCAGCTGTCGAGCTCGACGTACCGTTCGGTGATTTTCACCAAACTTCGTGAAACTGGCTGCAAGTGCTGCCTCCTGCAAGACAAGCTGCTGGGCAAGCATAAGCAAAATAGGGTCTCGCTCTATTTGATTTTCGACCTGCACACCAATAGGCCCTGTTGCCAATTGTCTAAGGCTTTCTACATCAGATTGAAGTTGTCTTATTTGCAGATTCAATTCATTTTGTGAGAGTTCCAAATCATTCAATCTTAGAGTAATTGTATTCCGCTGTCCCCCTACCTCGTAATCTTCAAGGCCGGTTAAATCCCATCTGTCACGAACTTCACCCAATGCCCTTTCGGCGGCATCCAAATCTCTTTGAATATTATCTTTCTGGTCTTGAAGCCTTGCCATCTTCTCAGCGACGTCTCCCTTTTTTGTACTTCGCTGTGAAGCAAGAAACAAATCCACCATTTCGTTCACTATCAGGGCTGACTCTACTGCATTCTCGCAAGTCATCGATACCACAATATAATCACCATCCCTTTGGGCAAAAACAACGAGATTCTCTTCCAAATCTTTAACAGCTTTTACAATACTTTTCTCCCTGACCTCACCAAAGCTTTTAAACCATCGTGTTTCTTTAACTTTGTCTCTGCTAATCAAATTTTGTAGGGTACTCTGCTGGTTTATAAGACCAGCCATTGACATGCGATGACCGTATTGGATATCCTTGGCCACTTGCCCACCCACAATAACCATAGGGTCTTTTTCTATTGGTGGTAGCACCTTAATAAAGGTCTTGGCTGTGTATTTCGGATAATACTTCTTTAATAAATACCAGGACACGCCGCTGGCCATAAAACCCAGTATAGTTAGAGAAATTATCAGCAATATATGGCGGCGTAATATTCCAATAACATCCTTCGGCGTCAATACGATGGTAGTCTGCGTCTGTCTAGCTCCGGCTGCTCCCACCATCCTACTCACAGCGGTTTGTCTTTGGTCTACCATGTTAATTTCTAATTTGCCACTTAGCGTATAGCATTTATTTTTTCCTACTTGCTATACGCCATTTATTATTGTTCGCTTTGCAAGCTAAGGCGTTCAATCGCTGCTTTTATCCGCTGCTTAACTATTTCAGGTAACCCCATTGCTCCTATCTCCAGTGCCTGTTTATAAGCAGCGATGGCCTCATCTACTAAGCCAAGTTCTTCTTTTATCATACCTAAATGCTCATACACATCCGGCGGTGCGGTGATTCTGCTCTGCTCATACAATTGTAAAGCAGACTGCAGAAACTCGGCTGCCTCTGATGATCTGCCATTTTTATGCAATATGTAAGCATAAGTATCCAAAAAACCGGGGTCATTTGGTTTTAATTCGTGAGCCCGTTTTGAATATTCGAGCGCTTCGTTCAGTCGTGCATTTTCATCGGCCAACATATACGCCAAGTTATTCAAGGCCTCTGGATTATTCGGCATTTCATCTAACAGACTTTCGTATTCAGAGATAGCTTTGTTAAGATAATTATTATCGGAAGTCTTACTATAAGCCAAAGTGAATATTTCTGCTTTTCTCATTATGTAATTAACTTTATCCGGACTATTGGGTTCTATTATCTGCAGGCATTTGTCAATATAATCTGCAGCATTGTTGTATTCACCGTTTATCTTTTTCAAATTATACATAGTCATATTAGCTGCAAGTGAGTCGGGGTTGGTTTTGAGCCTTTCCTTACAGTACGTCAGGACTTCTTTCGCTCCGAGTAGCGTGTACATTCTCTGCAAGATATTAGATACTAAAGCCTCATCTGTCCCCGTTTTGTCCACAGCTTTTCGGAGATATTGTACGGCTGTTTCCCGATCGCCGAGTTTCAATTTTGCCTCAGCCATTTTGACATAAACCCCGGGAGCAAAATCACTGTCAACATATTTTCCGGCCTCCTCAAAGAACTTATTTAGCTTGTCACCTACTATTAGTGCCCACAAGTACCCCTCAAGCGCCATTGCGTCACCTGCACCTTTCTCCTGAGATTTCTGCCACGCTTGTTTGTATAATTGTTCTGCCATGTCCGCTTCGCCTACTGCCAAAGCAAATGACCCTGCTCGATTGTACCAGTCCACACTATCAGGGAATTTTTTAAGAGTCTCGCTATATAGGCTTTTTAATTCTTGCGTTTTTTTAAGCTGCCAGTACAACTGCTCAAGCAATATTCTGGCTTCCATAGGGGCTTGTGGGTGGTTAATCATACCTTCAAGTTCGGTTATAGCATCCTCACTTCGGCCCGCACGTTGATAAGCCTTCGCTAAAAGAAGCCGTATGGAAGGATCATCTAACAAAGACTTACTTCTTTTAGTATCGATGATTGCTTGATCATATTTTGCCATTAAAAGATCTATTTGTCCTTTCAACCGCCAGGCCATAGCGTTATCCTGATTGGTTTCAAGATTTCGACTTGTCAAATCCAAAGCCCTTTTCAGTTGACCCTTTGTCATCGCCAACCATGCTTCAAGCAGCAATGCTTTAGGCTCATCCGGGAATTTTTCCTTAAAGCTTTGCAATTTGTATTCAGCTTCTTTGACAAGACCGGTCTCAAGGAAAGTCTGAATTTGAAAAAGGCGGTTTTCTGACGTGTCTTCAAGCGATACGAGTTCTTCAGAATATTTCTTTATGGCTTGCTCATCAGCTGTTTTTTGTGCAACAAGCAAAAGTCCTTTGACCGTGTTACTGTCTTGTGGTTCAGTTTGATACAGCTGCTCCAGGACCTTCTTGGCATCCTCAAACTGGCCTGATTGGTAGTAATAGGTCCAGAGTAATCTTTGGTCTTTCGATTTCTGCATCAACTGCTCAGCTTTTTCCTCCTGCCCACTGGTTTGAAGGTAATCTGCATAGTTAACAAGCATTACTTTGTTGTTCGGGTCTATCTTTCTGGCTTGCTCAAAGGATGAGGCCGCAATATTAAACAATGCCTGCTTGCGTTCCTCATCCATAGTGCCAGAAGCCAGTCTCGTTGCCATTCTCCCAAGCAACACGGCGTTCGGTAGACTTGGAGCGGTTTTCTGCAATTTCTGGCGAATCGCCAGTGCATTCAACGGCCATTTCGTGGCTATGTATTCGGCGTAGAAACTAAGTAGATCTGAATCATCTATGTTCAATGCCATTGCTCTATTCAAAGCACCCTCGGTTTCAACCATCTGTTCAGACGATACTTTGCCGCCGAGTTTTTTATTACGCTGGTATAGTACAAACGCCAATTCTTTCGCAATAGTTTTATCTAAGGGATTCAAAGATGCCGCTCTCTTGGCGTCCTCGATAGATGCGTGTTCGTTTCCAAGGGCGGTATTGGCGTTACTTCTCAGCATAAATGCCCGGGAAAAGACAGGCTTTTGCTTCAAACATTCTACAAGTTTTGCCAATGCTTCGTTGTATTCCCTTTTAGCCATAGCAAGACGGGCTGCAAAAAATTGGCCTTCACAATCATCGAGATTTTCATGTCGACCCAGCTCAGCGTTCTGCTCAGCCATCTCCCAATTTTTCTTGCTAAGTACTATCTCGAAAAGATGATCTGCGGCCAAACGCTGCAAATCCTTTTTAACAGCATCTTCCTGCTTAAGGACTTTTTCGAATTCTCCGGTTGCTTTATTCGGCTCATCATTCTCCTGATAAAATATACCAAGTCTTACAGACCTTTCTATTGGGTCGGCAATGCCTGATAAGACCTGTTCTTCTATTTGCTTGCGTTTTTGCTGCGAAATGTTCCCAGGCTTGGGCTCGAAAAGCATCTGTTTGTAAAACAGGCCCCTTGTATTAGCCGGAAAATACTCCAAAAATCGATTAATCAAATCTTTGGCCTGCTCGGTCTTTTCTTCCGCTATATAATTATCGCAAACAGCAGCGATAGAATCTTCCTCAACAAAATCAGGTTTCACCAGCAGTAGTTTTCCTACCAATTCGGCTCTGAGCAAGTTATTTCTTTTTAATTCAGCAGTTTGTGATTCAAATCCTTTTTGATCCTCGTCTGAAACACCGCTGAGAATAGCACCCAAACCTTCAACCATTTCCCTTTGTTCCATAATTTTTTGAAGCTGTTCAATCCTGGACTCCACCAGTGCCAGGTTGAGTTTAATTGTATTTGGGTCGGCTGGTTGCCTCTTTGCTAATTCTTCTTCAACCTCGTTAAATTGCCTTGCAGCAATATGAATTTCGATACGAAGCATCTGGCTTCTATCATTGGTCCAATATTGGTCCTCAAAGAAGTTTACGTCGGACAAGGCTGCGTCATAGCCCCCTAAATTTAACATCACCTCCCCATAATCCAAAACGGCTTGAGGCTTTGTCTCTATAATACCTGTCCTGAGTGCGCTGCCGAGGAATTCTATGACGGCGCCAAGTTCAGAAGTACCCTTAAAAGTCTTCGCAAGAACATAAGAGAGCTGCGCATATGAACGCTGCAAAAGAGACGGCGAAGTATCTTCTATTCCAGATGCTTTAATCTGCTCGTATGCTGCATATAGTTTCCTGGCAGCGATGTTTCTATTACCCTTCGCAAGCTCAAGCATCCCTTGCCACTGGATAACATGTGGGTCCTCACCGCTACCAAAAAACTGTTCAATTTCGTGAACCATCTGCTCAGCATCTGCCAGCCATTTTTTGTTTTCCTCATCAGTTCTTACTTCGCAAGGCTCGAGCACCTGCTCGATATAACAATTCGCAAGAAAGAAATACAATGAGATTCTCCTTATTTTGTTCACCCTCTCTCGTGGTCCGGGTTTGTCCTGTGCATTCGGCAAAGTGAGTGCGTTCTTAGCTACTTCTATTGCCCTATAGATATCCGACTTTTGCCCGTAAATAGAATACTTTTGATAATGCAAATTGGCTGCGTTTATTGCGTAAGCTACACTTTCCCCGTCCAATTCAACTGCTTTTTCAGCTGACTCTATAGCCTTATCAAGATATTTGTAGCCCAGCAATGAATAGAATGCAGTTAACGCCGAAAATGCCTGCGCACTCGAATCATACTTTTCCACAAGCGACAAGTATTCAGGCTCAAGTGATTGTTGAATTTGCTCCTCACCGCTTGTTCGAGCGATAAAAGATTTTACTGTCAGAATATTAATGTGTGCCTTTACGTCATCGCCAAAATCTTCAGCTACCTGCTCTAAAAGTACCTTAGCTTGCTCTCTACCTTCATCTCTTCCTTCGATATCACCTTTTGAAGTGAGAATTTCTCCTTTTGTGACGAGTGCTTGTGCTAAATAGAGGTAGGTATCAACATTATTCGGTTCAAGTTCTCTCGTCTTTTCCAAATCACCGATTGCCTTCAGCAATAAAGCATTGGGGTCAATTACTGCTCCAAGTCTCGCTATTTCGAGATTGGCTCTACCTCTGCGCTGATACAAGTATGGTCCCAGGTGTTTCATACTCTCTCCGATGTCCTGCATTCCAGGGTAGTCCCAATTGGCGGTATCTTCCATAAGCAGGGCTTTACTCTCTATGATTTCTATAAATTCCGATGCTTGCGACTCAACCTCCTGCCATTGCCAAAGTTGATTCCCAGCACTACCTGCCATTATGTACATGTACTTTAACCGTCCAAATCGAGCCTTGATGTTCTCGGGGTCTATCTGGATTATTGTGTTCCAGGTCCTGAGCACATTGCGCCAATTGTCGGTTTCTATATACAAATCCACAATTCTGAAAAGCATCTCTATCTTAAGCGAATCGGTTTTCGCCAGAGCATGCGCCTTATAATAGTCGCGTTCAGCCCTTTTATACTCTTCTTTTTTTACCGCTTCATCTGTTGCTTCACGAGCCGCTTTTATCGCAGCATCGCCATCTTTGATAAACTTTTGCGGGTCTCGGCTCAAATACAGGAACAGCAAAATAGCACCCAGTATGAAAAATACAAAAACCACCGACCCGATAAGTGCGACTTTTTTATTCAATCTTCTCCTTGCCATAAATTTCTTTCTCCTTTCTTTCATCAAAGCCTGCAAGCACAGAGGCTATTTTTTCAAGTTTCCTTTGTTAAATCGTGCATCTTTAGTCTAAGGGACTCCGTTCCCCAGGTTCCTAAACGCAGAAAAAAGTGCGTTTGAAAGTCTTTGCGATTTATCACAAAATGAAAATCCTATTGCCTGCTCTCAGCTCGGCCTTACTAACTTATATTTATTCACCACCTGCGGTTCTCGTTTTTTCTAAAGGGGCCAATGCTCTTTTTCTAAAATGGGTAAGATTACGCTTAAGAGCTTTTGGCTTGCCGTTATTGCTTCTTCTTTGCCTGGGTAAACAGTCTCACCACGCCTCTCACCACCAAGGCCGGCATTAAAAAACTTCCACTCAATCTTGCAAAAGTACGAGTGCTTACCGCGTATGTTTTTGTTAAGAGTAAGTCTGGCATCCTCTCTGCTGTTGACATAATTCTTGTTAACGTTAAAGAAGTACAAAACCGGGAATTTTGTACTTTTCCGCCAGTAATCAGAATCTGTGCTGGTAAAAACAAGGTATCTTGCCGGTATTTTTTGTGTTCCCAGTTCAAGTGTAACACTATCAGACGCCAATTTTTGAAAACCACTGCCCATATAGCATTCTTCCGGCACATGCGGCACTCTATCCGGAAGCTCGTAGTAAGTAATAAACAACGAACAGTAACGAACGGCGCTATTATCCGGTACATCAAGGTCCTGCAGAAGCCATTCAATATAATCCCTCGTGCCAAGAGTATCAACAACATCTTCACTTTTGATTTTGCCTTTTGATACTACTGTATAAGGAGCCAGACCTTTCTCATCCAAAAGGTCTAAAGATTTTTTCAACGGCCAGGGTTCCTTCTTTAAGTATATCCCGAAACTTTTTATTGCGACCGACATACCACCGCCGGCCACTGCAAGTATCAATGCGCATATCAGGAAGGCCGGCTGCATATAGTGAATGTGTATACTATGCAATATTCCTGTCTGCACTTTTCCACTTTTACTGTTTTCTTTCATCCAGCCGTTAACCACTAAAACTGCCCATTATTTTTGACGACGAATCACAATATCTTCTGTAACCGCCTCAGTTTCCTCAATAAACAAACTCGATATAAACCATGCAAGCAAACCATACAAGCCAAAAGCTAACGGCAACATTGCCATTCCAAGCAGATCATGATAAATACCTTGAGCGTATTTGGGGTGTATCAGAATATAAATAAATCCAGTAGTCGTAACCCTCACGATATTACACAGTATCGCTATCGGTATAGTGCTGGCCAACAAAATGAATCGCTGCCAAATAGGCCTGTAATGCAAATACGCCATAGCAACACCCAAGGCCAGAAAGGCCATCAGCAATCTCATTCCACTGCACGCCTCAGCTACGTTAAGTGGTGGGTCCAGCCTTTGGCCTTTATAGATTACATCTATCACCACACCGCTAACCGTAGCTTCCAGCCTACTAACTAAATTCAGTAAAACAGTAGTAACCTCTGCCGCCAACTTCTGCAGCGGCATAGTCAAACTAACATAATATCTCGTCGGCAATGGAACAGCAAAAACCAAAAACGTAATCGGAAGCCACGTATATTTAATCAAACGCCAGCCGCCCAAAAATAATACAACTGTACCAAGAGTCGCTATCATATCCAGGGGGCGGAAGTACCCATATTGGAATTGAACTATGTTAAGAGGGTAAAACGTAATCCCACAAATCATAAAAAACAAACCAAGATAATTCGGCTTACTTTGAAGGTTTAAGATTTCACTTTTATGCTGATTAATGAAGTACAAACTAAAAAGGGGGATTAAAAAACCATGCGACCAACTGGGGTCAGCCCACTTTTTGACAATACTCTCAATTTCGTTGTGGAAAAGATAAACAAACAATCCTCCAATTATCATCATCTTCACGTAACTATGCACCGAAAGCTCACGCCAGCTTGTACGAAACGAGTTTCCATCACCGAGGGATGGTGTTTGCCCCCCTGAACCTTGGGCTCCGAAACGCCTTTCGTCGCATTTGCGGTCTGTTCCCGCCTGTGAAGATTCGAAAGTGAGGCTCTGGTCATCTTTTATTTGAGCTGCTCCTTTGTAATTTTTCGCAAAATGGTATACTTGTGTAATAGAAGAGGCAATATTTTCCACCATAACTAAAGTATTCTACTCACCGATGTTAAACCAACCTGTAGGCAATATATTTTCTAAAGGTCCGTAATCAAACGGCCCGACGTTGAAAGGTCCAAGGGGATCTCGCAACCCAAAAGCTCTATCTGCAAAATTACGGTCGTATATAAAACCGAATCCGTAAGTTGCCCTGAATGCATTTCGCAGGACCGCACGCCACCGAGTTGTTGGATGTGTGCCGACATTGATGAGGTCGAGCGGTTTAATAAAAAAATCCGGCTGTTCACCGCTGGCGATTTTATCCAAATCCACCATAACTGTTTCCTCTTTGTTCCGGCCGATTCTCCTTGTCACCTCACAACGTCTTGGCCATGCCAAAG
>CAZCIR010000054.1:0-13403 GCA_964499145.1 uncultured Pirellulales bacterium | reverse complement strand
TATCAGCCAACGCCCCATTTTCCGCCAGCATATTCAGCACTTCTCTGCTGCCCGGCGCAATTGCAAATTCGGCCATATTGTTTATGCGTCTGCCTTTCAGTACCTTTGCGACCATCATCAAATCGGCGAAACTGGAGTTTGTACAGCTACCTATCACAATTTGGCCTGTTTGAGTGCCGGCGATTTCGGAGATGATAGCGATGTTATCCGGTGATGATGGACAGGCCGCCATCGGCTGCAGCTCAGCCAGATTTATTTCGATGATACGATCATATTCGGCATCCTGGTCGGCAGCTAATGGCTGATAGTCTTTTTCTCGTTTCTGGGCGGCGAGGAATTTCCTTGCTTGTTCATCGCTGTCGAAGATACTCGTTGTTACACCCAGCTCCGCTCCCATATTTGTTATCGTCGCCCGTTGCGGCACAGTCAGCGTCAAAGCGCCATCCCCGAAGTATTCGATTGCCCAACCTATGTTATCTTTTGTTGTAAGTATTCTCAGTAGTTTAAAAATAACATCCTTGGCGGCTACCCAGTCATTGAGTTTACCTGTAAGTTTTACTCCAAGCACCTTTGGGCAGGTAATGTAGAAGGGTCCGCCTGCCATAGCGACTGCTACATTCAGCCCTCCGGCCCCGATGGCAAGTGTCGCGATTGCGCCGGCGGTTGGTGTATGTGAATCACTGCCTAAGAGTGTTGCGCCAGGTTTTGCAAACCGCTCCAGGTGGACCTGATGACAGATACCATTTCCTGCCCGCGAATGGTAAACGCCTGATTTGGCGGCTACTGTTTGCAGATATAAGTGGTCGTTGTGGTTTTCCGGGCCAAACCCGGCTATATTGTGGTCGATGTAACTTGCCGAAAGATGCGTTTTAACCCTGCCTGCTCCCATTGATTCAAACAGCAAAAATGCCGTTGTTCCAGTGGCATCCTGCGTAAGAGTCTGGTCAATCCGAAGGCCGATTTCTTCACCACAGGCGATTTTGCCGTCGACCAGATGGCCGGTTAATATTTTGTATGTAAGTGTTTGTCCCAATTTCATACTCCGTAAAAATCAAATCACACAATCTAACAGGGCTGCCATTTAGCGTCAAGCCGCAAAATAATGGGATTTACATAAATGCCGGTTTGAGAATTGATTGTTTTTTCAGGACTACGGCAGGGCCTACGCCCTGACGAGAAGATTTTTTAATGCTACTCTGCGAGGTAGCTGCGCCATGCAGCACGAGTTATTGATGGCCATTATTCAATGAAAAAACGGCCTTGTGCTTAATTGCACAAGGCCGCTTGCAAACAATCCGGTCCGTCCGGTAATCAACTTTATGATTACCTGCTGTTCCTCTCACTCACAAGGACCGCATCTATTTCAGCCCATGGCCCTATGTCTCCATCCTCTTTAAGTGTACTACAATATGGACTCATATTTGTACTGACTCCCTGCCTTTCCTGGGCGTCAGGGATGGTAAAATTTTGCCAGCTTTTCCAGATATTATCATTTGAAATACCGACATTGGGAAACCTCTCAAATCTCACATGGCTGTCATTATATAGGACATTTTGCCCTTCTCGTGCGTGTGCTGCAGTATTGCCCGTCTTGTCATTGTCCAGGTAAGCTTTCTCCGTTGCGTCCCAGGTTGGTTTGACTTCTTGTGCGTCACCGGAGCAGTCTATACCCTCGAGAAAAACGACAGAATTCTTATCCAGGTAAGGGTTCCTGTCTGCACACACCGGGCTTTCAGGGCTACTATACGAGCCGAGGGGAAACGCTCTCGCATCTGTCATGGTAGGGTGCACATAGGGGCAGTGATAGGAGTAGCTGTTATACTGGCCCGGCCAGTAGGTGGTTTTGGTATTTGCTAAGGGACCGCCACCGAAGTCCCAAACATCAGTAACATCATCAGCAACAGTAATGGCGAGCTGCGGGGCATCGGAAAGTTTAAACTCGGCGGTTCCGGCATCGCCTCTGCAGACAAACTCTGCCGGTGTCCCATCCTCCCACTTTATCAAAAGATATAGGCTGCTTGAAATGGTTACTTTGGCACCCGACCTTCCGTAATGACTTCCATCTTGGATGCACCAGTCAGCTATCCTTCCATTGTCGGCCCATTCTCTCTCTGCACCACCTGCACGTGGGTAGTCTCCGTCGAACTCGTTAGCGTAAAGCATTATAGCCTTGCCAATAGCGGCAAGGTTTGAGGCGCAAACTACTCTTTGAGCAGTTCGCTTCACCGCACTCAGAGCAGGCAACAGAATGCCCAACAGCACCGCTATAATCCCAATTACGACCAGCAGTTCGACTAATGTAAAACATTTTCTCCTCATTTTTTTTCTCCTTTATTTTTCTTGAGATTCACGAGACCAGTCACTCTTAAGCCCATTTGGTTATGTGTTTTTATAAATAATTGCAAGCTGACTATTAGGTCCGTATTTTGCAACAAGTCGCAAAATAAAGGCCCCCTGCAACATTGGAGTATAAGAATACTCTTTTTTTGCGAATCTCTTTACTTTACTATTTATTTTTGCTTAAGAACGACCGGTTCAAATTTGTAAAACCGAATTTTACCGATAAGGTTCATAAAAGTATTTCGCTTTGTGTTCACGGCTGCTCCTGACTTGATGTTATAAATCAAGCCTAAATAAGCTTCTTTTCCCTTGCTGGCAGGTAGGTTCGAGGTATGATAAGTGAATTGATATATGATAGCGTTTTAAGTTTATAATAAAAGGTTTTTCAAACCTACTTACCTCTATTTAAACAATAGCACGGGACAGCCTTTTTGTCAAACAAATTTCGTCAATTTCCCCTAACTTTCTTGAAAAATTTTACAATTTGTTTAAAATCCTTATTTTTAGGCCTGAAATTGTAGATATGACTAATAAAGAAGTGTTTGAAAAAACAAAAAAACTGCTAAAAAAGCACAACCAAAGCCACCTTTTGGCATTTTGGGAGCAACTCAGCCCAGCCCAACGGCAAAACTTGCTTTTTCAGATTGAAAAATTCGATTTTTCGGAAATAGACGGGTGGGTGGCTAACTACGTTAAAAAATCCACTTCTGCGGCCATACCTGCTGATTTTGACCCTGCCTGGTTTTACCACTTTAATCCCGGCTCGAAGCAAAAACGCAAATATGCCCAGGCCAGAAAATTAGGCAAGGAGATGATTTCGGCTGGCAAGGTCGCTGCCTTTGTCGTAGCTGGCGGGCAGGGAACCAGATTAGGTTTTGCCGGCCCAAAAGGTAATTTTCCCGTTAGCCCTGTGAAAAATAAAACACTGTTTCAGATTTTTGCTGAGATTATCGCCGAAACCTCAAAAAAATTCCGAATTAACTGCCCTTGGTATATTATGACCAGTCCTTTGAACCACGCTGAGACTAAAGAAATCTTTCGTTCAAATAGTTATTACGGCTTGGACGAGAAAGATGTCTTTATATTTCAGCAGGGCACATTGCCGAATTTTAGTTTCGATGGCAAAATTCTCTTGGCGGATAAGGACAATATATCCTGTTCACCCGACGGACATGGCGGAAGCTTGAAAGCCCTTTATAAAAGCGGAGCTCTTGATGATATGAAAAGACGCGGCGTTGAATTTATCAGCTACTTCCAGGTTGATAATCCTTTGATAAATATTTTTGACCCCCTCTTTATTGGTCTGCATGCCCTCGATAAAGCTGAAATGTCCTCAAAGGCAGTGACAAAATCTGGTCCGAAGGAAAGGGTAGGCATCTTTGCTCTGGTCGATGGTAGAGTAACTGTAATCGAATATAGTGATTTGCCTGATGATTTGTCGGAAAAGCGTAACCCCAATGGCTTTTTGGTCTTCGAACTCGGTAGTATCGCCATCCACATAATCAATTGTGCCTTCGTTGAAAAGCTGAATGCAACCGGTTTTGCTTTGCCCCTGCACAGGGCCGTCAAGGAAATTCCGCACATCAACCAACAGGGAAATTTTATTGAACCTGATGGGCCAAATGGTGTAAAATTGGAATGTTTTGTTTTTGATGCCTTGCCATTGGCCTCAAAGTCAATAATCTTAGAAACCCTGCGAAGTGAGGAGTTTGCCCCGGTCAAGAATGCCGCTGGTGTCGACAGTATCGAAAGTGCCAGAGAGATGATTGTCGACCGCGGCGCTGCCTGGCTTGAATCAGCAGGCGTAGCCGTCCCCAGAAAACCGGATGGCTCGGTTGACTGCCTCATCGAAATTGCACCGAGCTTTGCATTAGAAAAAGATGATATCAAAACAAAACTGAGTCAGATACCTGAAATTAAACCGAGGGGCAGGTTCTACCTGGCCTAATTTTAAAGAAAAAAGAAAGGGGTGTATTAAATGTCGCTATTATTAGGATACGATGTGGGAAGCTCGTCAATTAAAGCCACATTGCTGGAAGCTGAAACAGGAAAGGTTCTGGCAACGGCAACTTCGCCGGAAAAAGAATTAGAAATTATCGCCAAGAAGTTCGGCTGGGCCGAGCAGCACCCGCATATCTGGTGGGAACACGTCGTTAAGGTTACCCAAAAGATTAAATCTCAGACTGATTTTGATGTCTCTGATGTTAAAGCTATTGGGATTTCCTATCAGATGCACGGGTTGGTTATCGTGGATAAAAATAAAGAAGTGCTCAGGCCATCGATAATCTGGTGTGACAGCAGAGCTGTACAGGTTGCAGAAAAAGCAGCAGCGGAAATCGGAGAAAAAAAGTGCCTCAAGAGTCTGCTTAACCTGCCCGGTAATTTTACAGCATCGAGGTTAAAGTGGGTTATGGAAAATGAGCCGGATATTTATTCTAAAATTCATAAAATGATGCTGCCCGGCGATTACGTAGCAATGAGAATGACAGACAAAATAAAGACAACATTTTCGGGTTTGTCTGAAGCGATAATATGGGATTTTCAGCGGCATGAACTTGCCAGGTTTCTACTGGACTATTACGGAATTGCTGAAGATTTGATTGCCGATGCAGTGCCTACTTTTTCAGTGCAGGGTGAGTTGACCAAGTCCGCGGCCGATGAACTGGGATTAAAAGCCGGAACTACAATATCATACAGAGCGGGCGACCAGCCTAATAATGCGCTATCGTTGAATGTCCTGAATCCGGGAGAGATAGCAGCAACCGCTGGCACTTCCGGTGTAGTTTATGGAATAACCGAAAAAAGTGATTATGACAGCAAATCGAGAGTCAATGTCTTTATTCACGTCAATCATGCTCCCAAGACACCGAGATATGGAGTGCTGCTGTGCGTGAGCGGCACCGGTATTCTAAATAGCTGGCTGAAACACAATGCCACCGATGGTCTGGATTATGGTCCGATGGATAAATCAGCCTACAGCGTGGAAGTAGGCAGCGAAGGGCTTGTAGTTTTGCCTTACGGAAATGGGGCTGAAAGGACGCTGGAAAATAAGAACCTTGGCGCCTCCATTCATGGCTTGAACTTCAATATCCACAACAGAGATCATCTTTTGCGGGCGGCACAGGAGGGAATTGTCTTTGCATTGAACTATGGTGTTGGTATAATGCGACAAATCGGTGTCGATGTGCGAACCGTCAGGGTAGGTTACGCAAATATGTTCCTCAGCCCACTATTTGCAGAGGCCTTTGCGACCGTTACGCAATCGGTCGTGGAACTATATAATACTGATGGCTCGCAGGGTGGCGCCAGGGGTGCGGGTATCGGTTCCGGTTTTTATAAGAGCCCGAAGGATGCCTTTGTTGGTTTGGAACCCGTTAAGAAAATCGAACCGAATGGAAAATTGACAATAGTGTATCAACAAGCATATGAGAGATGGGAAAGTGTTTTGAAACATCAATTGGAAAGGAGTAGCTAAAATGGCAGAGAAGTCTTTACATAGTATATGCAGATGGACCTTTAATCCGGGCAAAGGTGGTTTTGTACCCGGCGACCAGAGACCCGAATGGGGAGGTAAGTTCGGCACACCGGAAATGATTAAGCTGGTAGCTGACAAGATTCGTCCACGCTTACCGAAAAATGTCGAACTGGGTATCGAGATGCACTATGACGCCGAGGTCGATGATAAAAATGCCCCGGCCGTTGCCGATGCGCTGGTGGATAACAAGTTGTATCTGGCAATGATAACTCCAGGTGCTCACTGCCACTTTGCCTATGGCGGTATAGCGTCGCTGGACCCGGGTGAGCGAAAGGCCGCTGAAGATTTAGGCACGAAAACGGTTGAGCTGGCATACAGTACTTTGAAAAAGGCGTGGCATCCGGAAAAGGCTCCGGCACTGGTTATCTGGAACGGTTCGTTCGGCTATGACGTCGCCACGATTGGGATTATGCAGATGTATAAAAATCTTAAGGAAAGTGTTGCCGGTTTGTGTAAATACGAACAGGAACAAGGTGGCAACCTTTATATGGGATTCGAGCCAAAACCGAATGAGGGCCATCCTGCTATGTTAATACCGACTGTAGCAAGTGCGCTGCTATTCTGGAAAAAACTCAAAGAGGAGTACGGCATCGCCATAGATAAAAAAGGCGTAAATAAAGAGTTTGGCCATTCAGAAATGATAGGTCTTGACCATGTATATGACACCGTTGAGGAGTTAGACAACGATGCAATGGTTCATATGCATCTAAATAGCCAGGGATACAATGACGGTATCATTCTCGGCGGGCCGGGCAAATATGACATTGACCACGGTACCAGAGTCAATGGTATGAATATCGCCATCGCAGGGCTTATCCAGCAGGCAAATTACACCCGCTGGAAAGGCCACGATATGCAAACCCGGGCCTACGACAATACTGAACAGGGAATCGACCGAGTGATAAGAAGTGTGCTGAGCTGGGAAGCTTGCGAGAAAGCTGCCAAAGAGTTAGACACAAAGGCACTGATGACTGTTCTTGCCAATCGCGAGACCGCCAAAGCTGAAGATATGATGCGTGGTGCAGTCGTTGACGCTCAGTGCTATTTCGATGAGATGTACAAATAGGCCTTTTCAGATTATTAGCATTGCATCGCCGTAGGAGTAGAAACGGTATCGCTGCTCGATAGCGTGCTCATATGCTGCTAATATGTTTTTCAGACCCGCAAAAGCTGCCACTAAGGCAAGCAGTGTCGATTTGGGCAGGTGAAAATTCGTTACCATCGCACCGACTATCTTGAATTTATAACCGGGCTTTATGAACAGGGTTGTTGTGCCCGTGGCAGCGTTAACCTGTGAACTGGTTGCAACTGTTTCAAGGGTTCGCGCAGAAGTTGTGCCTACAGCGATTATTCTTCCACCTTTTTCTTTTGCTGCATTTATTGTTTTCGCATTTTTTTCGTCAATACGGAATTGCTCCTGATGTATTTTATGCTCTTCGAGGTTCTCTGAGTTTATCGGTTTGAACGTTCCTTCTCCGACGTGCAGCGTTATATATGCAAATGATATTTGCGAGGTTTTAAGCTGTTCGATTAGCTCATTGGTAAAATGCAGCCCCGCTGTTGGTGCAGCAACAGCGCCTGTATGCTGTGCATAGACCGTTTGGTACCGAAGTTTGTCCATCGCCGCCTGGCCTGGATTTCTACCTCGTTTGATATATGGCGGCAAAGGGGGGAAACCAATTTTTTCAAGGATAGTTTCGTGATTTGCATCTGTTTTTATCTTTAACAGACATCTGCCATTTTTCAGTTTGTTGAGTATCTCTGCTTGGCAAAAATCGTTTTTTGCTTTGTTTTTTAGATGAATAATTTCGCCTTCCCTTACTTTGCGGTGGCCTTTTAGCATTACTTCCCACACGCCGGGTGTGCTCTCGTCTAAAAATAATGCTTCGAGTTTGCTCTTGCTTCCGCGCCGGCAGAAAAACCGGGCAGGCAAAACCTTTGTATCGTTGAGCACAAGGCTGTCGCCGGGTAATAAGAAATCACCGATTTTGCTGAAAGTGCTGTCTATAAGCTCGCCGCTGGAACGATTAAAAACCAGCAGTTTTGAATCGCTTCGAACACGCAGCGGCTGCTGGGCAATCAGCTCGGCTGGCAAGTAATAATTTAGTTCGTCTGTCCTCATAACCAAAAGTTATCAGACCGTCAGTAAAATGACAAAAAAAAATTAGCCCAATAATAAGTTGATTTGGATATTTAAGCACACTTGCTGGATTTCCCGCGAAAGCAGTTTAACGTTAGGGACGATACCAACCGTAGTAAATCCGACTTAGGATAACAGTTTTTCAAGAGGTTAGGCCAATGGCTTCGGAAAAGTATTTTGAACGGACAGCAGCTTCGGTTGCTTCTCTGGGCAGGGATGAGCTTAAAAGACAGATCAGAGACTTCAAAGGCCGATTTAAGTTGGATTTTACCGAAAATTACCTTGACAATCTCGGTGTTGACAGATTAAGACATATCCTTTTGGCCGCCTTGATAAGCGCAAAGAGGGGCAATTAAAAGCCTTTTGCCACAAGGTGATTAAAGTCTCAGCACGTGTATAATCCTCTTGAAGAGACAGCTGCAATTATCAATTGGCAGATGCCGGTCGCCCTTGGCCATAATAAAAAAAGCTGGAGTCTTTTAAAGACTCCAGCCTCTGTGAAGCAGCTTTTCATTAAAGAATATAGGACAAGCTTATTAAAATCTACACCGCCTCACTAAACCAAGACGTATAAGAAGAAAAGAACTATATATCTTATTTCAACATCAATTATAAGCCCCCAGCGGTTTTTTGCAAGTATTTTTTATAATTTTTTTTAATTTCTGCTTATTTCCCCATTTTTACCCCTGCCAGGGCCGATATTGGCCTTAATCGGCTGACTGCTGTTGTCGAGAAGCAGATCACGCCATTTTTTAATACTGGGATTAACAGATCTTGAACTTTGCCCTGTTGTCCCCTTTCACATTCGAATTCTAAATGCTGCATTCTCAATTTCAAATTCAAATACTTCTCTATTTTGCCCATATTCCCTATTTTGAGACCAAAAAACTACTTCTATTTTTGAGCTTATTTTTACCTGTATTAACACCCCCAAACTCGCCATATCTCTTATGGAGACTGATAATATAGGGGCTTTCACGACTAAAAATCGGGTTTTTCTATATTTTTTATCCTTGACAAACTCACAGTCCGATAGTTAAATTAGGATAATAAGGCAATTCAGAGAGACTTTATGCCAGCAGAATCTGGTTAAAAAAGAGGAGGAGAAAAAATGAAGGAGCTTTTTACAACCGGCGAGGTTGCCGAGATTTGCAAGGTAAGCCAGCAGACTATCATCAGATGCTTTGACGCCGGCCGGATAGAGGGTTTTCGTGTCCCAGGCTCAAAATTCCGCAGGATTCCACGTCAGAAGCTCATCAATTTTATGAAAGAAAACGATATCCCGCTCGGGAATCTCAAGTCTGGCAAAAAGAAAATCCTCATTGTTGACGATGACGCTGAAATCATCGAGCTTATAGTCGATATTCTTGTCCGAGACGGCAGATTCGAAACCAAAACTGCATCCAGCGGCTATGAAGCAGGAATATCAACTCATCAGTTCCGTCCTGACCTTATACTGCTCGATTATATGCTGCCGGATATCAACGGCAATGTGGTTTGTCAGACGATAAAAAAAAATCCAGAGTTCGAAAGCATTAAAATTATTATCGTAAGCGGTGTTATAAAAGGGGATGAAATCAAACAGTTACTAAAATCCGGTGCCGAAGATTTCATAAAAAAACCGTTTAATATCACTGACCTCACCGGCAAAATTACAACCGTCTTGCAAATGAAATAGACAATAACGAAAGGATTGCAGCTTCACGGGGGCCCTTTAGTGAATGGTATTTAGTTGTTGGTGGTTAGATAACAGCTAAACCCGAGGATAAACCGAATGCCGGGAAAAATTATTGACCCAACAATTGCCCAGCAGGTAGAGCTTGTTATTCATCGGCTCAGCTCTCTTTCTACCTTACCTTGCATTGCGACACGGTTTCTTTCCCATATCTTACAAGCCCATATCTCAGCTATGTCCGAAATAATTGAATCGGACCCTGCCCTGACTGCTAAGATTCTTTCGCTTATACATATACACCGGCCAGAATTACGCTGTCCTGACGAGAATCTATCAATTCGCCATGTGATTGACAAATTACCCGCTCATGCTGTTCGCCAGGCTGTTTTATCTGTCAAAGTCTATCCAGCCTTCAGCCGGGACGAGCGCACAGTATTGTTTAGAAAACAGCTTGTAGAACATTGTCTTGCCGTCGCCTGTTGTGCCGAAAATATTGCCGAAATCATATCACCTCAAATGGATTCACAACTGGCATATTCTGCCGGCCTTTTACACGATATTGGAAAACTTGCACTCGATGAGACAATGCCGAGAAGTTTTGCCGGTATCGTCGAACAGGCAAAATCACAGCAAGCCTGCACTCGAACGCTTGAGCAAAAACATCTCGGCCTGGACCATACAATCCTCGGCAAACGCCTGGCTACAAAATGGCATCTGCCGAACCAAATTATCCTCGCAATCTGGCTTCACCATAGCGACGTTCATCTAATCTCTCAAAGTATGCCCGAAGTAAAAATCGCTAATGTGGTTCAGTTGGCCGATTTAATTGCCCGGCAGTGCGGTATCGGCCAATCGGGTAGTTTCGACACACCTGATTCAGCGGACAAAATAGCCCAGTTACTGGCAATAAACCCCGACCAATTGGAGCAAATACGCCACAACCTTGCGGAGAAGGTTGCACGAAAATCCGAAGTTTTGGGCCTGGATTCGCTAATTACCGCTGACGACTATTACAATGCTGTTCATACTACCGCCGCACAATTAGCGCAAAAGCAGACGGAATTGGCGCTCGAAAATCGCCATCTGCAGACTGTTTTGAGCCTCTTCGATTTTACAAAAGAATTTCTGCTGAGCATAGATTCAAATGCCGAACCGATTGACATAGCGGAAAATTTTGCTGTCCGCTGGCAAAAGTTTTACCAAACAGGTCTGGTTTGTTTATATTTAGCTGCTCCGGCTGATTCGCAGTTTCTCAAAGCTGTTGTTATAGAAAATCCATCGCAAACAAAAACCGTCATACTAAACGCACCTGCCGAAATACCGGTGATACCGCAGGCGATTACAAACAACTTTGCAATTCTTAGTGCTCAGGATTATGCTGATTGGTTGTTTGAACAATTAGATGTCAAGTTCGACTTGAGCCATACAAAATTGGTCCCTTTGCTTTCCGGCAATAAAGCAATCGGAGCAATTGTTTTTGAGATTCACTATCCGGCGGAAACGAAACAGTTCGAGGAAAAGCTTAAGACAAGCGCTTCTATTGCGGGGGCTGTTTTAGACATGTCTTTTTCTGGTGCCAACCAGCAGCGATTTGCCGAGCAGTTCGCTCAGTTGCTCACCAAACCTGCTGACGCACAACCGCAGATTGCTCAGCCACAGGTTGCCATTGATGCTCTGGATGGTTTGGCTGAAATGGCAGCGGGTGCAGCACACGAGCTGAATAATCCCCTCTCGGTCATATCTGGCAGGGCACAAATACTTGCTGAGGGCGAAACCGACCCCGGAAAAAAACAAATCCTTGGGCAAATTCAGAAAAATGCCGACGAAATATCCGCGATTATCGATGACCTGTTTGTCTTCGCCAGCCCCTCAAAACCTCGGCCGAGCCGGACAGATAACAGACAGATACTCGATGAAGCCATACAGTTGACCTCTCAAAAAGATGGTATGGAACATATCGATGCCCGGATTGAAGTAGCCGGAGACGTCAAAAATGTCTTCGCCGATTCCGCCCAGGTCGTATCGGCAATCGCAAATGTTATTTCCAATTCTCTCGATTCCTACACAGACAAAATCGGCCCGGTAAAAATTACCGCATCCGCCGGCGAATCCACTAACTTTGTAAAACTGACAATCACCGACTCCGGTTGCGGAATGGACTCGGAAACACTCCAACGAGCGACCTACCCATTCTTCTCTAATCAGCCGGCGGGACGAAAACGAGGTATGGGTCTCGCTCACGCTGCCCGGCTGATACGACTAAACGGCGGGAAGCTTTCCATAACAAGCCACCTTGGAAGTGGAACCACCGTAACGATTCTGCTACCATGTAAATAAAATTCCTTTTCTCTTAATTTAAAACTTTGCATTATCTTGCGGGTAAACCTCATTATTAGCGATTATTGGGGGATTTTGGTCGGTGATTTCAAGAAAAAGACACCCGAAACTGACATTATTTTTTCTATTGACAGTAGTAGTGGCTTTTTGCTATAGTGTATATGTTGCGATTGCGGTTTCGCCGAAAAAATATAAGGCAGATTAGCCAAATAAAGAAACATCGCAGCAGGGGAGACGGGTGATGTTAAGCAACTCATAAAAAGCCCTTGTCTCCCTTTTTATTTATGCACATCGCATCTCCTGCAGGCGGCTATATCACAAAAATAAGTCCGAAAATACAAACAAATCAAATCACACACTTTCGTCAACAGCCAAGCTTCAATAAATTCAACCACGCTGAAAACCGATAACCGACTACTTATAGGGCTACGTGACAGTGGGCTTCTAAATACTTCTTTGTCCCTAAAGCCGGCCTTTTGTTAAGCCGACCTTAAAATCCGGGAGTTATTGTAAACTTAACTATTGAAAAACAAGTTCTGATGGACCATAAACAACGATACAGAAGATTGCGTCTGCTTATCAGAAAACTCAACAAAGAACGCAAAAAGCAGGCGAAGAAAATAGACATACTCTGCAACGACCTCATTGCAGCTCAGAGAGATTTTATTAAAAGATTAGCTACCATCAACTTTACAGCGAACTTCTACGAAACAATCGCCGGGACAAACGAGCTGAGTAGTCTTATCCTCACCGCCAGCAAACTCATCAAAGATGAAACTGCCGATGCAAATGTTACTTTTTTCCTACGTCAAGAAGATAACTTTGAATTGCATATGTTCGAAAGTACACAACCGATACTGCTGGAAAAACAGGGCCTGGAGAACTGCCTTACACCTGAGGTGGCAGACAATATCTGTAAATCGAACAAAATCTGTACTCTCGATGATATGTTTGCAATGGGCCTGCAGGGTAACTTAACCCGCCTAAATGAAATCTCAGCCGCTACAATCCCCCTCAGCCAGCTTGGTCCGTCTCCGGGCTTTATACTGATTTACCGCTCGGTGCAAAACAAATTAACCGCCGATGAGCTAAACAACATAGCTGCAATATCGCAGGGACTGTCCCGAGCGATTGCCTCCTGCCGGGTGTTTTGTCAATCAGCCGATTAGGAATTTTATCAACATTAAAACAGTGGTCTCAAATCCGCGGACTGGCTGATACTTATGTGGGTGGATTTTCCTGCACGTGTTACATTTAATTTTCTTGCAATACCAGCTTTTCTTGCTAAATTTGAGTGCAGATGCAATCAGACTCAAAGTCCTACGGGCAGGTAGCTCAGTCGGTAGAGCAACGGACTGAAAATCCGTGTGTCGGCG
>CAZCIR010000053.1:0-14137 GCA_964499145.1 uncultured Pirellulales bacterium | reverse complement strand
AACTGTTACCCATGTACTTGGCATGTTCTGTAACCTATGTTACCGGTTTGTACCAGCAGCTACCCCCGTTTTTGATTGAAAAGAGGATAGGGGGTAGGGTTTAGTGTGTAGGGGATAGAGAAGGAAATTTAACTGTGGATTTCACAGATTTACACGGATTTTTTTAGCTATAGAGAAAAAAATTAACCACGGATGGACACGGATTAAAACAAAATTTTTTTGCCACAGAGCTCACAGTGAACACAGAGGAGAATACCTAAGATACTTAGGTATTCTTTTTATAAATCATGGATTTTAGAAGTTGGTTTTTTATGAATCTTATCCTCGAAGTACACCGCAAAATAAGGTCATTTACACCAGGATTATTTTAGATGATTGTCACGGAGTGCCTCGAAGTACACCGCAAAATAAGGTCATTTACACCGTAGTAATTGTCGCTTGGTCTTTTCGGGAGCCTCGAAGTACACCGCAAAATAAGGTCATTTACACCTTGATACCGCAAACCTGTTGTATTTAGGACCCTCGAAGTACACCGCAAAATAAGGTCATTTACACCAATCGCTCAAGCTGCTCGGCGCTTACATCGCCTCGAAGTACACCGCAAAATAAGGTCATTTACACCAAGGGTATGTTTGAATAAAGGAGCTAAGGACCTCGAAGTACACCGCAAAATAAGGTCATTTACACCAAGGGTATGTTTGAATAAAGGAGCTAAGGACCTCGAAGTACACCGCAAAATAAGGTCATTTACACCGATCCTATTATAACTACTTTGCGATAAATCCCTTAGGCGGATTCGACCCTGAAAAAAATGCGTGTATTAGTGAGCGGATACACAATGGGAATCTATTTTCCTCTAATATGTGCCTTCTCAACTTTCAGGCCGTTCGAGTCGGCCTAAACTGCCGTGTACGCAATTGCCCATAGGCTATCGTAACATTTATCGGCAGCCGTATATTCCTATTCCAAAGAACAAAATTATGTAAATTAATCCTTCGGCAACTCCTTATATTCTATACCTTGATTTTCACATTGCAAGCGAATTTTCTTCCCGATATCAGCGGTTGCAAGGTTTCTGGCAGCATTATAATCTGCATTTAATTTATTACCGCATTTCGGGCATTCAAACATCGTAGCTTTGCCCTTTTTTCTGTTTTTATCCCGATACTCTTTATCAAATTCAATATGGATATATCCGCACTCACTACATCGCCGTGAAGTATAACAAGGATTTACCTCTTCTACCTTTACTCCTGCCTCTTTAGCTTTGTATTTGATGTATTCCTGCAATTGATGGTATCTCCAGTTTTGACCAATAAAAGTACCGCTTAATTCATCTGCCAAACCACCAAGGTTTTCAATCTGAATTAAACCTGCTCCATGGTTTTTCGCAAATTCGATTATGCAGTGCGAAAGCTGATGATTCAATGTCTTGTAGGCATTATCAATCTTCCCCTCTAATTTTTCTATCGGCTGCAAAATACGCTTTCTTCCGTGCCCTGCACGTGCAGTCGGGGCTGCCAAATCTTGCCTACCAGTTTTCTGAATTGAAATTCTTCTCGCAATTGTTTGTCTTTTTAAAGTCTTGATACTATCTCCCAAAGGCTTTAGTTGCCTGTAACCAATTCGTGCATAACCGTTGCTTATTGCTGCGTATAAAGGCACGGACCAGCCCAAATCGACACCTACGATTATATCAGGATGAAGCGTTGTCGTTTCAGACTTGGGAAAATCATAAGTAACAGAAAGATACCATTTTTTCCTTTTTTCCTTTACTTCGAAAATACGATGTCGATACCCTAGTAAAGAATTCGTCTGATTTGAGACAAGCCGTTCAAGAGTAGCACGTTGGCCGTTGCTGATTGTACGTGTCGATAAAAGCACACGTGGATATGGTTTGTTACAAATCATTAGGTCTACCTCAGTTTCACCGGTTTCTGTCTGCTCAAGTCTGCGCTGATTAGGCTTATCGCAACGTATAGGAATAGAAAGATTTGTTTTATAATTTGGGATTGATATTTTTCCTGTTAATACTTTTCTCCAATCGATAGCACTTAGCTTATAGCGACTGAATGCACCTGCGATGGTGTCGGGCAAAACGCACATTTTTGAATATCTGGATAGATTTTCTTCTTCTACACCTTCTTCAAGTAAAATCTTTCGCAAATGTCTGGATAACTGGCCGATTCTAATACCCTTAGGAGCATCCTGATTTTTTAATCTGTAACGTTGATGAAGGTTTTGGTACATTTCACTAACAGCCATGTTAGCAAGACGAGATAATCTATAACGCACATCTCGAAGCATTTTACCAAACTCATCCCAAGACATATTTACCGGCTTGATGATTTGAAAAGTTGCTACTTTTTGCAAACGTCTTGTTTTTTCTTTCATATTTTTTCCTCCTGCTGACGTAATTAACAATTATACTACCCTATCATAGAATTTCAACAAAAAACTACTGCCCCTTGGTTACGATTTATCGTCTGGAAAAGCGAGTCACGAATCAGCAAATTCTACATTTTCTCCTTGTTTTCAGGGCAGTAAAATATATAATTCTATGTACCTTTAAGAAAGAGTGGAAAATGAAAAAAGAAAAGAAAAAAAGCACTTCAACTAAAGGAAGATTGGTCAAAGGATACATTCCCCCAGTATCAATAGAGTTTCTTGAGTTCGACACCTTTCGTAAAGGAATGAAGGATATGTTGAAGGGGAATTCCGGCGTATACGTATTGTACAAAAAGAAAAAGTTATATTATGTGGGAATGGCGAAAGAGTTGTTTGGCAGACTGTACCACCATACAAAGGACAAGCACAAAAACAAGTGGGACAAATTTAGTGTTTTTATAATTGGCCGAGGTTCCTACCTAAAGGACATTGAAAGTATGATACATAGAATCTCAGCGACCCCTGGAAATATCGTTAAAGGAAAGTTCAAGGGGCATTATCAATACGATGACAAAATCAGGAAAATGGTTCGGCAAGTCTCTCAGATAGTGAAAAAAATCCAACAGAAGTAAAATAATTTTAATAATATTGGGCGTCCGCCTAAATCACCTTCGTATTCTCTAAAAGCATTTTAATAGCTATGAGGCCTTCGAGCTATATCTCACGTTTTCATCTGGGGGTCGCTTCGAGGTCTTTGAGATAATCGCAAATCTGCTTGATTTCGGCCTTTTCCATATCCGTAATACTACGGGATTTTGGCTTAAAAGACAATGTTTTGCCATGTTTTCCCTTGCTTTACAATGACAAAAGAATATAATTAAAGTCATCTTTGGCTGGGAGCAAAAGGCGTAAGAAGAAGGAGAAGAGAGATGAGAAGTAAATCAATTCTTGTAATGGCTGCCGTTTTACTGCAGGTCTATTTTGCATCAGTTAGTTCTGCAATCGAGCCCAGTTTTCAAGGTTTGGGATTCCTTCCAGGGTATGACAACAGCTCAGTCAGTGGTGTATCCGGTGATGGTAGATTCATAGTTGGTGAATGTGATGCGGGTGTTGCCGTCGGGTTCCGCTGGGATAAGCAAAACGGTTTTTTGAATTTGGGAGACCTCCCTGGTGGCAGTAGTACTACTCATCCAGCCTCAGTTTCACATGACGGGTCAGTTGTCACAGGTTGGAGCAGCGGAGAACTTCCTGGTAGCGGCAGTAACGTCAGACCATTTCGCTGGACGCAGCAAGAGGGGATGAAGAATCTGGATATACCCTTAAATGGACGCGGAGATGGAGCAGGGATGGGTGTATCTGCAGATGGCACAACTATTGTGGGATTCTGTTATCTCAACGAGGGAAATAGTCTAAGGAAGTCTTTCCGGTGGACAGAATCGGAGGGGACAGTCTTTCTTGGCGATATGGTTGGCGGCGATGGTTTCAGCTGTGCCCGAGCCACCTCGGCCGACGGAACATATATCGTCGGCGAAACAAATACTCAAGCGACCGGAATAGTTACTAATAGATTTGATGAGTTCCTTTGGAGTCAAAGTGAAGGAATGAAACTTTTAGGGGTACTTCCTGGAGAGTCATTAATAAGAAGTACAGCACGTGCCATATCGTACGATGGGCAAGCCATTACCGGATTTGCCTATATTTCTAATGGAATGGAAAGAGCTTTTCGTTGGGCACCTGAAGAAGGGATGATGCCACTAGAGCAGTTGACTGATGGAAGAACCCCCAGATATGGTTTTGCTATCTCCGGAGATGGTTGCGTGATTGGTGGTGGGTCATCGGGATTAGAAGCTGCTTATATTTGGGATACAGAAAATGGCTCTCGCGATTTAAAATTTCTACTCGAGCAAGAATTCGGGTTTGACCTTACCGATTGGCGTTTGACACTGGTTACAGGATTGTCATATGATGGACTGATAATAGTTGGCAATGGTGTCAATCCATTTGGCCAAGAGGAGGCATGGGTGGTTACACTGCCCGAACCCACCACGCTCTTGCTGCTTGGTCTCGGTGCGGTGATGTTGAGAAGGAAACGATGAAAACTGCCCTTGCTCATCGAGCCAGTGAGATATATAATCTTACAAATTCAATTTTGGATAAATTTGAAGGCGGCTTAATTATGAATAAGAAACAAAAGATTTCTCTGTTGTGTGGTGCAGTGGCTGTTATATTTGGTGTCCTCAACACTCTCCTTGATTTTTACCATCCTGGATTTGATATATATCTTGTTATAGTGGTGGCGTTAACCGCCGGCTGCTTTTATACGTTTAGGGACAAAGAAAGCAAGACCGCAAAGGACAAGGGAGCAGAAAATCAGAGAGATTGAGCAATCGAATCCAAAATGGGAAGACCCATATACACTGGATCCCCGACAGAGAAACAACCCAGAGAGATAGTAAACGACACATCTCACAGGACAAGCTTGAGCAGCAATCGAGGATCTTCGCCCACAGGGTAAATTACCGCTACGAGGGGCGTATCAGAAGTAATACTTGAACTCGAGGTCGACGTCCCAGGTGTCGGGCAAGTCTATCTTTCGGGTCTTTGAGATAGTTACTTACCTGCTTGATTTCGGCCTTTTCCATATCCGTAATACTACGGGATTTTGGCTTAAAAGACAATGTTTTGCCATGTTTTCCTTGACTATTCAGGCATATTATGATACACAATAATTAAAGGATTAAGTTATTTTCGGAGGACGTAAAAATGAGGAAGTCGGAATTTCAACGGTTTTTTTCAGTCCTAATTATCATGTGCTTCTGCTTAACTGCCAATACCAAAACCTATTTGATTTCAATTCCTGTTACAGGCTCATACACTATGGGGCAGGGAAAATCTTTTACAATAGACCTTGGAGAGCCGTTATATGAAGTCAATGAAGTCAGACTCATATGCCAGGGGACTGTCACTGCCGGCCTTGGTAACCTGATGGAGCCATACTCAGACGAGTTCTATGGTTTTTTTGATACAGACCCGGGATTTATGATGGCTGTTGGTCCATCAGCTGGAGCAGGCACCTATCCACTACCGGAACCGTTTTCAGCTAATGTCGAATTTGAGTCGTATTTTGGAGCTACGTGGGATTTTTTGCTTGATGGGCAAGCTGATGGTGAAGTCTATCTGTCTGAGATTTACTTTATACCGGAATTTCCCCCCATATCATTTCCCAGTGGTTACATAAACACTGCTCAAATCCAGATTGATGCCATACCTCTTATAACTGGTGACTTCAACTACTCGGGTAAAGTGGACATAGCCGATTTCGCGATACTGGCCTCTGCCTGGATGACGCAAGCCGGAGATCCTAATTACAATAGTGATTGTGATATCTCAATCCCGCCGGACAGTACCATTAATAACCTGGACCTCGCGATATTCGCACAATACTGGCTCGAAGGTGTTACGCAGTAAGCCGGCGAACCCACTTTACTTTTCGGTCTCGGTGCGGTAATGGTGAGAAAGAAATTCTGTTAATGTGAAGTTCCGGTGGAGACCAGTTTCAATTTAATATTGATTATTTATGATTTACGATTGATGATTTAAGGCAAGCTGGCGGAGGGAAGCGAAGGGAATTAGTCCTGCAACAACGCAGGGTGCAGGGTTTCAATTTACGATTTACGGTTGTAATTTTGAGATTGCGTTGTTGAGATTGCCGCGCTGCGCTCGCAATGACGGAGTTTGAGGCGGATTTAGAAGTAATACTTGAACTCGAGGTCGACGTCCCAGGTGTCGGGCAGGCCCTTCTTCTTTGTCAGCTTGACCTTGACTGTCTGCAGGTTCGCCCAGCGAAGCTGAATCGTCGAAAGAAACTTGGCAAATCTTGTTATGTCAACCTGCTTTAGGCCGACTTTGGCACTTTGACTTTTCTGGCCGGAGGAGGTCATTATTATTCCCGAACTGAGCTTGTAACTGGTCGATGGTATTCCGCATAAATCGGCTATCTTCTCAACGGCACTGGCGTAATCAAATTCAGCAGCAGCGTCCTGTGAATCGGCATACTCCAGCCGGTCGGGGTCGAGGGTTAAAATCTCTGTTATTATGCCCTGGGCCTTTTTGTATTGCGAGCTCTCGAGCTGCCAGTTTTGTCTCGCAGAAGGCAAATATACCCCCCAAATAAGTAACGGCCATAGAGCAACTATGACAGGGACAAGTATATAGTAGAAAGTCGGGTTTTTGTAAAACTCTTTCATAGGAGCCTATCCTTATCCAGCTACGGCACGGCCTTCGCTGAGACGAGACTATTTTTTCGGCACAACCGTTATGCTGAAATTGTCCCGGCCGCCTTTGGCACCGAGGTTCTGCTGCAGGATTTCCAGCCCGCTTTTCTTGATTGCTTCGAACAACTTCAGGGTGTTTGCCCGGCTGGAGGTATCACCTGCAATACTAATGGTTTTGGTTGTAATGGATACTGAATCCACATTTAAATCCGTCTGCTCTGCACATTTGTTAAACGCCTCGAGCACCAGAGTCAATTTCGCCGATATGGATTCTTCACCTGTAACACTTAACAGGCCTTTCTTAACATTTTCGATGCGCCTTAATTCACCTGCGAGTTTTTTTACAGGGTTGGTTTTGGCAGGGGGTTTTTTGCCGAACATAACAGCTGAGTACTGTTTTTCAAATTTTCCCTGCAGTCGATTACGATATTTGTTTTCCTGCCATAATTGCAGCTGAAAATACAAACCTGCGGCAAGCATAAGAACAACCACGCAGAAACTTGAGAATTTCAGTGCTTTCTGCAATCGAACCTTCCTGCCCTGGTACGGCATAAAATCGCTGCGGAAATCCACACTCTGGGCTCTTTCCAGATGGGATACAGCAGCACCGTAGGCAATCGCAAAACCGACAGGGTCAGGGCAATCAGCCAAGGCCTCCGGGCCGGGTGCAGCGGCCTCGGTCAAATCCAGCGAACCAACTTCGATGCCCAGCTTTTCACTAAGCTGGGGGCAGTCTACAGAACCGGTGGAATCAAAAATTTTAATGCTGTTTATCGGCTTATCACTTTCAACTAAAGCAGTGGTTACCGGTATTTCTCTGGCAAGCAGCTCGTTTCTGTCCTGAGTCGGCCTGACCAGGAATGTTCGCATAGCCAGTGTTTGCTGAGATTCTGCAAAGGTGATAAAATAACCGTCCGATTCAGAAAGTATGCAGAAGAGGGAACATAAATCCGGCGGTAAAGATACATTTTGCAAAATAAATCTCGATAGACAATTAACATCCGGCTCTACGGTTACAGGATCAATATTATTACTTTGCAAAGAAGTAAGAATATCAGATAACTGCTTCTTCTGGGCGGTGAAGACAGTCAGCGATGAGCCGGCCTGGCTGCTTGAAGTTACCTTAAAAGCTATTGCAAGGTCGGTTATATCCATACCAAGAACTTCCTCTGCATCGAACCTGACGGTCGAAGCGATTTGTTTAGGATTATTAAATTTGCTGCGCACTTTATGCTGCATAAACATCGAACAATCCAAAGCTACGGCGGCCTCGGAAAACTTCAAGTCCCTTTTAGCACAACCTTCCGCGATAAGACGGGCCAACTCCTGCGGCTTCTGCTGGTCTTTTTCTTCAATATTAACGCTAAAGCAGCCTAAAACGGCCTTGCTCTTTGCCTCAGGACCGAGACAGACCACGGTAGCAGTGTCTTTGCTTAGATAAATTCCTAAATAGTTAGTACCTTCCACTTCAAGCAAACTCCTTAAAGCCGGCCTTTCAGCCGGAGAGTATGGCGATTTTCTCTAACTTCTTGCCGTCTTTAGTTACCGCTATAACAGTCGAGGCCTCTGCCACTCCACTTACCGCAGTTATTTTAATAGTGAAAAACCTGCTGACTGTCGTGATACATTTCTCGCATTTTTCTATCGAATCGGAATACCTAAACAGCGATTTCTTCAAATCCTCTATATCCTTAAAAGGCTCTATCCGTCTTCGCTGTATAATCTCTTCAGCAATTTCATCAGCATCGCCGCCGAAAGTAAAAGCAGCTTCTAAGACCTGCCGGGGGGCAGTATTTATATTAATCTTTCTCGAAGCCCACAGCCCCATATACTTCAGAGCCGATTCTTTTCTGCTTTCGCTGACTATTGTCGGCCTGGCAAGGGCTTCGGCATTAATTAACGAGCTGTGAAAAAGTTTTGCAAAATCGACGGTCTGCCTGGCACTCTGTTCAGAAACGGACACAGTAGTTGTCCTAAATCGTGTAGCCCTTTCGCCGCCTCTTCTTCTTCTCGCATGCCTGGTTCTTTTTCTCGTCTTTATTGCTGTCTTTTTCTTTATCGGCTTGAAGTCAAGTTTGAACGTTTTTATTTCACTTATTCCCTTTAGTTCCTGTTTTAGTGAATCAATCTGGGCCTCATTGACATCCATCCACTCGCAAAAAGTTTCGAGTCCGGCCAAAGCTTCTCGTTTCACTTCTTTATCGTCCAGCAACGCCCAGCCAATGGGGTATTTTGCATTTTCGTCTTCAATTTCAATCCTGACGGTAGCGGAACCAATCTTGAACTCAACCGGCTCGATTACTAACGGCCAGGGCGGACCATACGGACCTCGTACTACAAGAGAATTGGGGTTGTTAGAATCGGCGGCACTGCCGATATTAACAATTTTACCCATGTTATTAACATCGTTAACGTCGTTGATATCACCGGCACCACTTGTGTCGCTCATACTGATGGAACTGTCAGTTCCTCTATTAATATTCTCTGCAGCCCACTCGGCCAAAAGTTTCTTGTATTCGACCTCACTAAGGGTAAATAAATCCGAAAAATCCGGTTCATTCGGCCGGCTAATCAATGGCGGTATATTAATATCCTGCAATTCGGCAAATGTATATCGCGCTGCTGAGTCACAACCATAACGGGCAGCCTGATAATCTATGATATACTGCTCACGATGACGCTGGGCGGCAAGACGACTGCTCAATGTATAACCCAGTGTCGAAAATATAACCAATAGCACCAATGTCACCAAAAGCACAATGCCCGGCCGGTTTCGACAATTACATTGTTTTATTGGGTTCTGACTCCACATTGTCTCGTTCATTTCCGTCATCTTTTGTTGCCAAAACGAACTTTATTGCTCTGGTCCTGTCAACAGCTATGTTTCGTGTGATTTTTTCATCCTCCGGCACATCCAAAATACCCCTTAAGGTCTTAAAAGGCTCGGCAAAAGAAATAGTCACTACGATACCAGCAGGCAATGAACTGCTTGTCCAGCTATCCTGAAATTCTTCGCCTCTGGGGACCTGTATCTTAAAAAAAGTAACGCCGTCGCAAACCGGCACAAAAAGCTCTTTCTCCCAATCTTCTTTCTGCTCGTCAAGCAGTTTGTCCTCCAACGCAATTCCGCTGTGACTGCGATATAAAACAAGACTATTGGTGTTATTATCATAGTTGCCCTGCCAAATGATTTTTTCAAACGTCTTCTCTTTGTTCCTGCTATCGTCAATAGTCCTTAGAACTGTCAGCCGGGCGGTCGAGAAACCATTTTCAAACTTATTCTCAATAGTAATTTTCGTATCAGCACCCAGCGCAACTATTCTGTCGAGGTCCTCAGCAATGATCTGCAAAACTTCATAAGGCAGTCTGGAGCTGTCAAGCTTACGTGTAATCGCAGCAGCGCTGGTTTCTGCCCGGCTATAAATACTCAGCACCGCGACCAAAACCATTGCCCCTATCGTCAGTGCCACAAGCACTTCTGCCAGTGAAAAACCACTGCGGTATTTACACATTTTGTAAGAAATAATATTCATACTAACTAAATTGCATTTATTATTGCGCACACTCGTTCAGATATCTAACTAACTCCTCATCAGTCGGTCTGTCGGCAGTGCCATCATTCAGATGGCACATAACACTTTCACAAAAAGGTAGAGTATCACAATCATCCGTTAGCTCAGGCGCCGGTTCATTCTTTCGCTCAATCATTTGAATTAACTGCTCTCTTGTCACACCGGTTAACCAGTGCGTTAATTCAATCGTTCGCACCTGCCCTGCTGTATTAATATATTCAGCCGAGCAAATCGCCTTTACCCACATCTGCATCTGTTCTATTACCGGCTCGTAAAACAACTCAACGGTGGTTTGCCATTGTATCTCAGGATACTTATCACTGCTGCCATACTCAACAATCTCCTCAACTGAATTCCTGGACAGAAGAGTTTCCATATTATCGCGTGCAACTTCAAAGGCCTTCATACGCAGCTCTGAATCTGTAGCTGAGGCCATACAGCGGTTTATAACAACCAACACACTCGAGCTGATAAGCGCAAGTATAATCAAAGCAGTTACAGCTTCTACCAGACTAAAACCTGGTGCAGAGAACAGAATTTGTTTAGAACGGCACTTCATCTTGTCCTTTCGGCATCAAAAGTTCGACATCTCCCCGCTGTAATCCAACAATTCTGTTCAGTCGGTTAACTACTACCGAATAAGGTTGTTCATCATCATCGAACAGAACTATTTTCCCGCCGGCCTGCCAACCCGCGTGACCTGCGCGAAAAAATGCCCTTTGATGCTCTTCGTCGGTACCGACCAGGTCATCGAATAAAACATAAACAACCCGGCAATTATTGCCAAAATCATTTTGGACAATAATCTCTTCTTCCAGAACATCCGATGGCAACTGGGGCGAAGTAATCTGGCGTAACAAATAGCTTTGCTCTGCGATATCAATAATAACTTCATATCTTCTATTACTTTCAGCCGCGGCGCTGGCCGCCATCTGCATTGTCGAGACAAGCTCATTGGCCTGTGCCCTAAATGTGTTTCTCCTGAGTAATCCCGAAAAATTAGTCACCGCTAAAAGCACAAACAGAGAAACTATCATAACCACCACTACCAACTCGGTCATCGTAAAGCCGCATCTCATATTGCGTATTGCGTATTGCGTATTACGTAAATCGGATTGCCCACGCACGGCGCAATCAATATGCATCAGTGCTGTACAAGTCGGCATCGTTGTCCTCACCACCTTCTTCACCATCCGCACCGAAACTTTTGATGACAAACGATTTTCCGGATTCCGGAGAAAGCTCATAGATAAACTCATTTCCCCAACCGTCTGTGGGTATCTCGGTGGTTTCCAAGTAACCTTCCGGCTCATACCTTATGACATCACTCGGCTGCTCGACAAGCGCCATAAGCCCTTCCTCTTCGGTTGGAAGTCGGCCGGTGTCCATCCTGAATTGATTAACCGCGTTATGAAGAATCTTTAAATTGGCCTTGGTGGTTGTAACGCGCGCCTGGTCTATTTTCGTCGCTACTTTCGTAACTACGAGGGTGGCAAGCAAACCAATGATAATCAGCATAGCCATCAATTCAATCATGGTAAACCCTAATCTATTTTTCCTTTTTCTTTTTCTCATCTTTCTATGAAACTCCTAAACTAAAATAAATTCCCCATTAAGTAAAACATCCCACATCGATGGGGGACTTCTAACCGCGTTAAAATTTACCCGCTGAAACTTCCAAAATCGGCAATATCGTCGCGTATGCTATCAAACCTATTATTGCAGCCATAACAATTATAATTAACGGCTCAACCGCAGCACTTAACCTTTCAATAACCATATCAGTTGAAGCTTCGAGGTTTTCGCTGATATCCTTAAGCATCCTTTCCAGCTCACCGCTTTTTTCGCCGACTGAAACCATATGCGCAATCGCAGGGTCGATAACGCCGCTGTCTCTCAATGGTGTAGCAATATCGGCGCCGGCAAGAATCCTCTCTCTCGCCTGCTGAACGGCGCCTCTCATAAGACTGTTGCCGGTAACCTCCGCAACAACCCGAAGAGACTCAGCCATAGCAAGTCCCGAACCAAGAAGCGTCGAAAGTGTCGAGGCAAAACGTGAAACAACACGTTGTTTTATAAGAGGACCTAACAACGGCAGGGACAATAAAAGTTTGTCCCGCAAATACGCACCACGCCGTGTTTTCAGAAAACGCCTCAGTCCCAGAACAATTCCAATAACCATTGCAATCACAACAATCAGCCACCAGCTCGTCAGTATATAGCTTACGCCCATCAATCCCCTGGTAATCAAGGGCAACTCCTGGCCGGTTCTTGCAATCTGCTCAGCTATTTTCGGGATAACAAACGTTGTCAAAACCAGAATTGCCGCAATACAAAATATAATCAGAACCATCGGATATATCATCGCCGTCATTACCTTCGATTCGACCCGCTGGCGCTTTTCCATAAACTTTGTAATGGTCGAAAGGCTTTGACCCAGAGATCCGGTCACTTCGCCGACGCGAACCATACTAACATATATAACATCAAAATAATCACTGTAATCGCTCAATGCATCAGTAAAAGACTCACCGCTGATAACCCTGTCGCGAATGTCGATAATGGCGTTCTTGAATCGCACATCGGATGTTTGCAAAGTAAGAACCGAAAGTGCTTCGGTCAGTTTAATTCCCGAATTAAGCAGCGTGGTCAGCTGTTTTGTAAAATCGATTAACTGGTTTTTGCCGCCTCTGGAAAAAAACGAAAACAACGCCGCTTTACTCTCGGAACCGGAGCCGACTTCCGTGATTGAAGTAGGGTGAACACTTCGAACCCTCAGCTGTTTTCGCGCAGCATAAGGGCTTTCGGCAGTAATTGCACCTTTGACTTTTTTGCCGTTCACCGCCACCGCTGTATAATTATATCTCGGCATCGCCCATTTTCCATTGACTATTGATTATTGAATATTTTTTCTCGCTGTCTTACGAGAAGACACAAAGATTGCAGCTAATTTCTCTGCCTCTTTAAGTATCGGTGTGACCTTCTGCTTATCCAGCAATTGCTCATCAGAAGCAAACTCAATCCAAAAAGACGCCTCATCAGCTTCTTCTATAACAATTCCCAGCTTAGAAATGAAACTGGCTCTTGATTGATCAATACAAGCTGCTCGATAGTTAGAAGCAACTGAAGTTGAGCATCGAATATGATTACCTAAGCAGTTTTCGGGTAAAGCGATACTGATTCTGACACAATGATGTGCAAACTCTTTTGTCCTTGTTTTCAGCTCCTCTTTATCCATATTCGTACGGTATCTCAAATATAAAATATCAAATAGTAAATTGTAAATAATAAATAGTAAATGTCATATCACATCTACCTGTGTCACCCTCAATACCTCGGCGATAGTTGTTATCCCTGCGAGAACCTTTCGTACCCCGTCCATTCGCAGCGTTTGCAGCCCTGCGTTAATGGCAGCCTTCTTTATAGCACCGGCAGTCTCCCTTTTGTATATCATTTCCTGAATTTCTTCATTAACCAGCATCAACTCATAAACGCCGGTTCGGCCGCGATAGCCGGTTTGAAAACACTTATCGCATCCCTTTCCGACAAAAAACTTTCCGCCGTTTTGCTCTGCGCTGGACGCTCCGACGTCCCCAAGCCCAAGCTCCCTTAACTCATGAGGCTTAGGCTCATACGGCTCTTTACAATCCGGGCATACTTTCCGCACTAATCGCTGTGCTATTATAGCAATCAATGATGAGCTTGCCAGATAAGGCTCAACGCCCAAATCCAAAAGCCGGCTCACCGCACCTGCTGAGTCGTTCGTGTGCAGCGTGCTGAAAACCAGATGTCCCGTCAGCGAAGATTGTATCGCCATTCGTGCCGTTTCCACATCTCTAACTTCGCCGACCATTATAACATCCGGGTCCTGACGAAGCACGTGCCGAAGTGATGTAACAAAAG
>CAZCIR010000052.1:0-14434 GCA_964499145.1 uncultured Pirellulales bacterium | reverse complement strand
ATCTTTTTGTCTGCTTAGAACCAACATTTTCAACTCCTTTTGTCGGCTGGTCTTACTTTATATTTTACGAAGAAAGCCAGCTACTTGTTCACAGCCCTGCTTTCTTGCAAAAGCAAGAAAGGCCGGCTCAACTGTTTTTTCGGCTAATTCCGAGACCCAAAATAACCATTTTTACTTTTGTTTGGATAACTATGATTAGTTATAGGACTGTGTGTGTGTAATCGTTTAGAAAATATGCACTTATCGTAAAGATGCGGATTGAAAAAAGATGCATTAAATCCTGATTGTTGTCAGACAAGTTTACTTTTCTTGCTCAGTTGACCTTTTTACTAAGCTGTGCTGGGGCGCCCACCTCGCCTACCATTAGGCGAGGTTTCACTTTTAGTGAAGCACAAATGTGGGCTTTGCCTCGACGAGCAGTTGTTCTCGCCGGAGATTTACACTGACAGCCAGCCAGTAGCCGGCAATTGAGCCTAACACACCAAAAGCCACCATTTGAACCGGCAAGATAGAAGTAACTGCGCTGGAGAAGAAAACCGGTGGGTGATGCTCGACAAAATATTGCAAGGTATCTTGACTGACGTGGGTAATAACAGCAAATCCGGTCACTAAAGCCGAGGCCACTATTGGCCAGATATAGCTGGCGTTGAGAAATTTTTTAACAAGAAAAGCTGCTATTCCGAACGAAACCAGCACGGCAAAAACAATCTGGCCGATAGCTGGCTGGGCCACAACCGAACCTAATTTGGGGTCGGCTATTCTAACGTCCTGAGCAAATATCCCGATACAAAATTGAGCTATGAAAACCGAGCCAACCACAGCAATTGCCGTATTCGTCGCTCGTCGTTTGTTGCTTGTCGCTCGGGTCACAGGGGTCAAGTGACGAGTCACGATTTTTTGTCCGACAAGCACGCCGCCAAATCCGGCAGCGACGATAGCCAGCCAGAAAATCGGCTCCCATTTAAGCGCTGCAAAAAGTGCCTGGCGCTGGGCGATGGTTGGGTTTAGCTGCATCAGTTCTGCCATATTGCCACAGCGCACCGCCCGGATAGCAAGCCCGGCGGGTACAGCCAAAATACCGATTTCCCGGCCATACGGCCAGGCGAGAAAATAGCCAATAAAGCCGGCTAAAACTGCCAAACCCATCAAAGCTATTGCACCGCCGAAGGACGGCACGGATGTAACCCCGAACGGCTCTCCTTGAGGAGTCCTCAGGGCAACAGGTGTCCATAAGGGAGCTAAAAGACCTATCAGGATAATGCCAAGCAGCAGGGAAGCGGTCACCTTCAGCTTCGCAGACCAGGAAAGTTCTGAAAGCATACCCATACCTACCATAACACCTGCAAGAGACACTCCTATCTTGAATATCAGCAGCCAGGATAATTCCATAAATTAGCTTCCTTAATCGTCAAGATGGCTTACGTCATTACACCGGTACTACTCTGCAAAGTGCTGCGTAGCACGAGCATCAGAATACCACCAAAATCACCGATTATCAATAATCAACTTGAGCAAAACATCCGACTTTGGTAGATTAATATTTTCTTTACCAATGCTAATAGTGGTTTAATTTGAGGTTGCTTTATGGATATACTGTTAATCGGCAGCGGTGGACGCGAGCACGCTATCGCGTGGAAGCTGGCTCAATCGAAGAATTTAGGCAAAATCTACATTGCTCCGGGCAACCCCGGTACTGCCCAGTTTGGGGAAAATATTCCTATCGGTGTCAATGATACCGACAAGCTTCTGGACTTTGCCAGGCAAAACAATATAGCTCTTGTGGTAGTTGGGCCGGAAGACCCGCTTGCAGCAGGAGTGGTTGATGCCTTTGAAGCTGCCGGGAAAAAAGCGTTCGGCCCCAGTGCAGGTGCCGCACAGCTTGAAGCGGATAAAGCATTTGCAAAGCAGCTGATGCGCTCCAGTGCTGTCTCTAGCGCAGAAGGACAGATCTTCAATAGCTTCGCCGACGCCAAAGCATATATCGCAAGCAGGGATAATCCGGTGGTGATAAAAGCAGCAGGGCTTGCAAAAGGTAAAGGTGTTTTTGTCTGTGACGAGCCTTCTGACGGCATTTTGGCGGCTGAAAAAATAATGCGCGACAGAATATTCGGCTCGGCGGGTGACAAAATCGTCGTTGAAGATAAGCTGCTCGGCGAAGAGGCTTCTATACTGGCTTTCGTGGACGGCAGAAATATTTATGTTATGGAGTCGTCGCAGGACCACAAGCCCATCGGTGATGGCGACACCGGACCAAACACCGGCGGAATGGGCGCCTACAGTCCTGCACCGGTGATTACTGACGCGCTAATGGACAAAATCACACGCGAAATTCTCGTGCCGGTGGTAGATGGTATGAATCGCAACGGCACGCCGTATAAAGGCGTGTTGTATGCAGGTGTTATGATTACCGCCGCCGGGCCGAGAGTGCTCGAATTTAACGTTCGCTTCGGCGACCCGGAAACCCAGCCGATTTTAATGAGGCTGAAAAGCGATTTGCTGGAGATTATGCTGGCGGTTTGCGATGGAAGGCTGGATAAGGTTACACTCGAGTGGGACTCCAGACCCGCTGTTTGCGTGGTCATGGCTGCAGGTGGTTATCCGGGAGAGTATGAAAAAGGAAAAATAATAACCGGCATAGCTCAGGCCGAAGAACTTGAGGATGTTGTCGTATTTCACGCGGGCACCGCTGCCAAAAATGCACACATCGTTACTAATGGTGGCAGAGTGCTGGGTGTAACTGCTATGGGGCACACTATAGCCAACGCAAAAGCAAAAGCGTATGAAGCCGTAGGTAAAATAAAATTCGACGGTGCTTATTGCCGGCGGGATATTGCAGACAAAGCGATAAAAAGGACGATATAGTCAGTAGAAAAAAACTCAGAATTATACGCTTAAAGGCGGCAGAAAGTGCCGGTAAACTTAAACAAGTCCACTAAAGCCGAAAACGTCAAAAAGATTTTTCACCCTTGGTTCGTCAAAGGTCTGATTCTGGCCCTTTGTCTATGGCTTGCCTTTACACTAACAGGCAGGCTCCTGTGTGAAATCGCTCTCAACCAGATTGCGGAGCTGACTAACACTGAAATTACAACCGAATCGGTTAATTTTAATATTAATGGCGCAGTTTTCATCAAGGAGCTTGTAATCAGGCCCGAGCAGCAGAAAAAATATGACGATACAATACTAAAAGCAGAGACAGTATATGCGCGTTTCGGCATAGGCAGTTTATTGTTATTCCACCCCCGGCTGAAAAAAATAAGCGTTAAAGACTTTGTCTTCGATGCTCAGCACAATTTAAACACAGACCGATGGAATATTGCCGCATTTAAAATCAAGCCGCCTAAAGATACCGCACGGAAAATGCCAATCATTCGACTCAAAAGGGGAACACTCCAATATAGTAAAGTATCGAATGAGCAGGTCAAAACTGTTGCAGAGGTACCTATTGATGTAGGATTTGCCCCAGCCCAAAAAACACGGGACGGCTACAGCTTTAACATAACAACGGCTAAAAGCCCCGGCCGCGGCGAAAGTGTCCTGACCGGATTTTGGAAACCGGGCAGGATTAAAATTACCGGCGGAATATCATCAGCCGATATTCCAGCTTTCGAAAAGGCGTGGACAATAAATGCTCTCGATGCCGAGTTGAATTATGACCGCAGCAACGCTTACTCTTTAAAACTCATAATAGAAGATTTGCGCAGCAGGCATACCTTCGTTGGTGATACATTTGCCGTTGACAGGCAAGCGTTTTTGGGCAAACCAGGCCCTTTCGCCGCTCTACAAAGGTTCTTTAACCAATATCGGCCATCCGGAACAGTTGCTATTGACCTCCAGGCCCGTGGCAGTTTAGAACGATTCAGTGAAAGTACATTGGTTGGTAAGGTCCACTGCAAAGATATTTCTATCTGCAAACGCAGCTTTCCTTACCTCATAGAGCAATTAACCGGCCGAATAGACCTTACTGAAAGAAGTGCAGTCCTGAACAACCTGTGCGGCGGGCATGGTGACACCAAGGTAACTTTTAGCGGTTGGTCTGAAGATTTTGGCCCGAATTGGAAATACCAAATCCGGATTACAAGCAACAATATGGTTTTAGATGATGACCTGTATGAAGCGTTAAGCACAAAGCAGAAGAAATCCTGGTCTGCTTTTTTCCCGAGCGGCCTTGCGGCGATAGATTACAGAATCAGCCGACGGTCACAATCTGAGAAAAAAAAGGTTTTGGAAGTTGAGCTGCTCGGTGTCGAGGCAGCATACAACAATTTTCCTTATCCGTTAAAAAATCTTTCCGGAAGATTATTGTTTGCTAACGATATTATTACTGTTTCAGAAGTTGTTTCTCAGGTAAACGGCAGCTTGCCTCTGCGCCTCTTGACCAGGGTCGAGACAGCAGGCAAAATAACCATAAACGGTCAAATAACAGATTACAACATCGACCGACCAATATGTGATATCTTGGTCGAAGCAAGGAACATACCCCTGGATTCAACGCTGGCTAACAGTTTGTCAGACGAAAAAAGGGGTTTTTACAACCGATTTAATATGACTGGTCTGGCCGACGCCGACATAAAGATTTTTACACCTGAACAGAACTTAGGCCCGACAAGTTTCATCGCTGATGTTTCTCTCAAAGAAACTTCTTTAAAAGTAGACGATTTTCCTTTAGTTATCTCTGCCATATCAGCAAAGGCCGTCATTACACCTGACTTGATACAAATTGAAGATTCCACGGGCCGTTATAATCAGGCTCTGGTTTCACTGACCGGCCGAATCCAGCCGGGTGACAAAGACCAAAAATCCTGCTACAGCCTGTTACTGAACGCCGAACAGATGCAGCTAAACGATGAGTTGATTTCTTTGATGCCGCAGCAACTGAAAAAAATCGTCTCCGAGCTGCAGCCCGAAGGCTTGGTGAACCTCACCGCTAATTTGAATAAAACCGGCAGCGAAGACTATCCTGATTATAAGATAACGGTGGATTGTCCCGGTAACAGCATCAACTTTGAGCCGTTCACCTATCCTGTGAAAGATATCACCGGCAAACTGACGATAACAAAGAATACCGTTACGCTGGAGGATATTAGCACCCCCGTTGCTGTCTTGCGACAACAAGACGCGGGGGGCCCTGATGATGCGCTGATGACATCGAATATCTCAACTGTAAAAATTAACGGCCGAATAACGTTGGATGATGATGCTTTAACCGGTGATAAACTTGAGCTTGCAAGCGGTGATATCACTTTTACTGCAGATAATCTCAAAATTAAAGGCAAATCCTTCACTAATTTGAAGGCAGATACCTACTATAATCCCAGCCGGCAAAGCTGGATGGCTAAAAACATCATCGCTGATTGTTGTGGCGGTAAATTGGCGGGTAAATTCGAATTGAAACATTCCGCCGAGGAAGATTTGGAGTATCTGTTGCAGGTAGGCTTTGACAATATCGATTTAAAGCGGTTTCTTTCGGACACAGAATCCGAAGAAGCTGTTCGTAACAGCTATACCAGTGGGAAAATGAGCGGTGTATTGAGCATCGCCGGTCGCACTGGTGAAAGCTTACCGTATATCGGCCGATGCCGTCTCCGAATAACTGATATGCAGGTTGGCAGACTGTCTCCATTGGCAAAGCTGTTGTATGTATTAAAATTGACGAGGCCGGAAGATTTCGCCTTCGAGCAGATGATTGTCGATTCATACGTTAAACACAACAGGTTGTTCCTCGAGCAGTTCGATTTGTCCGGCAAAGCGGTTGCCTTTAACGGCTCAGGCCGGATAGACCTGCAAAGCCGCAACGCCGATTTGGTTCTTTTTGCACGGGGCCGACGCCTTGCCACCGCTGAGCCTTCTATTTTACAGTCTCTGACCGAAGGCCTTGGCCGTGCTGTTGTCCGAATGGAGGTTTCCGGAAATGTTTATGACCCCAGGGTAACGACTACAACTTTGCCGGTCATAGAGGAAGCGGTGAAAATTCTTATCACACCACGCCGCTGAAGATTAACAGGATAGTCTGGCACACATCTGATGAGACTGGCAGAGCAGTGTTGTGGTCGATTAAGATTCCAGTTCAGTTATTTCAGTGAATCGCACTAGTGCGCCTTTGGTTTGCGGATGCGGCTCAACCGTCCCGACCAGCCCAACGTTGCAGCCAACAAATTCGCTTAAATCCATCTGCAGCGCCGGATCCTTCGGCAAAGCGTAACAAACCGTTTGTCCCGTGTCATCGATTATACGGTAATGTTTCAGCGATTCTTCCTCACCGTAGATCGTCGAAGGTTGAAACTGTCCTATTACTGTGAATACGCCCAGTTCGGGAACTTGCGATAACTCTTCAATGCGTGCCTTTTCTATCTGCTCACAAATGTTCTGCAACTGTGAGTTCTGAAGCTGAACTTCTTTGTCCACCGCCAAAACCAATTCGTAACGCCCTATCTGCTTAATCGCAAACTCTGCGTAGCGTGCGGCCCTGCCCGCCTCTTTGTTACCGGCAAGCTTAGCCAGTGCTTTCTTTATCTGTGCATAATTCTGCTGGGCCATCGGTTTGGCTTGCTCGGCCTTGATTTGGCCTGCCAAGGCGTAATACTCCTTCAGCTCTTCAGACTCAGCGGGAATAGTTATGGGAACCACCGAAGCAATATCAGCTTCGGCTTCGGTCTTTTCGGCATTTGGTTCAACAATCACCGCAAACTCACCAACAGTTCCGAGTGGCTTGGTATACTGAGTAAGCACCCAAAGGTAGGCGCCGGTCGGCGGAGCAATTTTATAGTAGTCGTCCATCTCTTCGCCCATCAACTTGACTTTATCACCCTTGTTGAGTTCTAACTGCACAGTCGTGGAGTGCATCGGCTTGAGGAAGTCGGAGCCGGCGTAGACACGAACGGAGTCGCCAGTGACGACCCCAATACGAGGACTTTTCGGCTCAATATTGACATACTGTTTTGAAATCCAGGAAAAACTGTCGGCTGGCGGAACAATGTGAGACCAGCTATATTTACTGGCGATTACCTTTACTCTGTCGCCGGTACTGAGCTTGCCGCAGTGGTAGTAGTTTGTACCAGGCCCTGAGCGAATATTGACATTATCATTGGTTATCTCCGCAATGTAGGGAAAAGACAGCTCATCCCCTTCTGCCTCAGCGGCCAAAACAAATCCCTGTGGTATTGACACTGAGCTTATCAAACAAAAAAGAATAATAAAGAGATTGATGAATTTGAGGTGAGATTGCATTTTTCTATCTCCCAAAAAGAGTCCCTTTCTAGAAATAACCGAAACCATTCTACGCGGCCTTCAAATTAGCACCCGCCTCAGTGGTTGTCAACTTTTTTCTTGTCCAAATATTGCTTTAAAACCACTATACCGGATAGCAAACAGAAAAACCGGCAGGTGCCCGTTCTACTTTTGCAATTTGGCAAGCTCGTCGTTGCACATTTTCAGTTGGCCGCTGTCAGAAAGCTTTTTTACAGCGGTCTGCAGGTGCTTGATCGCCAGTTCCGGCTTATTAAGATAACGTGAATACAATATGCCCACCATTAACTCCACCTGCTCGATATATTCATACTTGTTGTAGTGAGTTAAGAACTTTTCGTATGTCTGTGCCGATTCAGCGTATTTACTTTCGCTGGCAAGCTGATTGGCTATATCCAGAAGATATTGGAGCGGCAGAAGCTGTTCGCCATCAAGCTCGATAAGCTCCAGATAAGCTTCAGTAGCGGCAGACAAATTGTGCTGCAGCATCCGTCCGGCGATTTCGCTGCGGAGCTGCTTGATTCTTTCCTCAAGCTTCTGCTGAGCGGCTGTTTTCTTAACCTCTTTTACCTTTATTTGTTTGGCTGTTGTCCGGCCGGTAAAAGGGTCAAAACCATTCGAAAGAACATCGCGATAGCGACGACGCTGGTTCCATCTTTTTATCATTGCCCATAAATCGAAATGGCTGCTGCTTATCAAGCCGGTAGCGAGCATAATCAAGATAGCTGCGATGCCGAAGGCGTATCCTGCCAGATGTGCACCGTATGCAATTGCATCGGGGGAAAATCTCGGTTCTACGATATTGTCCCAGACAATCAACTTAAAGGCGATAAAATATAATGCTGAAAGTTCCATTGTTCCGATGATGAGAAACCAGTATAAGACAGTGATCAGAGTCTGCGGAAACAGGACCAGATAAGCACCTGTTACAGCGGCAACTGCTCCGCTGGCGCCGAGGACGGGATTGATATGCGTAAACGCATGACCAACGCCGGCGAAAACCGCTCCCCCGAAGTAAAGGCATAAATAATTGGTGTGGCCGAGCTTGTCATTAACATTATTACCAAACAGGTATAAAAAATACATATTGCCGAAAATGTGCATAATACTGCTGTGCAGAAAAGCGTAGCTTACAAACTGCCACAAATATGGGTGGATGGGAGTGAGCATAAATTGCACCGCCCCGGGCCGAAGAATCTCTTCGGTCCCTGTAAACACATTTCTGTGAGGGCTGTATGTTAGTAAAAAAAATATCACATTAATAATTATCAGGGCGTAGTTCGCGTATGGTGTCCGTTTCGGAGAAATACTTGTTCGAATGGGTAATATCATAATTTAACTACCAGTTTTGAAGTCGAACTAAAAAACCGGTTTATTGTAATGGCCAAGAATGGCCTCGGCAAGATAATAAAAAAAGGACGGCCAAAGCCGTCCTGCCCGGAAAAAAATTTATTATAAGTAGTTTCCCCCCTTTTGGAAAACATCCACAGCCGGCACACTCATTTTGCATCACCCGGCTTCCCCCCAGCCGGCTCTTAATCCAGTAAAAGTATAAAAATAAAAAAGCACAGAGCCAAATGTCCCGGCAAAAAAAAACTTTATTTTTCCTCGATTCGATGTTAATCATTATGTTTTATCGAGTTGTGAGTAGTGAAAATGAACGCCGGAATAATAAAAAGACGTATAAAGGCGGTTCGCCGCCAGCTAAATAGACGCAAAATAAACTGCCTCCTTTTGACAAAGCCGGCCAACGTAACTTATACAACCGGCTTTTTAGGCGATGATAGCGGGGTGCTGATTACCAGAGGGACCATCTACCTTTTAACCGACAGCAGATACACCGAACAGGCGAAAGACCAATGCCCCTTCTGCAGGATAATCGAACGAGACAGGCCAATGGTTGATGCTGTGGCTGAACTGGTAAAGAAGCTGAAATTCGTACGAACAATAACGGTCGAAAAGTCTGCTTCGCTTGCTGTTTACGAATCGCTGAAAAAAAATGTTAAGGCCCGGCTTAAAACGGTTGCGAATATTATCGAATCTGTCCGCAGTATCAAAGACAGTAGCGAAGTTGCCGCTATCAGCTCAGCCGCCCGAATCGCAGTTCAGGCATTAAGGCAAACTCTTAAATATATAAAACCTGGCGTAACCGAGAACGAATTGGCCGGCAGGCTGGACTTCCAGATTCGAAAGGCCGGAGCTGCAAATAGTTTCGAGACAATCGTTGCCTTCGGTCCAAATGCCTCACGTCCCCATCATCAGCCGACATCCAGAAAGCTCAGGGAAAATGATACTGTTCTCATCGATTTCGGCGTCAGATACAAAGGATACTGTTGCGATGTGACAAGGTGTTTCATCGTTGGCAGGCCGAAACCGTTTTATAAAAAGGCCTTCGTTACCATCCAGCAGGCACAAACCGCCGCTCTCAAAATGGTAAAACCCGGCATCGCTGCCAAAAAGGTCGATGCTGTTGCCAGAGAGGTAATTCGCAAAAGCGGTTTGCCCGTTTACGGCCACGGCACAGGCCACGGCCTCGGACTGGAGGTGCACGAACAGCCCCTCATTTCAGCTACCAGCAGAGCTAAATTACAGCCGGCAATGGTCTTCACGATTGAACCGGCGGTGTATATACCAGGCAGGCTGGGCATACGAATTGAAGACGATGTTCTCGTAACCAAAACCGGCTGCAGGGTTCTAACCCGCAATTTACCTTACCAATCCGTGATGCCTTAAATATTTATTTGACAATCGAAAACAAGAAGCTACAATAGAAACAGTTCACTAGGGGTGGCCCGCTTAAAAAAGGGTCTGAGAAAAAAACCCTTTGAACCTGATCAGGATAACCTTCTTTCAGGTATGCCTGCGTAGGAAAGTGATTTAGTAGGCTAAAACTCAGTGGTTAATTCAAAAGTCGCTTCCGCCGTAAGGCGTCCTGTGGACTGCAGAAGCGATTTTTTATTTTGGATATTATTTAAAATGGCTACACAATTACAATCGGCGAAAGAAAACGTAATTACCGACCAGATGAGCTTTGTTGCTCAGGCTGAAAATCTCGATACCGAGCTTGTCCGCGATGAAATTGCCGCCGGTCGGCTGGTGATACCGGCAAATAAGCTGCATATTGAAACCAACCTCAAGCCGGTTGGTATCGGCCGCGTGCTTCGCACCAAGATAAACGCAAATATCGGCACCAGCAGCGTTCGCTCGTCGGTTAAGGCCGAGATTGAAAAAATGAAAGTTGCACTCGAGGCCGGCGCCGATGCGATTATGGATTTAAGCACCGGCGGCGACCTCGATGATACACGCGAAAAGCTGCTGGCGCAATGCCCTGCACCCTTCGGCACGGTGCCGATTTATCAGGTCATTCAGGGCAGAAACGTCGAAGACATAAACGAAAAGATAATTTTTGATGTTTTAAGAAAGCAGGCCGAACAGGGCGTCGATTTTTTTACCATTCACGCCGGTGTCCTGAAAGAGCATTTGCCGCTGCTTGAAACCCGCATCGGCGGCATTGTCAGCCGGGGTGGCGCATTACTTGCCAAATGGATGTTATATCACAACAGGCAAAATCCGCTCTATGAAATGTTCGATGATTTGTGCGGCATAATGGCCGAATACGATATCTGTTTTTCGCTCGGCGACGGCCTTCGTCCCGGCTGCATCGCCGACGCCACCGACGCCGCCCAGATTGCAGAGCTGAGGACCATCGGCGAACTGACCGCCAGGGCGCAGAAAGCCGGCTGTCAGGTTATGGTCGAAGGCCCCGGCCATGTGCCGTTTGACCAGATACAATACAATATGGAGCTTGAGCAGCAGATTTGCAATGGCGCCCCATTTTACGTCCTCGGCCCTGTCGTAACCGATATTGCCCCCGGCTACGACCACATCACATCGGCGATAGGCGGGACAGCCGCCGCCTTTTATGGTGCTTCTTTTCTCTGCTATGTTACGCCCAGAGAGCATCTCGGCCTGCCGAACGTTGACGACGTCCGGGCCGGCGTCGTCGCATCGAAAATCGCCGCCCACGCCGCCGATATTGCCCGCGGCCTCAAAGGCGCCGCTGAGCGAGACAGAACCTTGAGCATTGCCAGGTTTAACCTCGATTGGAAAACACATTTGGCCGAATCTTTCGACCCGAAGACCGCCGAGCGGATGCACGACGAGGCCTGCAAGGAAATTGACGCACCTGTCCCGAGCGAAGTCGAGGGAGCCGAACTGCCCTCTGCCGATTACTGCTCGATGTGCGGCCGACAGTGGTGCAGCGTTAGAATTAACAAGGAAATACGTGAAAACATAAAAAGTAAATAGCTGGTAAACCCGCCAAAGGTTTCCTCGGGTTGCTTGCCCTGTGGGATTGGTCGTTCACTATCCCATAGGAGCGGTTCACGGAAGCAAACGCAACTAGGGGGCTTTTTATCAGCCAGAAAGCACCTTAACTAATAGAGAATTTTAGCAGAGAGCTCAAAAATAATAATATAAAAAGTGTTGATTGGTCGATAGAACATGTATATCATATTAGGATAAGTGAGTGGTTTTTATCTTAATATCATATCTAACCGGAGAGTGTTGTAATGGATAGGCAACAAATAAGCGTGAAGCTTACAATAGATGATTTAGGCCTGCCATTCCAAACAAATTACTTTGAAGACCGCCTAATACTGCAAAAAACGATTTATCTTGCGCAGGCAGCTGGAGTTAATTTAGGCTACTATTATCAATGGTACCTTTATGGACCTTACAGCCCTTCTCTGACTCGCGATGAATATGCTATTTCAACAGATATTTCGGCAGGATTAGATGAATCTGAAGGATGGAGATTAGATAATGGTTCTTCACAACAACTGGCAGAAATACGGAAAATCTTCACGGAAACGGAACGTAGTAAATTAGCGAAAAAGCTGGAGTTGCTAGCATCGGTTCATTTTTTAATTGACCGCAGTCACATTTCAAGAATTGACACCAAACGAATAACCAAAACTTTAGAACGGTTCAATAAAGATTTTGAAGAGAAGGATGTAAAGGAGGCGATAGAGGAGCTTAGGAATTATGGCCTCCTCTAAAGGCAAGGGGCATGTAAAGTTAGTCGTTGATTCAATTCACGGTGATATTCATCTTACAAATCGCGAACTGGAAGTTATTGACACTGCTTCGTTTCAACGTTTGCGTCATCTCAAGCAACTAGCAATGGGTCAGATGACATATCCCAATGCCACACATACCAGATTTGCCCATAGCCTCGGTGTATTTGCAATCATGTCAAGGATTACCCAAATTGCTAAAGAAAGCGGACAGATTACTCTCTCGCCCAAACAAGTAGAGAACCTTCGTCTGGCGGCACTCCTGCACGATATAGGACACTACCCTTACTCTCATTTGATGGAGAGGATTGACAAAGTCAGGTTGATTAAAGAACAAGTTGAGATACCTGAGACAGAGGAGAAAACAATTGATAAAAGTGGCACTCCGTACCCTGAACACGACCGCGTGGGTACGCTTATCGTTACTAACCAAAAAGATTTGATAGAGGCGCTTGGAGGCGGGAAAAGAGCTGGAGAAATTGCAAATCTTTTTGGGCCTAAAAGACCAACAGAAAGCAAAGAAAGCAGGCAATTAAGCAAGCTTGTTCATAGCAGCCTTGACATGGACAGGCTGGATTATCTCTTGCGCGACTCACAAGCCACTGGTGTTCCTTATGGCCAAATCGACATCAATTATATACTCAACAATTTGAAGATTAGCCCTTCTGGGGCTTTAGGTATATCCGAGAAAGCTATACCTGCTGCTGAGCAGTTTCTGATAGCTCGCTACTTCATGCATCGGACTGTATATTACCACAAAACAACATTCGGAATGGAAGAAGCGTGTCGGCAATTAATCCATCGCTTGCGGACCCAAGAAAAGTACAAAATACCAAAAGATGGCAAAGCGATCGAGGAGTTAGTTATTTCTGAAAAACTCGGCACATTCACTGATGCATATGTTGACGAAATTATCCAAAAAGCTGTAAACGACGAGAATCAGGTTATTCAATCGCTTGCGAGATCCATAAAGAGACGCCGACCTCCGCAACTTTTGAAAGAAGTCAATATTCTCATAGCGAGGCAAGAAAGTAAGGGATATCATGCGGGAACAACATTTAAGCTAAATTGCAGGCACAGGTTATTAAAGCTCGCTAAAAATTTCGAAATCCCTTTGGAGCAGTTTATTCTTTGCGAAACTCCACCGTTCTATCTGGAAAAACGTGGCCATTTGGTTGCTGCAGAAGAAGCCATAAAAACATGGGAGGAAGAAGAAGAACTTATTAAGGTTTTTGAAGCAGGGGAGAGTGAACCAAAGTCGCTGGTTGATATACCGTATAGTTTAGTTTCTAGGTGTGCTGGCCTTGTTTTCCAATCTTTTCGGCTTTATGTGGTTTATGAAGGCCAAGGAAAAGATGGGGTTATTGCAGAATTACGTGAAATGATTAAAGACTGGCATAAGGCTTAATTTTGTAATTTGCTATTAGAAAAATCAGAGACATCCATTTGTTTTGCTGAAGCAGTTTATTAAACAAGAATTGGTTGGTGGATAAATCAATCAAAAGCGCAGGCTGGAGCGGCAGCTTGCCCTATGGGCGAAGGTCCCGAGCATTGTCGAGGGAGCTATCTTCAATGAACTATCAACTATGAACTCCTCCGCCAATCGGTGGAGGAAATTTTCAATCAAAAACGGGGGTACCTGTTGAAAAAAACCTGAATTTTTCAAATTTTTTTAATTCCTTTTCTTATAACTACTTACAAGATTTTCGTCCTCGAAAAATACTCGATTTTTCGCATCAAACCCGCGGGTACCTCCTATTATAGAAGGAGGTCAAATGAGACCTTTTAGATAAATAATTATCAATTTCGTAAATCTCGTTTTTAGCATTTGAAGATTTGAATTTCGAATTTGTTTCGGATTTAGATATTCGGATTTCGAATTTCTCGCTTTCCGTAGTAGCGAAGCGAAGACGGAAGCGCAGTTCGTCTGCGCAGAGAAAGAGTCAATCAAAATGAACAAAATATATGAAACGAACCCAATTTTCAAAAGACTAAAAATGAGCGTAAGCTTAGCTTACACAATAACTAAGAACAAAAAACTATGAACAGCCGACTATCTAAAACGAACCCAATCGAACCCAATTTCAATGCTTGCTTTTGTTAAGGCGATTTTG
>CAZCIR010000051.1:0-15077 GCA_964499145.1 uncultured Pirellulales bacterium | reverse complement strand
ATACCCGGTTGGCCTAACACATTTCCCGTATGCTTTTGTATGATGCCATCTCCAGTCAGGTGATACCTCAAACAAACCACCATCAATCACCTTTGTTACTGTAAAAATCATGGCGTCTCTTCTCTGACTTGATATTTAATGGATAAAAATATCTTTATTTGGGAACAATACTTTGCCTGGGCTTAAATTTGGAGCAGGTTTCATTAGCCCACTTAAAGATTTCTCTTTCACCGAAGCTCGCCTCTTTCATCGAAGGTTCCCGACAATCACCCCAAGGATACTTGTCGAAAGACAAACTTTTTTGCACAAAATACTCACAATTCTTGCAAACTTTCTCCATAATCAAAAATATCCCTTCAAACAAACAAAAATATCGAGGACGCAGAATAAGGAGGAGGAGTTTCCCACGTCCTCGATCTCAATATAGACTATCCCCTCCTTTAATAAGGCGAATCTAAAACACAAAATTTTGCATTAAACCAGATATTTTCCCGGTTCTGTGACAACGGTATGGCACAGGAGATGAAAATTTTTTGAAATTTGCTGATTTTCGGGCTAAAAATTGTCTGAAAATTTTGTTTTTTGAGGAGCTCCCTCGCCAGAGACTGTATACAAGATAATTGAAATCCTCCCCATAAAACCTACAATATAGGATATGATGGTCGGCGTATTAATAACTCAACTGCATTTCAACAAAAACTACTGCCCCAAAGACCTGCAATTAGATAATAGCAAACAGCCCGAAAGTCTCGACAGCTAAACCGATTTCAGCCAGGCGATAGCCTCGTCCTTATCGTAGAAAAAGTTAATTTGTACCGATGCCAAGGAAAACACGTACTGAATGAAGTCGAGCTTAAATCTTTTTGCTATAGCAGGTCCCAACAAGACAGCCATCTTGCTGTCCGGGTCAATCCCAACATCTTTAGCGATATCGGCAATCTTGTCGAGGCCTGAGAAAAATATTTCATTATCTAACCCCTGATGGTCAACGAAGTACTTGTGTGAATTATGTTCGCGCGCCAACGACTGTATCTGCTTACCAAGCGGTTCGAGTACCTCTAATTTTAGAGGATTTAATATCTTTACAAATACGATGTCATTTTCTTCCAAATAATCGATCGCCCAATCCATTACCTATACTCCCTTAGCAAAGTGATTGCAGAGCAACAAAACTATTAAACCAATTGTTTCTGTAATTTACAAAATAAATTCTAAAAAAAACAAATATGCGAAAAAGCGCTTGCAAGGTCAAACATAAAGTTATGGGCTAAACGAACTCCGTCATCAAGATGACGGGGCTAAACATTTTGGATTCCTGCTCTCTATGGGACAGGTTTCGCAGGAATGACAAACACGTTGCAATTACGGGGCGATACGGTATAATTTCCCCTATGTTTAAGAATATTTCCATAATCGGCGATGGCGCAATGGGCACTGTTTTAGGTATGCTGCTGTGTGAAAAGCGTGAAGCGTATCTCGTGAAGCGTGAAGCGAAAAATAGGCGCAATACACAATACGCAATACGAGTAAAAATGTGGGGTTATGACAGCGAGCAGTTAAAACAGATAGAATCCGGCAGAGAGAATAAAAGATTTCTGCCCGGTTACAAACTGCCTGAAAACCTGGCGTTCGAGAGTGAAGACGGCCGTATAATGGACGGCGCCGATTTAATTGTATCGGCTGTGCCGTGTCAGTTTATGCGGGGGATTTGGGAACGGCTGAAAAGCCATTTTCCAAAAGATGTCCCGGTCGTTTCGGTAGCTAAGGGTATTGAGAATGATACGCTGCTTCGCCCGAGTCAGATTTTAGCTGATGTGCTGGGCGACGGAGTCAGATGCATCGTATTGAGCGGCCCAACTATTTCCGACGAGTTAGCCAGAAGACTTCCGGCAACGGCAGCGGTTGCCTGCAGCGATGAGGAACTGGCTAAAGAAGTTCAATACACCTTTTCAACTAACTGGCTGCGTGTTTATACCAACACTGACGTTATCGGTGTTGAGTTAGCAGGAGCGATGAAGAACATTATCGCTATCGCAGCAGGTGTTATAGACGGGATGGGTGCAGGTGATAACGCAAAGGCGGCCCTTGTGAGCAGGGGACTCGCTGAGATAACCCGTTTGGGGATTGCCTGCGGGGCAAGGCCACAGACATTTGCGGGATTGACCGGCCTGGGTGATTTGGTAACAACCTGCATTTCTCCCAGGGGCAGAAACCGCTCGTTTGGTGAAAGAATAGGCAAAGGCCAAACCGCAGAGCAGGCCCAAAAAGCTACTGAGTCGGTTATTGAGGGTATTGCCACCTGCAAATCCGTTGTTGCTCTCGGGCAGCAATATAATGTTGAGATGCCGATTACCCAAGCAGTTTATGAAGTGCTGTTCGAAGGGAAATCAGTCCAGAGAGCAATCGCCGATTTAATGCAGCGCCAGCTCAAGGCTGAATAAGCATTTTCATAATCGAGAATAGTCACAGAAGCTCGTCCTATAAAGTTTGTTTGAACCTTCCTTTACAAATCCGACAAAAATTTCGTGTTTTGTTCACGATGCTGCCTTCAAAAAATTCACTTACTTCAAAAAGTTGTAAAAAATGCTAAAAAATTGTTTTTAAAAGAGATTTTTTCATATAAACAGGCTTCACAACGGTTTATTTCATTTAAAAGTTTGACTACCTGTGAATCTGCCCCACTTCAGTGGTTGAAATCGCACATTTTATAGGAAGTAAAACAAACTTATCTCTGGTTACACTGGGATGATGCAATGATGTCTTATGTCGTTCGGCGAAGTGGTTTCACTACGTATCACAGGATATTTTTGCACCCGTTTGGCTGGTTTGGGTCTGTTTTATATATTTTAGTTAGCATTATCCCGATAAATCAAGGTTAGTGGCTATTTAGAGCGAGGATTTCCTTTGCAGTCTATCGTAAAAGTGTGTCCCCGTTAGCTTTTATGGGTGAGATTGATATGTTTGGATTTCTGAAAAACCGCACATATTCAAAGGTTCCCATTCTGCGGCGTATTGCAGGATTACCGAGTGCCGTTCGTCGCATTCGTGGCTCCGCAAAATGGTACCCGATTGGCGTGGATATGAGAGATGATGCTCTGACAGTGGTTCAGCTTGGAAATAACGGTAAAGGTATAAATTTGATTGCAGGTGACAGTAAGAATCGGCCGGAAAATGTAGAACCCGGCAGCAGCGATTGGCAGAGATGGGCCATCGAAGCTATAGGTGAGCTGACAGCGAACGGCAAATTTCGGGGCAGAGATGTAGTAGCGGCAATACCAGCAAGTGAGGTCTTTATTGACCACATAAAAATGCCGAAGATAGAAAAAGACAAACTGGATGATGCTGTCTTTTCAAAGATACAGCAGAAACTGCCGTTTGACCCTGATGATGCGATAATAAAGTACATCCCCACTGAGGAGGATAATGTTCTGGTGATAGCAGCCGAGCGGAAAAAAATTGATAGACATCTGGCGATATATGAAAGAGCCAATCTGCAAATTAAGTCTATCGCCGTTTGGCCTACAGCGATGACAAACAGCTATGCTAAATTTTTTGGCAGGCGCAAATCTGATGTCGAAGCGATTGTGATGTTGCTTGATATAGATATGAATTATACGAACGTTGTAATATGCCGCCATAAGAATCCACTTTTTGCTCGTTCGATACCCATAGGGGCAAAGCTGCTTGAGAGAGATCCCAAATGCGGTGAAAAAGATTCGGAGACCGGGCTCAACGAAATAATAGCAAGATTGGTACTGGAATTGACTGCCTGCAAGCGGCGTTTTGGCTCGATGCACGAACAAGCTCGGGTAGAACGTTTAATTTTCCTTTCGAGTCAGACTCTTGATAGAGATATATGTGCAGCAATAGCACAACAGCTGGAAATACCGGCGCAGATAGGAGATTGTTTGGCAGCGGTGGAAGCAGCGAATCCCTATAGTTTAGGGATAGATAGAAGGCAATGTAAAGTTAATTGGGCTACCGCATTTGGGCTTAGCTTATCGTAGTAATGGGACGGAGTTCTCATTTTGCAGATGGCCAAACGCGAAAAAGTTCGTTTCGGGTCTCAGCGACAGGTCGCGGAGCTGGAATTTGTTGGAGAGCTTGACAAGGGAAGGCAGGTGTAAAAAATGCTTAACATAAATTTTGTGCCTGATGATTACGTTCAAAGTGGTGAATGTCGCAGAACAAATTTGATGTATCTTGTGTTGCTTGCGGTGGTGATGGTGGCATTGGGTGGTGCGTTTATGACTATCAGGATACGGCAAAGGGCCCTCAGCGACAAGGAAAAACTTATAAATACTAAAATGGTCCGGGCAAAAGAGGCCATAAAACAGTTTGAAGAGCTTCAAACAAGGCGCAAGGTAATGATAAAGACAGCTCTTACTACGGCGGAGCTGCTTGAGCCGGTACCACGAAGTGTTCTGTTAGCATTGTTGACGAATGACTTGCCAGCAGGGGTATCGCTCTTGCAACTGGACATTGTTCAAAAAAAGTCAAAGGCGACAAATCATGTAGCAGCCTCTAATAAATACGAGAAGGCACAGGCCACGGCTAATGCTCAAAAGGAAATTTCACAAGAGAGATTGTTGGAAACATATATTGATATTGTGGGTATTGCTCCCAGTGACCTTCAGGTCGCGGCCTATATTGAGCGACTGTCCGACTCCGGTGGATTGCTGAATGGCGTAGCGCTGGTGGAATCGAAAGAACACAAAATCGAAGGAGACTTATTCAGACGATTCAAACTAACGGCGATGCTTAAAAAGGACACCCATCTTACCGAAAAAGATATCGAAGGAATTAGTGTTAAACGTGAAAGGGCGTTTGATTGAATATTGATTATTGAATTGGGTAGATGTTTTGTGTAGACCCCTTATCAATAACAGTTGCGAAAAGGGAAAAATTATGACAAGTGGTTTAAGAAAAGCTGTGTTTTTCGTTTTGTTGTTAGCAGTGGCGTTTGCTGCGTACCAATATATGATTAAGCCGGCTAACAGACATTTGGCTGAGCAGAAGGTTCAACTTCAGACGAATTTGGCTAAACTGTCCGAATTTGAAAAAGCCACTGCGGCGGCAAAGGACTTGAGTAAACAGCTTGAACAATTACAAGAGGCGATAGAATTTTTTGAAAGCAAACTACCGCCTACAATTGAGATCGACAAGGTCCTTCAGGATATAACTGTAATTGGAGAAAAGCAGGGAATAAAGTGCAAGACAATCCGAAGGCTGAAGAAAAAAGATAACAGTGGATACGTTGAACAGCCCTTGGAAATGAAATTAGAAGGGAATTTTATTTCGTTTTATTCCTTTCTCCTGGAGCTTGAGAAACTTCCCCGCATAATGAAAGTACGCGAGCTTGAGTTAAAAAAGCAAACGAAAAGCGAGGGCCAAATAGCAGTTGATTTTGTAGTGAGTATCTTTTTCCAGAATAAAACCAGTTAATAATAGTGTATTCCTTCTGAGTGCTTATTCCATCTCGGTTCAGACAGGGGATACAAAATTAATGGAGTTTGCTATGTTGTCTTTTATGCGAGAAGAAGGGCTTGGGGAACCATTGGGGCAAAAACCACTCGGCCCACCGCCGATTGATGGAACAGCCCCTGACGGCACTGGGGACCTCAAACGCAACGAGGTACAGGGGCCCAACCAGGAGACACAAGAACAGGGACATCCTCAAACACAGAAAAATGTATCAGGGGCGCAGCAGGAATATCTTACCGTAGCAGCTCGGAATAGAAATGTTCGCAGGAGCACGATATTGCTTGCCAGCCTGTTTATCTTAGGTTTGTTGTGTCTTTTTTTCATGATAAAAAAGAGCTCACCCCAAACAGCGAAAGCCTCCTCGGGGCAGGGTCGCACGGAAGAGGCACAGATTGAAACGGCAATTACACGGCTTATCGGCGTCAGGTCGGAAATATTCAACAGGATGGGTGAGATAGTTAAGAAATTTTATGAGTTTTCGGACGTGCAACAGGTAAAGGTCGACGAGCTGGCGAAAAATCCATTTAAGCTTGAGATATTTATGGGCGACTTAAAGGAAAAGTCCGATACTGAATTTGGCATTAACGCCAAAATGCTTAGGCAGGAGCAGCTGAAAAAACAAACAAAGAATATGCAGCTTTTGAGCATTATGGCAACGGATACAAGCGAGTACTGTATGATTGATGATAGAATTCTCCATGAGGGAGATTCGATAAGAGGTTTCAATGTGCACCGAATTGGCGATAGTACAGTTACACTTGAATCGGATGGTATGGAAGTAATACTGAAGTTGTCGGAATGAAACTACCTTTTACATCGGAAAGAAAGAAAGATTCCTTAGGGTTGGAAATCGATTTACAATCCGACATTGGCGGATTGGAAATGGTAGATGAAGAAACTTGCTCTGAAAGCGGAGCTCCATTTTGCGATAGGTCACAAAACGGGAATCCGGACCAGTCGATACGCGGGCTGAGTAACCTTTATTGCCCTGAAGAGACCAGCGAATCGCATGTATACGATATCGCTGATGTCTTGCTGGATATGGGCAAGCTTACGCCTGAAGCGCATAGCCGCCTGCGACTGGAGTTCGCCTCCGGCGGAATAAAATCGGCTTCTGATGTCACAACATCGCTGCTGAAAACGGGGCTAATCAATGCTAATGACATCCTGGAGGCAAAGGCCTCGCTGTATGGCCTGGAGTTTCGACATATAAAACCGGAAGATGTGGAGAAAGAAGCTTTTGAGAAGCTCGAAATAGATTTTATAAAGGACAATTCTGTTTGCCCGATTTCGGTAGAAACAGCCTCTCAAATTGGTGAAGGGAATTTTGAAGCTCAGCAGGAAACTTTGATTGTTGCAACTTCTGAACCTGCTAATGTCTTTGTGATAGAGGAGGTGAAAAGGCAGACCCGGATGGAATTGAAGGTCGTAGTGTGCAGTGCCGAAGATATTGAGGCAGTGTGTGATTCCTTCAGGGAGGAAAAAATCGATTACAATTTTGAAGATATTATTAGTGACATGACGGATGTGGAGGTCGTTCAGGACCAGGAGAAAAGTTTTGAAGACCTCGAAAAAATGGCAGGCCAATCACCCGTCATTAAGTTCGTTAATTATCTTATTAGCAATGCGGTCAACGAGGGAGCCAGTGACATTCATATTGAGCCGAAGGACAAGTTTACGAAAATAAGATACCGTATAGATGGAGCACTTTTCGAAATAATGCAGTCACCGTTAAAGATGCATCCAGCGATTGTTTCGCGCGTTAAAATTATGTCTAACCTTGATATTTCTGAAAGGCGGCTCCCGCAGGATGGGAAAATTTCAGTTATTGTCAGCGGCAGGGGGATTGATTTGCGAGTTTCGGTGCTGCCGACAAATCGTGGAGAAAAAGTAGTTATCCGCGTGCTGGATAGTAAATCGATTATACGAGGTCTTGAGCAGTTAGGTATGGAGCCCGAGATAACGGCCATTTTTGGTGCGCAAATATTGATGCCCAACGGGATTTTACTTGTTACAGGTCCTACAGGCTCGGGTAAGAGTACTACGCTGTACTCGGCTCTATGCCAAATGAACGGTGATAAATTGAACATTTCAACGGTTGAGGATCCGGTAGAATATGAGCTTGGTTTTTGCAACCAGGTGCAGGTCAACGAAAAAATTGGGCTCGACTTTGCCTCAACACTGAGGAGTTTACTGCGTCAGGACCCTGATGTCATGATGATAGGTGAAATTAGAGACAATGAAACAGCAAGTATAGCTGTGCGAGCGGCCTTGACGGGACATTTGGTACTTTCGACGTTGCACACAAATGATGCTGCCAGCAGCGTTACAAGATTGGTTGATATAGGTATTGATGCCTATTTGATAGCAGCATCGTTGAATGCGGTGCTGGCTCAGCGGCTGGTTAGAAAGATTTGTCCGAAGTGTAAACAGACTTACAACGTCCCGGAAAATGTGCGCAAATACGTGGAAAACACAGACATTAGCCCGGACCAGTTTTTTCAAGGTACCGGTTGTGATTATTGTAGAAATTCAGGCTATGTAGGCCGAATGGGCATTTACGAACTGTTGGTTGTTGATGAAAAATTCAGAGATACGATTAACAAAGACCCCTCAGTAGCTAATATGCGCCGCGTATTTTATGAAAGCAAGCAGCCGAGTTTGTTTGATGATGGGATAAAAAAAGTAAAACAGGGTTTAACGACAATCGAAGAAGTGCTGCGAGTGACCAAAATGTATGACCAGAGTGAAAAGGAGGTTTTCTTCAAGGATATCGAGTCATAAAAGAGAAAGGTAATTGGTGTGTCCCCAAACGTAATAAAGTGCATTTGGCAGTCTTGAAATACAGCAAACGGGAACACAAACGCGATTTACTTTTACTTGGAATAAAACGGTGCCTGTTTTTTAAAATGGAGTTGTGATATGTCAGATGTAAAAACTATATTGGCCGAGGGAATAAACAAAATGGCAAGCGATGTGCACATCAACGTTGGGATGCCGCCTATATTTCGGAAAAATACGGAATTGTTCGAGATGGATTTCCCTGTCATCAGTAGTGAAGATGCAAAGGAAATGGTTCTTGATATGATCGGGCCTGACAGGTTCAAAATATTTGAAGAAAAGACGGATATCGACTTCTCGACAACTATCGAGGATGGCCACCGGTTCCGCGTTAATGCTCATTATCAGCGAGATACCATCGCAATTGCATTTAGGGTGATTCCGAGTCAGATTCCTTCAATAGATGATTTGAATCTGCCGCCGATAGCCAAAGGGTTAACTGACTTGCCAAGGGGATTAGTGTTAGTGACAGGCCATACAGGTTCCGGTAAAAGCACAACACTGGCTGGAATGATAGGAGTGATAAACAAAAAATACAAAAAACGTGTAATCACGTTGGAAGACCCTATCGAATATTTGTTGGAAAACGAAATGAGTATGATAGAACAGCGTGAAATTGGCTCTGACTGTATTGGTTTTGCATCGGGCCTGCGGCACGTGTTACGGCAGGACCCCGATGTTATTATGGTTGGTGAAATGCGGGACCTCGAAACTACAAGTTCGACAATTACTGCTGCTGAGACAGGCCATCTCGTCTTTAGTACTTTGCATACGATGAACGCTCCTCAAACCATTGAGCGTATTATAGATATTTATCCTGCAAATCAGCAGGAGCAGATTCGAACAATGTTGGCCAATACACTGCAGGCCGTTATCTCACAGACACTATTTAAGCGAATAGATGTGCCGGGGATGGTGCCGTGTACAGAAGTTTTGTTGTGTACCATAGCGGTAAGGAACTGTATCCGTGAAAACAGGATCTACGAAGTACCAAATATTATTGAGACTTCCCGCTGTCTTGGTATGCAGAATATGGATAACAGCATTGCTGATATGTATTTTAAGGGTTTCATAGACAGAAATGAAGCAATTACGAGGTCGACTAACCCCGGGAAGATGGAGAAGTCACTTACACCTATGGAGCAGTTTGAAGTTGTCCAGCCACCCAAGGGTTCCAATTTGCGATAAGTCGTAGTTAGAGGCTTATATAGTGCACAGTAGAGGGAGGGACACTGTTTTACGAGGAGGTTTCTGTAGATTACAAAATTAGGCTCGGAAAGGCTGGGAACATATGTTCAAAAATTTTTCACAAAATTACGAAAGTTCAACTGCGGTTGCGGAAAATCCACGGCCTACTCAGGCTTTGCGCAGGCATCAGCAGAGCGGGAAAATTAAAGGTCAGCAGAAGAACACATTGACAAGAATCCGGAGCTTCAGGATTGAGTTCGGACCGAGCAATAAGGATATTCTGAACTTCACTAATCAGCTTGCAGTTATGGTTCGGGCTGGGGTAAGTCTTCAGGATTCGCTGGAGTCGATAGCCGTTCATATTGAGAGTCAAAAATTTGCGGCGATAATCAACGATTTAAAAGGCAAGATAGAAGCGGGCAGAAGTTTTTCACAGGCACTTGCTGAGCATCCGAAAGTATTCAGTAGTCTTTATATAAATATGGTGGCTGCAGCGGAAGCTTCCGGTTCTCTCAGTTCGATGTTGCAAAAGTTAGCGGAGTATCTGGACCAGGAGGCAGAAACCCGCTCACAGATTAAAGGAACGATGGTTTATCCGATTATCATAGCAGTTATGGCGGTATCGGTGACTATTTTCCTGCTGTGCTTTGTTCTGCCAAGGTTCACGGCGATATTTGCAGGCAAGGAACATTTGTTACCGATGCCCACCAAAATCTTAATGGCCAGCAGCGCATTTCTGCGGGGTTACTGGACTCTTATTCTGCCGGCTGTTGGGGGTGTGTTTGGAGCGTTTTGGTACTTTATTGGAACGACCACTGGCCGGTTATGGTGGGATAAGACGAAGTTGGCTTTGCCTCTTTTAAGAACGTTGTGCCGAAGTCTTTATATAACAAGGAGCCTGCACACAATGGGTGTGCTGACCAAGGCTGGTGTGCCTATTCTAAATACCCTTTCGATAACAGCCCAAATATCGGGAAACGCCCTTTACAAAAATATGTGGCTTGGCGTCTTTGACCAGGTGCGCCAGGGAAAGAAATTGGCTTCCAGTCTCCAGTGGTATAATCTGATGCCTGGCAATGTAGTCCAAATGATAAGAAGTGGCGAAAATTCCGGTATGATGAGCGATGTGCTCAAAGATGTTTCTGATTATTACGCAAGAGAGCTCAAAACTGTTATCAAAACAACTGTCTCGATGATAGAACCCATAATGATAGTCGTGATGGGTATTCTGGTTGGTTTTATCGCGATGAGTATTATTCTGCCGATATTTAAGATGTCCAGTGTTGTTGTGGGTAAGTAAACCAGGGGTACTAATAACATGTTTACAATTACGAAAAAAAACGGCTTTTCACTTATTGAAGTATTAATTGCAATGTTACTGGTCGGGCTTGCAATTGCGTCACTGATTGTAGCCAGCGGTTCATTCACAAAGGCCAACGCTGCCGGAACGGATTTGTCAACCGCAGAGTTTCTAATCGAACAGATAAGAGAGCTTACTACCCTGCTGCCGGTAATTGACCCGCAAACAGGCGATTCAACATTTGGTCCGGAAGCGGGAGAAACGCTGGTTGACTACGACGATTTGGACGATTTCGATGGTGCGAGCTTTTCTCCGCCGATTAATGCTAACAGGCAGACTCTGGACGACTTTGCTGCATTTAGTCAGCAGATTACAGTTGAAAATGTCAGTGATTCGAATTTTGTACAGGTTGTTGGTGACCACAGCAGCGACTTTGTCAGGGTAACTGTACAGACTTTTTTGAACTCTAAGGAAATCAGCTCGACAAGTTGGCTTCGAGCCAATATCGGTAACTAAAGGTAGGGGGCAGTTATGTCAACCAGGTCGATTAAATCTTTCGCTGGTTTTACTCTTGTGGAAATACTGATTGCTTTGGCGGTAACGGGTATATTGCTTGCCGCCGTGGCTGTGGCTTTTAACGCCTCGATAATAAATTATCAGACAAACGAAGATATATTTAAGTCAATCAACAAAGCTCGGCAGGCATTATATCGAATAACAACCCAGCTTCGCACAGCAAATGCGGTTGACCCGAATTCGCCGGACAATGAATGTGCTCTAATAACCGCCGCCGGAAATGATATAACTTATCGATATGATAATAGCAGCAACAAACTTTACCTGGATGAAAATAGTAATTCGTATGTGCTTTGTGACAACGTTACCGATATGACTTTCATAAAAAATACCGCCGTTGATGAGCATTCGGTTACCTATGTTAAATCTGTTCAGATATCAATGACGGTTGAAAGCGGTGACATTGAACGAACGGTCTCAGCTGCAGCGGTTATTAGAAAAAATTTACCGTGATAATTGCTGCATTTAGCGTAAACAATTTTTCTATCGAACCATTCCCGACTCCTGTTACTAACTGCATATATTCGTTATAAGCTGCTTCAATATAAGGCCTTACGTTTACCGGCAAATCCTGCAACTGTGCATTTGTAACAAAACTCTTGATTTTTTTGTCTTTTTAACGCTAATATAAGTACTTAAGGGGCGGTTAGCTCAGTTGGTTAGAGCGCCTGCTCGACACGCAGGAGGTCGTTGGTTCGAGCCCAATACCGCCCACGTTTTCCTTCTGTAGAACGAGATGTTGCTTCCGGGCAATGTCTCGTTTTTATTGCACTTAAAGCCACTTTACGAACTTGTTCATATTGCCAACCACTGGCAGCAGTGTAATAAGTCACCATTGTTTTTGGGTTTGAATGCCCTGAAAGACGCAAAACAAAATAGTCAGGCAGTTCATTTAGCATATTGGTTATAAATGTTTTTCTCCAACTATGAAAATCGCCGATTTGTTTTCCGAATGCCTTTCGTTGAATATTAACAAACTGACGCCTGAAATTTTCGTCGGGGCATTTTCGAACTCTGCCAGTAAGCAATCCCACCTTTTTTAATCTCAAAAGATTTTCATAACGCCTATCCGTTAATAATGGATAGTAGCAGGATAATCTCGATAATATTTCTTCAAGCGGTTCAATAATCGGCACTTTGCGAATCTCTTGGTCTTTCGGTTCCCATTCCCATGTTCGTTCTGTGTTTCGTTTCGGCTCCACAAATATAAATCCATCGCGGATATTATCTTTTGTTAGATTTAATAATTCTCCTCGCCGCAGGCCCGTTGTTCTTGCTGCAATCAAAATCGCACGCCATCTATCATTCGGTGCAAATCTTAATAATCTCCAGAACTCCCAATCCTCATAAAGTCTGATAGGTTTTTGTGTAACTTTGATTTGCTTACAATGATCCAAAGGGTTTTCGCTGAGCATCTTTATCTTTACAGCCCAGCCGAATGCCGGCTTCATCGCCCGAATATACATATTGACTGTATTCTTACTGCTGCCCCTTTCGAGAAGTTTTCCCTTATACTGCTCGCCATGTCGATATGTTACTCGGTCAATCAGCAGATCGCCTGTCACTTTTATAAGATATTTGAAGGCCCGCTTGGTTGTCTCTTTTGTGGAATCCGAAAGCCACCATTGCTCTGATAAATATTTTTCACATAGTGTGCTCAACTTAATCATAATCATCACCTCCTCGATAAAGTCGAGCTACAGGCCGGTATTCAGCCTACAGCCCTTAAAATTAAAGTCAAGCACCCTAATACCAAGCTATTCATCTATATTGAATTTTCAAAGAGCTAAAATCTATATCTATCACCACTTTTGATGGTGATTTTTCTCTTGATTATTGTTAAACGTTTTTGTTATAATCCTATAAGAGGTAGGGAAGCCGTATCCAGAATTTGTCAGAAATCCGTCATATTTCGCAGGAAACTGATTTTTTCGAGCGTTTGCCATATTCAGTATATTTCGACTATATCTTGGATTTTGTCAATATAAAAATATGTAAAAATTAAGCTGATTTATGCTTAAATAGCATAAAAATAATCCTAAGTATTGTATATATTTGGGTTTACAACATAATAAAATTTATTATATTTTGATAATTATGGTCCAAAAAAATAAGAGAACCTCAGTTGATTTGTCTGAATTTGCTCAAAAAATAAAAGAGAAATATATCTACCTTGGGTTGAGAAATATCCTATCAGCAGGTCTCGTTCTATTTGATAAACATTCTTCTGAAGATAGGTTTATAGCTATGGGAGTAGCTAATGATTCAATTAATCCAGAACAATTAACAGCTGGCGAATCTCGACTACATAGGATAAAAAAAGCCGTTTCGGTCATTAAAGAAATCAAATTGAAATTTGATGGCTCTGAACAGATACGATTAGATACACAACGGTTTTGTAATGAATTATTAGATATTCTTCGAGAACCTTCCCTTACTGAAGATACCAAATCAACTGTATCCTCCAGTGCTGAATCTATAAGACAAACTTTACGTGAAATGATTAATGCTGAAAAGAAAACTCCCGGCACAATTATTGAAATATTATCCGAAAAAGATTCTACACTTGCGAATGAATTCCGAAAGGCTCTCGGCCCCGAATTAACAAAAAAGAAAAAAATAAAAAATGCGTGAGGATATATTCACATTTCTCTTTATATTTATATTGGTTACAGTACTTTTTATAACCATAGCTGTTATAATTCTCCGCTGGATTTTTCGTATCGATAAAATCGTTTCACTTTTAACAAAAATTCTTTCTTCAATCCGACAACTTTCTGCTCAATACACCTATTATGATGATGAAAACGATGATGATAAAGAATTAAGTTTATGTGAATGCTGCAATAATACTTTCCAAAAATCTGAACTTGAAAAAATCGATTCCGGTCAGCTTCTTTGCTCGGAATGTATAAAAAATCTTAAAATCCGGAGGGCTTAAAAATGAAAAAATCAATCTTTCTCTTCATTATAATTTTTGTTTTTTTTGCCTCAATTCTTGCCCATTCCAGAACTTCTGAAAATAAAGGTACTTTACGTCAACGTATTGAAGTAATCGAACAGCGAATTGATAATATTTCCATGCGTTTAAATATTATCGAAGAAAAAATATTATTACAACATAATAAAATAGATTTAGTAAAATCAAATTCAGAAAATAACAATCAAGATGATAATAATATCACAGTTGAAGTTTCAAATATCAAAATGCTTTATGATGATGCAGGTGCTCTCGCCTGCCATTTTGACCTCATAATAAATAATCAAACAAATTATGCTCATACAATTTATGCTTTTGTTTGGGCACAAAATGATTACGTAATCCCGCCAGCAAGAGGTCTCTGGCCAGCAGAAGCTATCTTAAAAAACCTATCTCCGCGTGGCCAATTTGTATTAAATAGTTTTACCGACGGTTGTAAATTGAATTTACGTTCAAAACAAATAATCATAGAGAAGGATACTGGTATATGGATGCCTTATAATATAGAAAAAGGCAAATATTTAGCTTCTCGTTTCACAGAAATGCGATTATTGCTTTATTCTGAAAAAGGGGTAAAGATATATGATAAAACTATACAATTAAAATAATATCTAATTATTAAATCATATAGTCTGACTGCTATTATTTTGGGTAGATTGCTCGCCTGGTGGTTCCACGGCTGATGAATGATTAAGCCTCTCGATTGTC
>CAZCIR010000050.1:0-15397 GCA_964499145.1 uncultured Pirellulales bacterium | reverse complement strand
TTGCCGCAGGATACTGTCGCAGCGGCTATTCGATGCGCTAAGGTTCATGGCGTTAAGGTTATTCTCAACCCTGCAAGGCCGATGGCACAGCCCGGCCAGGAGAACAATGCTTTACCTATCGACTATTTTGCGGCTGATATTCTGATACCGAATCTTTACGAAGCCGCTGATATCACCGATCAGTCCGACGCTAATATCCGCACCGCCAAACTCATCGGCTCTGATTTGGTCGCACGCGGCGCCGATTCCGCCGTCATAACAATGGGCAAGCGAGGCTGTATGGTTATTGACAGAAACGGCGCCGACCACATCCCGGCTTTTGAAGTCGAGCTTGTTGACCAGACCGGCAGAGGCGATGCCTTTGCAGGAGCGCTGGCTGCCTGCTGCGCCGTAGGTGACGGTTTAAGAGAAGCGGTTAAGTTTGCTTCAGCGGCGGGGGCCTTGACCTGCACAAAGTTCGGCTCGATTGAGGCACTGCCCTCAAAGGCCGAGATTATTGAGTTGCTGCAGAAAGAAGAAGCTTAGTCGATTGAGAATACTTGCGGCTTACGGACAGTGTGACGTGCTTAACCATCAGGGTATCGTTGCCGAACCTGTTTCTGTCAAATACCTCAACATGCACGCCAACAAATGAGAAAAGGGCTGCATACAATACTGTTGCAGCCCTTTCAAGCTCGTACTTCGCACATTCTACTATAACTTCCTGTTTCTTCGCAGCCCAGCGACAAGGCCGATTCCGATGCTCCCAAGCAAAACCGCACCAGGCGCAGGAATCACGTTGACGTCGGTATTGACGTAGGTACGGAACTGGCTGTCGAGATGGTCAAGAGCACCGGAGGGGGTACTCCAAGCGGGCCAGTCCCAGTTGTACCAGAAGAATTCGCCGCCTGAGTAGGGATCATCAGGTTTTCTGATCTGCTCGATGTTGAGCAAATTGATTACATTTTCTAGCGGAGAACCTTGAGGAGGCTCGTTCCATAATACTATGGCATACTTGTTGCCGGCGGTAATAGATATGTTCTCCGACGAGAAATCAAAGCTGTTCCAACCATCGTTTAAGGTGCCTTCTGCTAGGGGAATACTGCCAAGTATAGTATCGGATGGTACCTCCTCTCCAGGTATTCCAACTGTTGTTCTGATCGACACAGTCGCTGGCCAACTGGTTTCTTCATTAATGGTCATACCTATCTCAACGTGGTCCAGTATTCCTGAAATACCCGCTGTGAAAGTTTGAGACGAGCCATAGCTGCCTCCCCGCGATTCATTGAATGCCTCTTGATATTGATCAAGAGTTGGCGCAGAAAAGGCGGTTGTACATACCAGTAATACAATAGTCGGGGTTAAGATTGAGATGAATTTTCCCATAGACTCCTCCTTTTTAATAATGTTAATAATCACATAGTTGATTACGTCTAAACTATTTGCACGAAGCCATATCGATGATAACCCGCGATACGTGGCTTATTTTAAGCATAAAAACTGAATAATAAGACCAAAAACATTATATGTCAATAAAAATTTTCAGAAATTATGTAAAATATTTAACGGAGTTAATACATTGATTTCCGGCAGAAAAAAATGCCAAATTGGCAGCCTCACTCGGCCAGTGGTATATCCAAAAAGGGGGCTACACGTCGATTTTCAGCACTTAAAAGCTGGTTTATAGTTTGGCACGAATTTTGCTTTCTTTAGAAGAACGAAGGTTAGACAGTAAAAAAACTTAATCGTGATGATTTGAAGATTAAGAAAGGAGGTGTTTACTATGGCACTATTACCCGTACAAAAAAGAGGCAGAGGCGATTTGGCAAGACTTCACCGTGATATGGACGATTTATTCGGAACGTTTTTCGGAGATTGGCCCGTGCTTTCGGAGCGCACAGTCTGGCCTGCCATCGACGTCGCCGACGGTGAGAACGAAATTGTTGTAAAAGCCGAGGTGCCGGGCTGTAAAGCTGACGATATCAACATTTCTGTTCACGGTAATACCCTGACCATCAGCGGTGAAAAGAAAGCCGAGGAAGAGAAAAAGGAAAAAGGTTACTACCATCTCGAACGTTCCTACGGCAGCTTCAGACGGGAGATTGGCTTGCCCAATGACGTAGACTCAGACAAGATAGAGGCCTCGTGTAAAAACGGTGTGCTGACTGTAACTCTGCCGAAATCCGAAAAGGCAAAAGCAGTGAAGATTAAAGTTAAGGGGCAATAAGCCAGGCTAAAAAGGATGTTAAAAGTGTGTTACTTGGCTGTTACTAACAGGGTAACACACTTTTTTTGTTTAGCAGCAGGGGACAGGGGAAAATACCCCTTATCTATACTGTTATTTCGACATTTTTATCGGCAGGTCCAATAAAAAAGATAAAGTTTTTCATATTTCTTTGCCGAATACATAAATGGGCGTTTACCCTCTTTTCAGTAGTAAAATGGGCTTTTGGGCAATTAATGCTGCGTAGTGTTCGCCGTAAGCGAGCTACACGCTCAGTAGCAATGGAGACGACCTATGAGGACAATAGCGGTTGTAAATCAAAAAGGTGGATGTGGAAAGACAACGGTGTCGATAAATCTCGCCAGTGCGCTTGCCGAGATTGGACAAAGAACATTACTTGTCGATATGGACCCCCAGTCGCATTGCGCCGTCGGACTTGCCGTGCCGGAGGAGCAGATTGAGCAAAGCATTTATGATGTTCTGATAAGCACGAGCAGAAACGAGCCTATAAGGCTGGCCGAGATTCTCTGGCAGATTAGTGACAAGCTGGAGTTAGCACCGGCCAGTATAGATTTATCAGCCTTCGAGCCGCAGATGGCTGGAATTACCGAGCGAGAATCCTGCTTGAAAAATGTCCTGTCCGGAACGAAGGACGAATATGACTACGTAATAGTCGATTGTCCGCCGGCAGTGGGGTTATTGACCTTCAATGCACTAAGGACGGCTACCGATGCTATTATCCCTGTTGAGACCGGATATTTTGCACTGCACGGCCTCAGTAAGCAGCTTGAGACCCTTAGCATACTCTGCAAACGATTCAATCAGCAGATAACTGTCAGGGTCTTGGCCAGTATGTATGACTTAAGGACGAAGATGGCCAGAGAAATCCTCGCTGAATTACGGACCCACTTCGCCGACAAAATATTCAAAACAGTCGTTAATTTCAACACCAAGATTAAGGAAGCCTCCAGTTTCGGCCAGCCCATCTGTGAATACGACTCTTCCAGCAGGGGCCAGAGGGATTTTCACGCACTGGCCGAGGAAATTATTGGCTCAACAGTCTCGGCAAGGCCGAGCCTTGACGGGCAGGCAAGCCAGCAGCGCAGCGAGCTTGTCGGATCCTTGACTGATCGGCTCGATACGATTAGCACCACAGCCGATGAGTTAATGCGGTCTGTAAAGCCGATCCCCGCGGCGGCGATTTTGCGAGGCAAAACGGCGGGGGCTCTGCAGGCCTCACCGAACGAAAAACCGCAGCCGGCAGCAGATACCAACGCCAGGCTTTCTGACTATTACGGGGTCAGCCAGGTAAATGATGCTGTGGTATTTGTAACGCTTTATCCGCGTGCCGACAGCGTGCAGATAGCCGGTGATTTTAATAACTGGCAGCCAGCGAAGACACCTCTGCAGAAAGTGGGCAGTAGCGGCGTATGGCAGACAAAGATGAAACTGCCCGCCGGGAAATATCGCTACCGACTGGTTGTGGACGGCCAGTGGCAGCAGGACCCTTACAATGAGGTAACGGAATCTAATCCCTTCGGTGGATTTAACTCCGTCATTGAGGTAAAATAAATCCACTCCGTCAACGCTGGCCTTACCGAGATTGGCAAACCCGCCGGCCATTTATTAATACGCCCTCAAAGCTAAAATACCTGCCTAAAAATTCACTTTCTTCTTGACATTTTCATTCGAAAAGATACAATTTTTTCAGGAAGAGGCGAGAGATTCGGTTTCCATTATTAACTTTTCAAGGTCTAAGTATGGATAATCGAGGCTCCGCAGTAAGGATGTTCGCGGCCTTTTTCCTTGTGATGGTTTTTCCTTCTATTGGTTTTTCCGACCCGGTTCATATCTACAGCGGCGACTTTAATCTGCCAATCCCCGCTGATTTGAACAGCAGTAAGGGCTGGATGGCCGATGCAGTTATAGAAATCCCGGACCATTTTGTTATCTCAGACCTTGATGTTGGTATCAGTTTGGAACACACAAACGTATTCGATTTACAAATCTTTTTGCAGAGCCCTGATGGTAGTGAAATTTGCTTGAATATGTATAATTACGATAAATTCTTCATTGGCGAAAATTATAAAGATACCATATTTGATGACGAGGCACCATTTTCTATAAAGGATGGTGTGCCGCCTTTTACCGGCCGATTCAGACCTCTCGAACCTTACAAACTTTCTAAATTCGATGGCAAGGATGCCTACGGCTCTTGGCGCCTGCGGGGTTACGATGCATATTGGTGGGACAGCGGCACTTTTAATCACCCTGAGCTTACAATTACTACCCCCGAACCGACCACCGCCGTGCTCTTGACCTTCGGTATAGGATTGTTCAGGTTATTCAAACCTCGCCGAAGTTATTGATTTTTTTGTAGGTTTGAGTCTTTCTCGATTATCTTTTTCGCCTGCAGTTTTCTGAACTCAACAAGTTTGTTGGCAAGGCCCTCATCAGACAGGGCCAGGATTTGCACAGCCAGTATCGCAGCGTTTTTTACGCCGGCCTCCCCAACCGCCACCGTTGCTACCGGCACTCCCTGCGGCATCTGCACCGTGCTGAAAAAGGCGTCAATCCCCTCTAATCCAGAGCTTGAAATCAGCGGCACGCCGATAACAGGCAGTATCGTTCGGCTTGCCAATGCCCCGGCCAAATGTGCTGCCATACCTGCCGCTGCAATTATCACCTTTAATCCGTCTTTAGCGGCATTTTCCGCAAACTCAGCTGCTATTTGCGGTGTTCGATGTGCTGAAATTATCCGCACCACCGGCTTGATGCCAAAGCTGTCGAGTTGCTCGATGCAGCTTTGCATTTCGTCCATATCGCTGTCGGAACCCATCACTACCGCCACTGTACTTTTCTTTTCAGATGCCATTGTTTTCTCTCGGCCTTAAGGTTACAATATTCCTCTGAATTTATTGTAAAATTATAACAGCCAGGTGCCTAAGATGCAAACAAGAAAACCCATTGTTGCAGGTCAATTCTATCCCGGACAGCGTAATTCCTGTATTGCTGAAATCGATGAATGTCTCCTGCAGGCCGAATTTACTGAGCCGTTGCCTGAGACAATAGTCGCCGGCATTGTTCCGCACGCCGGCTGGACCTTTAGCGGCGCTTTGGCGGTGATGGTCTTTTCAGCAATAAAGAAGCGTCACAATAAAGTTGATACCTTTATTATATTTGGTGCGGCTCACGGCTATTACGGTTCTTCGCCGGCTGTTTATGACAAGGGAAGCTGGTTAATGCCGTTGGGCGAAGCACCCATCGATGAAGAGCTGGCTGATACCGTGCTGAAAAGCGATGCCGCCATTAGTGACACCTCCGCACATCAGGACGAGCATAGTATCGAGGTTCAGGTGCCGTTTATCCAGCATTTGTTCGCCGACGCAAAAATCCTGCCGATTCTGACCCCGCCTAACGAGCAGGCGATTTCGCTCGGTGAGGCTGTAGGCGATATTATCAAGCAGCAGCAGAAGAAAATTGTTTGCATCGGTTCAACCGACCTGACCCATTATGGCCCTCGCTACGGCTTTACGCCTATGGGTACAGGTGCCGATGCCCTGCAATGGGCAAGCGATGTCAATGATAAAGAATTTATTGATTTTGCCGTCAAGCTCCAGCCGCAGAAGATACTGACAAGCGCTGCCGAGAACCTAAACGCCTGCGGCCCCGGTGCCGCCGCCGCAGTAGTCGCTGCTGCGAAAGAGCTCGGCAAAACGAAAGGCCTGCTGCTTGCACATACCAACAGCAATGAGGTAATGCTCGAAAAGATGGGCACCTCAAGTGCCGAGGCCGTCGGCTATGCGGCTATTGTGTTCTAATGTGGTTTTTATGTGATGTCTGATTTAAAACTAAGAAAACGTAATATGAGCAATAAAAATGAAATTGACAATTGCAGAATTAGCAAAGCGGCTTGGGGCAACGTTGTTTGGTAATGGCTCTGGTGAGGTAAATTCTGTAGGACCTATCAAAACCGCTGATGTAAATACACTAACCTTTATTACAAATGAGAAACACAAACATCTCTCTGTAAATTCAAAAGCAGCAGCGGTAATAACGGGTGAATATCTTGAGGAACTCCAAATACCACAATTGATAGTTAAGGACGTTAACGTTGCTTTGATAGAAGCTCTTAAGCTTTTCGCTCCGGTCTTGAAACCGCCAGTTGAGGGGATTGACCCCTCTGCGAAGGTGGGTAATGGTGTAAAAATCTCCAAAGAAGTTTCTATTGGACCTTGTGTGGTAATTGATGATGGAGCCGAAATTGGAGCTGGCAGCGTAATTGCTGCCGGCTGCAAAATAGGACAGAGTTCTACAATCGGAGCAAGTTGTCACCTGGACAATAATGTTGTTGTTTATCACAAGTGCACAATTGGAAGCAACGTTGTTATTCAGGCAAATACAACAATTGGCTCTGTAGGTTTTGGCTATACTTTCATCAATTGTGCTCATTGTCTTATCCCGCATAATGGTTCGGTGATAATTGAAGATTTCGTTGACATCGGGGCTAACTGCTGTATTGACAGGGCTAAGTTCGGAAACACCAGAATTGGGGCTGGGACGAAGATTGATAATCTTGTACAGATTGCACATGGCGTAGTAATTGGCAAATGTTGTCTTATAGCAAGCCAGGTTGGTATCGCTGGTAGCACCAAGCTTGGAGATGGTGTTGTCTTGGCAGGCCAGGTCGGCGTGGCAGACAACATAGAAATAGGCAATGGAGTGACGGTCGGCGGAGGCTCAGGTGTTACACACAGTGTAGCTGCAAGACAGCAGTTATTCGGTATGCCTGCAATGGAAAAAAACGAGGCATTTAGATTAATTGGTTTAACAAAGCGGTTACCTAAATTAGGTGAACAATTAAAAGACCTCAATCATAAGATAGAAAAGCTTGAAAGGTTGATAAAATTCCGAAATGGACTAAAATGGGCTATTAATACTGTTGCTGCAGCAGCAGTAATACTTATAGGATTTTTAATATCACCTTACGATAGAGCGATTTTTGATCCGCACGAGTATGAAGTTGAAAGGATTGCAAAGGTGTATCAGGATGGTAACAACAATTTCTATGTCAGTGCCAGTTCGCGTCTCGAGGACCTACATACCGGAAGGAATCTTTCTATCATTATTGATATTGCTAAAGCCCAAGAAAAGATTTGTACAGACCGTGCTCAGATGAAGGATTCGTATTTCCTTATCTCGTATAAAGACATGGAAAAGCTGAAAAAGACAACTGCTTGGGGACAATTATTATTGATTAAAGAAGTGGATGTAGAGGGCCAGCAACTCGTTTTGCTGGGCACAAAAGCGCCAGTTAACTTAATAAAGCCCAAGGTATAGTAATGTTGGTATTAAGCTTAGGCACCTCAATCGCCGAGGTCGTTGGCTACGCAGCAATTGTGTTCTGATATTTGCTATGAAGGTCGAACTCAAACAGGATTTGCGTATCCCTGCTGGCTCTACTATGAACAGGCAGCAATACGTTGATTTCCTAATCAAAGCGTATAACCTGATAAAGGAAATTCCATCATACCTTGCACCTGCAGAAGATATAAATTGTCTCGAGCTGGCTCATTTGATTCCTTCGGTCCCGGAAACAGTGTTGGCAATTTACTTAAGTATAAACGATGCCGTTTGCAATAAAGGCTTGGTATTGCCATTGCTGCCTCGGCACGGCCACAACAATGTGTTTGTTTTTGACCCGCAGGTTTACTCCGGCGGCGAAAATGTCCCAGCCGGAACAATCGATGCGCAGAAGGTTCTTGCAGGTTTTGTTCCTCCCAATGAAACCTGGGATAGAAGCTGGACCTACGTAATGATTAAGGACCCATCTCGCAGCTTTGAAAGTCTCTGGGCGGAGAAGGGCTACATAGATATGATTCCAGCCAAGCTCGAAGATTTTACTATGCTGACAGATTTGTCGAAAAGCAGGTTATGCATTTTTATCGACGCCAAAGCTTTCGAACATCCGGTCAACAAGTCCCGCGAATACCTCAAAGCCGCAAGGACACGCGGCCAAAAGCACGCCGCCGAATTTCGCATCCCTGAGGCTATAAGTGACGAGTTCGATGATTTGGTGCCGGTGATACTGAACCGTGGCGAAAAATTGTATGTCGCCACAACCGATTTTCGTCCCTGCGCACACGGCTGGAGCAATATCCACGGTGACAACTCCAACTTAGCCGTAGTAAATGAAAACTCAGCCATACCTTTGAATTTAGTAACCGCCAAGCCGCCGGTGCACCAAAAATATTCGGGCTCACTTACCCCCGCCGCAGGTTCTGCTGATATGACTACGGACTGGTTTTACCGCGGCCATTTGGTTTCAAGGCTTCCGCTGCTGACAGGCCTGTTTAAGGGCTGAAACCATTGAAGTATGTGTCCTGTTGTGCTACAATCCGGCCGTTAATGAAAATCAATTTTTATTCGAGGAACCTTTCCTGTTATGAATACTAAACTTAAGAACCTGTTGTCCTTTTTTATTGCTTTTCTGTTTGTAAGCGATGCTTTTTCTTCGGATATCCACGTATGGGAAATGAAGGAGATCGTACTCAGTGCGGAAAGGCAGTATAAAAACTATTATACGGATGTAACCTGCTGGATAGACTTAAAAGGCCCGAATTTCTCGAAACGAATTTATGGCTTCTGGGATGGCGGCAATCGTTTTCTTGTTCGTATGGTGACGACAGAGCCGGGCAAATGGCAATGGACCAGCGGCTCGAATCAGCCCGATGATAAAGGGCTTAATAATAAAAGCGGCGAATTTAACGCCGTCAACTGGACGCAAGAGGAGAAATTGCAAAATCCAAATCGCCGCGGCTTCGTTCGACCAACTCCTAACGGCCACGCTTTACAATACGCCGACGGCACTCCGTTCTTTATGGTCGGCGACACCTGGCTTGCGGCAGCCACGTGGCGTCTGCCTTTCAGAGGTGTTGCCCCTGCGAAGAATTACATACCCAGTCCCGGCATCGGCTTTGAAGATGCCGTCGCCTACCGAAAAGCCCAGGGCTACAACTCCGTTAGTATGATTGCCTGCTTCCCAAACTGGGAATCTGATTGCCACCCCGCTACTTACGCCGATTCCAGCGGTATATACCTGAGAAACGCTTGGGAAAAATTCGATTACCCTGTTGGAAACGGCCAGGTGACCGCAAAAGATATGCGAGATGAATATGGCAACAGGCCCTTTAAAATGTCAGCTAAGCACGAGGGTGTTGCTGATTTCGATAATATAGTCCCCGAATATTTTCAAAGCCTGGACAAAAAAATGCAGTATTTGTCCGAGCAGGGCTTTGTCCCTTTGATAGAAACCGTCCGAAGGGACAGTTGTCCCGCCTGGAAGGCCTATTATGACTTTAATGAATCGTTCTCACGATACGTTCAATATCTCGTATCAAGATATGGTGCCTATAATATAATCTTCAGCGGTATTCATCTCGATTGGATTCCAAAAGAATATAGTCTCACAGCCGACGAATTTAACGAGGCCCTTACTTATCATTTAAAAAAATACGGCCCACTCCCGTTCGGCCAGCCACACACGACTCTAATCAACAACTCCACCTATAAGCAGTTCGCCCACGACCAGAATTGTCCCTGGCTGACTATGCACAGTGTCGGCAACAAGCCGCGCGACCATAGTGTTTCCGCAGCCATTGAAACACTTTTTAATCTTGTCCCTCCTTACCCTGCTATAAATTTTGAGCCGTATTACACCGGCTGGAACCACGAGATAAATATGCCGAACGGTGAACGTCCGCTAGCCGATTCGCCGCGAGATAATTATTTCTCACGCGCGCAGATGTATGGCTCCGTCCTTTCGGGCGGCTTGTCCGGCCACGTCCACGGCACCGCCGCCTACGATATTACCACAACTGGAGAACCCGCCGGTGCCCGTCCCCACTTTTGGGATGCGTTAAAGTTCGAATCGGGCCTTTATATGCAGCATCTTTCGGCCTTTATATTGTCCGAAGGTGACAGGTACCAGCAGTTGCAGCCCTGCTCGCAAGACATACACCCGCAGAAGGCCCCGAACAGCCCGGACAGAGGTCTGGATGGCTGGTCGTTTATGATGAGAACCGCTGATAAGGACCTCGCTCTGCTTTACTTTGAGAACAAGGCTGTCTTGCCCACATTAAGCGGTTTTCAGCCTGATACCTCGTATCTCTTGCAATGGTTTAACCCCGGAAATGGCAAGTGGCAGGAAAGTATTGTTATTAAAGCAGACGAGAAAGGAATACTGACCTTGCCCGGATTCCCCGCCTGTCCCGAGCGAAGCCGAGGGAATGGCCAAAACCCGTCATCTGTTGACTGGGCTGCCAAAATCTGTCAAAGCCGGTAGAGAAAAAGCCAACGGTCGGATTCGAACCGACAACCACCGGTTTACAAAACCGGAGCTCTGCCGTTGAGCTACGTTGGCGTTTAAATAGATGATAATAAAAACCGGCCTCTCAGTCACGTTTTTTCTCAGGCAATTACAACCCTCAAACCGCTATTTATTTATATAGACCAATAGCTCTTGCATCTCGTGTTATCGGCGGCTATTATCAATTGGAATATAATATATAGTGAACTCTGTCACAGCAAAGGAGCTGGCCAATGCCGGTATTTCGTTCCCCGAACAATCCTGTAATCAAGCCCGAAGACGTAAAGCCTTCGAGGCCGGACTTCGAAGTTATTGGTGTATTTAATCCTGGTGTTGCTCGCTTCAAAGATGAAATTATTCTGATGCTTCGAGTCGCTGAACGACCGATTAGCCCGCATCCGGATATAACGTTAGCCGCTGTTTATGATGTTACTCAGGCCGACATTATCTTAAGGAATTTTTCAAAAGATGACCCCGAAAACGACTTTTCAGACCCAAGGTTAATAATAACGCCGACGCAAACTTTCTTGACATCGCTCTCGCATCTGAGATTAGCACGAAGCACCGATGGCATAAACTTTAAGGTTGACGATACCCCCGCAATCACCCCTGCAAATGATTATGAAGCCTTTGGCCTTGAAGACCCCAGAATTACCTTCATTGACGGTACATATTATATCAGTTATGTTGCGGTCTCTGCTCTCGGGGTAACAACCTGCCTGATATCGACAAGGGACTTTAAGTCTTTCGAGCGTCACGGCGTCATCTTCTGTCCCGAGAACAAGGATGTTGCACTTTTCCCCGAAAAAATCAACGACAGTTTCTATGCTCTTCACCGGCCCGTTTCCACTTTATTTGAAAAACATGACATCTGGCTTGCACAATCACCCGACCTTCTCTGCTGGGGTGGCCACCGCTGCCTGATGGGACCTCAGCCGAACTTTTGGGACAGCATAAAAATCGGCGCCGGTGCCGTCCCTTTTAAAACCGAACAAGGCTGGCTCGAAATCTATCACGGCGCCGACCGAAACAACCGTTATTGTCTTGGTGCCGTCCTGCTGGACAGTCACCAGCCCTGGAAGGTAATTGCAAGGCTGGAAAAGCCGGTCCTCCAGCCCAAGGCCGATTATGAAATTGAGGGCTTCTTCGGAAACGTCGTATTCAGCTGCGGCCTGCTCCACGAAGATGGAAAAATGAAGATTTATTATGGCGTCGCTGATACTGCTGTCTGTTTCGCAGAGGTGCCTTTGCAGGATGTTCTTGAGAATTTGAATTTGTAGTACCGGCTTTTTGGTTTGTAGTTTTTCTTTTTCCATACCCTGTTCTTTATCTGCTTGCTATTTGTTAGCTCTTTTAGTATTTTGACGCGCGATGGGTGTTGAGCTTTCACAATCTGTCTGCAAGGCTAAATCAGTTTTATCGATTCGCCGTTTATACGGCCTTTTGGCTCCCCGCGCCTATAGCGTTATTATGTTTGCTGCTCTGTTTTGTACTTTGGCGGTAAAGTTTTTTCATGCTCGGCGTATCGACTTGCTCAGCGAATACTTTAGCTGGATATTCGATGATGTAGCTGTCCTGCTGGGCATCGAAGTTATTCTGGCCCTGCTTTGTTTTCGCTGGCCTTACAGATGGCTCATCCGGGCGGCTTGCATTTGTGCCGCTGTTATATGCACCTGGTCGGTTATGAGTGCCGGCTGGCTGATAAGAACTGGAACGCAAATCTTGCCTACGGTTCTCCTGCCGTTGTTTCGAGACCCGATAAACGCTCTATGTATTATCGGTGTCAATCTTTCAAAGACACCCATCGCTGCCGTAATCCTGCTTGGCCCCAGTGCTGTTGCTCTTGCTTTTTTCTTTTCCGTTTTGGCAAAACCGCTGCCGCCCCATTACAACCAAAAACGCTTTGCAGAAAGAATTACTGTTTCTGTTCTTCTTGTCTTTATCGCCGTTCTTGTTCGCGGCACACTCACTTCCGAACGGGGCTCTGAGCAGATTATCTCTGAAGGCCTGTGTTATAATAGTCAGTTAAGGGCTGTAACATCTCTTCTTTTCCCAGGTTCTGCCCGCATGACAAAAACCAGTTTAGCCGGCGCCACACGAAAAATACCCGCCTTTGATGAGATACAGATTGCAATCTCGCAGAAACATCACCGCTTAAACCAAAATGTCGTCCTTGTTGTCCTCGAGGGTGTACAATACAGATACACCTCACTTTATCGTCCGGGTGACTTGCAAAAGGACACACAAAGAAGCTTAACGCCATATCTCGCAGCTTTAGCACAGCAGGGCGCCGAATTTACAAACGCCCGTTGCTCGCTTTCACATACAACGAAGGTTCTGTTCAGTCTCTTGACCGGACGGTTCCCTTCTGTCTCGCAGGACCTTGCTGAGACTATCCCGCTCGAAAAGCCATACGCCTCCATTGCCTCGATTCTCAAGCAGCATTTGAATTTCCGGACCGCCTTTTTCCAGTCTGCCAAGGGTAACTTCGAGGCGCGTCCCGCTTTGGTTCACAACCTCGGCTTTGACAAGTTTTGGGCAAGGGATGATTTGAATAATACAGATGCCTATCTTGGTTATCTGGCCTGTGATGAATTTGCTATGTTGCAGCCGATAATCGAATGGATAAAAACCGACTCGTCCGGCGTAGCGCAGACGAAGACCGATGACGGCAGGCCTTTTTTCCTGACGCTTATGCTCTCTGTTACACACGACCCTTACGAGGCCCCGCGATGGTTTGCCGAACCAGCCAGGGAGCCGCTCGCCAGGTACCGCCAGGCCGTCTCTTACACGGACAAATTCCTCGCTGCCCTTGACGTCGAGCTTGCAAAGCTCAATCTCACCGACAAAACTGTTTTTTGTGTTATATCTGACCACGGTGAGGCCTTTGGTGAGCACGGCCTGCTCGGCCATGAAAGAATCCCTTTTGATGAGACAATTCGAATACCATTTTGTTTACGGGCCCCGTTTGTGATTCAGCCGGGAACCAAAGTTACCCAAGCCGTAAGTTCCGTTGATTTAGCCCCGACATTACTGGCTTTGTTGGGTTTCGATACACAAGCCGCTGGTTTTGATGGCGTCAATGCCCTCGTGCCTATACCTGATGACCGTAGGGTATATTTCTCCGGCTGGCTCAACCAGAGTCCTGCCGGGTTTGTAAAAGCGAATCGAAAGTTCATATACTATCCGGCGAACAAAATGGTCTCCGTCTATGACCTGAGCGCCGACCCCCTTGAATTATCTCCGACAGAGATGCCTGAACAGCAGATACGCGAAATTGCCGATGATATTATCAATTGGCGGGAAAATACTATTTTTATAATCGACCAGCAGCGAGTAGGAAAAAAGACCCTTTTCGACACCTGGCTTTGCCGCTGGAACAACCGCATTGCCTCTGTAAAACATCGCCCAAACAAACCTAAAAACTAACCTTCCGTATATACTATCGAGCATCCGGTATCGAGCATCTGGCATCGAGCATCCAGCATCGAGCATCGAGTATCTGGCATCGAGTAGCTGCTGTTCATTTTGCACGCATTTACGTTGTTTTTTTTCAACATCGGACAAAGACCTGTGTTTTTTAAGGTTTTATTGTCAAGATAGCTTATGCTGCATAGTTCGTGAATGTAAAGATGGATTAAATGCGCAAAGTTGGCGTTTACAAAAAACAACACGCTAACCAATCTTGACATCGCTGTTTTACTGCGAAAAACGTTATAGTTGAGTATAACTATTTATTTTGCAGATTGTTAAACAAGGCCGAACAGTTCTGTGTTTTTATTTTTTGTTATTGGCATATTTTTTGCAGTTATTTTAGTTTCGTTAATGATATTGGGCGGGGCCCTCGTAAACCAATATTAAAACGAAGGAGGAGGATGAACCCGCCCGATTCAGAAATTCTCAGAATCGGCTTCTTAGAAAACTCGCCGGTTCTGTTGTATATCGCGGGGTCGTACCGGAGGAGGCCGACCCCGTTTCTTTTTGCCCTGGTCCGTTGCATCCGCCTTTTTCCTTAACATTTCGGCTTAAATCATATAATTTGGTTTATAACCAATATTAGGAGGCGAGCCTTATGAAAAAGCTGATTTTCGTTTCTTTTTGCCTGTTTTTAGCTGTTCCTTGTCAAGCAAGAACAATTTTGCGTTGATGTCAATGCTACCGGTGCAGATAATGGCTCAAGCTAGTGGGTTACCCTGCGATATGATTTGTTCCCTCGGTTTGCGAATTTGCTTGTGCCGCTTCCTTTTTTCATGTTATCCCGACTGAAGCCTTGCTAAAGCAGGAATCCACTATCGACTAACGACCATTTTATCCTGTCTTTCCCGCTTGCCGAAATTCTACATTCTAAATTCTATTTCGATATCCCATTAGGGCAATTCATCAACTTTGCTTATATTAGTCTTTATATGATAATATGGTCGATATCTAATACCGTCAGTTCCTCATCGCCGTCTATATCCCCTCTGTCTATCGTCCCCGCACACAAATGGCAGTCCCGTCAGGGATGGCTTACGCCATTGTAAATCGTCTTCTCGTCTCGGCGTAGGCGCAGCGCCGTAGCCGGAAAGATACTTCTTCTCCAATAATGCCGGTTAAGGTCATAGTATTTCCGTTCCGTTGGAAATTTGCCTTTGAAGAATTGATACAATCCTTTTCTCCCCTTTATTGAATTGCACTGCCCGCACGCCCATAGCCGGTTTCAATCCCCTGAATCGTATCACAAACCACGCACTTCTCCAGAATCGCTAACGACCTCGGAACGATATGCTCTTTATGTAAATCGCTCTCACTTCCACAGTATATGCACTTCTTCTCGGCCTCTACAA
>CAZCIR010000049.1:0-16240 GCA_964499145.1 uncultured Pirellulales bacterium | reverse complement strand
ATACGCCGAAGCTTTTGAGAAAGACCCTGAGTTTTACGCATTTGTCAGGACGCTGGAAGCGTACAAGAAGTCGCTGAAGCGGGATACGACGATTATCCTGCCTGCTGATTCGGAGCTTTTCCAGTATTTGAGTCCGCCTACAAAATAGCTGGTTTGTGTTGTTGATAAACGTTTTTTGCGCTTGCAATTTTCTAAAAGGGATTATATATTAAGTGGTTTTAGGACAATTGTGGCAATAACCTGGGTATATAATCGGGAGTGTATCGATGTCGAGAGTATGTTACTTTACGGGTAAGCGGACGAAAAGCGGCAATACTATCACGCGACGAGGTAAGGCAAAATACCTCGGCGGGGTCGGAAGGAAAGTTACCGGTATTTCAAAAAGAAAGTTTAAGCCAAATATACAAACGGTTCGGGCGGTAATTGATGGCAGGGTCTGCAGGATTAAGGTTTCGGCCAAAGCAATACGTATGGGCCTGGTTCAAAAGCCGCCTAAACGGAAGTATAAACCGGCAGAGCAGGGAACATAAGAGTATAAATCTTATGTATGGCGTAAGCTATCTTGATGATTGAAATCAGCGGGGTGGGTTTTGCCTCGCTTTTTTTATTTGGGCAGGAAAAAATGGGGAAAAAAATCGACCAAGAGGAAGTGAGGAAGGTCGCTAAATTATCCCGTTTGGACTTAAGTGAAGAGGAAATTGCGGAATTTACCGGGCAATTAAGTGCAATCCTTGACTACGTGGCAAAAATGAATGAGCTTGACACGACCAGCGTCGAGCCGTTGGCACATTGTCTGCCAATAAGCAACGTTTTCAGAGAAGACATTGTCAAAGAGTCGCTGGGAACTGAAAAGACACTGGCAAATGCACCACAACGAGACGGGGAGTTTTTCAAGGTGCCGAAGATACTTGATGGTAGTAGTGGGGCATAGATTAGGTTTTTTATGGAGAGCGAACTGCTAAATATGGATTGCAGGCAGTTGCGGGATGCAATCGCAGCGGGACAGGTTAAGAGTGTGGAAACGGCCGAGGCGGTCTTTGAGCAAATAGAAAAGCACGAGGAGGTAATAGGAGCATACATTAGCACGTTCAAAGAGCAGGCTTTGGCTAAAGCAAAAGAGGTCGATGACAAGGTTGCTGACAGCGAGCCGGTAGGGGAGCTGGCAGGTGTGCCAGTTGCGATAAAAGATAATATGTGCACCACTTTCGGGGCCACTACGTGCGCTTCGAAGATATTAGAGAATTTCAGCGCTGCCTATAATGCGACGGTCGTTGATAAGCTTTTGGCTGCTGATGCGGTAATAATAGGTAAGACAAATCTTGATGAGTTTGCGATGGGTTCGAGTACGGAAAACTCCGGCCTGAAACAAACTGTCAATCCCTGGGATACCAGCCGGGTTCCGGGCGGCAGCAGCGGAGGGTCAACAGCGGCGGTGGCGGCGGGGTTTTGCTACGCAGCACTTGGTTCGGATACCGGAGGTTCGATTCGGCAGCCGGCCAGTTTCTGCGGAGTGGTGGGACTGAAACCGACCTATGGCAGGGTTTCGCGATTCGGACTTGTGGCATACGGTTCGAGTTTAGACCAAATTGGGCCGATTACCCACACGGTGGGCGATTGTGCATTGATGATGAATGTTATAACGGGACACGATGAGAAAGACAGCACGAGTGTAAGCGAATCGGTTGCGCCGGTTTGTAACTATCTTGAAAAACTTGATGAGCCGATAAGCGGACTGAAAATTGGTGTTGTGCCGGGACTTAACGCCGGCAGCGATAGTGAAATACAGAAGGCAATCGGCGAGGCGATGGGGATTTATAAGAAACTTGGGGCTGAAATAGTTGAAGTAGAAATGCCGCATTTCGATTATGCAATTGCTGCTTATTATGTGATAGCTACAGCTGAGGCGTCGAGCAATCTGGCGAGATATGACGGCGTTCATTATGGGCATCGAACCAAAGATGCGACGGATTATATCGAGGTATATACGAAATCGCGGGCGGAGGGATTCGGCAAAGAGGTTAAGAGGCGGATAATGTTAGGCACATACGCGCTATCAAGCGGCTATTATGACGCATATTATCTTAAGGCACTTAAGGTAAGGAACTTGATACGCGGTGATTTCACCAAAGCATTCGAAAAATGCGAGGCCATTTTAATGCCTGTTTCACCGACGACCGCTTTTAAGATCGGCGAAAAGGTCGATGACCCGTTGAAAATGTACCTTTCTGATATTTATACGATAGCCGTTAATCTGGCTGGCATTCCGGGTGTCAGTGTCCCCTGTGGATTCGATGATAATAATTTGCCCATCGGCCTGCAGATACTCTCGCCGGCGTTCAGCGAAGATAAGCTGCTGCGGATAGCGAGGATGTTCGAGAAGGAAACCGGCTGGCATAAAAAGAGACCTTCGAATATTGATTATTGATGATTGATAATTGATTATTAGGTTAAATGGCTAAGGTGGATTACAGGGTTGTTGTTGGTTTGGAAATTCACGTGCATCTTTGCACGAAGACGAAGATGTTCTGCGGCTGTGAGTTAAGCTTCGGCGAAGAGGCCAATAGCAGAGTCTGTCCCGTGTGCCTTGGTATGCCGGGTGTGCTGCCGGTAATGAATAAGCAGGCATTTGAATATGCCGTGCTGGTTGCGCTGGCCCTTAATTGCGAGATAGCCAGGTTCACAAAGTGGGACAGAAAAGGCTATTACTATCCTGATTTGCCGAAAAATTATCAGATAAGTCAGTATGATTTGCCGCTCAGTACCAACGGCTTTATTGAAATACCGCTGGAGTCAGGAAGAACCAAAAGGATTGGAATAATCAGAGCGCACCTTGAGGAAGATGCGGGCAAGAACCTGCACGCGACGGGGAACTTTTCACAGGTGGATTTGAATCGGGCGGGTACGCCTTTATTAGAGATTGTAACCGAGCCGGATATGAACAGCGCAGCAGAAGTACGGGCGCTGGCGGAGGAGTTGCAGAGGATAGTCAGATATTTAGGTGTCTCTGAAGCAGATATGCAAAAGGGACATATGCGATTCGAGCCGAATGTTAATCTGGTTATCACCAAAGACGGCAAAGAATACAAAACACCTATCGTTGAAATCAAAAACCTGAACAGCTTCCGGGCGCTGGAGAAAAGCATCGAATACGAAATCAGCAGGCAGATTGAGAGGTTTCTTGAGACTGGTGAAGTGATGGAGATGGGAAACAAGAGCACGCGCGGCTGGGATGACTTAAACGAGGTAACAATCCTGCAGAGAGAAAAGGAAGAGGCGCACGACTACAGATATTTTCCTGAGCCGGATTTGGTGCCGGTAGAATTGACGGAGCAGTGGCTTAAAGATATCAAATCTCAACTATGCGAGCTGCCAATAAAGAAGCGAATGCGTTTTATTCAGGAATATAAATTAAGTGATTACGATGCAGGCGTTTTAACGGCTGAGCGAGCAACAGGGGAATTTTTCGATGAGGTAGTTCAGGCAGGCGGTGAGCCGAAACGAGTATGTAATCTGCTCACGCAGGTCGGGCTGAAATTAGCCAAAGAAAAAGGCTGCAGCACAGCTGAGTTAGGTATCAAACCACAGGGTTTTGCTCAATTAGCAAGGATGGTTGACGTTGGCGAAATAAGTGCTACCGCCTCGACTACTATCTTTGAGGAAATGGTAAAAACCGGCAAAGAGCCGAAAATAATAGCGGGTGAGCTTAACCTTATTCAGAAAAGTGATGTTGGGGAGCTGAAGGGAGTAGTTGAGCAGGTGCTTGCGGAAAATCCTAAAGCGGTCGATGATGTAAAAAGCGGCGGTAAAAAAAGCAAAAAAGCACTGGGCTTTTTGTTAGGCCGGGTTATACAAAAAACAAAGGGCCAGGCCAATCCGAAAGTTGTATCTGAAATCCTCGCTGGGAAACTTGGATGAGTGTTTAATGGCGGATAAAAGGGAGAAATATGAAAATAGAAAAGAGCAGTAACATTGCTAAGCATTCGGTGGAAATGGATGGAGCCAAGGGGACGGAGATGGGATGGCTTATTTCCAGAGTGGACGGCGCGAATAATTTTGCAATGCGGATGTTTGAGATAGCACCGGGAGGTCATACGCCGCTGCATAAACATAAACACGAGCATGAGGTATTTGCGATTGAGGGGGAGGGTGTTTTGGTATACCAGGGAAAGGAATATCAGTTTGGCAAGGATTATGTGATATTTGTGCCGGGGGACACGGAACACCAATTTAAGAACAAGGGGGATTCTGTTCTTAAATTTCTTTGCCTTATTCCGGCATCGGCCGTGTAGAAAAACCTGTTAACTGAAGGCTTTGCTTTCAGTTCCTGCGATTAGTCTTTTTATATTTTCCCGGTGGCGAATAATCACCATAATCGGTATAACCACAGCCGTAATAAGCAGAGGCCATAAATTGGCAAATGTCCAGACAGGTGACAGGGCAATAATCAGGACCAAAGCAATAGGAAAAGCAACAGAAGCAGCAATAGAAGCAAGCGAGATATATCGCCATATCAAAACAATTACCGCCCAGACGCCAAAAGCAAACAGAGAGCAAATTGTATAGTAAGGCCAAAGGCCGAGCGCCACGCCGAAACTGGTAGCGACGCCTTTGCCACCTTTGAACTTGATGTATATTGGGAAGATATGTCCCAAAACTGCTGCACAACCGGCAGCGAGTGTAAGTAAAAGCTCCGTAACAGCCGGTGGCGAAGAGATAAAGCCGGCGGCAACGAGCATCGGCACTAGGCCCTTTATAACATCCAGAAGGAAACAGAGATAAGCCCATTTTCTACCAAGCGCCCGCGATAGATTCGTTGCACCGATGTTGCCTGAACCGATGCTGCGCAAGTCCTTTCCGTGTGCTCCGGCAATAATCAGCCCAAAGGGGATTGAGCCGAGCAAATATGCACCGATAATTAGAATCACAAATTTCATTATTACCCTCGTTTTTCGAGTATTGATTCATAAACAGGGATTAGCTGTTTAGCAACTCTGCTGATGGAAATTTTTTCTTTGAGATTATCCGCAACAATTGCCTGCGATGCTTTCCGGATATTGTTTGTATCTGTGAAGAAGCTAACGGCCTGAGCGAGCACGGTGATGTTTTCAGCGCAATCGATTACTTTGCCGTGTCGCTCGTTGACAAATAAATCCGTAGCACCGTTAAATTTTGTTGTTATAACGGGCTTGCCAGCTGCAATCGCTTCAAGAATATACCTGCTTGACGGGTCATAAAAAGTAGGCAGGACGGCTACATCTATTATTGAAAGGGCGTTTTGAATATGGCGTACAGTCCCTAAGAAGACGACTTGTTTATGGACATTAAGCTTTTTTGCGAGGCGGCGGTATTTGCGTGCTCTGTCGTTGCCAGCTACTATTAAATAAGCTTTTCGTTCCGTGATGTTTGACGATACAAGCTGCATTGCTTTTATCAAACAGGCAAGTCCCTTGAGTCTGAAATTGTTTGCGGCGAAGAGGAAGAAGACGGGGTTGTCAGCCTCCTTGAGTCCTAATTGAGTGAGTATTTGACTTCGGAGTTTATCTGCCCGGTTTGTGTCAATTCGTTTATTTATTTTTATACCGTTGGGTACAACAACTATTCTGTCATCGTCGGTGTCATAGTGATTTTTGAATTGTTCGGCAATATACTTGGAAAGTGCAGCGATTACCGGCCCATTTGAATCTTTGCAAAGTTTTCTTTCTGCTCGCAAAAGTATAGTTCGTCGAAAGTTGGCAAAAGACGTTATTTTCTTGTAAATTTCGACGATTTTATTCTGGTAACTGGCGGCATTACACAGAATGGTTTCGGCGAAACAGCCTGCACGCGGCTGATATACATCAGCGAAGTCGAAAGGTAATATGCTGTGAATTATATCGTAGGGATTTTCCGACAGATATTTCTTCAGTGCTTTTTCGAATGTAAAGTAGTAAGTACGCTTACCGGGAGTATTTTGGCATAAGATATGAATGTTTTTAGCGTTTGTTTTCCCTTTTGCGGCAAGTATATTTACTTTATGCCCAAGTGCCGATAGGGCAGCGGCCAGCTCAAAGACGGAGCGTTCGGCTCCGCCGAGGGTGATATCTAACCGCTCTATTATCAGTGCGATTTTTTTCTTCATTTAATCAACTTCTGCAAAGGGGACAACTCTGCCATGCTTTATATCGTGCTGTGCCATTTGCTTTGTTTTATTTATTACTTTACGGATAAATATTTTGTTTTTCCCGGTTAGCCTGCTGCAGCCGGTGTAGCCAAGGTAGAAACGCAAACGGTCGGTATTTGTGAAATATCTTCCCGGGGCGGAATAGTAAAGCTGTGCAATATCTTTTATGCGAAATCTTTCGGCAAGGAGGTTTGGCTTGAAGGTTCTTGCGAGGTCTATGAGATGGAATTGGCCGTCGTTGTCATAGAATATATGAGAGAAATAAAGGTCTCGATGACGGTATTTTGTCTCGTGGAATTTTTTTACAAAATCAGCTAATTGAGCGATGAAATTTCTTCGCAGTTTCAAATTTTTCATATCAGCAGAAGCGTTGAAGTAATCAGGCAGTTTTCGTTCCAAGGCTTCAGCGTTGGGGATTTTCTCTGTGATTATAAAGCTTCTTTTCTCGAAAAATATTCTCCATTGCTCACCGTAAGAGATAATCTTCGGTGTGTTTATACCTGCTGCTGCAAGTTTAATCGCCGACTCGAAACCTGAGAGACCGCAGCTTACCCGTCTGCCGGCAGAGAGCCAGTTTTTAAGCTGGACTAAAATCGGTGGTGAGTCATAGCGTTTCAAAAACAGTGTAGCCGGTGGTGAATTTATTTCGAACCGCAAGCGGCTGCGATATCCAGGTAGGTTATCTTTGGCCAGATTTTCGGCGTTATTGAAAGAAAAAACAGAGTCAATAGAAGTTAGGCCCAAGTTGCCAAGGCCTGTTTTATATTCTTCATTACAAAAGAATGATTCCCTCGACCCTGCTCGGGACAGGTTTGAAATTTCTGCAAATTCCCTACAGGTTTTAATAGTGAGTTTTTCCTGGTTATTTTCGAGTAATTTTTTTGCGGCATTACAGACCATATCTACGGTTATTGCCTGCATGCACAAGTGTTCGCTCATTTTGCAGGTCGGCCTGGCACAAGGAGCGCAAGGTGCATCGCCGATTATTTGAATTTCATTTTTATATCCAGTCTCTGTCCAGGCCGGGTCGTTCGGGCCGAACAGACTGATAACCTTACGCCGAAGAGCTATGGCTATGTGTCGTGGGCCTGTATCGTTACTTATTACTAAATCCGCAATGGAAAAAAGTGATTTCAATTCACCAAGACTTACAGTTTTTGTTGCTAAGTTAATAAGCTCAGACTTGCTCGAACTACAAATTTCTTGTGCAATTTGCTTTTCAGCAGGATTGGTTGATACAGAGATAACAACGGTTGCATTATAATTAGAAACCAGCCAATCTGCCGTTTGTGCGAATCTTTCGCTGAGCCAGTATTTACTCCGGCCGAATGCTCCGCCTGGGACAAGAACAACAACCGGCCCTTTGGATTTGGCGATTTCCGAAAATTTGGTCCGCAATTTATCGTTCTGTTGTGGGTCAATAGGCAGTTCGAGGTTTACGTCGGTGGTATCGGCACCGAGCAGGGAAGCAATTGCAAGATAGTAGCTGACTATAGAAAAAGGCTTGAATCTAGTAGCAGATATTTTCTTTGGATAAAGTTTATTGGTAAGCAGAAAGCCACGACATTCGCGTGCATAGCCGATACGTGCCGGTATTCCTGCCAGGAAAACCCCCAGAGCGGAAGCGAAAGAATTTTTGAAAAGAATAGCGTGAGTGAAGTTATGTTCCTTGAGAGTTTTTGCAATCGTAAAAGGATTTTTACTGCGCTGCTGGAGCCATATATCGTTAAATCGGCTGGGTGACAAAATCTTTCGAACAACCTCGTTGGCGAAGAAAGAAATTTGAGAGGATTTGAAATGCCGGCGAATGACTCGCAGGGCGGGCGTGCAAAGGATAGCATCGCCCATAGGGGAAGGAAGCCAGACTAATATTTCATTTTTCGCATCTTGCATCTCTTGTCTCGCTGTGCGAGGTATATTTCGCTCATCACTATTTTCGCCCACGCATTATATAAAAGGTCAACGCCATTACCTGAAATATCAAAGCAAAACCAAGCGTAATTAAAACTGAATTGTCCTGCCGTGTCGGATGCATTAGAAACCATATACTTATAAGCAGGCAAAACCAAACAATGGTTTGACAAACACCAGCCACAAATCTAGTTATGGAAAATTCACCGAACATCTCGTTCCGCCGCATACTTTTAAGCTGTTCAAGAATGCTGTAAAGCAATTGTTCAGTACTGTTACCTGTGGCAGAGCCACTGGGAATATTTTGTTCGGTAGGGTGTATTTTTGGCTTTGTATGCTGTGGCTGATGTGTTTCTTCGGCGGTTTGTGATACTGATTTGGTTAGGGTCTGAGGGAGCGGATGGGTTTGAATGGGATTTTCGTCGGCTGAACGATGATGTTTTTTTATAATATTTGCCGCTTCCTTCATATTTACAGCTTGGTAATCCGGATTTGGTTGTCCGAGCTTATGCTGTATGTAGTGCGAAGGGTGATTAATTAATATGGTTTTACAACCGGCCTGCAAACCAGCCTCGATGTCACGGTTGTTGTTTCCAATCATCCAGGATTGGCTAAGGTTAATGTCCATTTCATCGGCGGCAGCCAGAAGCATCCCTGGTTTTGGTTTTCGCCAGTCGCTTTCCTTACGGTACTTTTTAATAACGCCGTCCGGATGATAGGGACAATAGTAAATTCGGTCCAAAGGTGCTCCTTTTTCGGCCAGCAGCTGTTTTAATCGGCTGTGGATTTTATCGAGAGCCTGCTCGGAAACAATTCCACGTGCGACACCGGACTGATTTGAGACTACAATCAGTTTATACCCCATAGCGCGAAATTCGATAAGCGACTTATCGACACCATCGAGCAGCTTCACCTGGTCGGGATGATTAATATAGCCCGGGTCTTTAATTAAAGTATCATCGCGGTCTAAAAATATTGCTTTATTAGACATCTTTAAATTAACTATTTGCAAAAATTATCCTCTATGAGTCCGCAAATTATATGAAAGCCGAGCTGATGAATTTCCTGACTTCTTGCTGTTGATTTGTTGTTGGCGCAAAAACAAACGTCAGCTACCTGTTCGAGTTTACTGTCCTTTTGACCTGTAAAGGCCAGCACAGCAGCGCCTTTTTTCTTTGCCAATTCAGCAGCGGTGATGATGTTTGCCGATGTGCCGCTGGTCGAAATAGCCCAAAGGACATCACCTTCTCTGACGAACGCTTCGACCTGTTTGGCGAATACATTTTCGTAGCCGTAGTCGTTGGAAATCGATGTCATTATTGACGTATCGGTCGTCAGCGCAACCGCCGGCAGTGGTTTGCGTTCTTGTTCGAATCTGCCCACAAGCTCGCCTGCTATGTGTTGAGCATCTGCAGCTGAGCCGCCGTTGCCGCAAATGTAAAGACGACCATTTCGTTTTAATGCTCTTATTATTATCTTTGCGGCGGCTGCGATTGCTTCGATGCCGGTGGTTTTCAACTCAGCAGTTGCTTGTCTGTGTGCTTCTATCGTTTCTATAATCTTCTTTCTTACGTCCTCATCCATTGACTATCTTTCCAGCGACCTTATTTTTTTGATTGTTGAGGTTGAGCTTTTGCCTTCAATCAGCGGAGCAAGAACGACCCTGCCGCCGTAAGATTTAACGAATTCGGCCCCGACTATGCCTTTTTGTGCCCAATCTTGTCCTTTAACTAATACATCGGGATTTATTTTTTTGATGAGGTTAAGAGGTTCCGTCTCATCAAAAACGGTAATGTAATCGACCGTTTCCAGTGCGGCCAAGACAGCGGTTCTGTCGTGCTGGTTGTTAATCGGTCGGTCAGGCCCTTTGATGTTTTTTACCGAGCTGTCGCTGTTTAATCCCACCACGATGATGTCACCTTGCAGTTTGCAGAATCTGAGGAACTCGATATGTCCTCTATGTACCACATCGAAACAACCGTTGGTGAAAACTATAATCGCATTTTGCCTTCGATGCTCAGCCAGTTTCTTAATCAAAGAGTTGAGCGGTCGGACCTTCTCACTTTTACCGGTGATTTCATTGATAATTTCCTCGATGGTTACGGTTACAGCGCCGAATTTTCCCACCTCAATGCCGCCTGTTATATTTGAGAGTTGCACAGCTGTTTTATAATCACAATCAGCCGCCAAAGTTATCGCGAGTGTTGCCAAGACCATATCTCCGGCACCGGTAACATCATAGACGTTGCGAGGCCTGGTAGGTATAATCTCGTCTATTTCCTGTGTTCTAAGATATGCACCTTCCTTGTCGAGTGTAATCACTACGGCATCGATATTAAATTTCTCGGTGAGGGTTCGGGCTGCCTGGGCTGCCATCTCTGCTGTTTTTATTTCGACCCCGACTGCTATCGAAGTCTCCTGCCTGTTTGGCGTAATGAGTGTGGCACCGGTGTACTTTGAATAGTCAGCAGTAAACGAAGGGTCGACAAGAACCTTTTTATTTGCTTGTATTGCCAGCTGTATCATTTGTTTGCAAAGCGATGAACTTAGCAAACCCTTATTGTAATCCTGCAGGCAAACAATGTCAGCTTGTTGCAATCTGTCTTTGTAAGACTGCAAAATCTTTTCATACTGTTCCTCGGATAACGTTTCTGTGGATTCTTCATCCATTCTGAATAATTGCTGTTGATGGCGATGCTGTGCCAGGCCTATCAGCCTTTGTTTGCTGGTGGTAGGACGGTCGGTTAATATGAGAAGGCCGTTGGTATCGGCGCCGGCTTCTGCCAACTTCTTTCTGAGAGTTTCGCCGTTGCGGTCTTTTCCGGTAACTCCCACGCAAACCGGTATAGCACCCAATGCAGCAAGATCCACAGCAACAGAACCTGCTCCACCACAGCTATACTCGGTTTTAGTAACTTTCAATACAGGCACTGGGGCTTCGGGGCTTATACGCAAGGCATCGCCGTAGATATAGACGTCGAGCATAAAGTCGCCTACGACCAGAACTTCCGGTGAGCCGAGATTCGTTACCGTTTTTAGCAGCTTTTCGTACATAAGAGTATAGGTTATCAATATTATTTGTGAATTTTACCCGCTAATGTGTCTTCAATCAACTGTTTTAATCTGTCCTCTCCGGCTATAAATTTTATCTCAACAGCCAAATATGCGAAAGGTATGTCGTATTGCGTAGCGATCATTGCATAGTGTGTATGGTCTTTCTGCGTTGACAGTATCAAATCTGCTCTTAAACATTTAGCTTGTTCGTGAATATCATAAATATCTCTGTCAGTGTAGCAATGGTGGTCATTATAAATTTTCGAGCCGACGAGATTGGCGCCGATGTTTATGATTGTGTTTAAAAAAGAATTTGGATTACCTATTCCGCAAAAGGCAAATATGTTTCTGCTCCTTAGCTGTTCAAGGGTGATTTTTTCGCCGGCTGTGAATTCTGCGCAGATCGGGTTGTGTATCGACTTTGCAATTACCATATCCGGATTGATTAATTGTAGTTTCTTTTCAATCTGGCTCGATTCAGATTCAGGAATCTGGTCGCACCTGGTTAAAACAGCCGCATCGGCGCGTTTGAGGGAAACAACAGGCTCTCTCAGCAAGCCTGCGGGCAGCACCCTCCCGTAGCCGAAGGGACAAGTTCCGTCAATTGTTACAATATCGAGGTCCCTGTGTAATCTGCGATGTTGAAATCCATCATCCATAATCAACACTTCTGCACCGAACTTACCAACGGCTTCGGCTGCAGCTTCAACACGGTTGGGGTTTATAATCACTTTAGTTTGCTGGCAGCTCTCGGCGAGAATTGCCGGCTCGTCCATCGTCGCTCGTTCCTCATTGCTCGTCCCCCGTGTTTTATAGCCTCTGGTTAGGACGGCGTAACGGAGGTCTTTTTGTTGTAAAAATCTGCACAGCCAGATTACAAGCGGGGTTTTGCCGGTTCCGCCGGTTGTTATGTTACCAATGCTTATGACAACTGCGTCTACGTGATGTGTTTTCAGCCAACCACCGGAGTATAAGAAATTGCGTGAGACGGCAGCAATCTGATAAATTTGCGAAATTACTCTTAGGAAAAACCGGAAGATGTGCGCCTTAAGACCGGTGCTTCGACCTGAGACTAATTGTCCAAAATTATGCTGTTTCAATGTACAAGGTCCTTTACAGACTTTTCTAATAATGTGCCATTATATAATAAAATTTACTGGTTTTGGGCAATAAAAAATACAGACAATTGGATGACAATCAAGGTTGATAAGGTTGATTAGGAACGATGTTATAGGGTCTTTACAATATTTTATGGGACTGTATGTGGCTTGGCAGACTAATTTGTCCGGATTAATAATTCGTGGGTTTAGTCGATGATACATTGAGAGTTTTGATTAACTGCCTTAATCCCTTGAGGAATAGTGTATCTGAAAAACATATATTTAGAACTTAAGCACCGAGAGAGTCGATATACTGGGTAGTGACAGTAGAGCTATTTTTCAGAGTAGGTATATGTTTACAATGCGAAGCATGACCATAAAAAGTAAGCTTGTTTTAATCATAATGGCCGTATGTATTGTATCGTTTTTTCTATCAGGTACTGCATTTATTATTTGGCAGTGGTTTAGCATTCGCAGAACGATGGTACATAACCTTTCGACACAGGCTAAAATGATAGTGGCCAATTCTGCGGCTGCCTTGTCGTTTGAAGATTCAGTGGATGCGAATAACGTATTACTGGCGTTAAAAGCAGAGCCTTCTATTGTTTCCGGGGCGATTTATACAAAGAAAGGCGAAATTTTAGCGAGCTATTGTCGAGACGATACCGAATTTTGGAAAGTCAAACCACCCAAACTTCAGATGAGTAGCTATAGTTTTAGTGAAGAGTTTCTGACTGTTTTCGAACCTGCGGCGGAAGAAGGCAAAGTTTATTTGCGGTCGGATTTGGTGCCCTTATATACGATGCTCAAGCTTAACATAGGCATAATGTTTGTAGTTTTATTGCTTGCTTCTATAGTAGCTTATTTTATGTCATTCGGTCTTCAAAGGATTATTTCCGAGCCGATTCTTAACTTGGCCAGTGTTGCAAAAACCGTCTCAGAGAAAAAAGAGTATTCCGTTCGAGTAGCCAAGCGTAGTAGTGATGAGGTTGGATTTCTTATTGACGCCTTCAATGAAATGCTGGACCAAATCCATAAACGCGACTTGGCTTTAGTAGATACTAACGAACAACTGGAAGAAAAAGTTGAGGAACGTACCGCTGAGCTAAGAGATGAGGTTATTGTGCGCAAGGAAGCTGAAGAGGCATTGGCAGCAGCAGTTAAAAAGTTGACAATATCGAACAGAGAGCTTCGGGAGTTTACCCGCATAACGGCCCATGATTTAAAAACGCCGGTTCGAGGAATTAGTATCCTTTCTAAGTGGATATCAGAAGATTATGCTAAAAAGTTTGATGAGCGGGGTCGAAAAAATGCCACCTTGCTTACTGCCAGAACTAATCGAGTGAATAATATGCTTGATTCGATTATTCAATATTCGCAACTTACGATTACCGATCAAGCAAAAAAGGAATTGGATTTAAGCCTTCTACTTCAGGATATGATTGAAGCATTGAATTTGCCTGATAATATTAAGATAATTGTTGAGAATAAGCTGCCTAATATAATTGCGGTCAAACAGCATGTTTCTCAAATATTCGGAAGCCTTTTAGATAATGCTATAAAATATATGGATAAGCCCGGGGGCAAAATCAGAATCTCTTGTGCCGAAGAGGATGACTGCTGGCGATTCAGCGTTGCTGATAATGGGCTTGGAATTGAAGAAAAATATGTTGAAAAGATTTTTGAAATATTTCAGATACTTTCAATTCGTGACGAAACTGAGCATATTGGTATTGGGCTTCCGATAGTTCAAAAGATTGTTAAAATGTACGATGGCCGGATATGGGTAGAATCAATACCCGGTCAGGGAAGCACCTTCTTTTTCACATTCCCTAAGGAGCAAAGAAAGGAGATAGAATATGCAACAGCTACAGAAGGATATCAAACCGATATTATTGGTTGAAGATGATACCGTAGATACTATGTCGGTCAAAAGGGCGTTCCAGCATCTTCATATTAAAAATAATTTGGTTAATGCAGCAAATGGTGAAGAGGCACTTGAATACCTGCGAAATAAGGATAATGCCAGACCACAGATTATCCTTCTTGATTTGAATATGCCAAGGATGAATGGTGTTGAATTTCTGAAGATTGTAAAAGCAGATGATCATCTGAAAAATATTCCTGTGATAATACTAACCACATCAAAGGCTGATCAGGATAGAGTCGAGACTTTTAAGCTGAGTATTGCCGGTTATATAATGAAGCCAATGAATCATGAAGACTTTATAGAGATGATGGACAGAATTCACCAGTATTGGGAGATGACCTTATTTCCAGAGGATTATTGAACGTAAGATAAGTCTGTTCTGTGTTGGGTGCAAATAAAGATTAGCTTTATATCTTCTTTATGATGGCGTCGGCCATTTGGCTTGTGCCTACAGCGGTGGGGTCATTGCGGTCTTCTTTCATATCGTAGGTTACGTCTTTACCCTCGGCAATAACTGCAGCTACTGCGTTTTCGAGTTTGTCCGCTTCGGCAGATTTACCCATATGTCTTAGCATCATTACACCGCTGAGTATCAACGCGGTGGGATTGACCTTGTTTTGGCCTTTGTATTTTGGAGCGCTGCCGTGTGTTGCCTCGAAGATGGCGCCTTTTTCGCCGATGTTGGCGCCAGGCGCGACACCGAGGCCGCCTACTAAGCCCGCGCATAGGTCGCTTATTATATCGCCGTAAAGATTCGGCAGCACAATAACATCGTAGAGTTCGGGTTTTTGAATCAGCTGCATACACATATTGTCAACGATACGGTCTTCGAATTCGATATCGGGATATAGCCTGGCGACGTCCCTGCTTACCTCAAGCCATAAGCCGTCTGAGAATTTCATAATATTGGCCTTGTGGACCGATGTTACCTTTTTGCGTCCCATTTTGCGGGCGTAATCAAATGCGAAACGGACTATACGTTTTGTGGCCTTGACCGAAATCGGCTTTATGCTTATGCCTGAATCTGGAGCAATCTGTCTTTCACTGTGTTTGTTTATCCAGTTGATAATTTCAGCAGTTTGGTTTTCCCCCTTTTTAAATTCGATACCTGCATAGAGGTCTTCGGTATTTTCGCGCACGACCACGAGGTCAATACCATTGTATCTACTTCGCACGCCTTTGTAGCTTTTGGCCGGTCGCAGACAGGCGTACAAATCAAGCGTCTGGCGCAGATGGACATTTATACTTCTAAAGCTCTTCCCGACCGGCGTAGTAACAGGTGCTTTTAGCGCAACGCCGTTTCTTTTAATCGATTCGACAGTAGCATCCGGCAGGGGGGTACCAAGCCTTGCCATTACATCTGAGCCTGCCTCGGCGATTTCCCAGTTGATTGCTGCACCTGTGGCATCAACGCATCTTCGTGCCGCTTCTGCTATTTCCGGCCCGACCCCGTCGCCCGTAACCAAAGTTACATTAGTCATAGTTCAATACTCCGTTTCCAAACCGTTATGCTATCTTCAGAAGACAAAACTGTCAACCCCGCGGTTAGCCCCCGGACCTGTGCCGGTGGGCAGTCATTGCGATCGCAGCGCGGCAAACTCAATTTGTTTAGCAGTCGCCGGAACGGCGACTCATTACCAATTCCACCTAATCGCTTAGCCCCCGGACCTGTGCCGGTGGGCAGTCATTGTGATCGCAATTGTCCTGAGCCTGTCGAAGTGACTTTATGTTGGTGGATTTTTTTCTTCGTTTCTACGCAATACGCATCACGATATACGAAATACGAATTTGTTTGCAGGAATTTAGTTTCCGGGTAAAATGGGGCGGTGAAGGTTTTGGCATTTTTGCGGGAGATAACAATGTCAGAGAACGTTCTCTATTACGGCGATAACTTGGAAATACTCCGCCGCTATATCGAAGACGGATCGGTTGACCTTGTTTATCTTGACCCGCCTTTCAAAAGCGACCAGGATTATAATATCCTTTTCGCTGAGCGTAATGGCAGTCAAGCCGCCGCTCAAATCAAGGCTTTCGAGGATACCTGGCACTGGGACAAAATCTCCGCTGCTGCATATCAGGAAATAG
>CAZCIR010000048.1:0-16284 GCA_964499145.1 uncultured Pirellulales bacterium | reverse complement strand
AGGAACAATCGGTTCCCAGCGGACCTTATCCGCCCCCAAAAGCATCCCGGTAGCGTATGCCAAATCAATCTGAGCTATCTGGTATTCCGTCAGGGACTTTATCTCAGCGCTTTGGGCGTTTGCAAATTTCGCCTGTGCATCGAGCACGTCGGTCGACGTCCGAAGTCCCACCTCGAATTGTCTCTTCTCCGCCTCATACAATCTGCCTGCCAGTATTGCATTCTGTCTGCTTGCAAGAATACTTTGCCAGTTTGCCTCAAGTTGGTCGACTGCGGCGAGCACTTCTTTTTCTATCAGTGTCCTGCGATTTTCTTTGCTGACCAGTCTTTGTTTTCGCCGATAGAACGCCTGCAGCAGCCGGCTCTTGGCCGCCTCGTTGCCCAGCGGCACCACCACGCGCAGTCCCGCTATACTGTCCGTGAATTCCCTATCGTCCATCATATCGTATGCATCGCTTCTCGTCTCCCCCAGGCCGTTAAGCCGATACGTATAATCCATCGTTACAAGCGGCAGTGCCTGGTTCTTGTAATAATCAACCGTACTGATGTCCTCTGCAATCTGAAGTTCCACCTCGAGCATCTCCATCCGGTTCTCCACTGCCAGCGCCGTCAATCGCTGCCTGTCAAGCACATAAAGCACAGGGTCCGGCTCGGTCATCGGCACAACCACCGTTGGTGTCCCCATCGTCAGTCCCGTTTCGTTCATTATCTGTTTCAGTTCGCGTTCCCTGTTGCGCAGCTCATTTTCCGCTATAATGATATTTTGCAGCCGCTCCGCGACTCCCGCTTCGGAACGAACGGCTTCCACCTCTGCTCTTTCACCAAGTTCGACCATTCTAAGCGTTTGTTTGAGCTGAACTTTTGCAAGTTCATATTCCTGTTTCCTTACTTCAAGCTCTCGTCTTGCCGCATAAAGCCGCCAGTACCCGCGGTCAGCGTTGGCAAGAACTCGTATCACCTCAAGCTTGGTCATTGCGTCGATTATCCGCCTCTCGTATTCTGCTATTCGAATCGAATGCGTGTTTGTCCTTTTGCCCGCTCCCCGCAGCAGTGGCTGGCTTATCGAAAGTGTGCTCGTCGCACTGTAGCTTATGTATTCCGTCCTCGTTCGGTTATCGGCAACGTCGAATGTCAACTTTCCACCCGTCCGCAGTGGAACCTCAACTCCAAGATCAATATCGCCGCTCTTATAAGTCGAGGCTTGGCTAACCAGTACCGAACCAGGCTGTTGTATATCGCTGTAAGACAGGTTCGAGAAAAACGACGCCTCGAACTTCGCTTCTTCCTCACTGACCTGCTGGCTGGCTATCGCCGGCTCTATCAACTGAACCTTCAGGTCCAGATTATTTGCAAGCGTCATCGCCCGGCACTGTTCTATACTCAGACCAATCTCGCTCGGAACCGGTTTGTCCGCCTCAGCCGGCCTGTTCACATCCGCCTTCGGCTCCAGTTTCAGTGTCTGTATTTCATGTGTTTGCTCCGGCTCTGTCTTTATAGTGAAAAATTCCTCTTCCTTCGCAAACTCCTCGCATCCAACAATGAACGTAAGGCCGACACAAATAAAACCGAACAGTATATATGTTGTTAGTAATACCTTGTTACTCATGCCTCAACGCCTCAATAGGGTCCAACCTCGCCGCTTTTATCGCAGGAAACATCCCGAAAGATATTCCAACCATACCGCAAAAACCAAAAGACACTATCACCGCCCACAACGGTATGCGGGACATATTCATCATCTTATTAATCGAGCAAATTCCCATCGTCAGCAGCTTACCTATCCCTACTCCGATTATTCCTCCGACAAAACTCAGCACAACCGACTCCACGAGAAACTGCGTCAGGACGGCTCCCTTTTTTGCACCAACGGCTTTTCGCAGCCCTATCTCTCTTGTTCTTTCCGATACCGAGACAAGCATAATATTCATAATGCCGACCCCTCCTACAAGGAGCGATATGCTAACGACACCGCCTGCCACGAGCGTTATCGCCAGCGAAAGCTGGTTGAACTGCTGTATAGCTGATTGCATCGACTGGGCACCGAAAGTGTCCGGCTCGCCGGGGCTTAAAGCAGGCCTGCGTGATTTTCGGAGAAAGAATTTTATCTCCGAGACGGCTTCCTCGGAAACCTCAGGTGACTTGCTCATTGCCATTACGTATATAAAGGGGCGCTTATTGCCTAATTTCAAGAATGTATTGTATGGAAGATACATCTCGTATACTTCCATTCTGTTTTCTCCGGTGTCAATGACTGCAAGGTCAGGCCGACGGTCTATTACACCGACTACCATGTAACTGCGTCCCTTGACCGATATCATTTGACCTATGCAATCCTTGTCCATCCCCAGCTTATCTCGCAGTGCCACTTCTATGTAGCAGACCATCCGTTTTTCACTTTGGTCAATCTCCGAAAAAGGCCTGCCCATTATCACCGGCCGGTTCGCTATCTCCTCCCAGCCGAGGTCTATTCCAGAAAGCCGCACTCCTTCTACCGTCTTTTCTCCGAACGATGCCACAAAGCGGGAGTCTACAGGTGAAATACGAGAAAACTTGGCCACTGACGGACAATGCTCCAAAAGGCCGTCGAACTCATCTGGCCAGAACCGCAGCTCCCACCACGATATATTTTTCTTCGGTCCCGTATCTGGTCGCGCAAACCATACCCAGATGCTCCTGGCGCCTAACGTTTCAAGGTCAGAAAGTACCTTTGCCTTCAGGCCCGTCAATGACGCTATCACCGCCGTTATCGAGGCGACAGCAATCACAATTCCGGTCGTCGTCAAAATCGACCGTCCCTTCTTCGCCCATATTTGTCCTATTCCCAGATAGCTGCTCTGATACAGCAATCGCAGAAAAAATATCGGCGCCAGCAGCACATCTTTTATATACTTGCTTATTACTCTTCTACTCATGTCTCAACGCCTCTATCGGGTTAAGTCTCGCCGCCTTTATCGCCGGAATCATCCCGAAGACTATTCCAACAGTCCCGCAGAAACCAAACGACAGCATCACGGCCCATAAAGGTATTTGTGCCATACCAAGCACCTCGTTTTTGGATATTGCACCAATCGCTATCGTCAGCAGCTTACCTAACCCAAGCCCAATCAGCCCACCAAAGAAGCACAGGATAAGCGACTCCACCAGAAACTGCGTCAGCATCGCTCTTTTCTTTGCTCCAACGGCCTTGCGAAGTCCTATCTCCCTCGTCCTCTCTGATACCGACACAAGCATAATATTCATAATCCCGATTCCCCCTACCAGAAGCGATATGCCGGCTACCCCGCCCGCGACCAGTGTTATCATCATTGACACCCGATTGTACTGTTCGATTCTCGACTGGACCGAACGGACAGTAAAGGTGTCCGGCTCCCCCGGGCTTAGGCGAGGTCTGCGCATTTGGCGAAGAAAGAATGTTATCTCCGCCACGGCTTCTTCCGAAGCTTGCGTTGATATGCTCTCTGCCATCGCATACATATGAGGATGCGGGTCACCCAGTTTCAAATACGTCCTGAATGGAATAAACATCTCCAGCCCTTGTCCCCCGCCTGTCCATTGCGATGCCCGTTCGGGCAGTATGTCCACCACGCCTATTATCAGGTAAGTTTTACCGCCTACCAATACCGTCTGGCCGATGCAATCTTTATCCAGGCCGAGCTTGTCCCTCAGCACCACATCCACGTAGCACACCAGTCGTCCCTCGCTCTCATCAAGCTTCGAGAAAGGCCTGCCCAGTATGACGGGCCGATTAGTTATCTGTTCGGCGCCAGGGTCCACTCCTGTAACATTTACCCCTTCCACAGACTTCTGACCGTGCCTTACTACGAAAGGAGTATAAAAATCGCGAGGCGCAATTCGTGAAAACCTCACAAGCGACTTGCATCTATCCAGAATCCCGTTGAATTCGTCGGGCCAGAAACGCAAATTCCACCACGATATGTTCCGCTTAGGTCCTGTTCGAGGTTCTGCGTGGCGTATCCAGATGGTTCTGGCGCCCCATTTCTCAAAATCTGCAAGCGTCTGCGTCTTCAGCCCGGTCAGCAATGCTATCACGGTTGTTATCGACGCCACACCAATCACAATTCCCGTCGTAGTCAGGATTGACCGCGTCTTTTTCGCCCATATCTGGCCAATCGCCAGATATGTGCTCTGATATAGCAGTTGCAGAAAAAATATCGGTGCGCTCAATAACCACTTCATGCTTGTATCTCTTTCGACTTTACTCTGGATACAGAATTTGCCGCCCTGTCCTGCTCAATCGGCAAATCACTGCAAACCTTGCCGTCCTTCATTCGTATTATCCGCTTTGCGTGTCCCGCAACGTCCTCTTCATGCGTTACAACAATTATAGTCTGGCCCTGCTGGTAAAGCTGGTCGAAAAGCTCCATTATACTCTTCGTCGTCTTGCTGTCCAAATTTCCCGTCGGCTCATCAGCAAGAAGAATGTTCGGCTCGCATACCAGAGCCCTGGCTATCGCCACTCGTTGTTTTTCACCGCCCGAAAGCTGGTTCGGCCGGTGCGTCATCCTGTCTTCAAGTCCAACCCTCTGCAGAGACCTCTTCGCTTTTGCTCCCCGCCCAAGCCATCCGAACCTCGAATATAGCAGCGGTATCTCCACGTTTTTAATCGCGCTCATTTGCGGTAATAGCTCAAATGATTGAAACACAAACCCTATCCTCTCATTGCGCATCCTCGCCAACTCCGCATCCTCCATCTCTGTTACATCATCACCCCTGAACTCATAACTGCCTTCAGTTGGCCTGTCTAAGCATCCCAAAACATTCATAAGCGTACTTTTGCCCGAACCAGAATGTCCCATCACCGCCAAGTATTCGTTTTCTCGAATCTCAAGGTCCACACCGTCAAGCGCATGTATTTCTTCCACCCCCACCTGGTAAAGCCGCCTAATACCTTTTAGCTGGATAACCATCCCGTCATTATCACTCGCTTGTCGTTTCATTACTGTCGCTTTCACCTTTCTTGGCCGCCTTTTTTTCTTCTTCTTCTTTTTTCTTGGCCTCTACTTCTCGCTCGTCCTGAACGTTATGATCATGACCTATATTCTCAAGCACCTTGTAAGGCCCCACAATCACCTTGTCCCCTTCTTTAAGTCCCGATTCGATAATCGTATCCCTCAGGTCGCTTTTGCCCATCTTAATCGGAGTTACAACCGACTTACCGTCCACGAACCGGTAAACAACCGTAACAAACGTCTTGTTCTTGTCCACCTCGCCGCAGTTGTCCCGTATCTCCAGCGGCAGCTCATCTACCTGTCTTGCTAAAACCGCCTGGCTGGGAACTTTCAGAATATCGGCGTGTGTACGTGTCTTGATATTGACGTTTCCTGTCAGTCCTGTATAAAGCTTCGATACATTTGGGTCGTTGTCTAAAAGTATCTCCGTGCGGTAATATCTTGTCCCCGTGTTGTTTATGCGATGTTTAAGTGCTACCTCATAGACAATTCCATTGTACACGATGTTCCCGTACGCCAGCACGGTTACCGTCGCCTCCTGCCCTTTCTCCAGGTTTCCTACGTCCGCCTCGTCTATCTCTGCCACCGCCAGCATCCTCGACAGGTCCGATACCTCCATTATCACCGTCCCCGGGTTGTTCATCGTCCCCGTCATTACCATCTCGCCCACCTTGGCGTTGACGCGCGTCACCACCCCGTTTATCGGCGACGTTATAATTGTATAGCTGAGCGCATCCCTCGCTTCCGCTATCCTCGCATCACCCGCGTCTAAATTATGTCTCAATACGACTAAATTCCGCTCTGATGCTTCCAGGTTGTATTTGGCGCTCTCATGCTCCGCGCGAAGCGTATCTAACCTGTATTTTACATTATCAAAATCCGCCTTGCTAATGTCCTTTGTCTCATATAGTCCGTTCTTTCTTTGGAAATCTTTTTCCGCCTGCTCTAACGATGCCGCAAGCCCTGTCACGGTTGCCTTGCTGCTCTCAATCCTCGACTTTTCAACCTCTATCTGTGCCTCTTGAGCGTTCCTGCCCGCCTCCGCTAATCGTAATTGGCTCTCCAAATCCTTCGCGTCGAGCTTAATCAGCAGCGAAGCCGGCACAGGAGGGTTGGCGTTCGGGTCTCCGTAGGTTACAGTGTCCCCCTCGTCGTATGGCATCTCTACGATTCGCGCTGATACCCGGGCGCTCAGCTGCACCACTTCATTCGGCTCAATCTCGCATAGGGCGCCTATTTCCTCCGTCAGTTCCCCAAGATTTACCTCCTCAACCCGAACCACCTCGCCCGCATCTTCTTTTTTGCTCCTCTTGTTTACAATCACGCCGACAACTATCAGCGCCAATACCACAATAATACTAATAATAATCCACTTTTTTCGCCTCTTCTTCACAACACCACCTCTTTTGCCTTTTGATTTCTTCCCTCCGTCATCCATCCTCTGTCTTCCTGCTCATTCCGTTCGTTTTGCACACTCTATTATAACTCATAATGTTACCGTTTTATTACCGTTTTGCCCTTTTCTTGTGATTTTTCCCCCACAACCTTGATTTTGGTCTAAAAACAGGGTTATCAGGTATTAAGAAGGCCTAGCAGTAGTGATGGCTGGGAAAAAAGGCGAATTTTTCTTCAAATAAACCTTTTGACAATTTAATTGGGTATTGTTAACTTGTATGAGTTTTGTGTATAGACCGGTCGAGACATCACTTTAACCGGCGAAATAACGCGTTGAGTCAAATGGAATCTGGCTTTTCGGAGAAGGATGAATAAAATAAGGATGTGAAATGGGGCGGCTGGGATTGTATTGAGAATGTCCCCCGCCCTGTTGTCAGGCACTCGTGCTACGCAGCGCTACGCAGAGGAGTAAAGGACTGTCAGGATGCCTGTTTGCGCTACATACGGGGAAACAAAAGGGTTTTAGAAGCTCGTCTGTATCTGCCGATATAATTAGGTGGTGGTCATATGAAGTTGAAAAAAAGAGAACCTTCCGGTAGGGAAAAAGATAAAGAATCCATAAAGCTTCTCGAGCAGCTAAGAGAAAAATTATACTCCGATGATGTTTCGGCTGCTCGGCAGGCTGCTTTCACTTTATCCTGGAAGCAGGAAGATGGATTAGACATCCTGAAAGAAGCTTTGTTTACTAATTCGCCGAGGACGGCAAAAACTGCGGCTGTCTACGGTCTAAGAAGTATGCACGGCAGGATGAAGAAAATGGCGTTAGCTATTTTGCAGCAAGGCCTGAAACATCGTAAAACTGATATTAGAGAAGCATGCAGTCATGCTTTATCACTGGCAATCCGAAGGACGAAAGGAAAATCTCCTTCAGAAAGACCACCAAAATCAGGAAGACTCGAAATCCGGGAGATTCGAGGGAAACGCTCGCCAAGGGGAAAGATTCGTATGAAGCGGATGCACGAACGAAACCGCCGAAGCCGAAGGTGATATTTCTGTTTACCGGCTGAGCCATCAATTATCATTGCATATTTGACAATTCTGCGGTCCACCAGCACGGCGGAAAGAATGAGCAGGAAAAATCAACAAAAAAAGAGGAGACGGTGACCCCCCGCAATTTAGACTTGGCTGGCCAGCACGTCTCCCGTTAGAAGAAGAGGAGTATATGGCTATTCGAAGCTCTTCCGAGACCTAAACGCTTGTTTTACACGTACCCCCTATTTGTTCTGTGTAAAGTATAATACATTTATACGGTAGGGGCAAACGAAAGAGATGAGAATTTATCTCTTTGAGATCAGCATAGACCTGGGATATCAGGCGTAATTAGGGTCCCGTGAACCTTAACACAGCCAAGACACCTAATAGACCGAGCACAAGCAATGCGGCCCTCAATATCCGCATAAGTTGTGTTCTGGGTTCCACAACTCGCCATATAAAGGCCCAAAATACTGCGATTAGTCCTATCCGTAGGAGAAGAGATAAGATTCCTCCTAACATAAATACATTATAGCCAATTCTAATCCTGGAGGTCAAGCAAAAAACGTCCTGTTTTTTAATAAGAAAAGCCAACTAAAAAATGGAGGTACTGCAACACTACAGGTAACCGGCCGTCCGCCGGCATATAAGACACAGACGATATAGGTATAAAAAGCGTTAAACTTATGCAAAGAGGTCCCTCAGAAACAGCTTATGCTCGGTGTATTGTCTATTAACCGCTATATCAATACTGAAAAAGCGGTTTTTGCGATATTTTCATAAGAACCCTTAGGTATGGATGATTTTCCCGATATGAACAATGTTTAAGTATTTTCGGCATAAATACTAAAGTTATCTGAAAATATACGCCGAATAACAAAGTCAAGATGTCCAATAATTCCTTTTTTTTAATACTCAATTAGGAGAATTAAGGATGCATTTTCTGGAAGAATTGAAAAGATGGCTTGGTGAGATTACTGAAATTTCGTTATTGCTGATTGCCCTTGGGATATCAGTTGAAATCCTTTTTGGCAATACAGTTCCTTTCTTTGGAGGCGTCGTTGCCAATCTCACCACATTACTCAGGACTCTGGGCGATAATGGTCTTGTTGGTTTGATCGCCCTGGGTATTATTCTTTTCCTGTTTCACAGAAGACGAGCCGTTGCATAGAGAGCTATACACGGTTGATGTCCTCGGAAGGGACATAGTTTAAGACTTTTTGGGTGGGAACACTATGACCTTCTGAGGACGATGCCGTTTGAGCTCAAAAACCCTGTAGAGGTTAAAGGCAGTTCGTTTATAAGGGTAAAGTCCCCTTATATGTCCCTTGAGGGCATACTATGCCTTTAAAAACTATCTCGAAACGCACAATGTTATCCTCAGCAGAACAAAGGACCTGTTTGTTTTGGCCAATCAGCCCTTTGCTTCGCTTAGGTTGACAGTTTCGAGATAATTTCTTGTCGCTCGGTTAAGTTGTGATAATGTTAAATTTGTCACTTTTTTTTCTTAACCGGGTTGAAACTTGTTCCGATATGGTATTTGAAAAGTGCGAAAACCATATCATATTTTGTTAATCCGCTACGCCTGCGGCAGGCAAGCGTAAGCGGATAAAAGGGAACAGCTAAAATGGGAATTCAAAATTTCTCAGAAGATGTTCTTCTTGTTGATTTGCCGTCTAAAGAACCGCAAATAGGCAATGAGCTTAAACACCTTAACGAAGTCGTCAGCAACCGAAATGAGTATGATGTGGTGATCGACTTTTCCCGAGTCGAGATAGTGACCTCATCAGATATTAGCAATCTCTTAACGTTACGTGCATTACTGCGTGAGCACGGGCGTCGGCTTATTCTCTGTAATGTTTCCACCCTGACCAAAGGCATTTTTACGGTAGCCGGCCTCGATGCGGTCTTTGAATTTGGCGACGACAAAGAAACCACCTTGGCAGTTATGCAGCGCTCCAAGTAACCTGCAAACCCACATTTCTCCCCTGCTCTTGTTCGTCCGTACTATTTCAGCCAGATCAACAAGTAGTAAAAGTCATTGGCTTCACAGGCAGATAAATTCGTGCTTGCTTTGGGGACCGTTTTGAGCTATTTTTTTGAGCAGCCAATACTATGAGAGTAAAGATTGCAAATTGTGTTTTGGAACTTTTAGAAGGCGACATTACAGAAATGCAAACCGAGGCAATCGTCAACGCTGCCAACGCTCAGTTGATTTTAGGTGGTGGCGTAGCGGGGGCAATCAGAAGAAAAGGCGGCCCAGCAATTCAGCAAGAATGCAACAAAATAGGTGGAACGTTTGTGGGCGGAGCCGTTAAAACCACCGCAGGAGATTTGAAGGCCAGATATGTGATTCACGCTGTTGGCCCTCAAATGGGCTAAGGAAACGAAAACGAAAAGCTGAAAAATGCAACGCTGAATTCATTGAGATTAGCCGACGAGAACAATATCAAGAGCATTTCGTTTCCGGCAATCAGCGCAGGAATTTTCGGCTTTCCTATCGAAAAATGCGCAAAAATAATGCTGCGAACAACTACTGAATATCTCAAAAGGCAAACCGGGCTGGAAAAAGTTTTCTTTTGTCTCTTCGGCCGGAACAATTATGAAGTCTTCGCAAACCAGCTAAAGCAGGAAATTTCAAAATGAAGGCGATGGTCTTAAACAAAATAGCACCAATGGAAGACAAGCCTTTAGAAGCAACCGAATTGCCAATTCCTACACCCGGCGATAATCAAATTCTGGTAAAGACTTTGGTTTGCGGTGCCTGTCACACTGACCTCGATGAGATTGAAGGCAGGCTGAAACCAGCGAAACTGCCTATAGTGCCGGGGCACCAGGTAGTTGGAACAGTGGTGGATAAAGGAAAATTCGTAACCAAATTTAATATTGATGACCGTGTCGGGATTACCTGGCTTTATTCAGCTTGCGGTAAGTGCAATTTCTGTCAAAGAGGCAGCGAAAATCTCTGCGACCAAGCCGAATGGACCGGCAAAGATGTCAATGGCGGCTACGCAGAATATATGGTTATTTCCGAGGATTTCGCTTATCCTCTTGCTGAAAGATTTTCCGACGCTGAGGCAGCGCCGCTCTTATGCGCCGGTGTAATCGGATACCGCACTCTGCGGCTGGCTGAAATTACCGATGGGCAGACTATCGGTCTGTTTGGCTTCGGATCTTGCGCCCATATAGTAATCCAAATAATCAAATACAAATTCCCGATCAGTCAGGTCTTTGTCTTCACTAAAACAGCCGAGCACGCCGAATTGGCAAAAAGTCTGGGCGCGGTTTGGACGGGACGCTCTGGTGACCACCCCCCTGTCAAGTTAGACAAGGTAATGGATTTTACGCCGGCTGGTGAATGTGTTCGTGATGCGCTGGCGGTTTTGGATAAAGGCGGCCGATTAGTTATAAATGCTATTCGCAAGGAGACAGCCGTGCCGGAGCTGGATTATACCAGGTATCTCTGGCTTGAGAGAGAGATAAAAAGTGTTGCTAATGTTACCCGAGGCGATGCCGAGGAATTCTTACCGTTAGCCGCTCAAATCCCAATTGTCCCCACCATAGAGGAATTTCCATTAGCACAGGCCAACGAAGCTCTAATTCGGTTGAAGCATTCCAAACTCCGTGCCGCCGCTGTTTTAAGGCTCTGCGAATAAAAACTTGGTTCAGCACCGGTAAAACTGCAGGAATGGGGTATTATTTAGGATTCTGAGGTAGCGGGTTCTTTTTTTCTTATGTCCTTCAGACTACTTCACTGTCTTCCAAGCAAAATTCGGATTTGCAAGCACTTTTTGCGTCCATCTCTTGCCGTTCCTCTCGAATTCGACTCCGCTTTTATCTATTTTGACGACCTTGACGCCGTTTGTAGTTTCGCCTTCATAAACAATTTCGCGGTTAATTAAGGCGCACGGATTTTCCCTGCTGTAAAGTACCCCCACTACAGTCCCAGCCTTCGTTGCAGCTCTTCTTCTCGTTGTCCAGAGGTCGTTGATAACGCTGGCTGTAAGGAGTTTCCGAACAGGAGTCCTTTTGTCCTTCGTCCATAGATTATAGCTAAAATTCGCCATAATCATGCACACCAAAAGTATAATACAGATTATCGCTCTTCGTTTGGTCCTCACTCGTTTGGCTTTTGTATTGCCATCCGAAGTCTTGCGGTTCGCCAAATCATGGTCCAATAGCATGTATTGTAAGACCATCTTTTTATTACCCTTTAACCTGCTGCCCAGTACAGTTTAATCGGCTTGAATTCATCAAGCTTTTTGGAATCAACAGGTTTGAATATATAACCAGCAACACCAAGGTTAAAAGTCTCAACAATATTTTTTTCTTCGCTGGACGCGGCCAGCATTACAACAGGGATGTTTTTCAGTGTTTCATCTGCCTTTGTAACTTGTAGAAATTCGATGCCATTCATCTCCGGCATATTTAAATCGAGCAGGATTACACACGGCTTTACATTGGCTGGATTTCGTAAGTATTCCAATGCCTTTTTGCCATCGGTTGTGTGAATCAGTTCATTTTTGACTTTTAGCTCTTTAACGGCCCTTCTGACCGCCATAGCATCAATGCTGTCATCTTCAACGAGTAATACAGGTTTTAGCTTTATGCCTATCACGTGCGACCTCCTTCGAAAAAGTTTTTCCAACTCATCTGTGTTACTGTATTATCGGCATATTAAAAGGACACCTTCAGAAAAAATTAGATCTGCCGGAGGATTAAATTTGCCGCTTTTTTTACTCAACCTGGCTGATACTTGTTCCGATATAATATTTGATAAGTGCAAAAACCATACTGGATTAATCCGCCTGTGGCAGTCAGGCGCAGGCGGATAAAATGGAACAGTTAAAATGGGAATTCAAAATCCTACAGAAGATGTCCTTTTCGTTGATTTGCCGTTCAAAGAACCGGATATAGGCAGTGAGCTTAAACATCTTAACGAAGTCGTCAGCTCCAGAAGCGAGTGTGATGTGGTGATTGACTTTTTCAGAGTCGAGTTAATAACTTCTTCAAGCATTAGTAACCTGATGATATTGCGCAAATTGCTGCAAGAGCGCGGGCGTCAGCTTCTTCTCTGCAATGTTGCTGTTATGACCAAATACATCTTTACGGTAGCCGGCCTCGATGCGATTTTCGATTTTGTCGATGACCACTTCGCCGCCCTGGCGGCTGTGAAGTGACAGCCCGCCGATTATCGGCAGCGAATTAGCTGGTTGCTGTCGAAAGTAACGTGAGGGACATTCTTTTTCAGGTCCGCGACAAAACGCAGGCCGTCCTTCCAGTAACCTGCGGTCGGCTTCAAATCCGGCAGAAAGCCTGTAAAATAACGGTTCATATTATCGACCAGAAGCTCCCTGAGATATTTGCTGACCATCGATGCGAGGGATACTGGGAAAAACCGCTGGTCGGCGCCGACCACAAAATGCAGGCGCATCTGCCTGCCATCGGCTCTTAATTCATAACTGCTGGTTGCCGAGCCCTCGCGGAGGATTTTCAATTCCATATCCGGAAACATTCGCTGTAAGCTCCTTTGGTAGCGGACCCGGCCCCCCTGCCTATCCACTATGACCTGCAGATAGTCTCCTGCAAAATTATCAAAGGCGTTCTTTATAAGCTTCGAGACAGCGGTAAAAAGAACGCTGGCCTTGTTTTTCACGGAAGCCACCATTCTGTTGTAATACGCAACATCCAGACAATAACTTCTAAGCTCCAGCAATTCGATGCCGTTCGAGGCCAAGTCCTCCTTCAGCACCGATGTGGCAATTGCCATATCACCTGCATCGACCGAAATACGATAATCAGCGATATCTCTGTGCCAGGGATAATCACTTAATCGCTCGATACAATCCGGGGACAGCAGTGTCAGAAGCTGCGTCAAAGTTTCCGGCTTTTTACCAAGGCATTCGAGGCAGGCTAAAACTGTTCGCTGGAGCTGCTTGATTCCCTTCTGTCTGTTGTATGCCTTTTTACTGTCGGCGACAAGCAGCCGACCTGCAAGGTGTTTCCGCGTATTGCCGACGCTATTTCTTAAAACCTGCCAGAGGTCTGTCGTCAGTAAATGCTGCGGAAGCGAAAAGACGCTCGATGATACAACCAACGGCCCCAGTAAAGGGCCGAAACCCGCTTCATCAATCCCTGCCAAAACTACCATCCGTGTAACGTCCTTGCTTGAAAACTTTTCTAAAATCGGGATTATTTTTCCCGCAACCAACCAAAACTGCAAGAAAATTCTGAAAAACTTGCCAGTCAGTCTTTTTAAATCCGCCAGGGGCGGATAGTTGTTTTGATAGATCCCTCGACTGCGCTCGGTACGAGATTGGGTTTGCCCTGGCACCGCGTATGGTGCAGGGCGAAATTGGGTTCGTTTGGGTTCGTTTTGGGTTCGTTTTTGATAGTTCATTGTTCATCGTTTTTTGTTGTTAGTTATTGTGTAAGCTACGCTTACGCTCACTTTTAGTCTTTTGAAAATTGGGTTCGTTTTGCATAATTTAGTTTGTTTGTAGTTCATTGTTCTTAGTTGACAGAGAATCTCCTATGGGGTTACCGACCGCCTTAGAAACGGCGATGTAAACTCCACTACACTATTTATTACCAGTCGTTTCTGACCCGGGCCTGCTGGCCCCAAGACCTTGCCCCGATGGGCGGTTGAGGGCAGAAAAACAACCCTTCTATAATTGGAGGGACCCGCACATTTGATTCGAAAAATCGAGGACTTTTCGGGTGCGAAAATCTTGTAAGTCGTTGCACAGTAAGGAATTAAAAAAATTTGAAAAAATTCGTATTTTCTCAACAGGTACCCCCGTTTTTGATTGATTTTTTTGGCCAAAGAGTTCACAGAGGACACAGAGGGAATACCTAAGACACTTAGGTATTCTTTGTATAAATCATAGATTTGAGAACCTGGTTTTTCTGAATTGGGTTCCCCAATACTTGGTCCCCGCCAACAGTCCCAGCTTAGGATGTGCTGGAGCAGGCATGCGGGGTCTTTGCAGCACTACGAAAAAATTTTGAAAAAAAATCGATTTTTGTACGCAGGTACCCCCGTTTTTGATTGATTTTCTCTCCGCTCGCCGCGGGGGCTTCTCAAATTGGATTCATGCTCCTTCGGCAAGCCCAGAGCATTTTTCGCGTGAATGGCAGTTTTAGAGATTTACCGGACATTTATGTCGCGTTAGACAGGCCGAAGGGAAGTGAAGAGTAGGGCATAGAAAATATCATTCAACGAGAGACAAGGTTTGAAAATCTTGGAGTTTTTTTAAGATGAAATTAACAACTTCCGGATTCACAATAAAATCACACTTAGATTTGAATATTAAAGAAAAACCGTAGTTATAGTGTTGATATCCCGCTCTGATATAACCCTCGGATGTTACATCCTGATGAATTTGAAAATAATTTAGACCCTGAGAAAAAATGTCTTTTAATATTTTCAATCGATCTGAATTAAGAAACTGTCGCACTTGTGGTTCGTTATTAATATTAGAAGCTACTAACATGTTCTCTGCTGGCATTCTGAATTTGTAGCCGTGAAGTAAAGTTTTTAAATGCGTACTCACCGGCAGAGTAGCACTTACAGAACGTTCGAGAGGGAGTATGATAATTGTTGAAGAAGGTGAGGAGCAACGCACATATAGATTGATAAAAAAATCAGTAAATCGTAAATCTCGCTGGAGAAAAACCTGCACTATTTGGTCATGCCAATTTCCTATGAGACAAGGATGAAACCAGTATCTTAGAAACGTTCTTGATATTCGACCATCAATGATAGATTGAAGCCGCTTCAATCGCGATTTGTTTGTCCAGTCTAAAATGAATAAAAGGGAAAAAGCCGCTATCACTGGAAAGACAATAATTAGTAACTCTGTATCGATCATCGGGCGATACTCCTTTTGAACATTTCAACTACAGACAGTTTGGAGTAATAAGTAAAATCACAACCAGTCAATTTTGACAAGGCAAAACGTGGCAAGCAAAATCAGTGTCAATCTACATCTAAACCGATTGACTCAACAACAACTCTATCGCACCAAGCTACGGCTAAATAGGTAAATCAAAGAATGTTTGCAAGGCACTCCGCGATGCTTCTTCTCCAAAGGTGCAGGTTGAATTTTACGACAAAATCTTTTCATATACAACAGCAAACTGCGGGAAATGGAATACCCGCCAACGTAAAATTGGGGGGCTTTTGGATTGGGCATAATTGGTAATTAGTCGCCGTGTCGGCGACTGCTAAACGAAACCCGCCGGACAAACCGGTGGGCTTTCGGATGGAGTAAGTTTTCCTCATGTTTGCAACCCCAGGTGAAACAACCCCTCGGCAGGGCTGAGGGGCTAAACGGAACAAATCAGTTGCATATAGGAGTTAGCCGTATTATCTTTTCAGATATGGCGAAGTTAATTGGATATATGGTAACATGGACAACATATGGGACATGGTTACAGGGAGACAATCGCGGATATGTGAAAGACGGGAAAATACTTAAAGGCGACCAGAGACTTCTTGACCTGTGCAAAAATTTACAGAAGGACCAAACAAAAAAACTAACCAAAAGAGAAAAAGAAATTGTACGAGACGCGATATTTAACGAAGCCAAACGCATCGGTCAAAAACTCGAAGCACTGGCAATTTGCACCAATCATATTCACTTAGCGGCACGGTCCTGTGATAAGCCGATAGAGCGTATTGTAAGCATGTATAAAAGCGCAGCCACTCGTGCCTTGAGAGACTACGGTCAAAGGGGAAGAATATGGACACGAGGTTTCAATAAAAGGTTTTGTTTTACTCAATGTGAATTGGAGAGGGAAATTGTATACATACGAAATCACAATTGATAAAATGTGTCAACTAATACATAGGTAACAGTTTATACCGACAACATGGGTAACAC
>CAZCIR010000047.1:0-16698 GCA_964499145.1 uncultured Pirellulales bacterium | reverse complement strand
TTATGGTTCTTCGCAGCCGAGCGAATCATACTCGGCCCGCCGATATCTATATTTTCAATCGCCTCTTCGTCTGTGCAGTCGGCCCTGACGATTGTCGCTTCGAACGGGTAAAGATTCACACACACCAAATCTATCGGTTCAATACTGTGCTCTTTCATTGCATCGGTATGTTCTTTTTTATCACGCAGTCCCAGCAGCGCCCCGTGTATCTTCGGATGAAGCGTTTTTACCCTGCCGTTCATCATTTCAGGAAAACCCGTAACCGACTCGATACCGGCAACGCTCACCCCCGCATCACTGAGCTTCTTTGCCGTCCCGCCCGTGCTGATTATCTTGACCCCCATTTCACTCAGCTTCTTTGCAAAATCAACAACTCCCTTTTTTTCAGAAACACTTATTAACGCCGTCTTAATTTTCACATCCATTTGTCCTGCTTCCTTTCAATAACTTCTCCGTTACAATTTGCACATTGCGTAATTTACCGCACCTCCAGCCGTACCGGAACGAAACGAGTCACCGCTCAATATTTGATGGGGCTTATACAGGCGATTCGGCCTTCTTTATCTGCAACATATATCTTCGAATCCCCCACATTGACCGCATATCTTGAAACACCCGACAAATCTACTGAATATAACTGCTTTGCTTTCTTATTGTCCATCACCACTAATGTCTCGTCCTTCGTAATCACATAGGCCTTGCCTTCTGCCTCAGCTAACAAATCAAGTCCCTCCTCCAGCTGCCATAAAAGTTTCTTGCTTTCTTTATCTATTGCAGACAATCCCTCGTTGCGGGCGTATTGATAAACAATTTTCTCTGTAACCTGCGGGCCTTTCTCAAGCATTGCCCCCATTTGATATTTCCAAACAAGCTTTCCCGTCTTTGCGTCAAGTCTGTAAATGTTCGTATCCTTGCTGGCGGCAAACAGTGATTCCGCATCCATCACAATCGGCTGGGCAATACCGTCGGCGGCATTAAATTGCCACAACCGCTTGGACCTGTCCGGCGTAATGCTTATCACATCACCGGCCTCAGTGGCAAAAACAACAGAATCCTCATCGGCAACAACCGAATTAATCATCGAATCGCTCTTGGCAGCCACCTCAAAAACTTGAATCTTGTCCTCTGAACGTAATGTATGCACGCGCCTGTCAGTACCTGCAACATAAAAAAACATCTTGTTGCGGGCCGCAGGACAAGCTGCTACAAACTCCAGACGTTTGGCGCTGCGTTCCATGCCGTATTCCGGATTAATTTCAACCAGCCTGTTGCCCAATATGGAAAAAAGACCGTTATTATAAAGCCCCAGCCCGACCACCGGAAAACCAGCCTCGGCAACAGACCTGCTGAATATGAAATTACCTTTTTCCCTGTTCAGACTAACCATAAAATTCTGGTCCGAAAGTCCGTAAATGCGATTACCAAGAATGAATAACCGTTCCAGACTCTCCCCCCTCTTTATTGGCAGCCTGGTCTCCCACAATATTTCCAGCTCAGCCTGTTTAAGCAGTTTACGTGAAACAAGCCGCTGTGAAATGCCCCTCATAGCTGTGCTTTCTGAAACAGCACAGAAAACAAAAAAACCCGCCAGTAAAACTAATTTGCCTCGTGACATCTTCATACCCTCACAAAAACAATATTTTCATTTTTCTCTTTTTATGACAAGTCAACATAGTCAGCCAAATCAACTTTATGCTCGGCTTCGAACTCCTGCATTTGTTCGATGCGCTCGATATCTTCGTGTATTCGATTTGCCAGTTTGAATATATACGGCTTGCCGGCCAACCGGTTTCGCAGGTCATCCAGCATCGACTCCCACGTCCCACCATATAGCTGCGCCTTCAAAACAATCAGCATACGGTGTTCGCTGCTCAGGCCGTTGACAAAATCGCTCACAACCTTGCTGATAACGGTTTTGCCTCCTTTGTCTTTATTTCTGCTCGGCTCAGCCATTTGTTTCTCTCACGATTTGTTCAAATCTTAACCGCCGGCCCGCAACATTGCAACAAATTTCCGCAAATTAAACCACTTCCAGTATCTCCTCATCTTCCTGCCGCCAAGCAGGGTCAACTATGCACAAAAAATTCAAATCGCTGTCTCCCGTATTTTCGATATATTGTCTTGCTCCCGGCGGAATATAAATAGCGCTCTCAGGGCCGACCTCGAAACATTTCTCATCTATATGCATCAGACCACTGCCTGTCGTTATATAATACACCTCGCAGGCTTTAAGTCTGTGTGGTTTGGTTTTCTTACTCTTCACAACCTTAGCATACGCCAGACTGTAACGAATCTGTAAATCCTCTTTTTCAGGATTCAGAAGCTCTCGCAAAACCGAACCATCACCTGCTGTGAACTCCCTGCAATCCGTTAAACGTCTCAGGTACATAATCATCCTCCCAATAGAATTGAGCCTTCTGTAAAAAATGTCCCGGCAATACAGGCCGTTAAAAGACACGCTAATATCGCCGCCAAAAGCGCGCGGACCGCGACCCTCGCTATATCACCCTTTTTTTCTGGAACTAATGCGCAAACGCCCCCCATAAAAATGGCCATCGAAGCAAGATGAGCGAATCCGCACAAGGCGTAGATGGCTATCACCGCCGAACGCCGATGTTGTAGTACATTGTTCTCCAGGACACTTGCCAAATCTCTATAAGCTGTAATCTCGGTAACAATCGTCCGTTCGCCGATAATTTTGGAAATTGTCCCCGCATCGGACGCAGGCACGCCCAGAATTAGCGTAAATGGATAAAAGACATAACCTAAAATCGCTTTCAAAGACCACTCTCCCTCGAAGCCAAAAACCAAATTCACTTTCGCCCCCACACCGCCTAACACCAAATCAACCAGTGCAACCAGCCCTAACACCGCTATAAGTAATGCAACAATCCCGACAATCATCTTGACGCCGGCGTTCGCCCCGTTGATTATTGCCTCGAAAAAACTCTTTTCCTTTTCATAATAAGGCCGAACATTCACGCCCAGCGTCTCCGGCCTCCCGCTTTCGGGATAGATAATTTTCGACATAACAAGTGCCGCCGGCGCCGACAGCAAAGACGCCGAAACCAAATGACCTGCTATCATCGGAAATATGTCTTTCAGGCTAAACACATATAGCGCCAAAACACTCGAAGCAATCGTGGCCATCCCCGCCGTCAATATAGTGCAAAGTTCCGACTGTGTCATTTTGCCGAGATACGGCTTAACAGTAAGATTGGCCTCGACCCCAACAAAAATATTGCTGGCTGCTACTAAAGATTCCGCTCCTGATACCCTCATCAGTTTCGTAAATACGTATGCAAACCCCCTTACAACCAGTGGCATTATATTGAAATAGTAAAGTATTGAAATCAGCGCGGAAAAAAAGATTATCGTCGGAAACGCCTGAAACGCTAAAATAATCCCGAGCGACTCCTCCCCTGCTTCGTTTACTTCGCCCGGTCCAAGTGCTAATCTTCCGAACACAAATTTCGCCCCTGCCGTAGAGGATTCCAGCACCTTTATTACTATGTCGTTCAAAAACAAAAATGTCTTTGTTCCAACCGGGACAGCAAATATAAACACAGCTACTATTATTTGCAGGATGACCCCCCAAATAACAACTTTCCAGTTCATATTTCTCCTCTCGCGCGACAACAACCACGCAAACCCGATTAAAACAAATATCCCCGAAAAGCTCACAAGATTATAAATAACCATTTTTATCCCCTTACGCTGCGCTTTTTGTGATATTTTACCAGCCAGCCTTTATATTGAAAAACCAAAAATACCTGTCCTGTGCCTTTACTTTTCCTTTTCACTAAAGTTATAATAATCCATATTCCATCGAGGATGCAGCATCAGGATTAAAATGAGAAAATGAACTGTTATCTATTCTATAGAACTAATTTAAGGGATTAAATTATGCAATCCGAAGAACAAATCCTCGAATACATAAAAAAAATCAAAGAACAATGGTATAGATTCAAAACACAGAACAAGTTGGCCAATCCAACTGTTTTTGCATTCCTTGTCGTTTTTGCCGCTATATTTTTTATCCTTGGTCGCATAAATACTATGAAGCTGACGAATCAGCCGAGAACCTTCGGCGACATTAAGATTTGGGCTGGCAGCCCCGCCGATGTCGGTAGTGCTCCGAACCCGGACGTTGATAAAATATTGGTAATGGAGAAGGACGATACTCCTTTTCTCACAATTCATAAGAACAAAGCTGGTCAAATCAATGGTTTGTATTTGCTCAAAAGCACTACCAAAGAGCCTGTTTTTTTTATGAGTCCTTTGAAGAAGCCGGGCAAATGGGGCCGCGCAACATATAGTCAAAGTACCGGCACAGGTTTCGCCTCGGGTGTCATTTTTATGGATATTGACTTTGACGGCTGTTTTGATTTTAAAATGGTCCTGGACGATAATGCGAACCTGGTTTCTCGCTCCATATATCTCGATGGCCAATGGCAGCAGATGGACCGTGCTAACGTTGACAGTATGAAAGCCGTAAGGGAAAAAACCTGGTATACATTTGACCCGAATACTGGCTTCTGGCAGCCGGAACAATAATTTCAGGCTTAGCCCCCTCAAAACCTCATTGTAAATTGCCTATTTTTTTTTTGACTGCTGTCACTAAAAAGATATAATCAAAATCACTTTTGCAGTGTAGCAAAAAACAATAGAAGAGCAGCGAAAGAAACGCAGGGACGGTGCGATTCTTTGAGCCTTCAAATGGCCGATTTGTTGTAGTCTTGCGCTCTTCTCTCGGTTCAAATAACAGCAGTTTTTGAGGAGGTGGACAAATGAAAAAATCAATTCTTGTATTGGCAATCGCATTTTTATTTAATGGTAATGTGTCCTTTGCAAATGACAGAATCCCTTTTTGCAAAAGCTTAACATTAGAGCCGGAAGTCGACGAAGTAATAGTCGCCGTTCCGGAGAACGAACGATTTGTTCTGTTGAAACTTTATGCCGATTGTGATATTAGCCGGAACTGGCATCTGGATATTGACGAACAGGTCTTGTTGGCGGGCACTATCAGTTTCCAGGTTCAGACTGGAAATTTCTTCTATAAAACATACGTGCACGACTTCCCTGACTCTTGCGTAGTGGTTCCGGCGGGTAAAACACTTACTGCCGTTAATGAAAACGCAATGGGATGCAAATTTAACCTAACCGTTATTGGGTATCTTGAGCAGGCCAATTCCGGCTTGGTCTCTGACCTGAACGGCGACAGCGAGGTCAATTTCGAAGATTTCGCTATTTTTGCTGACCAGTGGTTGGCTTCTTCCTAAACCCACTATCGCCTTTTTCTCGCCCTTGGTGCGGTGATTTTGAGAAGAAAACGTTGAAAAACCGTTTTTATTTTTCCATTGACTTTTCAGACAGGGAAATGTAAAATAAATAATTCTTTTGGCTGGGGGCAAAAGGTAAGAGGGAAAAAGGATATGAGAGAGGAACCGCGTGTGCCGTTTGCATTTCATATAAGAGGACATTTCTATTCGCAAGGTGCATCAACATTAGTTATTCTCGAAAGGAGAAGCATTATGAAAAAGTTAATAATAGCTTATGCAGTAATAGTACTTTTCAGCAATGATTTTACAATAGCCGGTACATGGGCTACCATCGACATGCCCGGGGGGACATATCAGACAGAAGCAATGGGTGTTTCCAACAGCAATATTGTTGGCAGATACGTGGATGGCATGATTAGCCACGGTTTTCTCTATAACGGAACAAGCTGGACCACCATCGATAAGCCCGGGTCAACTCGCACAGAAGCCGTTGGTATCGACGGCATTAATATTGTCGGGAGCTACCAAGAGGATTCTCGATGGCACGGCTTTGTCTATAATGTGTCAGGGTGGACAACTCTCGATATACCCGACTATTATGACGCAGGAGCATATGATATCGACGGAAGCAATATTGTTGGTTATTATACTGATGTGAACATACATGGATTTCTCTTTAATGGGACAACCTACACTACCCTCGACTATCCAGAGGCAACCCTGACAACTGCAGTAGGCTTCAACGGCAACAATATTGTTGGTGGGTATCGGGATGACTTTGATAAGGAACATGGTTTTCTTTATAACACGACAAGTCAAACATGGACTACTCTCGACATGCCTCTACCCGGAGTAATTTCAACAGAAGCAAAGGGAATCGACGGTAGCAACATTGTAGGTCAATACCGTGACGGATCTAGTGTCCAACACGGTTTTTTTTATGATGGGACATCGTGGACTACCCTTGACTTTCCGGGGGGATATCAAACATTCATATATGGTATCGATGGAAGTAATATTGTTGGTTATTACAATGACGCCTTGGGGTACCACGGCTTTATCTACACGGTTCCCGAACCCGCCACACTTTTTCTTCTCGGCCTCGGTGCGATGATGTTGAGAAGAAAATGTAAAACCCTATGCCACTTCGAGCAGTTCGTCCCATCGGGTGGTGCAGCGATTTGAACGTCTTTTGAACTTCACTTGCCAGGGGTGATTTAGTCCTTCCGCCGCCCAGTGAAGCGGGCAGTTTAATCTGGTATTGACAGCATCTACGGCCTGCATCAGCCGTCTGGATTTTGACCTGTCAATACTATCGAACAAACTTTTCTGAACCCTGTCTTCGGAAACAAGGTCGGCCAGGATAATGCCGCATTTTTTGAACTGATGCCCCTTGCGGAACAAGCTGTCAATACAAGTCAAAGCACCCCCGATAAGTTCTCTTGTATCGTTGGTGGCAACGGCAAATTCTATCGTATGCTGGTTGTAATACCGGTTTTCAATAAATCGGCTGGTCGTTACAAAAACCGTCATCGCAGCGGCAGCCAGGTGCTTCTGTCTTAATTTTTCACCTGCTCTTGAAGCGTAGCTCGCAATCGCTTCTTTTAATTCATCTGCGGTTTCAACCGCCCTGCCGAACATACGGGACACACAGATTGACTTCTTAGCGGGGGGATTATCTTCGAGCTGATAGCAGCAGATACCTCTTAACTCATAGACGGTCCTTACACCATTTACGCCGAATTTACTTCTAATCCAGCTTATATCCGCGTCTCTCAAATCACGAGCGGTCGCAAAGCCGGCCCTTTTTAACTTGATGGCGCTTCTTATCCCGATGCCCCAGACCTTTTCAACCGGGATTTGTTCAAGGGCCTTATCGAGATATGCTGAACCGGCAAGGTCCAGCACGCCTTTTGCCTGCGGCGAACATTTAGCTATATGATTAGCAATTTTGGCAAGTGTTTTTGTAGAAGCTATACCAACCGTTACGGGCAGGCCGGTCCATTTTTTGACCGTTTGCTGAATTTTGCGCCCGTAGTCGGCCAAAGAGCAGCTGAACCCGGCAAGGTTCAGGAACGCCTCGTCAATCGAATATATCTCGATATCAGGCGTAAACGTTGACAGGGTCTGCATAACTCGGCCGGACATATCGGCATAGAGCGTATAATTGGACGAAAAGACCTCCACGTTATGCTTTTTCAGCAAGTCCGCTATCTCGAAGGCCGGAACACCCATCCCGACCCCCAGCGCCTTTGCCTCATTTGAGCGGGCCACGACACAGCCGTCGTTATTGGACAATACTACCGTTGGCCTGTTCTCCAGCTTCGGCTCGAAGACCCGCTCGCAGGAGACGTAGAAATTATTGCAGTCGACAAGTGCGAATATTTCTTTACTCATAGCTGATGTATTACATTGGTAACCACACCCCAGACCTCGAACTCGGCATCTTCGGTTATCTGATGGGCGGAGTAGTTTGCATTCTCCGGTTCTAAGGTGATTTTATTTTTCTTTATCCTGATACGTTTCACGGTAAGCTCACCGTTTATAACTGCTATTACAACGTTTTTATCCCTTGTTTCGAGTGAGCGGTCGACAACAAGAAGGTCTCCGTGATGAATCCCCGCCCCTTCCATAGAATCGCCTGCGACCCTCACGAAAAAAGTCGCAGCGGGATTTTTTATAAGGTGCCTGTTTAAGTCGAGCTTGTCCTCCTCGTAGTCTGCTGCAGGTGATGGAAACCCCGCCGGCACCCTTGCCTCGAAGAGCGGCTGTTTGCGCTTTGTGGACATATCCGGGCTATAGACTATATCGACCTTGCACTTCATATCCTGATTATACCGCCGACAGGCGTTTGAGCAAATCAGAAAAGTCGCCTGTCCGGCCGATTTGCAGCTATTTTCGATAGCTTCGGATATGCCTCTAATAGCCCCTCCGGAACCTGCTGCTGTTGGCCGGTTATTAGGCTCTTCAGCTCGAGCGCATTGGCAAGCTCCGCCCCTCTATAGTGATTATTTGTAATAACGACAAGGTATTCGTAAGCCTTGGCCAGCCTTTCGATTCTGTCTTTTATTTGGGCAAGCTCGTTATCGCTGTAATAGTAATCGTATGTCTCGTCTCTGCCTGCCGTTTTGTCGAACCATTTTGCAGCATTTCTGCCGTGCATACGAAAATACCCGCTCCTGCCGACCGTGCACTGCTGCAAATCAAACGAGTTCCGCGTCGTGGGATAGTCCAGATTACAGACCGAGACCCCGAGTTCCCGTAGAAACTCCAGCGCATCCGGCATCTGCCAGGATTTATGCCTGACCTCGACCGCCAGATTAAAGCCTGCCGAGAAAATTTTCACTATCTCTGATAAATGCCTGCGGTTCATATTGGTATCATCGAAGTCATACCTGAACTGAACGAGCATACACTTGAGTTTGCCGGTTTCGATGAAAGGCTCGAAACCTTTATAAAAATACTCTGCAATCTTCGTATCAATCTTGCCTTCGTGGGTAAAGCTTCGATGCAGTTTCGCCGTAAAGAAAAAATCCTGCCGTTTCGATGTCTTCTCCAGCCATGTTTTTGTCGTCTTTTCGAAGGGTGGCCGATAGAATGTGCTGTTGATTTCGATGCAGTCCACGAATTGACTGACAAATTCGAGCTGGTCGATTTTAGAGTTTTTATAGACGATTTCTTTCCAGTCCGGGTATGACCAGCCAGCTATTCCGATATATATTGGGCAGACCATTTTTGCATTATATCACTACCGCCCCCGAAATCTGCGAAAAATAATACCCTGTCATTGCGAGCGACCTGTCCTTCGTAGCCTTGGCGAAGGAGGAAGCGCGGCAATCTCTCTTGTCATTCCTTCGAAAGCAGGAATCCACACGAGATACGAGATACGAGATACGATATTTGAGATACGATATTCGGGATACGCTTCACGATTCACGAGATACGAAATTGGCTCTGCCGGACTCAACCAGCGAGATACGAGATACAAGATACGATATTCGAGATACGCTTCTCAGTTTACCCTGAGCGTAGTCGAAGGGCTTCACGAGATACGATATCAATGCAATATAATTGCCTTTAAAAACCCCAAATTTCCAGTTTTTGGAGTAGACTACCCCCGGTTTTGATTGATTTTTAGCATTCCCGCCATTTATTTGCTCCCCTTATTTTATTAACTTCATTACCCAACATCCCCCTCAGCTAAAAGAACTGTCCCGTCTTTCGCAGAATACATACGTTTATTGTCTGAATTGAATTCATATTTCACATCAAGAGATAATGCTTCGATAGATAAAATTTTATAATGCCTACATTTGTAAATATGGTTATGTCCTTCTTCTCCATCTACGTAAATCTCGTAAGAAAGTAAAAAATGCGGTGCATCATGGATGACTTTAAACTCATCGGAAGGCGAGAAATAGAAGCTTCTTTGGGTTGTTGCAACATTCTCACGATTATAAGTCTTACATTCTAAGTAATAAGGGTTTTCTTTAAACCAAAACAATATATCAGGATATCCACTTGCTTTTTTGTTGCCAGAGGGACCTACTGGTACGTCTGCCTTTAACTTTAACGAATTTAAAGCCGAGCGGACAAAAGGTTCAATATCGTTTCCTACTTCATTAGGTCTTGGGCGTCGGATTCCCTTATCATTAACCTTTTGGCCCGCCGAACCCTTTCTCTTATGATTCAAAATTGTTCTTGTTACACTATCGGTCAGATGATAATATTTAACTTTACAAATATATTTATTTAAACGTTGGAGATGCAAAGTTTGCCGCGACCCCAAATTTTCATAAGCAGAGAAACAGAAACATGAGTACAAACACGCAACGGTTTAGCGATTATATTGTTTATGTCGACGAAAGCGGCGACCATGGCTTGAAAAGCATAGATACGAACTATCCGATTTTCGTGCTTGTATTTTGCATATTCCAAAAACAGGAATATATAGATAAAATTGTCCCTTCCCTTGCACGATTTAAGATGAAGTATTGGGGACATGATGAGATTGTTCTTCATGAGCACGACATAAGAAAACCAAAAAATGAATTTACGATTCTGATTGAAAGAGCTACAAGAGAAGCATTTATCGATGAGCTAACGCAGTTAATCGACAATACATCTTTTACTATCATAGCATCGGTAATTGATAAGAATAAATTGGCAAGCCAATACATCCATCCTGAAAATCCTTATGAGATTTCTCTGGGATTCGGTCTTGAGAGAGTTTACCGATATCTTGCGGATATCGGGCAATCGGACATGATAACGCCGGTTGTTGTGGAAAGAAGGGGCAAAAAAGAAGACGAGGAGATGGAACTGTGTTTTAGGCGAATACGCGATGGGACCAATTATTTAGGTAAAAAATTGCCTTATACACTTGTTATGATTGACAAAAAGGCCAATTCGACCGGCTTGCAAGTAGCCGACCTGGCTGCTCATCCCATTGGCATAAAAACGCTTCGCCCTGTTCAGAACAATCGGGCTTATGATATTATTGCAAGGAAACTGAGAAAAAGCCCACAAGGAGGCGTAAAAGGATGGGGATTGAAGATATTCCCATAAAATAGCAAAGGGCTTCCGGAATTCTCCAGAAGCCCTTTACCGACCGGATATTTCCAGTCCGTTTATTATAGTATACGGCAAATCTGGTCCGAGTTACAATTGTTTTTTTGAATTTTTGTAAAAATTTTTGGGGGTTTGACAAGCTCACCGCAGGCTGCTACGGCTTGCGGTTCCACCTTTGTTGCATGCCGGGAATAAATCCACAAGCAATATTTCGAGTTTATATAACCGTGCCAAAGAGATATACTGCTGCACCATTGCAGAAGAAGCCACCTTTACATAGCCGCTTTTGCCTGCGCCTTTATAATCGTGGTTTCTCATGCAGATATAGAGTTTTTTCACTCTCGAATCCAATAGCGATTTAAGCACATCCTTAAAGAACTCCGCGAACGCGTCTGATAAACTTATCTCGAATGCCGTTCCTGTCTCCGTGTCGAAAATGTCAAATGCTTGCAATTTTGATGAATCTATTTTGACCTCATCACTTTTCCCCTCAGCATCGAATCTTAAAGTCATCCCCTCAGCCACAGGTGCTTCAACTTTTATCCCGTCACCAAACTTGGCTTTCAGAAGTTCCTGAAGTTTCTTAGTAGTTCTGGCAGCCTTAGCTTCGTCTGCCGACTTTGACTCCAGTTTTATTGTATACAGCCAGTTTCTTTTGTAGGCAGCGTATTTGTACCCTCTTTTATTGGTTTTCAATTCCAGGATACCTGAAAAGAACCCTTTTATTTCCCGCAGAATTTTTTCTTCTCTTTTCATTTCAATAATCAATCTGTTCAAAATCCTGTATCTTGTAATTGCGTCCACAATCGGTACATTTAATCTCTTTCACATCCTGCGAATCAGGTTCGCAAACAAGAATTGCTTTTTTGTTAAGGTATCCTTCATATAGTTTTTCTGTAACGAGGAAGAACTTGTTATTTCCGCATTCGCATCCATTTTTGATTGACATATTAACTGTCCTAACGAAAACTTAGTTTCCGGAAAATGGTTCGAAGACCGTATCACCTTGTTTCAATCCAATGATGTTCAACAATGCTCGTATCATTTGAGGGTGGAATTTGCCCTTGTAAGGGTAAATCCAGTGAGTGAGATATTGATTTACTGAACGGGTTCGATTCTCTTGAATTATGTAGAAGTAGTTAGTGTGCTGACCGTTAATTGCCTTAAAATAAGCCGTCTTATTTTTTAGTAAGTTTGCTTTTTCTTCATCCTGATTGAGAACCTTGAACTGCCTTAAACCGTTTGTGACTTCAAAGTCAATGTCTAATGCTCTCAGTTCCAATTGAGATAGAGACAATTCATAGATAAATTGGACATTATCCAACAAAACTAGTCCTTCCTTGGCGTCTAACTTCGTATCGTATGCCCAAAATTGACTTTCGACTCTATCAAGCATTATGGCGCCTTTTCGGTTTAGAAGTGTTTCTTCTATCATAACAGACCTCATTTAAAAATGATGCTACATTGCGGTTAATTCTTCTGTTGGTTATAGGCGATTACCTCAACGGTGTCAATTATTACTTTATCAAAAGTTCCTGCAGTTACCATTTGCAATAACTCCCCTTTTTCTTGTCTTTCGGTTTTACACAAACTGTGCCATTTTATAACACCAAAATTCCCTGTATACGTTCGCAGTGCATCTACTCCTTCGCTCATCCACTCCTCTGTCATCGAGCATCTAGTATCGCCTGTCTATCGTAGCTCAAGCGAAGGCAGCTTTCCTTTTATCTGTTGTTGCTGAACTTATCATTAGGAGTTATTACTACCTTGTATTCACTCCATATAACTCTGAGTTTTCTCTACATTTTTACCCATTTACTCATCCATGCATCTTCTCATCCACCCATTCACGCATTTACTCATCTACCCATCCACTCATTCACGCATCCACTCTCCAATTAACCGATTAACCATCCAAAATTTTTAATTATTTTGTCTTTTGAATTCTGACTCCTGTCTCCTGACTACTGTTCTTTGCCTACGCAGAGCGCGGAGTAGCCACCGCGGCTTGTGCCCTAGGTGCGATTGTCCTGGGGACTCCGCCGTAAGGTGTCCTGTGGACTTACGTAGAGCGGAATCTTCGAATATTTTCGAACGTTTCCATACAACTTTTGAATATTTCCATACGTTTTTTGTTCGTTTCTATACAATTTTCGAACGTTTCTATACGTTTTTCGAACGTTTCTATATAGTTTTCGAACGTTTTCGAATATTTTCGAACGTATGCCCGTAAACGAGCGCCGTTGCCCCCTTTCGAGCCGTTTTACGAACTGAAAAAACCCTGAAATGCCCTTATTCTGGAACCGCTGCCCCCGTTTTTGACTCAAAAACCCACATCCCCCCGAAAACTTGAAAATTCCTATATTTTCACTGTCGGCTTAAAAATCCTGACCGTATTTTTCCCCGCCTGCTTAGCCATATACAAGGCCTGGTCGGACCTGCTTGTAATATCTTCTGGGCTGCTTTCCGCATCATATTCACCCGCCCCAACGCTTATAGACAGGTTTAACTGCTCTTTTTTCCACCTTATTGCCGAATCTGAGACAGAACTGACCATACGCTCAGCGGCAATAACAGCATCAGCCAGCGATGTATTTGGCAAAATCACCGCAAATTCATCCCCTCCATAGCGTGCTGCCGTATCGATTTGCCGTATGCACGCCCTTATTTTTTTACTGATTTCCCTGATTACCTTATCGCCTGCGTGATGTCCGTAGGCATCGTTAATCCTCTTTAGATTATCGATATCGACCATAATCAGTGAAATTTGGCCCCCATATCGCCGCATTCTCCACAATTCTTTCTCTAAGGTTTCATAAAATGTTTTATGGTTCGCAAGACCGGTCAAACCATCCATTGTGGCCTGACGCTGTATCTTCTCGAAAAGCTTTATATTTCCGACAGAGGCGCCTACTAACTGGCTGAACAACTCTACAAGTGCAACATCATCACAGCTGAAGCTGTCAGAACCCATTTTGTCCGCTAAATTAAGCACCCCGACTACATTATCCTGACAAATAAGCGGTGCAATAATACAATTGTTGGTCTCATAATTGTCTGCAAAAGCACGTTGTGATTTCCTGATGATAGGCCTTTTGTGGGTATCTATGTTTCGTACCTGCATAAGCATTTTGCTTCTAACAGCTACAACCATAGGTGAAAGCGGATTTTGATTGATTGAGACTATTTTATTTATGAGAAACGGATGATTATATTTCTGGAGGTGCAAAATATTGTTCGTTTCATCGAGTATATACAGCGAAGCAAATCTCACACCGATTAACTTGGGAATCTTATTAATGCAAATATTTGCTATTCGTTCGATGTCAAGGCAGTTTATCTGCCGGGCCAGTGGAGTTATCTTCTCGAGCAGGGAAATACCAACATAAGCGGGATTATCGGTATTATCGGAAGTCTCACTGCTTCGTTGCATAATATTAAGCGATACAGTTTCTCGCTCCATTCACACATTGTTTCAGATAGTAATATCAGCTTCGCTTCTCCTGTATCGGATATTTTAATAGAGTCATTTGGCAAAAATCTTGTAGCTCAGCGTGCTTTTCTACTATGCCGCCCGGTCATCCTGCCTGGCCGAAGACTCTCATCCAAGCCGTATCTGTATTTTGCACCTGAATACTCTACACTTTCGTTTAAAATACGCACAAATCCCCCTAAAACACTTAAATTAACGATATTTAGTGAAAAACATACCGATAATAACTATAAATTCATAAAAATATCAGCATATTTCTGTCTGCCAGGCAAAAACCACCATCCATAAAAAACCCACTAAATTTTTTTGAAAAAAATTGAAAAAAATTGAAAAAAGATTGACATCCGATAAAAGGTGTTTTACATTTTGTAAAATGTAAAACATCTTTTTAGAGTTAATGTAAACTAACAGTCGCTGGTTTTAGAAGAGTCAATAAACTGAATTTGAATTGAGATGGTTATTCAAACGAAAGTCGTCAGGAACAATCAGATGGTTTCTTCCGCCTTGTATTTATTTTTTTAAATTTTTGAATTATTAATCATCGATTTTTAACGGGTCCAATAAAAAGTTTTTTTTAATGCAGGAAGAAGTTAAAAAACGCACGCTGCAAATACCTACCAAGCTTTATCGAATTGGCGAATTGGCCCATCACAGCCCCTTCTCCCGGCAAACTATTCATAACTACACGATAATGGGGCTTATTCGTGAGTCACAATGGACCGAAGGCGGACATCGACTGTACGATGAGTCAGTATTCGAAAGATTATCAAAAATCATTGAACTTAAGAAAACAAAAACCCTTTGGGAAATAAGACGGATCTTAAACAAAGAAGAAGAGCCCGCAAGCGAAATAGTAGGACAAAGCACGCATTCTAAAAATAACTAAATAATGGAGTTGAAAATTATAGTTTAAGGGAAAAGGTAAAAGTAAAAACGTTTATAAGTACCATTTTACTTTCACCTTAATGGGGGACAGCAAAGAGATAAAAGGGTCAAGGATGAGAAACACAGCTTCGCTTTTCACAGGTTATATTTCCTACTTTTCTCACCCTTACAAGAGAAAAAGTTAATTATGAAAATATAATATGAACGCAGTTGTTCAGTTGTTGCCTTGGGACATTTTGCCGGAACGTAACCTCAATAGGAAGGATTGCTTATGAATCTGACGTCATTGATAACCGATAATATCGCTGAACTACTTGTTAAGATAATTGAGTTCACACAGAGCCGCCAAAAAATCCTTGCTCGGAACATAAACAATATCCACAGTCCCGGCTTCGTTCCAAAGGACTTGGTGGTGGAGGAATTTTGCAGCTTGTTGAGCAACGCAATCAATGAGCACACTCGAAGCCGGCGCCTTCTGTTCTACGATACCAAGAACATCAAATTTGGTGCCGATGGCAGATTAGAGGTCAAACCAACAACAGACAAATACGCCAAAAAGCTACTTGAAGAGAGTCGAAATGAGTATATTGAGCTGCAAATAAATAAACTTTTGGAAAACTCGCTCAACCAAAGAGTAGCAGCAGAATTGCTTATGCAAAAACAGGAAATGATTTCAATCTTTGAATAATGTGAATAACAAATAGGAAAAAAACCTTTTTGAGAAAGTTGCTGACTAGTTTTCCTAAAGTTATCGGCTGGAAAGTCGATAAGAATCTTTGCGGGGCATAGCAGAGGTATCAGAAAGCAAAAAAGTGCTGGTATTTATAGAACTTAAAACCGACTTTGTAAAGATTTTCAGGATTATAGAAACTCACGGAGGAATCCTATGAAAACAAACCAACGACTCAGTATTGACAAAATATGGGAGCAGTTTTATAAAACCAGCGATACCTACTTCCGCAACCTACTTATGGAAAACTACAGGCCCCTGGTAAAATATACCGCTGAGCGGTTGCACAGCAAACTACCTGATAAGGTCGAGCTGGATGACCTTATCAGCGCTGGCATTTTTGGATTGATGGACGCTATTGATGCTTTCGACCCCAACAGAGGTGTTAAGTTTGAGACATATTGCTCGCCTCGTATAAGAGGAGCTATTCTCGACGAGTTACGGAGTATGGACTGGGTGCCGCGGTTAGTTCGTGCCCGGGCCCATCAACTGACCAAGGCCATACATTCGCTCGAAACCCACCTCGGCCGCAAGCCCACCGAGAAAGAAATGGCTGAAGAACTGGATATGAATATGGAGGAATTTAGCAGACTCCGGCACGATGCAAATGCAGTCAGCCTGGTTTCTTTGAACACCAAATACAACGAAAGCGAAGGCGAAAAAGATATCTGTGAAATAGATATAATCAAAGACCAAAAAAGCGAAGATCCCCTGACCGAAGCTCAAAAGCGAGACCT
>CAZCIR010000046.1:0-18213 GCA_964499145.1 uncultured Pirellulales bacterium | reverse complement strand
GAAAGAGTAGCAACTCTTAGCTCGTATCCAGGAGGTAGTGATTAGGATATATAATACTGATGACAAAACGGTGGTTATTATCCGCACATTTGGCAAACAACACAAAGTAGTTATTTTAATAGTGTTTTTAAAACTGCTGCTATGAATCAGAGCAGCATATTATCCCGCCTTAAAGCAGGCTGGATAGCATATTTAAAATCTCACAAACACTGGGTCCAGGAAACACCTGCCTCCAATATCATCTTAAGTCGAAACGGAAGAAAATCATACAGATGGTTTTTGGTCACTGAGGATGGGCCCGTTCACATTATTACTATGCAAAAAAATAAGAGACTGAAATTCCTTGAAAAGCAGGCTAGAAGGAACAGAGAAGGTTATTACCTTGTAGTTGGTTTCACATCTGAACCCGGGAAGATTGTTGTACTTCCTGTGAGAGCAGCTCTAAAAAACAAGCGAATACCCTCAGATAAAGCTGGTATTGACTGGAACTCTTAAATACGACGATAAACATGCCCGAAGATGAAAACCATAGGAGTGAGAATAAAGATTTCTACAGTCCCAGCAATAAGCAAAGTGAATCTTCTGATATTACTGGAATTCTCGACGAACGCATTCAAAACCTCCGCGAAGCAATAGCGGAGATAGATGCAGCGCTCGAACACAGGAAAATCTTGAACATATCTTTCCTCGAACAAATCGAAAGAGAGGCAGAGGAAGTCAAACGCCATCTCAATAAGTTGAACGAGCCCTGGGCAACCGGTTTCTATCCTGAAGTCGAATTCCTGAGGCACAGTTTCCACAAAAGCCTGACCAGCAGGGCCAAGGAAAGCCGTGCAGAGAGACTCAAATACTGGGAGAACGGAATAAACCTGGTGAAAGAGAAACGCAAGTTCCTGGACGAGCTCAAAGAGTTGCTAGCAGCGAAAAAGAGGCTGAAGGCATGAAAATCGAGGATGTCTTCTATAAGCTAAGGCCCATAAAAGGGAAACAGCTTGACCTGTTATGGCAGGAGTATCTGGTTGCAGAACCTCCGCTCAGAAAGACCATTGAGAAAGTCCTCAGGGTCCAGCTTGCCAGGCAGCTCGGCGAGACGTATGAGTCAGAACAGGTTCTCCTTAAACCTCCCCCGGAGGCACTCGCGAAGGGCCAGTATTCAATGGGCGTAATTTACTACGGCAAGGACAGCTACTATCCATTTGGCCTTCGAGAGGAGGAATTCATACAACATATTGGCATCTTCGGGAGATCTGGTTCAGGCAAGACCAACCTTGCTTACATCATCTTGCAGGGACTTGTAAGAAGCAACAAACCGTTTCTCGTTTTTGACTGGAAAAGGAATTATAGGGACTTACTTGCCCTCAAAGATTTCATGAATATGTTTGTGTTCACTGTTGGACGGGATATTGCCCCGTTTAGATTCAATCCTCTTATGCCACCGCCAGGAACACCGGCAAAGGTCTGGCTAAAGAAATTAATCGAAGTTATGTGCCATGCGTACTTTCTTGGCGAAGGCGTTTCAATACTGTTGCTCCGGGCGATTGACTCACTTTATCAGGAATGCGGTCTATACTCCAATAGGCAGAGAGCTTACCCAACTATGTCTGATGTGCGAAAGTGGCTTGTCGAATACGGAGCGAAAGGCAGGGAAAGGGGCTGGATGGAGTCGTCCTTGCGGGCTGTGGAGACACTATGCTTCGGAGAGGTGGGTAACGTCCTTAACAGCGGGCCTTTTCTGGACATTTCCAGGATTCTGGAAAGACAGGTAATACTGGAACTTGATGCCCTTACGAACGCGGACAAGACGTTTCTCATTGAAGCACTACTTTTATGGATTCACCATTACAGAATGGCTCAGGAACAGCGTGAAAAATTTAAGCATGCGGTCGTTGTAGAAGAGGCACACCACATCCTGCTTCGCAAAAAGCAGGAGGTAACCGGAGAGGAAACAGTGACCGACGTCCTGCTTAGGGAGATCCGGGAACTAGGCGAATCCATAATTTGCCTGGACCAGCATCCCAGCCTTATATCCAAGCCCGCTCTCGGAAATACATATACGACCTTTACTTTCAATCTCAAGCATCGCGGAGACCTTGCAATGATGCAGGACTGCTTATTGCTGGACAGGGAACAGACCGAATATCTTGGCAGGCTTGAAGTCGGCTGGGCAATTGTAAAACTTCAGGGTCGCTGGTTTTTCCCGTTTTTAGTAAGGTTGCCTCATGTACATCTGGAAAAAGGGGCCGTAACTGACGAAAGACTAAGACAGTTCACCAAAGAAAAACAAAAAGAAATTTCCTGCCTTTTGAGCAGTTTTAAGAGCGATTCCGCAACGATTTACACGAAAGAAAAGAATTCCACACCGGAGACAGACTCAAAGCACAGGAATCAAGCGATTTCGCGTTTGGATAAAAAGGAAAAAGGAAAAGATAAGAACAAGAAATGCACAATTAAGCTGACAACGCATGAAGAGATGAATTTTTTGAGGGATATATGGCTGAATCCTGCATCCAGCATTAAAGAAAGATACCAACGTTTATGTTTGAATTATAGATGTGGCAATAAAATTCAGAAGTCTTTATTTTCTAAAGGCATTGTTTCTTCTATTAATCTTTCTCCAGGAAAAGGGAAAATAAAGGGATTATTATTAACGGAAAGAGGGTGTAAAATACTGGGAGTAGAAACAGAAAAATCAAACCGGCACGGTGGTGAAGAACATAGATTCTGGGTGAGTCGAATCGCGGAGCATCTCCGTACCAGTGGATACGAAGTTGCAAAGGAAGTCCCTGTTGGAGGAGGCAGGACGATCGATATCGTCGCTGCATATAACGACAAACGGATTGCTTTTGAGATTGAAACGGGGAAGTCCAATGCGGAAGCAAACATTCAGAAGTGCCTGGCTGCCGGCATGGACGTTATTATCGTCCTCGCCACATCTGCACAAGTCAGGGACAAGATTCGTGCCGTCCTGCAAAAGCGGCATAATGTGAGGTTACTGAGGGTTTCTGAGTTTTTCGAAAAAGATAGATGGTAGGGTCATCGCTGCTGGATTTCGATAATTTGACTTCAAAATTTTCGTTCTTTTTATTCGCTTTTGATGTTTAATGTCTGTGCGAAGGTGTCAGCCTCATCCTCTTTGCTCCTTCGTTAAATTCTATTATGAACTCCCCGAAGAACGGAACCCTGCCCACCAATATGTCGTCGAATGCATTGTCCGACAATTGAATACACACTTCCAAGGCATGTGGAATCCTGTAAATGCGCTTACCATCATCCAATCTTATTTTGATCCTGGATTTTGCCACTTTGATCTTGCCGCCCACTCCGTCGATTTCACTGGTCTTTCTGCCGACATTCAATTCAAGGGACTCCGCGACGTCCCTGGGTATCAGTATTACATCTGATCCCGAATCTAGTAACCCTGCGACTGTAACAGGTGTACCGTCACTCAGATTAAATTGCAGCGGAATAACGGGCCTGTAGATGTCATTGGTTACCTTCTTGTACCTGAAGCTGAGGTTCATGATATCATTCAAAGAATCTGTTCTACTTTCTCAGGAACTTTGGCGATAAAAAGCGGTTCCTTTGGGTGGGTTTTCCTGGCTTTGTGCAGCATATCCTTGATTTTTTCTCTTGGTCCATGAGCAACCACCTTTTCGTTAACTATGACCACCCAATCACCTATGCATTCTTCGAAGCTTCCATTCATGAAATATTCGTAATTCGCGTTCATCTGAACACCGCAGATTTATTAGTTGGCAATTGGTTATTAAAAGAAGTGTATAGCTTAATAGGCAACAGGAAAGCAATGGATTCTGCGCCCAGCATAACACCACAATTATTATTTGCTTGGCTGCTTATAAATACGTTGCGTCTGAATGCCAAAGGGTTGTTTGCTGGTGCTCTTAATACAGCTTGCATAATCTGCGTGCTTAGTTCAACTTTTTCGCCTTGCCTATGCAGAAGACCTTCTCCGGCTCCAGCCAGACTTCAATATTCCCATAACCACTTTCTCTGAGAATGGCCTCGACCTCTTCAGGTTCCCTGTACACGAGGTGCCAGTTCCCCAGAATTCTCATCGTTGATTCGAGGCTGTGCCGTCTCATGTTAGCTATCAGAACAGTTCCGCCTGGGACAAGCCTTTCCCTGACCTGCTTAAGAACTGACACAGCCGTTTCAAAATCAAAGTAGTCGAGCAGGCCGGAGAGAACGCCAATGTTATGCCTGGAATTTGTCAAATTCATACGCAGGACATTACCCTGAACGTAATTGATGCAGTCACTTAAACCTCTTTGCACAGCCAAGTTGCTCCCGTGTTCGAGAGCGCTGGGCTCATTGTCTATGCAGGTTGCCTTTACAGCCACCTCGCTTTTTAACCTCTCCAAGCAACCAAGAATCTCGTGCCCTGGACCTGAGCCGAAACTTACCAAGCTGACGGGATTGCTAATTCGGGCGTATTGGTGAACACACTTGCAGATCTCCTCTTGAAGAATTCGCAGTCTGTTTCTTACGCCTTTGACAGAACGGCCATTCAAGAAGAAGTAGTCGAGTACTTTGCGGGGCTCGTTTCGATAGATAATCTCCAAACAACGCCAACTGCCGGGTTGTTTCAGCGACTCATCCACCAGATGGCTCAGCCGCCGGGCAACCGGCCTGACTACCTTGGAAATCAGGCCAGTAGCGAGTCTTTTGGAAATTCCGGTTTTCTTACCATTTCGTTTCCCATTCACAATATGGGTTTCCTAATCTGATGCACTTGTTTTCCTTAAACCTCGCATGTTTGATGCCCAGTTCCATTTCTCCGTGTGCGGCATAAACACCCATAAACCATTTGCACACCATCGACTTGGAGCCGAACATCCTCGCACCATGCTCGATGACGGGATTGTCCCGCACGTGAATGATGATGTGATGGTGTCCATTCTGAACTTTAGCCCGCATAAACTCAGGCTTTCCGAATCCAATAAAGTCAAGCATGGAAATCACCACCTTCTGCGTTACCCATCCACCTTTAGGTTTCAGCCCCATGTACTTGACCATTTCCTTTGCTGCATCTTTGCCAGCCTGGTAACCCAGTTCATAGACAAACTCTTCGCCAAGCTTTTCACCGATTGCCTGCAGGTTCAGTGCCAGAGCCCGCGATGGAAACAAGGTCCAGTCCATCCGACCGAAAAGCTTTATCCGGCCTTTTTCTGTCGTAAAGGCCTTCCCAAACAAGAGCTTCTTCAGAATCCTGGTCAGAGCCATGCAACCGCCACGAGGTTTTTAACGCATCCTGTTTATGTATTTGTAATAGCGTGCTTAAAAGGCTCGGGTCTCTTAGGCTGACTGTTGCAGTCCCTACAAAGCTTTCTCTACATCAGGTGCCAGAACAACCGCGTATACCTCTGTTGTATGATAGCTTGAATGGCTTAGCTGTGTTTTTTACCAAACGCAGGTTGAAATGGTTTTAAGCCGCATTCCCAGGAATTACCTGCTTCCGCTTCTTCGTTTTTTCAATTCTGCCATTTTGCCAATCATGCTTTGTGTTTTATGGCCTGATCGGGTAAAACTGTCGAGTGTTCTGTCCCATGATTTCATCTGTTCCTGGCGTTTAAGATGGTCCAAATATGCGCCTTCGTTCTGGGCCCTCATAAACTCCGCGTAATCATAGACATGAATACTTTCGGTGTGCCGGGTTCCTGGATATCCCTGATTACCGTAGTCATCTCCGCACCCGGCCAAGGTGCCTGCTACGATTAGCAGACAGGTTATTGCCGCTTTTCTGAATGCTCCCATAATTTGCTCCTTAAAAAATTGTATCGTAAAAATTGCTTTCTTAATCACTTTACTATCCATGTTCCATTAAGCATAAAGTCTCTCGAGCGATTTGGTTAAGTCTGGATTCAGCACATCGGCATAGACTTCCGTGGTTCGACAGCTCGAATGGCCAAGTTGCTTCTGCACTAAACGAAGATTGTACTTGCTCGCCTTGTATAGCTCGGAGGCGTAAGTGTGCCTTAGGCAATGAATGGAGAAACGCGAAGACAAGCCTGCTCTTGCTGCTGTGCGCTTGAATGCCTTTTCCAGAGCCCGCGTGGTCATGTGAGTGCCGGTGTTGCTGGACAAAATCAACGGATCGTTGGAACCGGATGGTTCGCCCACACTTTGTTTCCATGCGATATACTCGATATAGTGACACCTGAGTGCACCATTGAAACGCACAAGTCTTTTCTTTCCGCCCTTGCCTTTCCTGACGATAAGCGCACAGAAGTGGTCCCTCAGGAATATATCCCCGTATTTCAAGTCCGCAATCTCGGCGACCCGCAAGCCTGTGGACAGAGCCAGGTCTACCAGAAAATAATCCCTGACAGCGACCTTGTTGCCCCGGGCAGCAGCCACCTTTGCTCTTTTCCTTGCTGTTTCCAGTAACCTGCTCACTTCCTCCCGGGATAGGAACTTCCCAGGGTCCAGGATCCAGTTTGATTTGAACATACTTTTTTAAGTGTTTTTGTGCTTCTTTCGAAAAGGTTACGATTGTGTGAGACATGCGAACCTTTGGAGTACGGTGGAGTTGTCGTAACTACTTTGCTATACAATGGTTACGTCCTCCAAGTTAATATTGAACTGCAAGATTTATAAAGCTTATGTGGCTAGTCACATGGTGAAATGCGGAGATACTGGAGTGGTTGTAACATTAGAAATATCAATTGGTTTTGAAAATAAATTTTGGATTGAATTTTCTTGTAGCGCAAATAAAAAGGTTCAGAATTCTCACAAATTCTGAACCTTTGGAGAATAATGGTATGATACGCGGTGTAGCCCCCTTTTGTCAACAAAAAATTGTCCTCGCGATTACCTATTTTTTAAGTCGAATTAGCTGTGAACCGCTGTACTGTCCAAATCACAGTTTGAGTTTTCTGAATGAAAAACAGGAAAAAAGAATTCAGAAGGTAAAAGAAGAAATTGAAATTGGTCTGATTTGGAAAAAGTTGTGTTTTTTATGGGTTTTTGGATAGAGATTTCGGGGTTCAAAGCGCGCATGTTGCTCAAGTTGTTAAAGCAGGCAAGATAGATAGAATAGGCAAGGTGTAATTGGTAAAAAAAGTTTGAAAATATTCAAGATTTTTCAGCAACATGCGCATTTGACTGAGATTTCCTCTGTGAGTCATCGGGCTCTCCATGTTGGTGAATTATTTATAGTGAGCGCAAGTAAAAATTCAAGATTTATCACAAACATTCCAAGAATATTCTTGACAACGGGGAACAAGAACATATAATGCACAATGCAACAGCGATTTTGTTTTCCAATCTCTTCTGAAAGCAGGATGCGGTGTTGGAAATGCACGAGGTATCATTGCGGGTCTTTAAGAGTTTGTCAAGCGCGGACGGTGCACAAAGTCTGCGCCGTGAAAATAAAAACTTTTTAAAAAGCCACGAAAAGGCACAAAAGGCGCGAAGAGAAATTAACCACGGATTCCGCCCCGCTTCGTTCCTAAGCAACTACGCAGGGCAGGCAAGTTCAGGATAAATTTGAAGGGAGGCAGAAGATGAGGAAATTAGTCTCAAGTAGGGTTTACGGTTCAATTAGAATTATACGGTCCCATCAGGGATGGCCATATCCATTGAAAAAGGTCTTAATCTCCATAATTATTTTATCAGCTTTACTATCGTCAACACAGCTACAGGCAACTCAATCAGGCAAGATTATCGGCTGGGGAGTCGGTAATATGCACGGAGATGACTTTGTCGCCATTTCCGCCGGCGGTTGGCACGATCTGGCCTTAAAGCAGGATGGTTCTATCATCGGATGGGGCGACAATTGGTGGGGTGAAGCCAACCCACCTGATGGAAACGACTTTGTCGCCATCGCTGCAGGTGGGGAGCACAGTCTGGCCTTAAAACAGGACGGTTCTATAATCGGTTGGGGCAGCAGCGAGAGGTTTGCAGAATCGGAGGCGTCCCTGGCGAAGAAGGATATTGGGCATTATCAACACGGTGCAGGATTCATACTCATTCGATTTTATGATACGGAACTTATGCGAAGACGTTAGGAAAAAAGTACGCGATAAGAACATATTAGCCGAGAAGCTTATAAAGTATTTAAAAGATGTCAAAAAGAAGAACAGGGACAATAGTAATAAGATGGCCGAGCACGCGATAGGCGTGGTTAATCCTGGGGAATCTATAATATTATATGGGCACTGTGCAAATACTCTACAATTGCTCGAAGAGATGCCACAGAATCAGAAAGAAAGTCACCAATTGTATATTGTTGAATGTTACAGAGAGACAGGCACACATTTGAAGGAAAACGAGGATAAGAAAATTAAGAGCAGAGTTTATGCCCTCGGTTTTAACAACGTAAGATTTGTATATTTTCATTCCTTGGCTCAGACTTTGGGCGGGCTGGAGCGGGAAAAACGGGCTTGCAAGTTTTTGCTGGGTACTCGAGGTGTAGTGAGAGAGCGGGACGAAAACAACAAGATAGTTACAAAGGAGTTTGTTTGTAAGACAGGTAGTAGTATAGTAGCGTCGATGGTAAATCGATTAGAAATGGCTGAGGTTCTTATCTTTGCAGGTAACGAAAAGATTCTTAGGAATGGGCTGTCTCCAGCTGATATAGTTGGACGTGACAAGCTTTTTTCGCTTGAAAATGGGAAGCAACATCCGGTATTGGGGATTCCATATCTTCCGCCTACGGTGGACATTGTACCCATATCAATTGTAGACTATTACGTCAGCGAGGAAGGTGTCTTTAATACTAAAACCGGTCAGCCCGTGGGTCGGCGGGTAATCGGTAAGAAGGCGAGTAGTCCAAGATAAGGTGTACTGGTATTGCTTTCAGGTATACTTCAGCAAGGTAGGATTCAAGAGCTGCTTGGGCTTCCACATTTTTGCATTCTAGATTATACTTATATTTGCCGGGCTGTGAGGGTTCTTCGCTAAAGAAATCGATTCGTTTCAATTGGCGGCATATCAAGTCGGTGTCTGAGTGTTTTGCCACAAGTATTCTGGCAAGTTCTTTTGATGTATATGATTCGTGCAGCTGGGAAAACATGAGTTTAAGTATTCTATATCCCAAATAGGTGGTTGGCCGCCCGTGTATATCGATGGGGGAATGGTCTGTGAATTGTTCTTCGTCGACCAGCTTGGCATTTGTGCTCATATAGGCTCTCCATAGCCTTTGATTTAATTTTAGCATATCAAATTGACCGATTTTCTCATATCATTCCCGTCCCGTATCGAGGTGCGGGACAAACTCCAGCGGTAATCCACTTCATTATCGTTTCTCTGGATTCCTACAACCAGCTTCCCCAGGTACAAATTCCGCAGGAACGACAATGGTAGCTAACTTCTTTTATCAGCGGCACTTACACCGATGGTGGTTTAAAACCGGTCAGTTTGAGTTAGGATATTAAATATGTATCATACGGATATTAAAATGTATCGTCATCTGGTTCATAAAACCTTTAAAGCACTTTTAGGTTATAGGACTATGCAGTTGTACAAATACTTGTAAATATAGGTAGAGTCAAGATAGTCGCGGTGGTTTAAGATGAACCTGTCCGTTTGCTAAGCCTTTCATTCGTCGGCGCCTCAATAGCTTCTCCATGCTCCGTTTTCACACTCTGCTCATCAAATTGAACGTGCAGTTTTTACGCATGGTAATCGGAATGTAAAACAGCAAAGTACGATGCAATAGGTCAGTGTGGTAAAGTTATAAAGTATCCTACCTTAATGATAGCAGACATTTTGATAACGGAAAAGGTTTGTATTTCGTTTCGAATAGTGTTTAATCCGTGATGCTATTTTACTATTCATATTTCATATCAATAGAGTTCTCCATAATTTGGGGATATTCCTTAAAAGCAGGAGTCAGGCTGCATTACGGATTAAACTCAAAGAACGAAACTGCTTCGCTGTATATCAGAGCCTTGCAGCAATGGCAAAACGATTCTTGCTATCGACATAGTGATAAGTTGTCTTGCCAACCAGGACAAGAGAAAGGTTCGATTTCCACACCAATTCTGAACCTTCGCTCTTATCCCTCATGAAAAAGCCTAATTCCGGTGCTACGGACGGTGGCCATTTGATAACAAGTTCTCAACGATATTGCTTGTCATTCATAATCCACATTTTTGTCCAAAGAAACCTTTGTGACCCTAGATTTTAAAAAGACCTCAAAGCTGACACGACGGATTGTCAAGTCGATGTAGATAGCTTTATTGGTCTCCTGCCTACCAACGAATTTATCAGCGAGGCGCTATTGTTAACCTAATTTATTAAAGAAGCCTTGAATTGACCAGTATTGGTTTTTCTATAACAAAAACAGCTTCAGCCAGAAAAGAATATCGGTTTCAACGACTTAAAACCTCGGCGAAACAGCATGGTTCAGCCGGTCTCCCCAGCCAACCCTATAAACCTGCAAATTGGATAGAAAATTTATTTGACTTATTGTTTTGAGGCCATATAATCCGATTTATATAAGTTGGGGATAAGTATGGCGGGGAATAGGAATATTTTTGGTTTAGCAACAAGCTTTGTTCAGCAGTCAAAATTTGCGACACACACGAGATACGAAGCTTGTAAAAGAATTTTGGGGACCGACCTTAGGTATCCTGTTTTTGATCATAAAGTGCTCGAGGTCTTGATTTTAAAAGGCAGACGAACTTACTAATGGAAAACAATCAAGTGAAAAGATTAGGAAGAAGGATAAGGGATATCCGACTCAGCAAAGGGGTATCCTTAAGAGATCTTGCTAACCTTACAGGCCTGACCAGAAGTTTTCTTTCTCAAGTGGAACGGGAGAAGGCTACACCTTCCATTAGTTCACTGGAAAAAATAACACGAGCACTAAACATGGGGCTTAATCACTTCTTTAAAGAAGAATTTCCCAAGAAGTTCTCCATTATCAGGAAGAAAAGGAAAAAAAAGTTTGTTGCAAAGACCTTAAAGACATCCTGCGAGCTTTTGGTTTCTGATATTTTGGACATTTCCATAGTGCCTTTACTTTTTACTTTGAATGTAGGCGGCAAACTTGAAAAGGCCCAACTTGAGACCTACAAAAAAGAAAGATTTATGATCGTTCAGCGGGGCAAGATAGAGCTTGTATGTGCTACGGAAGACAAAAGGAAGTTTGTCCTGGAAGAAGGAGACAGTCTTTATTGTAAGTGCAATGTTCCATGTAAAATGATGTCAAATGTAGGAGGCAAAAAAGCTATTATGTTATGGGTGGTACGTGCTCCATTATTACAAGAAGAAGATTAGCTTACAGAAATAAGGGGATAACAATGGGTACTGTCCGGACCGGAAAAAGAAGAAGGTTTTGTCGGTTAAATGATCACATTTTTATTCTTTGCCAACTCATGGAAAAGGAAAATGTGCGTATAGTAAAAGCATTTACCAGAAATATAAGCGCAGGTGGATTGTGTTTTGAGACTGAGCAGCCCATTCCAGCACGGACTGTTTTGAGTTTAGAAATATATCAGCCTTTAAGAAAGTCGGAAGGTAGAATTCTCTCTATTCCAGCTCAGGCTAAGGTAAAATGGGTAATATCAAATGATACTGCTACCAGATACCAAGGGTCAAACAAATATAGATTGGGAGTAGAATTTGTTAAGATTGGTGGTAGAGAGAGAAAGGAAATAGCTGGATATGTGAAAGATAAGCTGAAACAGTAAGGATAAACTATATTTTTTTGTTTTGTTGGTAAAGTATAGATTTCAAAAAGGAAAGTAATAATTTACCGAACGATTTTCAAGAAAAGTTCTGTATCAACTGAAGAATAAGATTGAAATGCGGTCTGGATTACCAGAGAACTTTGCAAGGATGCCAATCAGAAAGATAAAACAAGCTGGTAGGGAAATTGGAATCGATATCTTAGGTGATGTTCCTCAGGGTTCACACTTCTGCCTATTTTATGAAACCGGAGAAGATTTAATTGATATTTTGGTTCCCTATTTTAAAGCTGGCTTGGAAAACAACGAACTCTGCATGTGGATAACTTCGGAACCTCTTAGTGTAAAAAAGGCTAAAGATGCATTGAGAAAGGCTATGCCTGATTTTGATAGATACTTAAAAACGGGCCAGATAGAAATCATTCCACATAGCCAATGGTATCTCCAAAATGGTAAGTTTAATCACCAGCGAACTCTTGATAGGTTGAACAACAAGCTTAATCAGGCATTGAAGACTAGTTTTGATGGCATAAGAATAGCAGGTAACACTGCTTGGCTTAGGGCAAAAGACTGGAAAAGTTTTGCTGGTTATGAAAGGGAGGTAAACAGTACTATCGGCAAATATCGGATGATAGCAGTTTGTATGTACTGCTTAGGTAAATGCGGTACATCTGAGATTATAGACATAGTCGACACCCATGAGGCAACAGTTATCAGGCGGGAAGGCAGGTGGGAGCTAATCGAAAGCACCGAGTGTAAACAAACAAAGGATAAACTGCGAGAAAGCGAAAAACTGGCTGTCAAAGGCCAACTAGCTGCACAAATTGCTCACGAAATCAACAACCCCTTGGCAGGTATCAAAAACTCGTTTTTGCTAATCAAGAATGCCATCCCTGGGGATCATATATACTATCGATATGTTGGTCTCATCGATAAAGAGATCAAACGAATCTCTGTCATAGCCCGGCAGATGTTTGACCTATATCGGCCAAACCAGGATCCAGCCGAGTTTTCAGTAGATGATACTATCAGCGAAATTGTGGTTTGGCTGAAGGCGGATTGCCGCGAGCATAATGTGATTATTAGTACTGATAGGAGCGATAAAGTTGTAACTCTGTCAGAAGTCTCATTTCGCCAAGTTTTGTTCAATATTGTTAAAAACGCTATCGAAGCCTCACCGCCGGGCGAGGAGGTAAAGATAGCCGCAAGCGTAACTGGGGATGCTTTAATACTGACAGTATCTGACCATGGCAAAGATATCCCAGAGAATGTAAAATCCAATATTTTTGAGCCGTTCTTTACAACCAAGAATAATAAAGGGAAAACCGGATTGGGCCTTGGTCTTTTCGTTTCCAAGAGTATTGTTGAAGAGATGGGGGGTTCTATTGACTTTGAAAGTAAAGAGGGGCATGGTACAATTTTCAGTATTGTTATCCCACTTAATAGAGACAGAAAGGGAGTATAAAATGGTTGAATCAAGTCGAATTTTGATAGCCGATGATGAAGAAACTTTCCTCCAATCAACGGCAGAGCTATTACGCCGGGAAGGATACCACTGTGACTGTGTTCCGGATGCTTCCGAAGCAATGCAGAAGCTCAGCAAGAATGGGTACGATGTGTTAATTGCTGATATAAAAATGCCTGGTAACACAGAACTGGATCTGATTAAGAAAATGGCGAAAATTTACGAAGGTGTACCGGTTATACTGGTAACCGGCTATCCATCGCTGCACTTGGCAATTGAATCTATTGAACTGCTGGTTGAGGCCTACCTTGTTAAGCCGACCGATTTTGACCAACTGCTGAGACATGTTCGGGTGGCAGTTAATCACCACCAACTCTACCGTTCCGTCCAGAGTACAAAACAGCGATTACAGTGCTGTTATGAGGGGTTGACCGGCGTTGAAGAACGACTAAAAGACAAAGGTCGAAAGGGAATTTCCGTATCTCTTGACGCTTTTCTCGAATATACATTTCAAAATATCATAGGTGTAGTAAGTGACCTTAAGCACTTGATAGCGGTTTTGGCTGTGCAAAAGCAAGAGAAAGAGATCTGCCATTTGTTTAATTGTCCGAGGCTGGACGTATTGATGGAGCAAGTTGTAGGGACTATTGATGTTTTGAAGAAAAGCAAGAGTGCTTTCAAATCTAAAGAGTTAGGACAAATACGCAAAAAGTTACAGGAGTTTATTGTTGCGAAAGTATAAAAAAATAAAGTTTTGCATATATATAGCCGAAGTTTGATTGTAGATAGCTTGCAGAAATAATTGTAAGCTGCCTTGTCGTGCAGGACTAGGGCCTGTTAAGTCGAAGGCACAATTGAGACCGTTCTCTTTATGTTGAAAGAGAACAATTTCAGTTGTGCCTTTTTGATTTGTCTCGCCGAGGCGGGCCCAGTGTTGAAGGCAAAAAGGAAATTATGAAATATATCGGTGTTGACCAGGCAAAAAGATGAGTCAATTATGACAGAAATAATAATGATAAACATAAACGTACGTGTGTAGTGTGCGTTTTTTTAGTTTCTATTTTATTTAGTTTCTGTGAAAGCAGAACGAAAGGAGCATTATCATGGCAGTCGAAAAAACAATTGGTTCCAGCAGTCTGGTCGAGGTTATTGACCGAATCTTGGACAAGGGCGTCGTAATTGATGCCTGGGTGAGAATCTCTTTAGTGGGTATTGAAATACTTGCCATCGAAGCCAGAGTCGTAGCTGCATCGGTTGAAACCTATCTGAAATACGCCGAGGCGATAGGTCTGACCGCAACAGCGGCCTAAGGAACCGTAGGGAAAGAAACTCCCAACCTAACAGAGGGTTCTTGCCGGGTCATCCTTATGCACCGGTACGGGGGGAGCAAAAAGCATGTCTCGCCAAGTAAAACCTCTTCTTAAGATGGGCAATCTCAAAAAAAAGGGGAATTAAAACCATGCTTTTAGCCGCTGAAAAAGAAAATGTGCTTGAGAACATAATATCTTCTTACGAAGCGAGGATACAAAGTGTTGAAGCATTCTTCGAGGTCACAGGCCAAATTTTCCAGGATTTTCAGGAATCTCTTCTTAGTACAAGGGCCGAACGAGAAAAAATCAATAATCAACTCAGAGAAAGCCTTGCGAAAAATGGTTCTCTGCGGAAGAAAGATTTTGACGGGATGATGAGCGTTATTTCTTCATACTTAGACCAAAGTGAACAGGAAGTCAGGCAATTATCTCATAAATATCTTAATGAACAAACAAAATTGGTACAGCAACTAAGGGAAAGTTTGAGAAACTTTAAAGATGCTCTTACTGACAGCCAGACCGAAAAGGTCAGGGAACTGCAAACACTAATTAATGAAATCCTCATCAGGCAAGATGAGAGCAAAATCGAGGTTACTTCAAAACTGAAAGAGTTCCAACAAGAGCAACAACAAACATCGGAAATGCTTAAAGACCTTTTAGCCAAGGGAGAGAAACTGAGAATAAGGGATTTTAAGGTGACGCTTGGTGAGTTCAAAAGACAGCGAGCCGAACGTATAGCCTACCAGGAGAGAAGACGTCGGGAAGTTAAAGATATGCTCAGTGGATTCAAGGCCAAACGCACAGAAGCAGAACAAGATCGTCTTGTTGGGCTGCGGAAAACATAAAATGCAGATGGCTGGTAATTATGCGAGGTATCATAAATAACATTATAAATTTTTACGATACTGAAACAAAAATCTTAGATGTCCTGATAACTAATACCCAGAAGGCATTGGAGCAATCGGAAAAAGAAAGAAAAGCTGATGAGCAGTCGCGAAGATTGGAAAATCTTGTAAGGGATTTGAATAATATGCTGACGAGGTTTTATTTTTTCAATGACCGCAAAAACAAAAGGCAGGAACAAATGACTGACAGACAAGTGAAATCTATAACTGAGTTTGCAATTTTTGTTAAGACTTTAACCAAGAAGGTATGTTCACTGCTCAATCGGCTCCAGCAAGGCCAGACCTTTGAAGAAAAGATTGATGAGGAAATAAGGGAACTTGAGGCCAGTGTTAGGCGGAGACTAAAGGAGTTTGATGCAGCTTTAGATGAAACCAGCGGCACTTTGACCATTCGTCTGATTAACTTTACCCGGGATATTGCCAGCAGTTTTACCAAACTTATTCCGGTACAAAGGATTTATCTAACAATGACGAATAGCAGAAAGTCTTATAACCCTTTGGGAAAATCACCCCAAAACACCAAGGAAGATTCTCTGGCCCGGCCCCAGGACAGCGGTGACAATGAATTGGAAACTCTATTTAACTACTCGGGTATAAAATCGGTCAAGAGTGATGAAAAAAGGTCAAAACGTTTGATGCAGTTAAAAGCGTAACAAAGATGCAAGAGGCGAAAATACAATATATTCTGGAACGGTTGAATAAGGAGCTACTCCGATTTATTGATACCATTGGTGAAATTCCTTATGTCTCCCTGCCCTCGGAGAAGCCGGAGATTATTTGCTTTGCCGTGAAAATCAGGAAATTAACCGGCTATGACGCCAATGAAATCCTGGCAGATAGAGAACATTGGGAAAAAATGATTCACCCCGATGACTGCGAGCAGGTTTTTGCAGCTTTTGCCAGATGTAAAAATGAAGGTGCACCCTTCAATATAGAGTACCGAATTGTCCATAAGGATGGTTCGCTGCGTTTTGTCAACGATAAGGGTGAGCCTGTTTTCAATAATAAGGGCGAAATAACCCAAATTGAAGGTCTAATAACTCCTCTTGGAGAAAGCAGAGAACCTGAGAACATACCGTTGTTGGGAATTAGGGAAGTAACAAATTCCAATAATGTAAATTCAAATAATTTTCAGAAGGTTTATAAAGGAGATTCAAAATGGTAATGGCAATAGCAGAAGACATGAAGAAACTGACGGAGAACATCATTATTTCTAATGATGTTCGGGTAAAAGCTGTGGGTGAGCTGGTAGCAGACACTCATAAAACCCTGAATGGGTTTTCTATGGATAGAAAAAAGATGGCAGCGGAACAGGCCAAGGATTTGGCTGGTTTTGTAAATGGTTTATCAAAGGATGTGCAAGGCATGCTAAAAAGTGCCCGGAACATGGTCCAGCAGTTCCATAAGGAAAATATGCAGATGAGCAAAGAACAGGCCAAGAATTTAGCAGATTTTGTCAATGGTCTTGTTAGTAGTGTTGGCTCAATGCTGGATAGTTTTCAAAAAGACCACAAGCACATGTCCAAGGAAATGAAGGCTAAGCTCACCAGGGAAATAAAGGATATCCAGGCAGAGGTTGAAAGAATCCTGGGTGATGCCGACAAACTTATGGGCGAGTTTAGCGCTGATATGGCTGGGGCCAGGAAGGCCTGGAAAAGCATGTCTGCGGTTCTGGCCAGGTCAAGAAAAGCTGGTTTCCCGATGCCGGAGATTGATACTGGAAAAAAGACAACCACAGTCAGGCAGGCAACACGTAAGGCCCATGGCAAAAAGAAAACCTCACCGAAGAGCAAAGGCAGCAGGCAAAAAGCTGAAGCAGGCGTCTAAAAAACAGTGAGAATTGACGCGGGATGTAGGACTATTGTTGTGAGAAGTAAAAAGACAAGCGTTTAATGTTAACAATTTAACATGGAGGTACAGAAAATGTTAGCTGTATTAGAATGGAAAAATCTTATTGTTGAGCCGGTCAGCCAAATGTTGACCAGAATAATGACCTATCTTCCTATCCTGCTTGGTGCATTAGTAATTTTGATAGTAGGCTGGCTTGTGGCCAAGGCAATCAAACGGATAGTTGACTGGTTGCTTAAGTTAATCCGCTTCGATGCGCTGGCGGATAAGGCGGGTATATCAGAAATTCTAAAGAAGGGCAATTTGGAAATTTCCGCCGGAGAGGTGATAAGCAGTCTGGTTTATTGGCTGATTGTGATTATGGTGCTCGTGATGGCTGTTGATGCTCTGGGGCTGCCTAAAGCTTCCGATGTTCTTGCAAGCTTATTTGCTTACGTCCCGAAGGTCATAGCAGTCTTGCTTGTCTTGGTGGTTGCTATGTTTCTGGCCAGTTTTGTGTCAGGAATAGTCCGCACGGCTGCAGGCAATGCCAATTTGCCCAAACCGGAGATGTTTGCTGGTGTAAGCCGGTGGGCAATTATTATTTTCGCAGTAACTATTTCGCTGGAACAGCTTGGCATTGCGTCTCTTTTGGTAACTGCCACCTTCAATATTATCCTTGGCGGTGTTTGCCTTGCTTTGGCAATTGCCTTTGGATTAGGCGGCAAAGATATCGTGGCAAAGTATCTTGAAGAATTAAAGAAAAGGCGCTCTTAGAAAAAAGCCACTGAAAAGTTAAGCTGCTTAGGAAACGATAAATCAAGGATGGTATTAGATTATGAGCCAGACAACATCTGCTACGGCCCAGATAACGTGCGCTTTTTGCAAAGGTGCGGGAAAAGACCCCTTTGACTTACTGAGTGAGTTTGCTGCCTGTCAGGTCTGCGGCGGCACAGGTAAAGTTAAGGTCGTAGAGCCGGTGATTAGATGTGCCTTTTGCAAAGGCACAGGCGTCTATCATAATACCCGGATTACCTGCACCGTATGTA
>CAZCIR010000045.1:0-19225 GCA_964499145.1 uncultured Pirellulales bacterium | reverse complement strand
GTAAGCGTAGCTTACACAATAACTAAGAACAAAAAACTATGAACTATGGACTATCGAAAACGAACCCAAAACGAACCCAAATTTACCCGCCATAGCAATAGCGAAGGCGGGCGAACCCAATTTTACCCCTCACGGCAGGTCGAAAAATCCCCTGCTCGTGGCAGTTACGGCTTCTGCGAAATCACCCAAATCCATCCCCTTCAACTCAGCCAGCCTCTCCGCTGTGTGGACCATAAGCGCCGGCTCATTTATCCTCTGTTTCCGCATCGGCTCAGGCGACATATACGGACAATCCGTCTCGACCATCAACCTGTCCAAAGGAACAACCTCAGCAGCTCTTCTTGTTTTCTCGGCGTTTTTGAAGGTAACCACGCCGGTGAAAGAAATGTAAAAGCCTCTTTCGAGAACAATTTTAGCCTGCTCAGCCAAGCCGCTAAAGCAATGAAAGACCACCTTTCGAACATCTCCGGACTGCTTCAAAATCTCCATCGTCTCATCGAAGGCCTCGCGACAATGTATGATAACCGGCAAATCAAATTCTGCAGCAATCTTCAGATGTTCAGTAAAGACCCGTTTTTGGTCCTCCTTCAGCGAAAAATTGTAATGATAATCCAGTCCTGTTTCTCCGACAGCAACTATCTTTTTATGTTGTGCAAGCCCTCGCAGCTCTTCGAGCGTCTCTGCCGTTACAGTTCTGGCATCGTGCGGGTGAATCGCAACCGCTGCATACATATTTTCAAACCTCTCGGCAAGCTTTACTGCTTTTCGATTGTGTTCCGGGTCGGTTCCAACGGTTATCCAGCCGACAACGCCGGCCTCTCGACTGCGTGCGATTACTCCATCGATGTCCCCGGCCAAGTCATCAAACGTCAGATGACAATGTGTATCAATCAGTTCCATTCTTTTTTAAGGCACAAAAGCGTTTTCGTAATGTCTTATTTGTGCGGGGCCGGCTTCGCCGAGCACTACCGTAACAACATCGAAGCGAAAAGGCCTGTTTTCTATATTATGAGTTGCGAGAAAATATTGTGCAGTCCTGCTCAATTTGTTTTTCTTGACAGCCGTAATTACCGACTCGGTCGGCTCGAATTCCTCATCCGCTCTGGTCTTTACCTCGACAAAGACAATCGCCCCCTCGGTATCGACCATAATCAAATCAATTTCACCGCTTCTGCAGGAAAAGTTGTGAGCCAGTTTTTTGAAACCTTTCTTTTTCAGAAAGCTCTCGCAGTGCTTCTCACCCCATCGGCCGAGCTTCTTTCTATCAGCCAACAGCTTGTCCCTGTTCAGCAGCCAGCCCATTTATTCAGAGACGGTGTGCTCACCATGCCTGTGTGCCAGTTTGACCATTTTGCCGGTTCGCTTGCGGAGATAATAAAGTTTTGCACGCCTTGTTTTGCCGCTCCGAACGGGCCGAATACCAACCACATTCGGCGAGTGAATCGGAAAAATTCGCTCTACCCCCTCGTCATCCACGATTCGCCGCACAGTGAAAGTTTCATTGATTCCGCGGCCTTTGCGGGCGATTACTGTGCCGCTGAATATCTGTATACGCTCTTTATCGCCTTCCTTGATTTTACACCGCACATCCACAATATCGCCTATTTCAAAATGCGGTATATCCTTCTTGAGGCTTTTACTCTCAACGGCGTCCAGTATTTGAGTTTTCACTGCTTCGGCTCCTGTATAATTTTACGATTATTTCTACAATATAAACAAAAAACGGCTAATCGTCAACCCAAAAGATCCGGTCGTTGTTTTTTTGTTTTTTCAAGCGCCTGCTGGCGCCGCCACTTCTCGACTTCAGCATGGTTGCCGCTCAAAAGGATTTCCGGCACCTTCATCCCACGAAAAACTTCAGGCCTGGTATATTGCGGATACTCTAAGCCACCGCCGCTGGACTCACTGAAGGAATCATCCTTGACTGAATCTTCATCGCCCAGTGCACCCGGCAGTAATCTAACCACCGCATCGATGACAACTATAGCCGCCGGTTCTCCTCCGGAAAGGACATAGTCGCCCGCAGATATCTGCTCGGCACCCAGACCTACACGGATTCGTTCATCGAAACCTTCATATCTGCCTGAAATTAAAATTAACCGTTTTTCTCCACTTAACTCAATTGCTTTTGCCTGATTAAACCTCTGCCCCTGCGGTGTAAGTAAAATTACACGTCCTTTTTCTGCCGACAGCTTCTCAACATATTCGAAACAATCGAAAACCGGGCCTGGCATCATAACCATACCCGGCCCTCCACCGTATGGCTTGTCATCAACCTTTCTGTATCTGTCGGGGGCGAAATCTCTTATATTAGTAAAAACGATATCAACAATGTCCGACTGCTGCGCCCTTTTCAATATCGAGTAACGCAGAGGCGATTCGAACATCTCCGGAAAAAGTGTAAGAACATCAATCCTCATCCTTTTTCTCTGTCTTCTTCACTCGAGTCGGCTTCTCTTTCTTGGGCTTATCTTCTTTCTCCGCTTTCTGCCCGGCCTGAGTTTTTGTCTCGACCTTTGGTTTAGCTTTTACCTCAGCCTTGGTTTCATCCTTACCTTTAGCTTCTATATCACCTGAGGCCTCAGCTTCCAGCTTGGCTTCGGCCTTCTTCTTTTTCTCAGCTTTTTCTTTCGGTTCCGCTTCAGCCTTTTTTTCTACTGGCTCAGGTGCCTTCTCTTCCGTCTTTGCCTCGATTATCTCAGCTTTGGCCTCAGATTTCTCGGCTTTTGCCTCCGATTTAGCCTCAGCTTTTGCTTCAATCTTTTCCTCTATTGCAGGCGCCTCAGTCCTTACCTCGGCTTTTTTCTCAGTTGTTTCAGCTTTTTCTTCTGTCTTTGCTTTAGCCTTGGCTTCAGCCTCTTTCTCGGTTTTTGCCTGCGCCTCTGCTTGCGCCTTGGCCTGCTCTTCGGCTTTCGCCGCCGCTTTCTCGACGGCAATTCGTTCTGCCTTTGTGAACAGCCTGCCTTTGGCCCGTGCTATGGCCTTGGCCCGTGCCCGACGCGCTGATTTCTCTTGCGCATATTTGGTTTTGATGCCCTGCCGAAGTAGAATTTGCGAAACCGTATCAGACGGTATCGCCCCATTATCGAGCCAGTACTTTATTCGTTCTGTGTTCAGCACAACCTGCTTAGATTTGTCCTTTGCGATTGGGTCGTAGTGTCCCAGTTTTTCGATGATTCTTCCATCCCTCGGCACACGTGATTCGACTGCATTGATTCTAAAGAACGGCCGATGCCGCCTGCCTATCCTCATCATTCTCAACTTTACCGCCATAATTGTCTCCTTAACTAATCGTTTATAATCAATTCCCGCAATTCGCCAAAGGCAAATCACGAAACACGTTTACAATGTAAGACGTAGCCGTTTATGAAAATCGCAAGGTTCGCCGGGTCAATTAGGGCATCCGCCGCGATTCTCTGAACTTGCTCATCGGTCAGACTTTCGGCTTTTTCTTTTTCACTCGGCGTCATTATCGCCACTGCTCTTTTAAGCTGCTCTAATTCCTCAATGCTCGGCGCCGCCAGCATTGCCAGCTCGCTACCGCCTTTAATATCCTTGAATTGGCCTCTTATCATTTTGCCGTATTCACTACCGGCAAATTTAGCCAGTTTCTCCACGTATTGCTCAATTGTTATCTTCTGTTTTACCGCCGTCTTCTTTTTCCTTTCCGCATTATTATTCTTTTTCGTCTTGAACGTTGTTTTATTTTTTTGCCCGAGGCCATAGCTGCGCTTAGCGAATCCATATTAAGTCCACCAGATAGCAGCCTTTTAAGTCCTCCTAAGCTTCCGCCGCTAAGTGACTTCATCATATCCCTGCTGCGCTTAAATGTCTTCACTAAGCCGGAAACGTTATTAGCCTCCACTCCCGCCCCTGTCGCTATTCGTCTTCGCCGTGATGAGTCTATTATATCCGGCTCGCGTCTCTCAGCAGCCGTCATCGAATGCACAATTCCTTCTATCCTCCGCAACTCTCCATCATCGAAGTCTAAATCCCCAAGCTGACCACCCATCCCCGGCATCATCTTGAGCATATCTTTCATACCGCCCATTTTTTTAACGGCCTGCATTTGTTTGAGAAAATCATCAAAACCGAAGCTTCCTTTGGCCATTTTCCTTTGCAGCTTCTCTGCTTCTTCAGCCTCAAACTGCTCCTGGGCCTTTTCCACCAGCGTTACAACATCTCCCATACCAAGAATCCTGCTGGCCATTCGGTCGGGGTGAAATTCTTCGAGTTTGTCCGTCTTTTCACCTATCCCAACAAACTTGATGGGCTTGCCGGTGACAGCTTTTACGCTCAGCGCAGCACCTCCGCGAGCGTCTCCATCTAATTTCGTAAGAATAACGCCGTCAAGCTCCAGACGCTCATTAAACTCCTTAGCAGAATTGACGGCGTCCTGTCCAGTCATCGCATCGCAGACCAAGTAAATCTGATGTGGATTGACCGCCTTTGCCACCTCGGCAACCTCTGCCATCATCTCTTCATCTATATGCAGTCGTCCCGCTGTGTCCAGAATTACTACATCGAAACCGTTTTTCTGGGCGTTCTTTACTGCGTGTTTGGCAACCTTGACGGAATTGCTGCTCTCTTCGCTGTAAACTTCCGTTTGTATCTGCTGGCCCAAAATGATTAACTGCTCTATAGCAGCTGGCCTGCGAAGGTCGTCGGCCACCAGAAGCGGCCTCTTGTCTCTGGCAAGCAGGTATTTGGCTAACTTTGCGGCGGTGGTAGTCTTACCACAGCCCTGAAGCCCCGCTAACATAATTATCGTAGGCCCCGGCGAGACAAAGTAGATTTTACTATCCACCGGTCCCATCAGCTCAGTCAGTTTATCGTTGACGATTTTTATCAGAACCTGACCGGGATGAAGACTCTTTATCACCTCAGCCCCGATGGCTGCTTCCGTAACGTCCTTGCAGAATTGTTTTACTACGTTGTAATGGACGTCCGCTTCCAGAAGCGCCTTGCGGACATCACGCATAGCATCTGAGATGTTAGCTTCGGTGATTCTGCCTCGGCCGGACAGCGACCGGAAAACAGAGTTGAATTTTTCAGTTAATGACTCAAACACAGTTCGACGCTCGATAATTGATTCTCGATGCCCATAACTGGTTCATTTGGTTAAATAAATACCAATCACCAATTAACCAATCACCATTTTGCGAGCATGTAATACTCGTGCTACGTCCCTCAGGGACTTCGCATGGCAGTATTGGGCTTTAATCGTATAAGATAGGGATTGTAAGCGTGTTAAGATGCTTTTGCAAGGACAAAATCCACACCCCTCTTTCTGCCTTTGGCAAGAGGCAGGAGGAGTTAAACATTCCAGCTTTTGGAGCCCTTAATGAATTTGTTTTGCACTATTATGCCGATAAAGGTGGGCGCCAACAGCAATACAGGCACAAACCAGTGGTGATTGTAGAACATTGACTTTACGGTTTCAGTCGGCGGCGTTTGGATACTTTCGTAACGATAGACCAAAGCCAGAAGGCCTGTTACAATAAGCATTCCGCCGCCGAGACTGGTAAAAAGCATAACGGCAATCCGGAAAATAATGAACGAAATCATACCGCCAGCAACAATGCCTATAATGGCTCCTGCCGGCATGTATTTTTCCGGCAATCCAACGGCATACCAAACACCGCTGGTCAAGATGCCGCCCGCAATGGCCCCAAGTATGCTAACAGCCCACCGCATCAAAGGAACAGACACTCCCCCCAAAATAGAAAGACCGATTATGCCGCCTAAAATTTCCGAATCAAATCGAGAGCCGATTTTGACGCCAGCAAATAAGCCCACAAGACCAAAGCAAATAATAACCAGAACCTTAAAAATACGCCACCCGTAAAGCAGATATACTACCCCAAATGAAATGGCAATAACTGCCTGCAGCCACGACAGCGTTATTACCTGCTCCCAGATGGAATCAAGAACGCTCTGCATACTAATAAGCGGCTCGGATGGGCTTCCTGCCGCTGCCGCCTGGGCGAGAATTGCTAAATGCTCCATCATTTCTCTCCTTAATTTTTGCTACTGTGCGTAGTCCCCAAGGGACGTAGCACGAGCCTTCAGTTTTTCAAAGTTTACTGCGAATGATTCTCACAACAGAGTCCCGGTTATCTACTTCGCCAAGACTTCGATATTTTCCCCGGTTTTTTCCTGTCCTCACTCTTTTCCTTTATTCCTGTCGATTTTCCTTTAATGTGCCGACAAAGTATTAATTGCTCAGCCATCCCAAAAGCGGTCATTACTCCAAAAATACCCTGATAAAATAACCGGTTTTGATAAATCCTGCTGATAGGTGCAGCGCCTTTATACAGTAACAGCAGAATCATCCCCGCGAAAATAAGCATCGACCCCAAGGCCGCACAACAAAAAGCTGTAGTTACACGCCGCCAGAAAAAACCAATTGCTATAAAAACCACTGCCAGCACTGCTATTATTGCCCGGTTGTACACCGGCATCATTGAAAAAATCCGCTTTATCTCGGCGACAAAATCGGCTATGTATCCTTTCGCTGCTGCTATACTCTGGCTGGTATCGAGGAATACCGTCATTTTTTTCGTTTCATGCTCAGGATAATGTTCTACACTATCCCCACTTCCAATAGATGGCCCGGCCAAAAAGGCAAATCCGAGAACTGCCGCCAGAACCCCTGTTAGTATTATGATGAATATTTTTTCGAATATTATTGCGATAACCGCAGCAACACCTGCTGAAATCACCACCGGCACGACATTTCGGCCGCTTATAAAAAATCCACAAATACCACCGCTAACCGCACCAATGATTGCGGCCAAAGCTTTTCTAAACCCAAGCCCGCCCAGCCAGACAAACAATCCCAGCAGAACCGCTACTAATCCCGGGCCAATTAAAACTACCGGCTTGAACCATACTGCCGTTTGTTCCAAATGTTCGGCAATTTCAAGCATTTCTAATCCATAATTGGTTATTATTTAACCGCATCGACAACAGCTTCTTAACGCCCCTATATCTGTCCTCCGCTCCTACTATTTATCGGCCTGAAAGCTCAATTTACGTTAAATAGATGGAATGTTATGTATCCTCCGTTGTGGATACGGACAAAAAGCTCAACAATGCCGATGTTGAATGTCGAACGCTAAGTGTCGAAATGACAAAAGATTAAGCGCAACCTGCTGATCACCCCAGACGAAGCATCCTCACTTCAAAAAGCGCTGATACTTTAAAAATATTCTTTCCTTAAAACGGGCGCTCTTATAACAAAAAGGCTTTAATCCTCTCACTGCGCTTTTACCAATGCAGAATGTCATACTTCTGCCCGTCATCAATGCAAACAACTTCGCCTCCATGCATACTACGCGGCACCTTGACCTTGACTTTACCGAAGGTTTCTCCGCCATTTCTATCTTTGGCAATAAAAGAAATCTCGTATACCCTGCCATTACCCCAGCGGCTGCGCTTGGCCTTCAGGTATAATTCGCCGGTTTTAGAGACGAAGGCATCGCGTTTATGCTTGCCCCAAAAATGGAACGCAGAAGGTTCATCGCTGGTAACACCAGTGATACGTATCATAACCTTGTTGCCATCAGGGTCGGTAACTCCTTTTATCTCAATCTTTCTAAATTTATTATTCGGTGGCCATAGATATTCTTCACTCGGGTAGGCACTGGAGACATCCGGTGGGCTATTGGGGGTATAGGACCAAATTTCATACTTCTGCCCATCATCGATACTAATACAGTCTTTCTTGTGGTGCGGCACTTTAACCTGAACCTTACCCGGCGTTATACCTCCCTTATTATCACCGGCCACAAAGGATATCTCATATACCCTGCCGTTGCCCCAGCCGCTCCGCTCTGCCTTTAGATATAATTTACCATCTTCAGATACGTAAGCATCGCCTTTGTTCTTACACCAATGACCAAACCCGCAACAACCACATATCCAATTGCCGAACGAAGATGGCTCATCGCTTGTAACACTCACAACTGCTATTTGCACAGGGTCGCCATCGGGGTCTATCACTCCTTCTATGGTAATCTCTACAAACTTGTTGTTTGGCGGCCAGAGACATTCCTCGCTTGGGTACGCATTATTAACATCCGGGGCGAGATTGTTCGGGTCATCCTGGCCGTCTGGCACACCATCGTGGTCGGAATCGCCCATCCACGGATTAGTCCCTTCCTCAAGCTCTGTTCCATCGGGTACCCCATCATTGTCTGTATCATCAGACAGAGGGTTCAAACGCAGCTCTATCTCATTACTATCACTAAGGCCATCTCCATCGCTGTCGCCGTTTAAAGGATTCGTCCCATAGACGCCGCTTTCCATACCGTCGCTTAAGCCGTCGTCGTCGGTATCGCCGTTATTCGGGTCTGTGCCCAGATTAACCTCCTGGCCGTCAAACATAAAATCACCGTCGGAGTCAGGTGAGATGAGACTGGTGCTAAACGCCATCTCATTTGCATCATCAAGACCATCACCGTCCGTATCGGATCGGTTCGGGTCAGAACCAAGCGTAAATTCTTCCGTATCAGGCAGCCCGTCTCCATCTGTATCGCTCGAATTGGGGTCACTGCCGTAAGTTATCTCAATACCGTCAGGCAGCCCGTCTCCATCTGCATCAAAGTGCAGGGGATTCGGGTCGTCGAAATCGCTCAGGCCGTCATCGTCGGTGTCCGGGTCTGATGGGTTGGAGCCGATTGCGCGCTCGTCGAAGTCGCTTAGACCGTCGAGGTCTGTGTCGGTTAATAATGGGTCGCTCGTAACGGCAATGGTGTGGGTGCCGTTGGCGTCAGTATAGGTAACATTCCAGCCGGCTGTTTCTTCATCGTTCAACAGACCGTCACCGTCGCGGTCAGGGGATGGATCCTGAATATCCACGCCGCCGATACTTTGTGAAAACTTATCAAGGATGCTGATTTTTGCGACCTCGCCGTGGATAGCGAGATATGTATAGATGTTCTCATTCGCGTCGACTATTAGTTCTCGTGTACGGAAGGGCGGCAAAATCTCAAAACAATCACCAAATTCACAGAAAGTATGCGGTTGTGTCCATGAATCGATTGTCCACGTGGCGACGGGGACGAGATTTTCGTCGAACTTGTAGATATCGGTTGAGTCCACCACGATGTAAATATATCCATTTTTGTCAACGGCGATACCAGCCGGCTCGTCCAGAAAGAGTATCTGTCCGGAATTGGGGTCAGTGAAGGTGAACAGGTCTCTATAATACTGCCCGGTGATATCGTACTCCGCGATACGGTCGTCTCTTAATTTGTTCTGAGCTACTTTCAGCCAGCCGCTCATCGATGAGCGCCACTCGTAGAAGAATTCAGAAGCGCCGATTTCAGAGATGAAGAGTTGTCCGTCATCACGCAGGGCAAGGTCCTGAACATCATTGAAGATATTTGGCTCAGAGACATGCCAGAAATGCCAGGTTTTATAGCCGGAGCCGCCTATATAATTTTCGTGCTGTAAAATGGCGTATCGGCCCCAGGTATCAATCAGTGTGTGGTTTGCATCGTAAACATCAATATAGGCCCTGTTCGTATACTGGAAGCACAAATCCCAATGGTAGACGGGGTCATGCTGTTCGACACATTCATAGCCGCGTCTGAGGACATATACATTACCCTCGGCATCAACGTCCAATTCGATGACCTGGTAGTACCGGTCTATCATATCGATGGCCCAGGGCTCGACCGTAACTAATGTTCCATCACTGAGGTTGAAAGTGGTGATACCGCTTGTGGAAGGTCTAGATCCCTCCTTGTAGCCTACATGGATAAGACCATTTTTATCATCGATAACTAATGATTCTCCACTGGAGAGCATGTTATCGCCTTCTGTATCAGAAGTCCATGTTGGTATCGGATTAAGGTCGGAATCGAATTTTAATATGTGTCCCTGCACAAGGGCATATATAAATCCGTTTGCATCGACATCTATATCGCGAATGCCATACGGTATCTCTATGTCCGAGACAAGCTGGAGGACGGTTTTCTCTTCTTTGGGGTTGGCCACATCGTTGATTCCGTCTCCGTTTGTGTCCTTCGACCTCGGATTCAAATCGCTCCTGTACTCAAGGCAATCATCAACGCCGTCACTGTCGGTATCAGGTATGGTCGGGTCCGAGTACACTCGTGTGGTGAAGGTCTGGCCTGCGTATTCGAACTGGATAAGCCAGCCGGCGATTTCAAGGTAATCCAACATTCCATCGCCGTCGGTATCCGGGTTGTTCGGTTCTGTGCCGAACTGGACTTCGAACCAGTCAATAAGACCATCGCCGTCAGTATCGTGCCTTGTGGGATTAAGACCGTTATCAGACTCGAATTTATCATTCAGCCCGTCGCCGTCGCTATCATACAGCCAGTGGTTGCTTATCCCGGCCTCATTGGCATCATTTAGCCCATCACCGTCGTGGTCGAGGGGGGTTATTCCTCTCCATCTGGCAAAGTCGTCGATACTGTCCGGCAAAACATCAAAGTACAACGTAAATGAGCCAATCGAACAGAACCCGTCTACCCAATCATCGTGGTGAGCCCAGAAACCATAGAATACAAGAAAAACGAAATACTTCCAATGGTACCAGAGGTCATACATCGCTTCGCCGCGCATCACGACGGGGAAGTTGACCATCGGGACGTTCGGCTCAATCCAGGCCCCTACGTCGTACTCATCCGACCTCCACCCCTCATTGCTATTCTTAATTCTGGTCCATTGCGAATACGGCGGCATCGGCAGGTACCTGTTTCCTTCCGGGGTTACAAACTCGTTCCAGTATGTATAACCGGTAGGCGAAGATGAGCCGGCCGGTGCGTATATCCAGTAGTAGGGATTGATACTGCTTTTCGTAACAAGATTCCACGAATCGCATGAGACCGTCCCCTTCATTCGAGCTGTATAGAGAATATGGTCTCCAACGTCGAACCCATTGTCATTCTTGTCGGTGACGGTCACTAAGGATTGCCCTACTTGTTCAATCTTGGGCGTCACGGTGTACTCCACCTTGCTAATTAATCCGATGAACCAGTTAAACAGATCGTCCGACCAGTCGCCTAACACGTCGGATAGTTCTATCGAAATTGCGATGAGCCAGCCGATATACGGAATGGACCCAATCATAAAGAGCATCAACGAATAGTAGTATTCCATTGCCGTTTGCATCAGCGCATTATTCAGAGCTATCCCGCTCAAGTCGCTCATCTGTGAAAGGGCGATGACGCTATAAGCGGCAAAGCCCGCATCGGCGAACACTGCCGCTGTGTCCAGACCCTCCAGGACCTTGTCCATCTTTTTGAAAAAGCTGGAAGTATCCTGGATGCGCTCGCACTGTTTTACCCACGTTTTGAACTTTTTAAACTTGCCCATCTTGGCAACGTCCGGAATCGTTTTACTCCCCATCGAAATCGTCCACCCCTTTGACTGAAGCAGCTTGATACTTCGATAAGCACGTAACCCCCCAAGTCCGACTCCCGCACGATAAAGCCCTTCAAGGCCCACCAGACCCCCGCCTACTATGTCGTCTACAACATCCGGCACAAGCTCATAATCATCGCCCGGCTCGGTCGGTGGAATACCGGCCCCTTCAAGAGATTGCTCTCCCGTATTCCAGTAAAGCATCAGTGTCATAAGCGAATATGAAGTAGTTTCATTCTGACCAAGTTTAAGTATTTCAGCCATTACTTGGTCTGTCTCCATCGCCTGCCGCTCTGTTGTGTTATACCAGCTTGTCTTGAGTGTCTTGGTAGTCATCACCGGCTCGGTTGCAAGATTCATACTGAAGCTGTTGTCTGAGACCGGCGAAAATTCCGACATTTCAAGGCTCGCTGACCTGTCCTCAAGAATAGCAATAACAGGCAGGTTCACATCTACCGGCAGTGAATCAAGAGCATTGGGTATCATCTCGTTTGCTATCGATACAAGCGCAGCATCCCTGTGCCCGAACGAAGCCAATTGATGTGCAACATTGACATCGTTGGCATCCAAAATGCCCGGCATATCCGCAACGTGGTTCGCAGAGTTTCTTAAAAATTGATAAGCCAGCAAAAGATTCGCAGCCACCGTCTGATTCACATCCGTACTGCAGAATAAGCCCGCATCCGTCCCGTGGTTTTCCTCAATAGTCATACCGGTAAGCGCGAAGCTGTCTTTATATGTTACCAGAAGTGTTTCCTGTCCGAGGATGCTTGAGTTCGGGTCGTTCCTGCCGACGACTTTCCAGATTAGCTGTGCATCCATAGTCAGGTTCTGCGGTGTAGCGCTGGGGTATAACATCCTGCCCGCAAAGGCAACGATATTACCATGTTCAGTAACCGGCATCAGGGGGACATAGACGGTGTTTCCATCCACGACGATCCCGTTCAAAATCACTTCATTGGCTTCGGGCGCGCCATTCACGGATAGTTGCAGTATCGGGAATACTGCCACGTCTTCCTCGGAATCGTCCCAGTCCTGAACAGAACCTTTATGGTCGCCGTCAGGCCAGTCCCAGGACTGGCCGAACAGCTTCAGGTGTTCCTTGCTCTTCGGCCTGAGCTGGAATGTCATATACGCAGGGTTGCCGTTGGTCGCAATGTCGAAGTGGAACATCTCGTTGACATCAGTTTTGGCAAATGGTGACATATCGACGCCGTCATTTACACCGTCACCGTCGTTATCGAAGTCCCAGGCATTTGCTATTCCGTCCCCATCCGCATCCGGCGAATTGGCATCCTTGACCTCATAATAGTCCGGCAGCCCGTCAAAATTCGAATCCGGGTCCAGTGGGTCCAGGCCGTTATCTACCTCCCAGTAGTCATCCAGCCGGTCAAAGTCGGAATCGGTATTGTTGGGGTCTGTGCCTATAACAAGCTCAATCGAATCAGGCAGACCATCTAAGTCGGTATCGTTCGCATCAGTGGGTGTTTCAATGAGCAGGGCTTCCACCAGCGGCTTGAGGGACATGCTCGTCCTCGGCGGATTTACACCGGTTGGCTGGGCATGAGCATAACGAATAAAAAGAGGCCAATCAGGCCCCAGCAACATCAACACCGCTAAAAAAACCGTCACAATTTGCCTAAATCTTTTCATCGGAGTTCTTCCTTCCTTTGAAATCTTAAAAGGTTTGTGTTAATAAAAATAAAAAAACCAAGGCGATAAACCAACCCTGGTTTGTGAACACATCTCTAACGACCGTCACCACAACTTCTCCTAGTAAAAGAGGGACTATACCACATAAATTGAGAATTTGTCAACCATATTTCCTCCTGTTCTGAAAAATAATATTCTGCAGGAATTTCCCCTCTTTTTAAGTTTTAAATGTGAATAGCTCGGTATGTCCCACAAAATGCACAATTCAACACAATATACGCTTTTTAATGCGGATGAGAGGAGTCGAACCTCCACGCCCCAAGGGGCACAGGCACCTGAAGCCTGCGCGTCTGCCAATTCCGCCACATCCGCGGTGAAAAAATTATCACCGATCCGAGCTTTGGCGTCAAGCGTTTTCGGATAAATGCTATGATATCACCTCAATTATAATTTTTATTGATTGGTGGCAAAAAAGAAATATCATTGATTTCAGTTTCAGGTTTTGATACAAATTGCGATAGGAGAATTTCACTCAGGAGACAGAAAGAAATATGAAAAAGCTCGAGAAATTAAACTACCAAGGAAGATGGATTACTGATTTGGCCTGTCTTAAATCCTGCCTGCACTATTTGGGTATCGATATGTCCGATGCATGGTTGTATGGAACGAGCGGGCACGAATTCGCGCTGAATATTCATAAGCAGCTCTGTCCGAGCGGTCCGACTGCCTGGAGGAAAGAGCAGATATACAAGCTTGCTCAGAACGTAGGATGTAATATCCGAACACTGAATGCTTTCAAAAATGAGGATGATTTTGTCAAAAAGCAGAAAAATGTCTGGGAGCAGGTCAAAAAAGCCATCGACCAAGGGCTTCCATGCTACGGTTGGGAGCTGGACATACCTGAATACTACCTCATTTATGGATATGATGATGCAGGCTACCTCTATTCGGGCTGCACACAAGAACATGGAAACACACCGTGGAACAAGTTAGGCACCTCCCAAATAGGAGTGATTCAAATCAATATTGTCTCTCCTGCAAAAGCAGCTGATGACAAGCAAACTGTGCGTCAGGCTCTTCAGTTTGCTATAGAGCACAGCAAGGAATCAGCCGGTTATGTGTTGGAGAGTTTCTACAAATGCGGATTAGACGGATACGACCAGTGGATAAAAGCGCTGGATAAAAAGAGGGTAAGCAAGGGCGGTATGGCATTTAATTCCCAAGTTTGGGCTGAATGCCGACAAAATGCATTTGCATTCCTGAAGGAAGCAAAAGAACGAATTAATTCAGACAACAAAACGTTGTTCAATGAATCCATTCGATATTTAGATGTTGTTGCGCAGGAGTTTGGCCATTTGAAGGAACTTTTTGAATTCAATCCAAATGATTTCGAAAGGGCAATTACCGACAAAAAATGTCTTAACGAAGCTGCACAGCTTCTTCTAAAGGCCCGGGAGGCCGAGGCCACAGCTTTAGCAGAATTCGAACGTATTGCCGGCGTATTACGAAACTGAAATGAAATAATTACGATGGGCGCACTAAAGCAACTCAGACGGTAGCGGTGGCTATTCCTTTTCGGATATTTGCTGCTAATTTCTCGAAACGGGTCTTCGCCTCGCCAATAAGATAGAAGCTGCCCGTAATGCAAATCAAATCCTCTTTGCTCACAGCGCTTCTTGCAAGTTGCAGCGCTTCGCCCAAACTCAATGCACTCTGGCACATCTTGCCGCACATCTCGGAATACATATCCGACAAATCTTCCGGAGGAACTGCCTTTGCAGAGCTGCTACGCGTAAATATCACCTTATCTGCCCCATATTGCAATTTATCCAGCATCCCAACAACATCTTTGTCGCTGTTGCAGCCGAAGATTATCACCATAGAATCATAAGGAATATTTTGACCTATTGCATGTATCAGCGCCTGGACGCTTGCGGCGTTGTGGGCGCCGTCAATCATAATTCTTGGGTCATCACAAATCATCTCCATTCGGCCGGCTAACCACACTTCGCCCAGCCCCTTAATTGTCTTTTCATCATCTATTTTGTAGCCGCTTGATTTAAGCTTATCTAACATAGCCAGCGCCAAACCACAGTTGATGGCCTGATGTCTGCCGTGCAGCGGCACACGAAGATGCTCAAATTTACTTGTTGGCGTTGAAAGGCAGACTCTCATATGCGGCCCGTACTCACGTGAATTTTCAAACCGATATGAGAAATCTATATCATTACCCGTAACGCTGAGTGGTGCTTTAATAGCTGTTGCACGCGCTTTCAAAACATTCATTGCTTCCGGCTCCTGCTGAACGCTGACTATCGGAACGCCTCGCTTGAAAATGCCGGCTTTCTCCCTGGCAATGCCGTCAAGAGTTTTGCCAAGCTGACGTTGATGGTCAATGCTCAAACTGGTTATGCCCACCACTTCAGGCCGAATTACGTTGGTGCTGTCTAAACGGCCGCCTAATCCGGTTTCAATTACGGCTATGTCGATCTTCACATCCGCAAAATGCATAAACGCCAGTGCCGTCATTATCTCAAAGAAGGTAGGTGCCTCCGTATTCGACATCTTCTCAACAGGTGCATAAATACGGTTTAGCAATCCCAGCATTTCATGCTCGCTAATCATTTTTGAATTGACCACAATCCGCTCATGCAGGTGTATCACATGCGGTGAGGTGTATAAACCTACATTATAGCCGTTCGCCTCTAACATTTTTGCCAGCATCACCGCTGTCGAGCCTTTTCCTTTAGTGCCGGCTATATGGACTGTAGTGATTTTCTTGTGCGGTTTGCCCACTAAGGAAAGCAGCTTTTCCATTCTCCCGAGGTTAAACGTAGTAACGTTATACCGGAGAGCTGTTTCCTTTTCGTAGTTGGTCTGCGCATACAGGTACTTTATGGCCTCTTTATAGTTCCTAAAGGCCTTTTTGCTCTTGACCTTTGCTACTCTGGATGCACCTTTTTTGGTCTGTTTCTTCCGAGATTTTTTTATTGATTTCGCCATAAAACATTAAGTATAGCAGATGAGGGTACCTTGGTCAACGTCAATATGCGAAAATGGCTAAAAACTCGTAGTTCTACAGGCTTTTGAACAATGACCGATAATCACATAACATGCTTCCGACAAAGAGGTTATGGAAAAACATCACCTTATGCTTATTATTATATTATTCAAAAGCCCTATCTATCAGCAAAACTAAATATGTAATTAGGCTTGCTTATAACAGGATGCCTTCCAGCACAGATTTATACTTTATTATTACTGTTACCTGGCTTGCTTTGTTCGATTCCAAAGGGCCACCTGAGCTCCAACTCCCGGTGTTTTTGTGGATACAAACCGATAAGATAGTTTATAGAATAACGTTATACTAAAAGACTATTATTTGGCTAAAGCTTTCTTTTCGTCTGAGATTTTCTCTTCCGGCTCAGGAGCGGGTTTATTATCAGGACGAGGAGGAGGCGATACAGCCGGGGGAGTTAATGCCTGTGGCTCTTTACCTGGGGGATAGACAATCTTTGCGTTAGCTTCGAGCGACTTGACATATTCCTCGGCAAGCTCGGCTTGTTTAGGTTGTGTCAGCAGCTTCATTACATCATCTTTTGCCTTCTCAAAAGTATCATTTTCACGGTCTGTCACTTTTATTATGTGATATCCGAATTGGGTTTCCACGATATCGCTGACTTGTCCGAGTTTTAGTGTAAAAGCTGCCTCTTCAAAAGCAGGGACCATTTGACCTCTACTGAAGAAATTCAAATCACCGCCTTGTTTAGATGAAGGGCAATCTGAATTAGTCTCGGCTAATTCGGCAAAATCTGCTCCATCTTTGATTTGTCTAAGCAGGTCCTGGGCTTTTGCCTTGGCAGTTGCTTTTGCCTGGTTTGGGTCGGCATTTGGGTCAGTGGTAAGAGGTTTTATGAGGATATGACTTGCCCTGACCCGCTCCAGCTGCTTCGCATTTTCAGAATAATACTTTTTCGCATCGTCTTCTGTAACTTTTATCTTGCCAGCCCATTGGGCTTCCATAAGTTTCTGATAGGCCAACCCCTTCTGAATCCGGAGTTTTACATCGTCGAAACTTTGACCATAAGCCTCTATCAGGGCCTTGAAATCTTCCATTGATAACGGCGGTTGCTGCTGCGAAGATATTTCCTTTATCCGTTCAATTACTTCTCCTTCAGTGATTACTATCTTGGCTGCTTTTACTTCTTCATCAAGCAACTTTTCTATGATCATTTTCTTCAGGACCTGCTGTTTGAGCTGTTTTTTGTATTGCTCAGGCAGTTGCATACCCATTTTTTGAAGCTGCGGTTTGAGCTGGGCTTCTACCTGGCTTTCATTGATGTCGACACCATTGACAGTAACAGCAACACTGTCAATGGCCGCTCTTGTCAGGGCGGAGCCTGCCGTAGCCTGGTCGGCAGGGGTATTCGGTTCAGTTGAAACTGTGTTGGGTCCCGAGACTGCCCATAAAGGGCAGGCGGTAAGAAGCATTATAAAACAAGCAGTGGTCCCCGAAAGCAGGAGGATGGAGCGTAGAATAAAGGTTTTCATAAATCTGTCCTTTCGTACAATAAAATGTTTAAAATCTCTCTCAGAGCTATGGCAAAGCCTTCGCTTCAATGAGTTGGTCAAAGGTAAAAAACGATTATTCAATTAGTTAATAAATAAGTCAACACTTTTATCCTGCAAGGGCAGGATTTTTTTACCGCTAAATCCGGGATTCCCGAATACCCTTTATTGGGAAGCTGTTTTTACGATTTTCACAAAATGGAATTCATAATATCTGGGGAATTCACTTGCAAATATAGGCTTTTGTGCTACTTTTGGATGTTAGTTTTTAGCCCATCTCGCCTCGTCCTTCGGAATGGTGGGGCTCGCCAAGGCGGGTTGGAGATTGATGTATGGATTCTCCCAAACGTAACACTATTCAAAGACATACGATAACTATTGTGCCCCGGTATGCCGAAACGGACCAAGGCGGGGTGGTTCACCACAGCGTCTATCCGGTGTGGTTTGAGATGGGGCGAACAGAACTTTTGCGAGTTAACAACATAGCTTATAAGGACTTAGAAGGGGTTGGGGTATTCTTTGTTGTTGTTGAGTTGTGCATAAAATATCGTCGGCCCACCAAGTACGATGAGAAGCTGCAGTTAGAAACGTGCTGCTCAGAAGTCAGCAGCAGGATCGAACATACCTACAAGCTTACTCGCTGCTGTGACGGGGTAATTCTGGCTGAGGGTTCAAGTGTACTTGCCTGTGTCGATGCCCAAGGCAAAATTTGCCGAATGCCTAAATTTATGCATCCAGGATTAGAGGGAACAATTGTTTGACTTGGCTGGGCTGATTAACTAAACTACCTTTTTTGAGAGGTTGTTCTTCGTGTTCGAAAAGGAAGAAAGCTGCGGTCTTTTTGGTATTTTCGGTGACCCTGAGGCGGTTCAAAAGACCTATTTTGGCTTATACAGTCTCCAACATCGTGGTCAGGAGTCAGCAGGGATTGCCTCCAGTAACGGTGAATTTATCCAGTGTTACAAAGGGATGGGGTCGGTAAACAGAGTTTTCCGCAGAGGTACAGGCTTTTTAGAAAAACTGGCTAATCCGACAGCTATCGGCCATGTGCGATATTCAACCACCGGCTCCAGCAAATCGATAAACAGCCAGCCACTTCTGAGCGAGTACTCTCGCGGGCAAGTGGCGGTGGCACATAACGGCAATCTTATAAATGCGGCACTATTGCGGGACGAATATGAAGCATACGGTAGTATCTTCAAGTCAACTTCCGATACCGAAGTAATTATTCATTTACTTGCCAAGCCAACTCACATCAGCAATCCCGACCCCCTGGCTCATGTGTTAAATCATCTGCAAGGTGCATATTGTCTGCTATTTTTGTACGCTGACCGGATTGAAGCGGCGAGAGACCCTTATGGCATCAGGCCTTTGTGCATCGGTCAAACTGAGAAAGGTTCTTACATTGTTGCCAGCGAGAGCTGCGCTTTCGATATCATAGGGGCGAAGTTCATTCGCGAAGTTGAACCTGGAGAAATCGTTCGATTGGATAAAGACGGATTGAGTAGCAGATTTTTCGTCAAGCCAGGCACCGTTACGCCAGCTCACTGTATCTTCGAGCATATTTATTTCGCCAAACAAAACAGCACCATTTTTGGTG
>CAZCIR010000044.1:0-21071 GCA_964499145.1 uncultured Pirellulales bacterium | reverse complement strand
AACCCGCCGTGAAAGAGGAAGGAACCCCCCAACTACAGAAGACGGGTTGGGCTAACCATCGTCGCCGTTCCGGTGACCCTCCGTCGCACTTTGTGCTATGGAGGGCAGGCAGGGTAAGTCGCCGCGCCAGCGATTGCTAAACAAAAAACAATCCTCGCCCTGATGGGATAGCCGAAGGGAATTTTTAATTTATTATTTTCGATTTGGGATTTTCTATCCGGACAATAAATGTACATCTGGCAAGGCCGACGATTTCAGGATATAATTGCGGCTATGGCTGAAATCAAACAACAACTAATTACATTAGTATTGGGCAAGGTCTCGCGGGAACTGGCAGGTGAAGTGTTTAATCCGTCGATTATTAAAAGCTCGCCTGTCTATTATAAAACAGCAGTGCCAAAACAGGTGGTGGTCGGGCAAGAAAATTTCACTATCGGCGGCAGAGAAGTAACATTTCACCTCCGGGGATACCAGCCTGACGTGCTTCTGATTCAGACAACAATAGAGGTGGAAAATATATTTCATAAGGAAGGTATTTTCGCACTCGAAAAGCAATCATACGAGCACTCATACCGCATACTGAAAGAGTACGGCGGTGATACACTTTTCAGCGAAGCATACTCGGTCTTCGCAGTTACTAATTACGAGGGTGCGCCGGAACAGTTTCTGAAATATCAGGACGTCATCGTCTCGCTCTTGAAATCGGAAGTGCTGGAACTCGACCCGCAGGAGGTGCAGTACACACTTGGAATCAAGATAAAATACGGCAATAACGATTTGTCCATAATCGACTGGGATGGTGCTTTCCTATTCGACCCAAACGGAGATATCGAGGAAGATATGGAACTGCTGATGCTTGCGAACGTGCAGCTTCTGCGATATAGAATTCTCGACCACCAGATTGACGGCAGACTGTCGAGAATGGCGGAGCTGGTACACAAAATACCGGCCAGCGGAATGCGGCTCAGCAGCAAAGAGATGATGCAAAGAATGAAGGAAACAATGGAAATACGGATGGTTTCCATTTCGGAACTGCAACGGCTGGAACGCGATATAAAGCTCATCGGAGACTGGTACTCAGCGCGGTTTTATGAATTGGCTGCATCGAAATTTAAAATCGACGAATGGCGAAAAACCATTCGCAATAAACTGGAATCGCTGGAAGATACTTACTCGTTAGTCGTTGAGAACTTCACAGTCTCAACAAAACATCGCGCGGAATGGGTGCAAATCATCGCATTCTTTGTTCTGCAAATCGGCTGGTTCGTTATACTCGTCATCGAACTGCTGCAATTTTTGAGAAGGCCGTGACGGCACTTATCAGTCAAAAACAAAAATCCAAAATAAATTTAATAAATCCTCGGTGGGGCTTTCGGATTGAGATATTAACTGCGAGAGGACTGGGAACTTGCAATTGGGGGTTGTTTGGTGTATTCTTGAAATTATGGAGACGAAAATCATAAAAATTGACCCTGCAAAGATTGATTCGGAGAAAATTGCCGAGGCTGCAAGATTAATCGATGAAGGGGGACTGGCAGCTTTTCCTACCGAAACGGTCTATGGAATTGCCTGTATGGTTGAAGACAACTCATTGACCAAGCTCAATAATCTCAAGGGCAGAGGTGCAGGTAAATATTACACACTGCATATCGGTCGAAAAGACAATGTCGGAAAATACGTGCCAAACATCGGATTGAGGGCGAAAAAGCTGATTAAAACGGCCTGGCCGGGACCTTTGACTATAGTTTTCGAACTGAGCGATAGTGATATTAAGAAGCAGAAAAAAAACCTGAAAAAAGAAGTTTTCAAGTGCCTGTATAACGATAATTCAATAGGTATTCGCTGCCCCGATAACGCGGTAGCTTCGATGCTGCTGCAGCAAACAAAGCGGCCTGTAGTTGCACCAAGTGCGAATAAAACAGGCCATCAGCCAGCAACAGAAGCAGGGCAGGTTTTAGAGCAATTCTCAGGTCAGATTGATTTGTTGATAGACGGCGGGCCTTGTAAATATAAAAAAAGCAGTACTGTTGTTAAAATAGGTAAAAAAGGGCTGGAGATTCTAAGGGAAGGCGTATACGGCAAAGATGAGCTGGAGGCGATGTCGCAGGTCAAATTTTTGTTTATATGCACTGGTAATACCTGCAGAAGCCCTATGGCGGAGGGAATATTCTGTAAATACTTAGCAGAAAAATTGCAATGCAATGTTGACCAACTACAAAAAAAAGGTTATAAAGTAGCGTCCGCAGGCGTGTTAAATATGGCAGGTTCACCGGCAAGTGAAGAGGCAATAGCGGCTTGTGCGGATAAAGGGGTCGATATAAAAGACCATAAGAGCACAACATTGACGCAGCAGCTTATCGAAGAATACGATGTTATATACGCAATGGCACGAATACACCGCGAACGGGTCGCTGATTTGTGCCCCGAAGAAGCAGATAAGTGCGTATTGATAGCAGGAGATGAAGAGATTCCTGACCCGATAGGTCAGTCAGAACGGGTTTTTAAGGATTGTGCAGATTCGATAGAAAAAGCTGTGAGAGAAAGGATTAGGGAACTTTGGATATGAAAATAGCAGTAGGAAACGATCACCGCGGCTTTGAAACCAAACAGCAAATCAAAGCTATAATAACCCAATTGGGCCATGAGTGTATCGATGTCGGCAGCGACGACAATAATCCGGTTGATTATCCCGACCTTGCCTACCTGGCAGCTATGGCAGTATCGAAAAAACAAGCAGACAGGGCTATTTTGACCTGTGGAACCGGGATAGGGATGAGCATAACTGCAAATAAAATCAAGGGAATCAGGGCTGCTTTGTGCCATGATGAACTGACTGCCCAGGTTTCACGCCATCATAACAACGCAAATGTGCTCTGTATATCCGGGGACCTAACAGGAGAGGTATTACTGCGAAAAATAGTGGAAGTATGGCTAAATACAGAATTCAACGGCGGAAGACACCAAAGAAGAAACGATAAGATAGCAGCTATCGAAGAAGGCAGGGACCCAAGAGAGATAAACAGTAAAAAGGAACAATAACCACAAAAAGTATTTTTTAGTTTTAAGATTGTTGTTTTCAGCAGGGGGGTAAACAATCAGACCTTCGTGGGTACAGGTTTCTGTTCAGGCCATTTTGACGATTTTGCCCGGCTGGGCCTGGGTGCAGATTTTATACCGGCTTTGGGGGGTTTTTCTTTTGGGCCTGCGCTGCCTATCGAACGCAATTTTTCGTATCTGCTGTCCAGAAGAATGTCAATTTTTTTGCGTTTGAGGTCGCGTAGAGTTCTAACAATGTATTCTTCGACATTGTAAATAGTGTCGTGAACGTTACGATGAGCACCGCCGAGCGGCTCAGGAATAATTTCGTCAATGAGATTTAACTTATACAAATCCTTACTTGTTAATTTAAGGGCCTCAGCGGCATCGGGGGCCTGTGAGCCATCACGCCAAAGAATCGCAGCACAACCCTCAGGCGATATTACCGAATAATATGCGAATTCAAGCATCGCCATCCTGTCGCCTACGCCTATCCCGAGGGCACCACCTGAACCGCCCTCGCCTATACAAACGCAAATTATCGGCACTGACAAACGAGCCATCTCCATAAGGTTGACCGCTATGGCCTGCGCCTGCCCGCGTTCCTCAGCACCAACGCCGGGGTATGCGCCCGGGGTGTCAATGAGAGTAACAACAGGAATATTGTACTTTTCGGCGAATTTCATTTTGGCTATCGCCTTTCGGTATCCTTCAGGATTGGGGCAGCCGAAATTGCAGGCAACCTTTTCATTAGTGCTTCTACCTTTTTCTTGGCCGACAATTAATACCTTTTCTCTACCGATTTGTCCTAACCCGGTTACTATCGCCCGGTCATCGCCAAAACATCTGTCGCCGTGCAAATTGCGAAAATCTTTCACCATTAGGCTGAGGTAGTCTGAGAGAAGAGGTCTTTTCGGATGGCGTGCCACCTGAACAGTCTGCCAGGCAGTCAGATTCGAATAGATTCGTTTAAGCTCAGCAACCCGCCTTTGCTGCAGGCGAGAAATCTCAGCAGAATAGTCGATGCCTTTTACGGAACTGAGCCTGCGAAGCTCGTTTATCTGGCGGTCAAGGTCGGCTATTTTATCCTCGAAGTCAAGGTAATCACCCTCGCTGATTCTATTTTTATTATTCAACATTTTGTTCAACTACATTTACTAAAGTTTAATCCAAAAATATAAAATTCGGCTGCTTAAACAAAAACAGTCATAAAAAAAGCCTGCTCACAAACAGTAAGCGGGACATCCATCTTTTCTGCCGAATCCGTCGACTCTTCTCCACTAAAGTCGGAATAATACCATTTTAGCAGCACAAATCAAAGAAAAAATTTGACATCCGGAGTATCTTGCTATATTTTTTTAGCGGTGTATTTTCTGAGCTATTTTCTATAAGGTCTTTACTCTGAAAGAGTTAAAGCAAATAACGGTTGTGGGACTGGGTCTATTAGGCGGCTCAATAACGCTGGCGGTTCTACGCACATTTGCCGGTGTAAAAGCAGTAGGTTATACTCACCGCAGCACTACCCGTAGAAAAGCCCAACAATTAGCAGTAGCAACCGAAATCGCAAATGATATAAGGAAAAGCGTATCTAATGCAGACCTTGTTATCCTGGCCACGCCTATAGGTACGTTCGAGAAAATATTCAGCGAAATTAGTGATGCACTGCCGGCCGGCTGCATTGTTACAGATGTCGGCTCAACGAAAGTTCTACCGCACCGCTGGGCAGCAAAGAAGCTGCCGAAATCCGTCCAATATGTCGGCTCCCATCCGATAGCCGGCTCAGAACAAAGAGGCATTGAATTTGCCAGAGATGATTTGTTTGAGGGGGCGGCCTGCATTCTAACAACTACAAAAAAAACCAATCGACAGGCGGTGCAAACTCTTAAGAAATTCTGGTCGAAACTCGGGTGCAGCGTTAAATTAATGAGGCCGGCTGAGCACGACAGGATTTTTGCAAATATAAGCCATCTGACACATATAACAGCGGCGGCGTTGATAAATGCCAATGATATCGAAGAACTTAAATTTGCAGGCAAAGGATTTATAGATACTACAAGGATAGTATTAGGGCCACCTAACATATGGGCTGATGTATTGGCGACAAATACAAATAACACAACCAAAGGAATCGATAAAATCATCACCGAATTAAAAAAGATGAAAAAGGCAATTAAAGAAAACAACAAAAAACAAATTGAGAATCTGCTGGAGACAGCAAGACATAAACGCAGCGAACTCATCAAATACAAGATAAAGAAAAACGAACTTATCTCGTAAAACGTATCTCTCGGTTTTAACCATTTAGAATCAACCATTTTCTAATACCTGATTTTCCCCTTTCGCCACTGGAAATTGGGTTCGATTGGGTTCGTTTTGGGTTCGTTTTTGATAGTTCATTGTTCATAGTTTTTTGTTCTTAGTTGTTGTGTAAGCTACGCTTACGCTCATTTTTAGTCTTTCGAAAATTGGGTTCGTTTTGCAAAAAAAGTTTAGCCACAAAGGCACCAAGACACAAAGGTTTCATAGATACAGTTAAAAATTCAAAATGTAAATGAACCAAAAACATATAATTGGCTAATCCTTAATGTAAAAGGATTTATGGTTTATTTGACTTGGACGGCCCTTCGACTTTGCTCAGGGCAGGCTTGTCCTGTGACTTGCGGGGCTCCGCGAACGTGTGCTACCTGAGCACAATAGTAATTATACCAAATTATGCCTGTTTTTTAAAGCTAAAAATGCGGTTTTTTTGATTTTTCAGGAACGAGAATGCCTAAGGGATTGGCCAATAAGGTCTTGGGCCATAAAAAAATTTCTCGATTCTAGATACCCGATGCTCAATGAGAATATGAGTAAATGCGTAGATGAGCGGATGAGTATTTCGCTTTCAGCGTAGAGCGTACAGCGGGTAGCGGACAGGTTAGTTTTGATCCATTCGACTGCGCTCAGGACAGGGATCTGAGTTGTAGTATCGCTTCGCGATGACTTTCTAATTTTTGAGCTGAAAGCCTTGTATTAGAATAAAATCCCTCACTCAAAAGGTATAGGGAGGCGGCTCAAGGCTCCAGATTTATTTGACAAGGGTTGGAACTGATTTTAGCCAAATATAAGTAATTGCTATACAAACTCAAGTTTGGTAAGATTCAAAAAGGTACTAAGAAGGAGACATCCCCTGCTGATAAAACCGAAACTTTTTACAAATAGTGTTGAGTAATATTATATTAGTACAATCATTAAATTTAGGGAGAGAGCTATTATGACAACAATCAAAGTAGGGCTCGTCGATCTTGGCGAACGACTCCCAATTAGCCTACGAAGGCTAGAAAGTGAAATGAACAAACACCTCACCAACTTCCATTTCCAGTTACTTGAACCAGTTACAACCGGGAGAATTGGTAATCCCACAATTCAGAATGAGTGGTACGATGCGCATGTGCTCTTCCAGCACCTTCAAAGTCATAGAGATTTCTCGAAGTGCGATTTTCTGATCGGGATTACACACGTGAAAATGACAGAGCTACCATTAAACAAATCTCACGAACGAAGAGATTATTTCTCACTTAGCGATTTCAATAAGCTTAGTGTCATCAGTCTAAATCATGCTGTCTACCGACACAACTCTCCAAGTAAGACTACATACCAATATGTGGGATACTTAATAACAGGAGAATTGCTTATAAATTTGGCTAAGCAGGATCTGATGCACTCTGCTACGCACTACTGTCTCTTTGATGACTGCGAGGACCGGAGCGATTTCAGCAAAGGTATGCAAAAAGGTGAAATATGCATTGACTGCCTTTCAAAACTCGATAAAGCAGGTGTAGGAAATGATATCGTCAATCAGTTTAAAACACTCCTTCGCTGGTGCAGACGCACATCTGTGTGCTTCGCTCTAGGAAGAACGATCCTGAATCCCTTGACAAGCCTTTCCCTTGGCACTGGAACAGGCTGGCTTTGTGCAACCCTACTGTCCAAACAAAACATTCTCCTAGTTCTGATTGCCACAACAGTGCTCCCGATTGTACTCTTTATTCACTACAAGTTCAGATCGAGGTGAAGTATCATGGTTTCCAAATGTTTCTTCGTAACAAGGAAAGTAAGTACTTCAGATTTGGATACCATTTGTAAACTTGAAGAAAGAATCTTCAGGTCATCAGATCAGTTCTCAAGACAGCGAATCCGATACCTTCTCTCATCCAAAAACACGTGCTTCAGGTTCTGTTATGCTAGCAAGTGCTGCATCGGTTATGGTATTTCTCTTCTTAGCCGGCTTCGCAATGGGGTAATGAAGGGGCGAATATACTCAATCGGAATCCTCCAAACGTACCAAAGACAAGGGGCAGGGTCCATTCTTCTTAAAGCTATGGAGCAGGACCTAGCCCGGTCATCAGTCTCTTTTATAACCCTTGAAACGAAGAAGGGTGATATTGGTGCCACTACCTTTTTCAAACAACACGGATACCGGGTTGTAAAAGAGCTACCGAAGTACTACCACTCTGGGGCCGGGCTGCGAATGAGAAAAGACTTCGTGGGGCAACGATAAGAATTTCCCAGATGCAAGCAAGGGGGCTAAACATTTTGGATTCTTGCGTTCGCAGGAATGACCCTCCGACGCCAAGGCTATGGAGGGCAGGCAATGTAACGTCGCCGGTACGGCGACGGCTAAACAAAATACCGCGTAAAGTCCGAGGGGAATAAAATACTTTCAAAAAATACAGACCTGCGGTAAAATTGAAAACGAAAATATAGATTCTTCGCTGCGCTCAGAATGACAGAATCAAGTGATTAGTGATGAATGATTATTGATTAATGGGTTGAGATTCTTCACTTCGTTCAGAATGACAAATAAAGGGAATTTCCGATTGACGATTTAGGATTGGCAAATTAAGATAAGTGAATGAGTGAATGAGTTAATGCGTGAATGAGTGAAATTAAGGAAACAAACCATTAACGTCAAGACCAAATTATCGCAGATACCTTTTAAGTTTGATGCATCCCGTCCCTCGGTTTTTTGGGCATCGGGAGATGGGCCATATGGGAATACACGAAAAGCGCTTGCAAATATCGATTTAAAACCTGCAAAAAATAAGCGTGTTTTACTAAAGCCTAATGTGGGTCGGGATGTAGAACGTGAAACAGGTGTTACTACACATCCGCAGGTTGTAGCAGCAGCAATTGATGCTTTTAGAGAAGCCGGTGCCGAGGTGGCCGTAGGTGAAAGTCCAATAGTCGGTGTTAAAATGTTCAGTGCATTCGAAAATAGTGGAATTACATCTGTTGCCGAAGAACGAAATTGTCTTTTGATCGATATGGATGCACGTGACTATGTACCCCTTGAAATCCCTGATGGTGTTGCGATTAAATCACTTAAGCTATGCAAAGAGATTGTAGAATACGATATTATCGTTTCGATTCCTGTGATGAAGACACACATGCATACCGGTGTAACGTTGTCCGTTAAAAACATGAAGGGGTGCTTGTGGCGACGTTCAAAAGTGGATTTTCATATGCTGCCACAAATCCCCGGATATCAAGAAAAACCTTTGGATATAGCCATTGCTGATATGGCTTCGGTTTTACGTCCTCATCTATCAATTATTGATGGAACAATTGGAATGGAAGGGTTAGGCCCCAGTGCCGGCAAACCTAAAGCTTTGGGTGTGATACTTGTAGGCGTCGATGCTTTTGCAACAGATTCAATTGCATGTGAATTAATGGGAATATCTGCCTGTGATGTTCCACATTTAAGGATGGGAGCACAAAGAGGCTATGGTGTAATTGATATCGATAAAATCCGTGTGTCTCCTGGAAACTGGAAAGATGTTCGAAGCATTTTTGAATTGTCTCCAGAAAAATTGTCGATTGAATTTCCGGGGATTACTATTTTAGACCAACAATCATGCAGCGGCTGCCAATCAACATTATTAATGTTTCTAAGGCGACATGGAAAGCAGTTGCGTGACAATATATCAGATGAAAAAGAGATTGTTATCGCTATCGGTAAAGGCCATAAACAGCTGCCAGATGGTACGTTGTGTGTCGGAAACTGTACTGAGCGGTATAAAAACTGCAGAGCATTCATTCCCGGATGTCCGCCGGTAGCGAGTGAGATGATGAAGAAGTATTTTCAATCTTAAAGATGAAAAGAAGGAATTAATATCGTGAAGCAATGGCGTTTCGAGGTATTTAACCGAGCCGGATTTGCCGATGTTCACGGCAACAGTGTGCTGGAAGATATTCGGGAATTAGGCGTCCGTTCGGTCGAAGCGGTTCAGTCAGCTAAAGTATTCCTGATTGAGGCTGAGTTCGATAAAAATTTCGCAGAGCGTCTGGCGAAAGAGCTTCTAACCGATACTGTTTGCGAAGAATATTATATAGGCAGAAGCGGCGCACCGGCAGGGCTGGCAAAGGCAACATTAATCGAGGTGCACTTAAAAAGCGGTGTTACAGACCCCGTAGCTGAATCAGTGATGGCTGCAATGGCTGATATGGGTTTCACCGCCAATAATGTGCGAACAGCACGGAAATATATTCTATTAGGCGAAATCAGCCAGAGTCAGACGAACACAATTGCAAAGAAAATTCTCGCAAACGACTGCATCGAAGACGTAATAATCGGAAGCGAGGCCGAGCCGCCAAGTCCACATCTTAAACCATACGAGCTGAAGATAGAACACTGGCCGGTATGCAAGCTTGATGACGATGGGCTTGTAGCTTTGAGCAAAGACAAAGACCTGTTTCTTAATCTGGTCGAAATGCAGGCCATCCAAAAATACTACCAAAAACTCGGCAGAGAGCCGACAGATGTCGAACTGGAATCACTTGGGCAGACCTGGAGCGAGCACTGTGTCCATAAAACGCTTAAAAGCGCGGTTGATATGTCAATCGACGGTGAGGAAATACACTTCGAAAATCTGCTGAAAGAGACCGTTTTCAAAGCTACCCAGCAGCTCGCAAAGAGCTGGTGCATATCCGTTTTTTCCGATAACGCCGGTGTAGTAGAGTTCGATGAGGACACTGCGGTCTGTTTTAAGGTTGAAACACATAATCGTCCCTCGGCACTTGACCCATACGGCGGGTCGGCCACCGGTATCGGGGGTGTAATACGCGACCCGATGGGGACAGGGCTTGGCGCAAGACCTATCGCCAACACAGACATATTTTGTTTCGGCGAACCCGACAAGAAGCTCGAGGAGATACCTAAAGGAGTTCTGCACCCGAGAAGAATTATGAAAGGTGTTGTAGCCGGCGTTCGCGACTACGGCAACAGGATGGGCATACCAACGGTCAACGGCGCAATTTACTTCGATGACAGATATTTGGGTAACCCGTTAGTCTATTGCGGCAACATCGGCCTGATGGACAAAAAGAAATGCTCTAAGAATCCACAAAGCGGAAACCTGATTATAGTAGTCGGCGGGCGAACAGGACGAGATGGGATTCACGGGGCAACTTTCTCAAGCGGCGAGATAACTCACGAATACGAGACAATCTTCTCCCATGCAGTTCAAATCGGAAATCCGATAGTAGAAAAAAAGATGCTCGATGTGCTGATTTCGGCAAATGAAGCCGGGTTATACGAGGCAATTACCGATTGCGGGGCAGGGGGGTTAAGTAGCGCAGTGGGCGAGATGGGCAAAGACCTCGGGGCGGAAGTCGATTTGGAAAAAGTGCCGCTGAAATACGCAGGACTTAACTATGCGGAAATCTGGATAAGCGAAGCACAGGAAAGAATGGTCATAGCAGTTAAGCCCCAAAACCTAAAGGCAATAAAGAAGATTTTCGACGGTGAAAATGTCGAGTCAACGGTAATAGGCAAGTTCACCGATAATAAAAAACTGATATTGCGCTATAACGGCCAACAGGTAGCTGAAATGGATATGGATTTTCTACACGACGGAGTACCAAAATTTCGGCGAAAGGCGATGTGGAAGATTGCGGAGTTGTCTGAATCGAGTATAGATGAGAAAGACAATTACAACGATGAGCTTTTGCAGATTCTCTCCTGCTATAATGTTGCCAGCAAGGAATGGGTAATCCGGCAATATGACCATGAAGTTCAGGGCAGCTCGGTCGTCAAACCATTAACAGGGGTAAACAATGATGGGCCGAGCGACGCAGCGGTGATAAAGCCTAAGTTCGAATCGGACAAAGGTCTTGCCATTAGCTGCGGAATGAACCCAATGTATGGTGATATCGACCCGTACTGGATGGCATTGGCCGGCATTGACGAGGCTATCAGGAATCTGGTGTGTGTAGGGGGACGAGCAGACAGAATTGCGCTGTTGGATAATTTCTGCTGGGGCAACTGCACCAAGCCGGAAACGTTCGGGCCGCTGGTCCGGGCGGCGCAAGCATGCTATGACGGTGCGATTGCCTTCGAAGCGCCTTTTATCTCCGGTAAAGATTCGCTAAACAATGAATTTTCCTGCGAAGACGGAACGAAAATATCTATTCCATCAACACTTTTGATAAGCGCCATTTCAATAGTCGATGATATCAATAAGTGCGTAACGATGGATGCGAAAAAGGGGGGCAATTTTCTCTTCGTGGTGGGCGAGACCAGGAACGAACTGGGCGGCTCGCATTATTATAAAATCCACGGCCAACTTGGAGCTAATGTTCCAAAAGTGGATTTCGAGACGGCGCCGAAAATTGCTGCAAGAGTAGCTGAGGCAATTGCAAAAGGCCTTATGGTCAGTTGTCACGACTGCTCTGAAGGCGGTTTGGCTGTGGCACTGGCGGAGATGGCCTTTGCCGGCAGACTCGGTATAGAAGCAGACCTGCGGGGTCTTGCGAAAAGTGCGGATTGCTCGCGAACAGATACGAAACTGTTCAGTGAATCAAACTCACGATATATTATAGAAGTTGAGCCGGAAAGTTACGATGCTTTTGTAAAGATGATGTTAAACCTGCCATTCGGGCAAATCGGCAAGGTGACAGAGGAAAAAACACTTATTATAAAAACAGAAAATGGTAAGAAGGTTATTGAAGCGGATATAGATTCACTAAAACAGGCATGGCAGAAGCCGCTTGATTGGTAATAAGAAGGGTTGTTGATGGCAAAGGTTAAAGCAATAGTGTTACGGGCGGCGGGGATAAATTGCGATATGGAAACCGAATATGCGCTGGAACTGGCAGGTGCAAAAGCAGAGCGCGTGCATATAAACAGGATGATCGAGGACAAAAGTGCGCTCGAGAAATACCAAATAATCGTTTTTCCCGGCGGTTTTAGCTACGGTGATGACGTGGCAGCCGGTAAAATTATGGCTAATCAAATCATACATCACCTGTATGAGCCGATACGGAAATTTATAGAAGAGGGCAAACTAGTGCTCGGAATCTGCAATGGTTTCCAGGTGCTGGTCAAGGCAGGAATACTGCCAGGGTGGGACTCAACCAATGGAAGAGGGGCTGTTACCATAACTTACAACGACAGCGGTAAATTCGAGGACCGGTGGGTGTATCTTTTTCCACAAACCGAAAGGTGCATTTTTATCGAGCCCGGCAGAGGAATTTACCTACCTATTGCACACGGTGAGGGTAAGGTCGTTACCAAAGATGAAGCTGCCCTTGAGAAACTTAAGTCTGATGAACACATCGCATTTAAATACGTTGATGAAAACGGCCAAGAGGGAAACTATCCTATCAATCCGAACGGCTCGGTGGATTCGATAGCCGGTCTGACCGACTCTACCGGCCGGGTTCTGGGACTTATGCCACATCCCGAAAGGCACGTTCGGTCCACTCAACATCCACATTGGCAGCGTCTGAAAAACAGGCAAGATGGTGATGGAATGACAATTTTTACCAATGCGGTCAGGTTTGTGCAAAAAAACTTCTGATAAACTCGGTATGGTTCAGCTCAAATTCAGTCGCCAGCATCTTTAACTTCCTGTATTAGTTGCTGCTCTTTGTTTCGCAGAGCATCTTGTACACACTTGAGCTTATGGACGAATCCACCTGTTTCATAAATCATTGGATTGTCAGGTGTTTCCGGATGTTTGCGCAAATAATCATTAAGGTACTGTTTAATTCTTGATGGATGTGCCATAATGAACCTGCAGGTACTATCACCCCTGGCTTTACACATTATCTCGGAGGCAACCAGCGGGATACCAAAGCTCTCCTCACACCATCCGGACGAATATCCGGCATTCATAGCACAGACACAAGAACTGGTCTTTTTGCCGCTTTTTTCCCAAGCGTCAGCCTCAAACGAAAATGGGTGGTCGTATATAAGATAGTAGTCTTCACTCGCTATCGGTTTAGATTCAGCAGATATATCAACAAAAGCCCATCCTGTATAAGCAAAAAGAATTGGCCCTGCGGAAAGCTTCTCTATGGGGTCGTTCACACACATTTTTTGGTGAAAATTTCTTGCATCCATCTTTCCGATAGTGTGTGCAATGTCAAAAAGAAGACTCTTTGCCATTTCTGACGCTTTCTCCTGGCCCCAGTCTTTTAATATCTCCTTTATAGTGTCGAAGAAATCCACCGACATCGAGGCTGCTCTGATAAGAATATACCGTTCATCAAATATCTCTATCTTACCCTTCGAAGCATCTTCTCTCTTTAGACTGAAGTAGTCACTTACATATTCTTGGGCCTTTTGAAAAATCGGCTCAAACTGTTCCGGAACTTTTACTGTATTCAACATATCGCTTTTACTCTTTTTATGCCTCAGTGCACGTAATTATCAAATAACATGCATTTATAACGTCCATACTCCTATATTCAACCAACTACAACGGCTTGGAGTTTTGCTTTTTCCACACCTATTTTCTGCTTAGACAATGTGAAGAAGAACGTGCTTCCTTCGCCTATATTCGATTGGACCTCTATCTTACCGCCATACATCTCAACAATTTTCTTTGTTATGGTAAGGCCAATGCCAGTAGATTCAGAATTATCACTTACATCCACTGTCTGAAATAACTGGAAAATCTTTTCAAAATGTTGCTCCTTAATCCCAGGCCCGTTATCGGCGATGCTGAACTTCCAGAAGCCGTTTTCTTCCATGCAGCCGATTTTCATCTGGCCTTGCGGTTTATCCATATATTTTATAGCATTGCTCATAAGGTTCTGGAATACCTGCATAATTCGGGTTCGGCTACATTCAATCGCAGGCAGTTCATTTTCAACCGTAATCGTAATATTTTCCGGCGGAGCAATCGTATCAATGATCTCCTGAACAAGCTCATTAAGATCCACAACAACCTTTTCCTCTTCGACTCGTCCGACTCTGGAATACTGCAAGATACCATCAATGAGTCTCTGCATTCGGTCTACGCGACTCATAAGTAAGTTTAACTGCTCTCTGCCTTCATCATCGAGCTTATCTGCATAATCAGTTGATATCCAATCTGCAAGGTTCTTAATCCCTCGCAGCGGCGCCTTCAGGTCGTGCGAAACTACGTATGCAAAATTCTTTAACTCCTCATTGACCTTTTCCAGCTGCTGCAGTAGTTCGGCCTGATGCTGCTCTGCCTTTTTGCGTTCGGTAATTTCTCGATTGAGATTATCTATAGATGTAGTTGTCTTCTGCAGGTCCTCAGTCATCTCATTAAAAGAGGAGGCAAGGTCTCCTATCTCATCTTGACTTTCAATATTTAACTTTTTGGTAAAATCTTTTTTATTTGTTATCTGGCGCATCATAGAGGCTATTCTCTCTATCGGATTTATTATACTCCGCACGACCAGCAGAATAGTAATCGGCACTATTAGTATAATACTTACGAAGTATACGAGACTCAACAATTTAATTATCTGTATTGCATCAGCCTTGGCCATCTCTTTGGAATAAAGTGAAACAATCGCAGCCACGCATTTTGAATCGGAATAAACAGGTAAAATGCCCTGAAAGTAGCTTTCTTCAGCTATATCATTAAATATTATTGGCTGCTGATTTAGCGTCCTTCCGCTTTCTATATCGGTGAAGCCACTAAGGTCAAATGTTTTGTAGTCGACGTTAGTATCGGAGAATGTGGCATTCGAAGTGAAGATGTATATATCGGTTCCGCTCAACTCAAACATCTTCTTAACAAAGGCAGTGCCAAGCTTCTGGATGGCTACGACCATGCCAACCTGCTTTGCCTCCATCTTTTCAGTCACGAGATCATATTCCTTTCCCATAACAGGGACGTATGCAACCAGACACAACGAGCCTTCGATGTTTTCAAAATGAATTGCTTCTTTGTCAAGCATTGCTCTGCCGAAGCTATATTCAATGCCTGCTGGCAGACTATCTTTTCTAATCCATGAGTCATCCGTTAATTTTGCAGCCGGCTCTAAGGTTGCAATTTCGACAGTTTCCTGATTATGAACACATCCCAAAGTATTTCCGCTTTCTTCAATAATTGTAAAGGCCATTAAATTGCCATCTGAGTCATAAATATTGGCCTTCCAAACATCGGCGGTGATACTCGTGCTGTATATCAAACTGGCCATTGTCATATATGCTGGTCTCAGTGTATCGTATTTAAAATATGAACTGCTTTCCCTTATGTACCTTATCTTCCTGCCCATACCATCGAGTGATGCCATCTGGTGGGAATCAAATAGCAGCCTTTCCTGCCTTTCTGATATAGTATAGCGTACAATATTAAATGCATTCTGAATTAGAGTATTAGCTATTTTCTGGTTTTGTTTGTTAAAAATAACCGAGACAATAACTGTAACAACAAGCATAACGGCAATAAATATCACCGGGACGCCTATTAGAATTTTGTTTTTCAGCGACTTTTTCATTTGAATATTCTTTAGTACGAGCTTCTCCTAACGCTTATCCCAGGTTGGAGCAACCTTGATTTTGAACTTTGAATACTCAAAGGGATAAACGACTTCTTGCTTTCCATTCCACCACTGGAATTCCGCCAGAGGAAAGAACGCAATTCCTCTTTCATCATAATCCACTTTACCCATCACTGTATCAAATTTGTTGTCTAATACGGCCTGGCGAACTTCTGCTGAATCCAATGTCCCGGCCTTCTCAATGCCCTGCCAGAGGATTTGGCAAACGGCATAATACATACCGGCACCAACGGAATATTTTTTGAAATCTTTGTAGAAGCTTTCTCCCAGTTCCTTAGCTCCGGCAAACGGATAATCCATTGACCAGAACCCATCGCAAAGGATATAGTCAGCATCCTTTCCCAGAGCCTCATAGAATTCCGTTGCCCATGTGCCTTTCATTCCGTAAAAGAATTTCACATTGAAATCAATTTTCTTCATTTGGCGTATAAGTGTCACAGCTTCCGGCACATTACCAAAAAAGAGAATCGCGTCAACGCCTATTGACTTGGCTTTGATAATCTGGCTTGAGTAATCCTCACTCCCCATAGCTATAGATTCCCTCATTGTAATTTCATATCCATATTTTTCGGCAAGTGCTGCCCAGAGGCCGCCAATTTGTTCGCCATCAGTGCTGTCTTCCACAAAAAGAGCCGGTCTCTTGGGGCGCTGGACTTCGGGCAGAGAATTCCAGGTCTCAAAGAGTGTGGAACCGCCCTGAGGAATATCGAAGAAATACATGGTGCACCATTTGAAGTTATGCTCTAAAAAATCAGGGACCCAGATAACCGTACCGTGGTAGTATTTCTTATATTTCTCTGCTGTAATCATCCCGGGAATCACGCCCATAGCCCCCACCTGGCCGCTTAAAAGCAGGTCGACCTTCGTTTGTGTAATCAGTTGCTCAACGACCTCAGCTGCCTTTATGGGATCCGATTCGTCATCTATTACAACGAGATGGACAGGTAGTTTCCTGCTATATTGTTTTACATAGATACCTCCAGCAATGTTGATGTTCTCTACAGCTTTCTCATAAGCCCACTTCTGTTCTGCTCCTACCAAGGAACCGGCCCCGCTAAGGGGAAGATGTGCACCGATTAGGATTTCCGTTTTCTCATCACGCTTATCCCACGGTGGCGCAATCTTGACTTCAAATTTCGAATTTTCGAAAGGATAAATGATTTGTTGCTTTCCTTTCCACCACTGGAATCCTGCTGAAGGAAAAAGTGCAATTCCTCTTTCATCATAATCCACTTTGCCGTTTACTGTATCAAATTCATTGCCCAATATGGCTTGCCGAACACTTGCTGAATCCAGTGTCCCAGCTCTTTCAATACCCTGCCATAAAGTCTGGCACAGGGCATAATACATACCGACACTAACAGAATGTTTGCCGTGCTCTTTATAGTAACGTTCTCCCAGCTCTTTAGCTTTAGGAAACGGGTAATCCTCAGACCAAAAGCCGTCACAAAAGATGTATTCAGCATCTTTTCCCAAAGTCTTATAGAACTCTGTTGCCCAAGTGCCTTTCCATCCGTGGAAGAATTTCACATTAAAATTTAATTCCTTCATTTGACGCACCAATGTCACAACATCCTCCGTGTTAGCCAAAAGGAGAATCGCATCCACGCCTATTGACTTGGCTTCTTGAATCTGTGCCAAGAAATCCTTGGCTCCCATGCCCATAGATTCCCACGTTGCGATTTTATATCCGTATTTTTCGGCGAGTTCTACCAAGAGTTCGCCCATTTGCTTTCCATCAAAGGTATCTTCCATAAAAAGAGCCGGTTTTTGGGGGCGCTGGTCTTCAGGCAGGCTATTCCAAATTTCGAAGGGCACAGCACCACCCTGTGCCATATCAAAAAAATACATAGTGCCCCATTTGAAGTTATAATCCAGAAAGTCTGGAACCCAGACAACCGTACCATGGTAGTATTTGTGGTATTTCTCTGCTGTAATTAGCCCGGGAAGCACACCGTGAGCTCCTGAATGGCCACTCAAAAGGAGGTCAACCTTTGTTTGCTTAATCAGTTCCTCAACCACTTCAGTGGCTTTTTGGGGATTCGTTTCATCGTCCATCACGACAAGTCGCACCGGCAGCTTTCTGCCGTATTGCTTTACATAGATACCACCGGCTTTATTGATGTCCTCTACAGCCTTTTCATAAGCCCACTTTTGCTCTACTCCTGCCATAGCCAAGGCCCCACTGAGTGGAAGATGTGCACCGATGAGAATTTCAGTTTTCTCGTTCTCCGCTGACACCGGCTGCTCAGCCCAAATAATTAAGCAAACAAAGCAAAGCAGAAGTCCGATGACTCTATTTATTTTTCTCTTGAACATGATTACTTTCCTTTTTTATACAATGGACCTGTTTCTATTACTTTTTTTCTGCATTAATTCTTAAACTTTTTCCTCGTTTATCCAATCGGTTCCATATCAAATCATAATAGAATTTACTTCCATAACTATTATCTGCTTTCAACTAAGGTCTGGTGTTCCACCATCTCTTGCTTTGGCAATGTAAAAAAGAATGTACTTCCTTCACCTATATTCGATTTAATCTCTATCTTACCGCTATACATCTCAACGATTTTTCTGACAAGGGTCAGACCCATTCCGATACCTTCACTCTGATCACGGTCGCCGAGTATCTGGAAAAGCTGGAAGATTCTTTCGAAATGTTGCGGTGCGATGCCGGGACCATTGTCAGAAACGCTAAATTCCCAGAGATCACCTTTATCTGTGTAGTCGATTGTGATGTGCCCATCGGGTCTATCCATAAACTTAATAGCGTTGGTCAGGAGATGATAGAAAACCTGCTGGATATGTTTTTCTCCACAAATCACAACAGGCAGTTCTTTGTTGAAGGTTATTTCTATGTTCGGAGGCGGCTCGATTCCAATAAGGACTGTCTCAACCAGTGTGTTGAGGTCAACAGGACATTCTTTATGTCTGTTCCTAGCAATTGTGGAGTACTGCAGAATTGCATTTATCAGTTCACTTATTCTGGTGACCCTTTTTACCAGCAGGTTGATTTGCTGACGACCTTCATCGTCAAATTTTTCCTGGTAATCATCAACCAGCCACTGTGCGATGGTGCTGATACCTCGCAGGGGTGTTTTGAGGTCATGAGCGGCCAAATAGGTGAATTCCTGAAGCTGTCTGTTGGACTGTGTTAACAGAGCTACGGTAGATTTCAAATCTTTATTAAGCTTTTCAAGCGATTTTTCTGCTTTTTTGCGTTCATTTATCTCCCAATTAAGATTGTCTACAGAGGTGGTTGTCCTCTGTAAATCATGTGCCATCTGGTTAAATGCCGCTGCTAAAACTCCTATCTCATCCTTCTTTTTAATTTCTATTTGTATATCTAATTTGCCTTCACCTATTCTGGCAGCAGCATCTTTTAGGCTTGTTATTGGTTTTGTAATTCTTTTTGAGAGGTAAATGCCAAATATAATGGCTAAGGCAAAGCTTAGAAGTAAAATTAATCCCGATACTATAAGTGTTGTTATTACTGTTTCATATGCCTCCAGAACAGGCAACTCAACTATAACAGCCCAGTCAGGCGTACCAAGATGCACATGATTAGCCACAACATAGTTTCCCTGGATACCTTTTACTATTTCGGCACTGTCTTTATGGGTTAATGTATCGCCCATTACAAATTCATTTACCTCCTTCAGATGGGCTAAATTCTCTCCACGTAAAACTCGGCTGATATCTCCAGCGGCGAGGAGATTACCCCGTTCGTCTACTACATAAGCCAAGCCTTTATTACCGACCTTTATATTGCCTACCAAATCCCACATGAATTTTAAGTTCACCTCAGCCAGCAAGATTCCTTTAAAATCACCAAAGATATCCGTTACTGAGGCAGCCATTATCACTAATGGCTCGCTTGTTATTTCATCAATATATACCGAGCCGATATATGTTTGTACTTGACTTGCCTGAGAAAACAAACTACTACTAATACGTTCTGTTAATTGACCTGACACTAAACTTGATAAACGGGAAACCTTTGCTAACCTTTCTTCCTTCGCATTTAGCAGAATAGCCTGGCGAAAGGCCGGTTCAAGACCCAATAATTTCTCCAAGATCAGATTTTGCCCTTCCTGATTGGTTTCTACCGGATTACTAAGATGAGCTGCTGCCTTTAGGGTACTGAATTTCTCTTGAATGAAACTTTGCACTGTGTCGGCCGCGTTCTGAGCAATAAATTTTTGCTCGTTAGTAATGAGTTTTTGTTGGGTTTGGAAGCTGAAATACATATTTAAGCTGCTGGAAATTAGCAAAACTAGCGCACTCAATGCTAAAAAAGCAATAGCTAAAGTAACCCACAAACTCCTAAACGGCTTCGTTTTTTTAGTTTTAAATATCATCAATATTTCAACGGATTATTTTATCGGCCCTACTTAATAACCCTCTACTCACTTCCACACCCAACTCCTGAGCTGCTCTGTAGTTGATTTCAAAATAACTCTCGGAAGAAATAACCGGGATTGTACTGGCTGGGGTGCCTTTGAGTATCTTTTCTGCAAGCTTTGCCGCCTGTTTGACTGTTTTCGGGTCGTCAACATCTATGCCGAAAAGAGACTTATAGTCTCCAACCTGCATTGTTATACCCCCAACAGGTATCTTATGCTCATATGCAAACCTGGCTATTACCTCAAAAGCATCATCCGTGCAACTAAGAGGCTCAGGTATAAACAATATTACGTCAAAACCGATATCATCTAATTTATCTCTTGCATTCAATTCAGCCTGAACTTCTGCTGCATTATCAGCAGGAAATTCTATCAATGTTACTCCCACTGCTTCAGCAGCTGGATGCAATACCTCCATCTGGCTGCTGACAATAGGGTAACCTCGCTGAAAAGGCACCCACATTACTTTGGCCTCCGGGGCCAACTCTCGCATAACCTCAAAACGCTTGATAGCAAGGTCCGGGCCGGGATATCGCACTCCTGTGATATTGCCGCCTGTATCGCGCACACTCTTGACCAGGCCGGTTCCTTCAATATTGGCAATAGCAAACATAACAGGAATGTCTGTTCCCTGGGTGGCCGCCTTGGCTGCCATGGAAACCTCAGTGGGAAACGTAAAAATCAGGTCAACTTTATCTTCCACAAACCGCTGAAGAATTTGCTTTTCCTTTACAGGCTCAAAGTTCGTTCTATGAACGTCATAAACTATGTTCTCACCTTCTATGTATCCCAGCTCAGCCATTTCGAGCTTGAATATAT
>CAZCIR010000043.1:0-21367 GCA_964499145.1 uncultured Pirellulales bacterium | reverse complement strand
CTGCGGCCATGAACATACCTTTGGCATCCACCCATCCATCACCATTGTTTAGTGTTCCGGCGCTAATGAACACAGGCCGCGGGGCGCATAAAGCAATCAGCTCGTGAGAATCCACCGGCAAATCATTCCAGTTAAGCGGGCCGGCGTATTTAAGAAAGTTACCGGCCATCCAATGGTACTCGCCTGAACTGGCGAGGTTTTCCACGATTTCGCCCCAATTGCGGCGATGAAGCTTTGCGCCGCCTTCGCCGGAGGAACTGACGAACGCAATAGCGAAACGCTGGTCATAAGCCATAGCAACGAGAGCAGCTTTACCGTAACGCGAGAGGCCTTCAAGGCCTACTTGTTTCGCGTCCACATATTTGTCGGTCTCAAAGTAATCCAGAGCTCGGCTGGCGCCCCAGGCCCAGGCACGCAGCGCACCCCAATCATCCGGCTTGCGAGGCTGGCCTTTGTTGCACAGTCCGATAATGCCTTGCGTCAGGCCACCACCATTATCTGTCTGAAAGCTGGTAGGAATGAGGACGGCATAACCCCAGCCTTTAGCGAGAACCTGCTGCTTCCAATCGTCGAAACTGCGAGGGATTACTCCCCGAAATTTCGACATATCGAAACTTAATTGCATTATCACCGGCACCGGGCCTGCGGCATCTGCAGGGGTGGTCAGCGTCAATCGGATATCAACGGTGATAAGCGGGTAGGAGGAATTGTCAACATGGCCAACGAGATGCTTTGTTATGGTAGGCATAGTGCCATTCGACCCCTTATTTATGCCGATTACCTTCCAATTAACCTTAGGGGTGTTCTGGGGGACCCGGCCATAGATTTCTCTGTCGAAATCCTCCACGATTTCCGAGCGGCGCTGGTTCCACCAAATCTCAGGTGTTGTAACCTTTTGGCCGTTCTTCAAGACCAGCGGGTCCGGCAGGTCTGGAAAGGGGTTGGCCTTGGATTCGTCATAATTGGCGTAATTTTTGGATCGGGGATTCATTCCGTCTCTGCCCGGCCTCAGAGATGTTATGTTCAGAAGATTCATCATCCTTTTATGGTTCTGCTCGGCGGTCAACCGCACAGGCGGAGACTGAGGCGGCTTTGCGAAAACAGTAAGGCAAATAAACAAGAGGGACAATAATGCGATGATTTTCAAAGTGAACGAGCGTTTCATAATCAACCTTCTTCCAATAAGTCGTTTGCGGCGTTAACGAGGAATATATATGCGGCGGCGTTGCCGATTGTGTATTCGTTCTCGGCCCATATGAACGGCCAGTCTTCCTTATTTTCGGGAAAGTCAGGTTTTATGATAAGAACACCCGGGACAATGCCGCCGGCGATAAAAGAGTAATCAGCGCGATTATTTCCGTATGCGATTTTTTTGGAATGTGTCCCCACACCTGATACGAATGAAATATCGGAGCCGGGATGGCAGCCGTAAATATAATCTAAAGCCCTGAAGGTATATTCGGGGCCGATAATTTCTGGAAAGGCCTTGTGCAGTAAATAGTTATTGATTCCGAAATAAATAATCCAGCCTGAGCCGGCCCAGCCGCGTGTCGAAATGGGGACACCGAATGGATTCTGCTCGTAAAATTTGTCGAGCTGGTTTTTATAATTTCTGACGAGCAATTCTAATTTTTTAGAGTAGGATTTATCCATATAAGGGATTGCGCGGATGGCCGCAGGGGCACGAAAACTGAAGCGTTCATCAATGTTAGGTATCAGCTCGTTCACTCTTTTAGCGTATTCAGCATCTCTGGTGCATATCAAAAGCTCCACCGCGGCAGACAACTCTTCTGCTTTCAGAAGGTCGCCGGTGGTGTTGCCGAAACGGAATAAATTCGGCTCGTGACTGTGCTCTTCGTCCCATACCTTTTCGGCGGTGGCTAAACATTCATCCGCGAGGGCATTATTGTACCCGCGCAAAGCGCGACTTACGCCTGCAAATGCGGCGATAGAGCCGTAATTCAAGGGAGTTGATTTGCTTGTAAATGCCCACCTGTCATCGAATTTGCCGCTGGTGAAACCGTCAGATTCATCTGCGGCCAGATTGGGATTGTAAACCAGGTTGTCCGTCATTGTCACCCCATCGCCGAGATGGGTATATTGTGAGAGGTCGGGGACGATTATTCCGTTAATTGCATGGCCGACTGCCCTATGCTGGGCGATGAGAGCCAATGTTCCGTGCTCTATCTGCTGGAGCAGGTCGGGGACACCATCAGGATGGTGAATATCGACAAAACGATTCTGCTGGTCGATGGTGGTTTCATCTCTTTCCGGGCGAAAGGCCTCCCAGGTGTGCACCAGATTTAAAACGACGTGATAATGAGACGGAGTCCTGATATCGAAATCGCCGGCATCGAACCAGCCGCCAACGTTAAGACCCAGAATATGCTCTCCGGGTTGATAAGGGGTATCCGTCGTCGGGCCCTGGGCGTATAAATCAAAATGCTCGTGATTTACGGGGGCCTGCAACGCATCATCGAGATGCGCAGCACCATGCCAGACACGATAAGCCTCGTTGACAAACATATGGTCCATCTGGACGGGAAAATACACATCGAGGGTTGGATGCCAGGCATCTTCATAAATATCTTCTGCGATTCTAAATGTCTTTGTACGCAGCCGGCCGTATTCAATAACATATAACCCAGGCTCTTTTACTGACGTAAAATCAAAAGTAGAATAATTATATCTGAGATACTTACCCCACTTTTTTATCCGCCCCTTGTATTTTTCTACGAATTTGCCATCGGCTGTGACTTTCAGTAAGCGGGCCGTTGTCAAAGGCCTGTCGTTTTTGTCGAGTTCTATGACCGCGACTTTGTTTTGACTGGGGTGATATCCAAGTTGTGAATGAGCAATCACCGGCGGTCTGGTCCAACCGGCAATAGTATTGGCTGTAACTAACCACTCGACGACTTTGCCGGTTTTGCCTTCCGGCAAAACAGAGCGGACAACGAACCAGCCGTTTTGGGCCTTATTGCGGCCGTCAAACAATAAAAGCTCACCGTCTACGGCTTCGATAGTAATCCGCCGGGCAGGCTCTTCTGGGGCGAGCACGAGGATTTTACCTTGTGCAATTGGTTTTGGCTCAATGATACCTGATTCGTCTACCGCCATCGGCCCGGTAGGATAGAGTGGAAAAACACCGGTTTTACCATCTATCAGATACGATTTTTCAAAATAAGCTGATGGTAGGAATTCGAGATTGAATCCGGCTCGGCCGACAAGCTCCTGAGGAATCGGTCTTTCAAGATTGACACTCAGAAGTATCCCTCCACCGTGAGCCTCAGCTTTTATCATATAATCAAAGTCATAATCAGGATAAGTTAAAAGTGCCTCAATGGAGTTATTTTCCTTATCGACTGTGCGTTTTACAAATTCAGGAATGGGGTCCCATTGTTCAGGGGTCGGATTGAGCCGGACGTCACCATTCGTTGCCGTTCGTACTTCATGATGAATAATTTCAATCCCGCTTAACTTAGAATCATCGAAAAAGTTCACATCATACCAATTGCTGAAAGCCAAAACATTAATCCCAGTGGCCTCGAAGTAATCGAGCTTATTCAGTTTTAAAGTATCACCTGTATAACTGGTTTGGTTGCAGCCCGGAGATATAAAAATAATTATTGTGCTTAAACACAGCACTACTGCCGATACACTTTTCAAAGAGAATGCGTGACTGTTCATAATTTTTCCTGAAATAGATTAAAGACTACTTGTTACCGAATGCGTGTTTCCTCCGGGCCGAGATAAGACATCTTCAATCCTCCTAAATCGACTATGATTTTATCGAATGCCATACCGGTATCGACCATCCAGATTTTTAGAGTGTGCTTGCCGGGCTTGTCTATATAGTGCCGAGTAATATTTTTTGAGGCGTTCCGCCGGACGTTTTCCATCCACTGGGTACTATACTCCGGGACGCTGATATCTACAATCTGGCGCTGCTCATTATCAATGGAAATGCCGTATTGCGCATCTCTGAAACTGTTGATAGCACAGACCGGCAGGACATAGGAATGGACCTCGACCACGCCATAGTTATACGTATAAATATCATATTCGAGATGCGCAGAAGTGTCGAACCATGGATTTATCCGGTTGGCGGTTACCGGCAGTATTGTAACGGATTTTCCAGTTAGCCCGAGACCGTCGATAATTTCCCAGGACATAAAGGATTCCACGATTTTCCGGCTATAGTTTTCGGCGGAAATGGAAATAACTCCGTTTTTCTCAACAAACATACTCTTTAATTCATCCCTTGCAGGTGAGGTAGGATTGAAACAATTTACATAAACGATTTCTTCACTACCCGCACCTTGAATCTGAATCCTCCCCTTTAGCATTTCCTGCCGGGGGACTAAGGTCCAATCGATGCTTACAAAAATGCGCTGCTGTGTAGCGACCTGTCCTTCGGATTCGCTCAGCTTAATCCATTCCTTCTCTGGAGCAGCTTTGAACTCGAAAGGCGTTTTGCCTTTATTAAAGATTTCGAAAAAATGTTTCTCATCATAGATCGAATTGAAACAGGGCAAAGTACGGGCGGAATCAATGCCTTTGTTCGACTTATTACCCTCTACGAAAAGACCCATACAGGCTTCCTGCGGCACCTCAATGTTTTCAAGCGGAGGCATACGATAATATACAGCCATTTTATTCTGCTCCCAGGACATCATATATTTCCATTTCCCATCCAGCAGCTGATTGTACTGTTCGGTGATGTCCCGGATTTTGTCATAATAATTTTTCACTTCCAGTGCAATATCATTTGTGCTGTTTCTTTCCTGCTGCGCGTACCATCGGTTCTTTTGAGCCAGCAATATTTTACTGTTCATGTAATTAGCGGCTACGACTGGGTAATAAACCATCTGGAAATAGGCGGGCTTTAAATTGTCGGGCATTTTTTCGTAGAGTGTGACTGCCTTATCACTGATTTCCTGGAAACGCTCGAGCCGTCTTTCAGCTTCTCTATAATCGACAAAGCTGTATTCGGTGTCCTGCCACTGCTCTAACATATTACTAAAGCTGAATTGCACGCCGAAACCCATAAACTCCGGCTTTCTCTCGTAGGCAAGCGTATAAAATTCTTTCATAATTGCCGTCAGTTCCTCTGAATATTTTTCGCCAAAAACAGATACCATCCATTCGGAAAGATGCGATGATATATTGCTGTGATTCACCATATTAATATCCCAAGCCAAATCGAGAAAGAAGCTAATCCCGTATTCGCAGGGTTTGATGTCCCCGACATTAGCTATCCAGACCCGCCGGGCGTTAAAATTGTAGGCCTTTGTCATCTCCTCCCAGATTAGTGCAGGCGGTGTTGAGGACAACCATAGATATTCGTGAGGAGGTCCCAAATAGGAAAGATGATAATAAACGCCCCCACCTCCGGGCCGTTTGATTTCGAGCGGGTTGCTCAAACGACGGATATACCCGAAATTGTCATCTACCCACATCAGCGTGACATCTTCAGGAACCTTTAAGCCGTTGTTATAGAGTGTCAGGACTTCCTTATAAGGGATGAAAACCTGAGGGATTTCAGTAATTTTTTTATCTATGTGAGTGGTTAGAATCTTCCGCTGGTCGGCGAAAACCTGTTCAAGCAAAGCAATCCTTTCTTCCAGTTTCAAATTACCCCTCATCTCCCGGTCGTGCATCCCTCGAATGCCGACAGTATAGACATTCTCAAATTTGCCGTTTTCCGAGACACGTTTATCCAACACCTTATAAACATTTTTTTTGTTGGTATCGTACCGCCATTCGCCCATCTTTTCTGTATCCCATTCAGTAGCATTATTGAACAAAAGCGGTTCGCAATGCGCCGAACCCATAACAATAGCGTAATCGTCCGCAACTTTCTTGTTGTCCGGGTAATAATTAAATGGTTTAGTGCACTCGTGCATTGCAGGCCAGCAATGGTTTGCTTTCATTCTTAAGAGAAGCTCAAAGACCTTTGTGTAGGTTTTTGGGCCGATGTCTCCCAATTCCGGGTCGAATGTTTTAGAGGCCCAGGGTTTGAGGCCCCAGTCTTCGTCGTTAATAAAGATACCTCGATACTTCACTGAAGGCGGGCCATCGCTGTAAAATCCCTTTTTGATTACCAGATTCTGCTTTTTCTCAATCGGTACATCCGCCCACCAATACCAGGGCGACACGCCGATTTGTTTGGACAATTCAAAAACGCCATAGGCAGTTCCTCTTCGATCGCTGCCGAAAATGACCAAAGCAGAGTCAATATTTGGAAGAGGTCTTTCGACAACCTGCAAAGCGTACGTTTCCCATTGTCCTGCAATATCGGCGGAATTGATTTTCCCTTCTTTGATTAATCGGTCTATAAGTTTGCTTTGCCCAATGGTCCCAACAATTACAACGCTATTTTTGATTTGCCCTGAATCAGTATAGACCGAAGGCATCACACCGGTAACATTTGCAATATCTTTAGCAAGAAGATTGGCCGCAATTTCAACGACTTTATAATCCTCTTGTTCATAGTAAATGCCGGCTGAGACGTTTTCGTAAACAAGTTTAAAGTCTCCTTCTTCATAATTTTGCTTAACAATGTCGTTGGTCTCTGCTTTTAAACAGCAGCAGCTCATCAACAGGACAAATGCTGTTTTAATTATCCTTTTCATTTCCAATTCTCCTATTTGAATCACGTTCCTTCGCAGCAAAATACGGCTGATTGCTTAACCTAAAATATCTCTGTAAGCAGTGTTATCAGCACCAAAACGAAGAGATCAATAATAAATTGACTTAGTTTGGTTTCGGCCTCTTCCTGCAAGGCGGTTTATTCGCTAAGCTTGACAGCTGTGCCGTAAGCGAAAAGTTCAGCGGCACTGCCCACGACGGACGTGGTCATATAGCGAACATTGATTACGGCATCGGCTCCCATCTCTGCTGCCTGGGTGACCATCCTGTTAGTAGCTGCTGTCCGGGCCATTGCCATCATCTCTGTATATTCAGTCAATTCGCCGCCAAGGATTAGCCTGACTATGGCCGACAGGTCTTTGCCAAGCCAGATAGCAAATACCGTATGGCCCTGGACAAGACCGAGAATCTCACGTATCCTTCTGTCGGGCACTTCCACTGAATTCAACAGCAAGACCGAGCCGTCTGGCTCGGCGGCAACTGGTTCTACTCCTGATGTTTTATATTTTCTTTGCTCGATAGCTACTGTCACGAGAACCGTAAGGATACCGCCTAAAAGGCAGAAAACCGCTATCCGCAGCCACCACGGCACGACAGGGTCGTCAGCAACGACCACATGCCACGGTACCCCGGCAAAAATACAAGTGAACAAACCAACCACAAACGCCAACGAGCCAATTTGTCGAATTGTTTTCATAATACCTCCTTAGTTTACTTTACACTCCACATCCAATCATCATTTACAACCATCCATCTTTCGTCTCTTTTTTCAATCACAATTTCTTTAGATGCCCCACCTTCCGGCCCTATGTAGTAGCTGACATAATAACTTTTTTCATCTCTTTCCGTTACATCAATAATTGCAACTGTTTCTTTTGTGCTTTTTGAATGATAGCACAAATCCGGACCTTTTTCCACATCGCTGTAATTTTCAACCTCGAGCTTTAATTTGTTAGTGTGAATAATCTTTTGTATCAAACTTAAGTTTTTATCATCTTTAGCTGCAATTAAATTGACATTATCCTCTTGAACCTTCCTGAGAAGGAATGTATAGGCTGTTTTTCTCTTCTCAACTGTCGATGTCTCCGGGGCCGCTAATTCAGCGCCTTTACTAACAGTAATTGTGATTATGTTGGAATTCAGTCCCTCATACTCACACCAAAATTCGTAAATTCCTTCATTCTGGAAAACGTATGGTTCGAATCCGCTTTCCTCCTCATAATACCAAATCCCGTCAGCTTTTAACTCTATCATCGTGTTAGCTTTCAGCTTTCGTAGAGGCATTTGTCGTGGGTCACGGCCGGTCGGCATAGCAATGCACATAGCCACTTCCGTCTCGTCCGGTTGTATGAGGGCACAAGCAATGACGGTAATCGTGGGGCCGATAAGGTTAACGTCTGCATCTGTGTTGTTGCTAATTGTCACTCTGGGTGGGGCAAGCTCCTCTCCAACACTAAATTCGGTTCGTGTCATGGTACAAGCGAGTTTTAGTTCTTCCCTCTTTTTCCATTGTGTCAGTTCCCTGGCAAGATACAATACTGTTCCATCTTGAAAGGTAAGTTCGGCAAGTCCGCCCGGCCGGACCATCCACCGGATGGTTGTGCCGTCTTTCAGCTTGATTGTTCCTGTTCTGTCACCGAGCGCAACGTGGCTGTAGCCGTGTTGCCAGTGTTCTTGCGAGACCTGATACCAAGTACGCAGGACTTCTTCTATATCATTTCTTTCGACCTTGAAATCCCTGAAATGGCCTCTTTCAGGAACAGGGTCAGTCGTGAACTCGATAATATCGTCTGCTTTTGGCCGCACAGCGCTGAAAACAGTCTGAGCCTGCTGTTCTGGCACCGGTGCTGGAGCAGTTGAAACGAGGTCTTGCGAACATCCTCCAGCAAGAACGCTTATAACCAGGATAAGAACTATTCGTTTCATTTTCTTACGCTTCATTATCGTTTATACAATCCCCGTATTACCCCAAGCTCACCGGCACCACCGCTTCGGCAATAATAATCTTTCAGTCACAAGTCTAACTGCAGCCTTATCGTTTTGTCAAGAAACTGTGCCCAGCCGCCTATTTTCCTAATCCAGACAAAGCCACCCAGCCATATAACGCTGAATATCACCCAATCCATCACACTAAATAAGTTCTTCGTCTTTGATATTTCACCCCTGTCTGTCCGAAAATAAATTTCTTGCACTTGCCTTTGCCAGGAAACATAATAGTAGCCAGTGTTATAAGCAATACAAAATACGAACAATTAGGAGATATAAAAATGGATGCGGAACAAAACCAGCAAAAAAATCTAATCGACACTACCGACTGTCTTGAAGCTGTCGGTGTATTCAGGGGATGGAAAAACTTTTTATTTGTAGTTATATTAATTTGTATGCTCTTATTACAGGTATCCTTCTGGCTTGTCGATATCGGCTATGTCGCAATAGAAAAGGCCGGCCCTGATAAAGCCCCTGCTGCTGTCGTCGCCTCCGAGCAGATTACGGAGGTCACGACCAAAACAAAAGAAAATATAAAAAAAGCTGCGGAACAAGTGGTAGCGACGCCAAATTTACCTGCTGAAGCAGCGGCCCCGGAGTCAGAATCTGAATCCGCAAAACTTCACTTCAGAATAAAATTCGAACACCTCGCCTGGCTTATCGATTTTATCAACTTTGCGCTTATACTCGCAGCGATACTTTACTGCCTTACGATGCTGTTCAGCTTAAAGGTTTCACTGCTGGGCAGACTCGGCGGAATAAACCATATCAGCCGGGCATTTTTCATATCGCTGGTCTTTATTGTTTTGCTCCTGCCCTGGCAAAAGTTTTTTGATGGTGTAGTTATGGGAGTGATATACACTCCTTGTGAGTTGGCAGAGTCTTATACCATTGAGACGACCGGCGGCAGTATATTCGGTACCATTGCTTACTATACACGGTTCACCGGCTACTGGCTGATTGTATTACTGCTGCTTATCTTCTCATATATCCGCAGCAGCCGCTGGGCAAAGGCAATTCTTCGCCGGCTGGAGGTAATATAAAAGCGGGAATAAAACAAAGCAGCTTCATTTATTCTCAGTATCTGCTTTGTATTTGACCTGGTTTGCATCAGTTGCCGTATCTTTGCATCCTAAGTACTTTCGTGCATATTCGGTACTGGCCTCCGTATTTTCCTGTTCCCAGTTACAATCCAAAAATTTCTTATACCACCGCTTAGCGCCATCCGAGTCTTCCAGATAATAAAAACAATTTCCAATTTGGTAGGCCGTTTGATGTTTATATTCGTAATATTCTGAGTATTCCCAGGCCTTGTTATAATACTCAAGCGCCTTGGTATAGTTCTTCTGATCATAATACGTGTTAGCCGTCAGGCCCGCTGCCTGCCGATACTCAGTGCTTTCCGGGTCATCTAAAATTTGTTCGATGGTTTTCCTGCACTTTTCGTAATCCCCGCTTCGGTAATAACATCCGGCTAATTCCAATCGAGCAGTCTGATAATCCGGTTTCAACTCAAGGGCCTTTCGAAACGCCTGAATCTTGAGGGTTTCATCCGCAGTTTGCTGACCGTCTTTCAAACACGCCCCCGCGTAGCAGTTATTTTTAATAAATTTAGTAAGTTCTAAATTTATTCGCTTATAAGAGCAGGATAAAGTCTCTTCAAGGACCGAAAGCTCATAACCATTTTCCCGCACGGCTCCTAAGTATTTCTTAAGTTGGCCTGTTTCGTGCAACCAGTAAAAAAACACTCCTGCAAAATGACAGCCCAAATCCCACTCATTAAACTGTTCCGTCGAGGATGATAAAAGACGTTTTATATTGAGCCTGTGACCTTGCTCAATCTCGTTCCTCAGTATTTGTTCCCGCCGGGGATTCGGCCTTGCCATAGTTAGTTCGCCTCTGACGATTTGTGTCTGCTCGCCCAAAAAACAGGCGAAACCTTCGTCGAACCACGCAGGGCAGTCGTGATAATTCAGATGGATGAAGTGATGTGTAATTTCATGAAAGAGGCTGCCCCAGTCATTAGACTCTCCGTTATTCATAAATCGGTGCGTATACACCGCTGGTGTGCTGGATTCGTAGAAACCGCAATCGACCTTAATCTTGTAGCCGTTTTTATCAAGAAGCTGTTGTGTGTCGGCCTGTGTTTTGCAGTAGTAGATAGTTAAAGGTTTTTGCCATACTGCCTGAAAATATCGCTCCTGCAGATTCTTGTAATATACTCCGGCGTTTGACCGGATGAATTGCACATAACGAGGTTCTAAATCACTGCAGACTATAAAGTGGCTGCGTTGATAATCTTCCGCAAAAGCATTTGTGAGGAGCAAAAGCGCACAACTAAAGCACAAGAAGATTTGTTTCTTCATTTTTCGCCAAGCTCCCGGCATTTTCGAACTCACTTTTCAGATTAAAGATAATATGGAGGCGGGGGGATTCGAACCCCCGTTCCGAGATGTTTCAAGACAAGCTTCTACATGTTTAGTCGTTTTATTATTTTTTTCGCCTTATCAAGCGCCAAACGACAGGCTCTCAACTCAGCTATTTCGGGATTAAATCTTGCCTCCCCGGCCCGAACAACCGGCTCAGCCAGCCTGCTTTTTTACGCCCTTATCTGACCCACAGGCAAAGTCAGACAGGACGGGCCGCTAAATTAAGCAGCCATTCGCAACTGGTAGTTGCCAATTAAATTTATTGCCGGATGATTAACCAGGCCAACCGGCGTCCTGGACATGCAACGTGCCTCTCCGCCATCCGGTCGAAGCCGTTCGCCCCCGTATTCACTTTTCAAAAGATCCGCTTTATGTTCGATAAACCACTTATAGCCGCATCGCTACATTATATCTTTTATTGGTATGAGATGCAATAAAAGTTTATTTTTTACAGCGCACCGCCTTCGCGCATAACAGGACTTTATTAAGGTTCTTGTCTATCCGGATTTTAGGGTAATTTACTGAAAGACTTTTAATGCTTCTGACGAGATTTCATAAATAAAGTATTTATAAAAGATTTCAACGTCTGAGAATCTATTTTTGTCTTACCCGTTCGCTTTTGATGTTCTTTAATAAACAGCATTACCAGCTGCGAATATATTGCGCCCGGCCTGGTATAACCGCATACGATATAATGCGGTCCCGGCTTTGATTCTCCCGCCTCTTTTTCAAATGTCGGCCTGACACTTTCGGGCGTTATTAACGAATTGGCATGCTCGAACACCACCTTATCCATTACCTTATAAACTTGTTTACTCTCTTTGACTAATCCATAATAATCGAGAAGCTGTGCAAGAACATAATTTGACGCTATCCAAACGTCCTTTCCCTGGTCCGATTCCACCGGTTTTCCGGTCTGTGTTCGTGCTGTAGCCCAGCCGAGCGGGTTGCGGTTATTTGTGTAGATTGTTTTAAGAATTTGTTTTGCCCTGTCCGCGGGTATAAACGGCTCTTCTCCCATCAATATCAAATACCACATACCGTCGAGCTGATTTGTCCAGACGTCCGCATTCGTTTTGCCCGTCTCCAGATCAACGCAGGTAGCATAATACTGCATTCTTCGGCCGCCGACTTTCTTATCTATCCACAATTTCTCGTAAACGGCAAAGCTCTTTTCGAAAATCTCCTCGTATTCCTTCTTGGCTGCGTTATCCCCCATCATTTCCGCCATTCTGCTCATTGCCTTGCACGCAGCCAGAAAACCATTCGTGCAGTAGGAATCGATTCCGAACAAGGTTATATTATCGAAGGTATTCTTCACTTCATCTGGATTACCCTCGGGTATGCCGTCCCCGTCCAGGTCAAGTTTTTCCAGATACGCAAACCCGAATTTAAGCGTCTCCCAGTTCTTCTTCAGGAAATCTGTATCGCCCAGGTACTTGACATTTCGCAGCACTCTCAGCGCTATTTTGGGGAAAAGGTCTATCCAGTAGTTATTATTATACCAGGTATATTCACTTTTATTACGCATCGGATTGCCGAAAGTCAAAGCGGTCAAATCGTGCGACACGCTGCCCTTTATTTTCGTAGCTGCTTTTACGTGGGTCAGCGACACCCCTTCGTATTCTTCCGGATGCTCTACGAAGTGCTGCCTGGCCTCGGTAAAGGATGCGTGGGTATGATAGAACCTTTCCGTAAGATTTTCTTCCATTATCGAGTCGATAAACCGCTGGCAGATTTCCTGCTCCACCTCTGGAAACAGCATCATCAGTATCATCGAAAACCAGTCAACATCCTGGGAGTTAACATAAGGATAATCATAACATTCCAGAAATCTTGCCACATCGTTTCCATCTTTATCTTCGATCCAGGCTGCTGCATTTGCCAATGGAAAATGAAATTCGTTGACAATCAGTCTCAGCAGCAACAGCGCGCCTTTCCTGTCCCCTTTATAGGAAGGACTTTCACTGATGAGTTCGAACATCCTGTTTTGTATTGCGCTGGTCTTGGCCAGCCATTCAGGATACTTATCCAGTGCGAGTTTTGCCATATCTCTCGCCCTTGTTTCTGCATTCTTGAAGCTCTTTGTATATTTGCGGTCGAACGCTGTCCCGTCCGCATACCACTGCTGCGGGAAGTCAAAGACTATTGCCACTGGTATCTTCTTCACCGCTTTGGGCTTTAATGTGAAAGTAACGCTGATGGCCGCCCCGTAATCATGATTGACTTTAGGCCCGAACTTTTCGTAAAAACCGCCGTCCCGAGTCAACAACATATCCTGCCTTAAGCTGTTCAGTCTGAAATATGGCTGAGTATCTATTGTTACACCTGCCGTCTCCGGCACAGCTATAACCATTTTCTCCGGGCTTGGCCCTGCTGACTTAGCATCGAAGCACGAGCTTTCCGTACTGCCCATAATCACGCCTCTTATACCTGCGAAGCTGAAATCTTCGTGAACGTGGCCTCTTATCGGCGCAGAACAAATATAGGAGGTGTCCTGGTCGATAGGCCGATATTTCTTCTCCTGCAGGTTCGCTAATGTAGGCCGCGGTATCACCAATGTAATCTGCTGCGTCTGCTTCGAGGTGTTCTCGATTTCGTATTCTTCTACCCCGATGGGCATCAGCGTCTGCTCATTGCCTGCCAAAAACGGGCTGATTAATCTTCTTGTTACCTTGGCTTTGCCCAATTTGTAAGACATCTCCGCATTAGGCGTAGCTAATGAAATCGTAACGCACTTTACATCAACCGGTCGATAATAATAGCGCTCCGATACGGGTATATCATCGCCGCTTTCCATCACCTGTGGCTTCTTTGTTGTCAGCATAACCGGCTTTTCGTCATCGATGCGGACAATAGGAGCCGAGGCAAGCTGAAGTGCTTTTTGATTTATATACACTAATCTGCCTGCGTCATTTATCCGGTTATATAGGCCTTCGGGCGATATACCTACCGAGCACGTCGGAGCTCCTTGAAGGAAAATGGTCAGCGGAAAGTCCATCGTCTTTGACATCCCCTGAAAATGCACCGACATCTTGTTCTTAACATAAATCGATGGTATCTGCGAACCCGAAATCGTGAATAATTCGCTTGTCTTTAAACTGCTTGCCTTAGCCATTAAACGTCTCCTCTTGTCTCAAAAAGTAATTTCTTTTACACACTCACTGCCCAGAGCGACAATAAAACGCAGGATAATATCATATAACAGCCCCCATTTCAAGCGTTTTTTGAATGTGGGATTCTTTTACCGTTTACCCCAACGCGGCGTATATAGCCCTGTTCTTTAAGCGGTGTTGCCTGCGTGAGGATGGTTTAAAATTCTTTCTAAAATCGAGCAACAAGCACCGAGCCAAGCCTGTTTTTTTCCTTGATTTTAAGGCAGGAGGTGGTATAATTTTTATTGGCTTCTGCGGCGGTTTTTCGCAGGAGCAAGGAGATTAGATAGATGCGAGTATTCGATTCTTTAAGTACTTTTACTGTATTTGCCGGGCTGGTTTTAGTCTTGTGCTGTGCTTCTGCGCCGGGCTATGCATCGACAGGCGATGAGCCGAAATTTCGGATACCACCTATGGACCCTTCTTACGAACCGATTCTTATAGATGTTGAACCTATGCCCGTGGATGAAAACGGCCAGGTCATTATCGAGTTTTTGTTACCTCCCGGCCAATACCCTCCGGATTTTACCTATCCGTCTTCGCTTGACTTTTATTACTCACCATTTGATTCCTTCGATTTCAGCATTAATTCTTACAAAATTGCGTCTTTTTCTGATGTTATATCTTATTCTATGGAAGGTTCTGTCGCTGCAGTTCCCGAACCCGCAACGCTTTTACTGCTCGGTTTTGGTGCAGTTATTTTGAGAAGAAAGCGCCGTTGATGCAAAGTGCTGCCTGAGTCAAAACCAGCCGATTCCAAAATTTTTTAACTCCTTTCCATATAAGTATTTACAACTCTTTCGCCCCCGAAAAATACTCGATTTTTCAGCAAAAAATGCGAAATTAGGAATTTTTTGAAAAAAAAGTGTAACAAATCACTGACCCGGGTGCACTTAACTACAGAGACTAATATTGTTCGGATGACAATATCGGTTACAGGTGCGTACCTGCCCTGTTTTTCCTTGACTTATAAGCAGGGAAATGTATAATTAATACTATCTTTTGAGGGTACAAGGCGAGAGAAATAAGGAGAAGCATACGATGGAAAAAGCACATCTAAAGTCTATTGTAATTTCAGCATTTTTGGCCTTCTCGGTTCTATCCGCCGGTGCAGCAAGCCGGGCAGCGGGCGCAAGCTACAATTTAATCGATTTAACCCCCGCCGGATTCGGTGATTCCAGGGCCTTGGGGGCCGGCGGCACGCAGCAGGTCGGCTTCGGCAACAATCATGCCTTACTTTGGAATGGCAGTTCCACAAGCTACATCGATTTAAATCCAAGCGGATTCAGTAAGTCCAGTGCTGCCGGAATCAGCGGCACACAGCAGGTAGGCTATGGCTTAGGTTCAGCTACAGATAATGAAACCCACGCCATCCTATGGAATGGCACTTCAGGTAGCTTCACCGACTTGAATCCAAGCGGATACTCTAATTCTTATGCTACCGGGACCAATGGTACTCAACAGGTTGGCTATACTATTTACCCGACTCGCGCCTTGCTCTGGAGCGGCAGTCCTGAAAGCTGTGTCAGTTTGCATCCCAGCGGATTTGGTTCCAGCAGAGCTTACGGCATCAGCGGCACACAGCAGGTCGGCTTGTTAATATCAACCGACTGGGGCGGACCCTATGGAAGCTCGGGAACGCATGCCTGTCTTTGGAACGGAAGTGCCGAAAGCTATATCGATTTGAATCCCGATGGATATGCCTGGTCTGAGGCTCTGGGGATTAACGGCTCGCAGCAGGTTGGCAAGGGATTTATAAGCTCTTTTAACTACCATGCATTACTTTGGAGTGGAAGTGCCGAAAGTTATATCGATTTGAATCCCAGCGGCTATTCATATTCTGAGGCACTGGGCACTAACGGCACGCAGCAGGTCGGCTGGGCCTGGGGCGATGAGGAGATAAAGTGCCCCATACTCTGGAATGGAAGTTCGGTTGACTTCATCATTTTGCCTCTCGGCGGATTCGATGGGGCCTGGGCAACTGGTATTGATGAGTCCGGCAATATCGTTGGTGTTGGTACGGATATTTCTGGCAATGAACACGCCCTTCTTTGGGTAACCATTCCGGAACCCGCCTCCTCAGTGATAATGATTCTCGGTGCGGTATTATTGAGCAGGAAGCGCCGTTAATTCAAAGTCCCCACAGAGCAAGCCGCCTGAGTTGTGCTGTTAAAATACACTCACCCGGTCCTTTACTTTTGCTTCCTTGGTTTTCTATCGGTGGTCGTCCGGGCGTTTGTATTTAGCTCCCAACCGGCATTGTAGGGGATTATCGTGCGATACGAATTATTTCCCCCTCCCGGATCAAGCAAAAACAACCGATATCGAGAGAGTCGATATTGACATTAAATTCCCTCCTCACTATACTAAGCTCCTGACAAAAAGCGTTGTAATATGGAAAATCCTGAATTAAGGGAAGTTATAAAACGCGAAATATCTTTCTGCACTCATCGACAAAACCTATTCGCCTGGGTTCGGCTCTTGTGTGGTTCCTGATATTTGTGGTTGTAGTGATTGTGGTTGTGCTGGCGCAAAGAGTGATGAAGGAGACAGTTAAGGACCCGGATACTTGCCTTGATCTTGAACCGTGGAAAGAATGGCGACTTCGCGAATCCAATCCCAAAGTACTGCAGGAGCCGTCCGAAAAACAGCCGGACATTACGAAAGGTGTTCAATATGACGTTAATGTGAACTATCAGGACGAAAACCGCGGGCAGTTATATCTGGTGATTCAGCCTGATGGAATAGTAATAGGAGCTTGGCACGGCCACTACCATAAGGAGAAGTCCAAGCTCGGTGTTGACATTCAGGATGGAGATTTCGCAGGCTATGTTTGTCCTCTGAAAATTTATCGGGATGAAAATGGTGAAGACCCGTCGAAATTATACTTTATCGCAAAGGGCGATTTTTTAATACATGAATACGACTTGAAGAGTAAATACCATATCATTACTGGAGACCTTTATGTAACTGGTTGGGTCGAGTCCGACTGCGCTGTGCATGGAAAAGTCGTTATCACCTCAGACGAAAAATACTCCGAGGCCTTCGATTGGATGGCATCCCATCCGGTCAAAAAATGATGTTTACTTTTCCTTACTCCCTCTCACCTTTTGCTCATGGCTTAAAAATGTAATTGTCACTGACAGACATTACCTTATTTTTTGCTGCTGCATCCTCCAGTTCGACACATTCTTTTTTATGGTTCCATAGTATACTTGTATACATCATTCCCATCACCATCGCACAGCGCGAAAAAAACGCCAACGCACTTCTGCGTTGGCGTTATAATCATCTGTCGCCTGATACTTAGCCGCGAATTAATATCTCCCCCGGCCGCAAATCTCCGCTGCCGGTTAAAATCTGTATCCGATCGAAGCGCCGGCAACACATATCGTATCGCCGTCTGAAAAGTCAAGGTTAAACTGCGGCACTAATATCCAGCTCTCGGCCAGTTCAAATTCATAACCAACTCCCCCCCGAAGAAGAAAATCAGTATCTCCGCTTTTGTGTTGCAGCCCAGGTGCAACCACAAAACGCCATCCCTCATGTGGATGAAAAAACAGGGGCACCCCGATAATCCACTTGTCCATATCACCCATGGAATATTCATAGAAACATCCTACGCCTATCAGCTCACTCAAACGGCATTCGTAGGTCACTCCCATCGTGAACCCGCTGTCGCCGCCTCCGGCACTGCCCCCAAGGAAGAGTTCGACCGTGTTAATATGATAATCACTATACTGCTCAAGGTTTCCGTCACTCTGCCCACGGACACTGCCGGCCATAACTATTAAACAAAAAACGCTCACAAAAACAATCTTCCACCTTGACATGTTAAATTCTCCTTTCTTTAAAATATCAACTTACTAACTCAGCCGTCCTGACCAAAGCGGAGAAAGATAAAAACAAGTGTCACCATTTAGTGCTTCTTGAATTTTTTCCTTGTCGATATCTCTCATCTAATCGCCGATAACGGACTATACAACCTCATCCGATATCTTCAAACGTTTATTCTCAGTCTATGTATGTTCTTCGAATTTTTCTATATATTTTCTGTATTTTTTTTGAACATTTTTGAACACTTTTGAACAAATTTGAACGTTTGGCTGTAAACCTGCACCGTTACCCCCTTTCTCCCCATTTTACGAGCGACAAGTAACGAGCGAAAAGCGACTAATAGGCTTACCCTGCTTCCCCACGCAATACTCAATACGCACGATGCAATACGAAACCATCCCCGCGAAGCTTGTGCCTTAGGTGCGGCTCCACAATTTTGCATTTTACATTATGATTTTTAATTTCTCTTCTCTGTCCGCAATACGCGATACGCATGACGAAATACGGGATTAAGCCCCCGCGGCCTGTGCCCTAGGTGCGTCTGAGCGGAATCAATTAAAACCGGGGGTACTTGTTGAGTAAAATCGAATTTTTTTAAATTTTTTTCAATCCCTTCTATCGCAACTACTTACAGAATTTTCACTTCCGAAAAATCCTCGTTTTTTTAATCAAATTACGATATGCGTTAACAGTTGACAGATGCTCGCTTATCCGATATAAATAGCGGTAATTGGATTACAGAATACCTCTTTAACGGAAACGGCGATATGGCTTCAAGAACAATTCAATCTGGCACCGGCACTTTCACTTACGACGGCCATCAAACGAAATCAGCTACCGGCGACGAAAACTTCACGCTTTATTACGACGAGAACGGCCAATTGACAGCAGGCCCATCAGGCCAAAGCCTGGTTTATAACTGGGATGGAAAGCTGCGGTCAGCTACAAAAGGCGGTACCACAATAAATCTGAAATACGACCCCGCCGGCAATCGAATATATAAAGAAACAAACAACGGCGCAACAAAACGCAAGTATATCGTTGATGTCATCGGAGACCTTCCGACTGTTTTACTCGAATTAGACCCAAATAACAGTATGGAGATTAAGAAAACGTATATTTACTCGAATTCACAGATTTTGGCAGAGCATAATGGCAGCTACTCCGCGCCACGATATTTTTATCTCCACGACCGCCTCGGCTCGGTAAGACAGGTAATTAATAGTAACGCCGTGGTGGTTAAGATGTTCACGTTTAATCCCTTCGGTGAGACCATTGAGGATAATGGCTCATTCTACACTCCCTGGCGGTTCACGGGACAATATCTGGATAACGAAACAGGACAATATTATTTACGCGCAAGACAATATGACACATATATTTATAGATTTACATCACGTGATCTAATCTGGGGTGACTACGAGCAGCCTCTTAGCTTGCATAAATACCTATATTGCGAAAATGATCCGATAAACAGAATCGACCCGTTAGGATTAGATTATTTCGACTTCAATTTCACATACCCTCCCGTTGGATTAGTACCAGGAGGAGCTGCTGGTTCCTTTTATGGTCCGTGGGGAACTGCCGGAGGAGTAGCTCTTGGTGGTCTTGGTTTTACCGGCGGACTTATGTGGGAAGCTGGGTTAACACATACTCCGGCCAGAGTTGCTTCAATTCATCCCTATTTCGGCTTTTCGTGGAGCGCCAGTCCTATGCCTTCTGTAACAGCGACAAAAACCTATTCATTACAAGATTTACCAACTAAAAAAAAGGGAACGACAGGCTGGCAGGTTGCTGTAACTTTTAGTACCCCTTGGTTAGCTGCTTATCAAATAGGCATGGACGTAGACACAGGAAAGAGGTTTGAGGAGAGGGGTATAAGTGTAAGTTCGCATGGTGTCATACCCCTTTCTTTCAGTTTGTTCTATGTTTTCGACGATTTTACTTATGGTCCCGATGACGACCTTGATAAGGCTGTGATGTTGGGAGATATGTATAACAATGGTTCATTTCTCAGTCTTCAGCAAAGGTATCTTCTCATGGCAGGAATGTTGGATGAAACCACATCTTCCTGTTTTAGTGACGCAGCAGAATATCAATGGACCTATTAGGCAAAGAAAGTTATTAAATAAATGGACGATGATATAAGTTTATCATTTGTTGTGTTGTTGATTCCTGTAGGTTTGCTATTGGTAATTTATGAGGTTAAACAAATAATGAAAGGTAAAACTAACCCACTTGCTTGGCCTGGTGATAGAATATATCGCCGGTTGGAGAATCCTTTTATGTTCTGGACTTACGTTGCTGGTGGCTTGCTGGTGGGACTTCTGCTTATTATGTACGCTGTCTTTTCTCTATTAACTTGGTGGAAATAGCCTGAGATAGAGAACGGCTGAGAGTATTGAGAAAACAGTTTTTAAGGAGTTGTTTATATGAAACGGATACTTTTGGCGATAGCTCTAATCGTTGTAATTCTAATAGGTATAATGTATGTAGTTGTTCATAAATATAACACCCAAGACATCGGATTCAATAATCCTATTGCCACAAAAATGTTCAAGCAAGGAGGAGCAACAGATGTACATCTTGCTGTTATAAAGGGTAATTATGATACTTTGTTAAAGCTGATTAATAAAGTCGTTGACGTTAATGTGAAAGCTGCTGACGGAACTACGCCTTTGCATTATGGTTGTTCTTTAGGGCGGACAAGATGTGTCGAACTTCTGTTGGATAACGGTGCAAACATAGATATTCAGGACGACGGTGGCTATACTCCTTTAGCCACTGCTGCCTACTCTGGAAATCCTGAAATTGTGAAATTGCTGTTGTCTCGCGGAGCAAATACGGCTATTAGAAACAGTGGGGGTTATACACCATTACAGGTGGTATTGAAATTCGAGGGAGCCTTGTCCTTCACTCCTAATGCGGGAAAAACTTTTTCCAGCCAAAAGAAAAACCTCGAAGCTTGTGCCCAATTACTCCGTGACCATGATGCAAAATAATTTTATTTTTGAAGAGACAAGAAAGCGGATTTGAAAATCTAAGGAAGATTGCGTAGAAGGTTGAGTAATACGCGAGAAGTTATCGAAACTGTTAGATTATTGTTAATAGCTATACCTATAAGTCGTTGAGTAATGGAAAGGATTAGAGCATAGTATTTGAAATTCAAGGGTAATTTTTCAATAGGAAAGGCTGATGAAAATTATGAATAGATTCCGGCTGAAAATAACCGCAGTTGCGAATCTGTTCCAACTCAAAACCCCACTACGAGAATCGAGTATTCGGTATCGAGTATATTCCCTTTATCAT
>CAZCIR010000042.1:0-21684 GCA_964499145.1 uncultured Pirellulales bacterium | reverse complement strand
ATAACATCGATGGAATTGGACCTTATCAGCATCTCGGTGATATCAAGTGCCTGTTCGCCGGTATCGGGCTGACTGACCAGCATACTGCTGACATCGACACCCAACCTTTTGGCCCAGGTTGTATCGAGGGCGTGTTCAGCATCGATGAAGGCAGCTATACCGCTCGCCCGCTGGGCACTGGCAATAACGTGAAGCGCAAGAGTAGTTTTGCCGGATGACTCCGGTCCGAACAACTCAGTAACCCTTCCGCGAGGGATACCCATCCCGCCGAGGGCTATGTCCAGTGACAATGATCCGGTGGGTATGCCCTCTATCCTGGCATACCTGTGCTCATCCATCTGCATTATGGAGCCTTGGCCGTATTGCTTCTCAATCTGCGCAATCACGCGCTCCAAAGCAGCCTCTTTACTATCGGATTGGGCTTTTGTACCTTTGGACTTACCTTCTGTATCCTTTTGCTGTGATGATATTTTCGACATTTTTGTTTTTCTCCGATTGTCCTATGGTAATTATTGCAACTTATAATTTCCTAACAGAGTATAGACGGGGCCTGTCGGCTTCAACTCGCTTTGATAAACCGATACTGAATCGACCTGCATCGTTCCGAGCTTAAAATCCCTGAAATCCTCACTTATTCGCGCCAGTTTAACACCCGCCACTGGTTTTCTTATCCTACACAGGGTCAGATGGCCAGCGAACTCTCTGGTTTCCTGCGGCCAGCCTGCCAAAGCTAGTGACTTTTCAATATCTTCCTGTAATTCTAACAGATTTTCTCCTCCTTTTCCCATGCCTACCCACAAAACTTTAGGGCTTTTACCGCCAAAATGGCCGACCGATTCTATATCCAGCTCAAAACTTTTATATTTGCCGGTAACTGTATTAACTATATTACAAATCTCGACAACTTTTTCATCTTTAATTTCGCCAAGGAACTTCAATGTCAGGTGTATATTATCCGTGTTTACCCATTTGACATCGCCTTTTTTAACGTCAACGCCGTTCTGCAACTGCCACTGCAGGTCACTCAATGCACTTCTTATTCCCTCATCAATATCTATCGCTATAAAACATCGCATACATCACCGACTGCTAAAATTGCGTCATTTTTCGTAAAATTCCCAGCCTGCTGTCGATATCGGCTTTGCCTATCAAGGCCAGACCTGCCAGCGAGAAATCAGCAATTGTAAAAGAGGCAACCACTGTGCCGTAGGCGACCGCCGCTTTTAACGTGGCAAAGTCGGTCTTGCCGGTTTGCGCCAGATGGCCCATCAACGCTCCTGCGAAACTATCACCTGCACCGGTAGGGTCCTTAACCTCGGCGGACGGAAAGGCCGGTAGAACAAATTTCTCGTCGGCCTTGCAAACTATCGAACCCAATTCACCTTTCTTGACGACCAAGATAATCGGCCCCATTTCTAAAATCGCCTCTGCCGCCTTTATTAGGTTATGTTCAGCCGCCAGCAGTCTCGCCTCATCTTCGTTGATAATAAGGCAGTCAATCTTTTTAAGCAGCCGTTCCAAATCATCGAGTCGTCCCTGAATCCAGCAATCCATCGTATCGGCAGCTATGAAGGATGGTTCATCAATCTGTTCGAGCAATTGAAGCTGAAGGGCCGGTGCGGTATTTGCAAGAAAGATGAATTTGCTGTCTTTATAGACTTGCGGTACTTTTGGCGGCTCTTCTGCCAGGACATTTAATTCGAGCTTATCTGTGGTCCTCTCGTTAATATCTGCGTGATACGTGCCGGCCCATCGAAAGGTATTGCTGTTTTTTCTTATCTCCAGGCCTGTCAAATCAACACTTCTGCCGGCAAAAACCTGCTTCAGATCAAACGGGCAATCCCCGCCGACGGCGCCAACAAGTCTGACCGGCGAGAAGAAACTGGCCGCCATACTAAAATACACCGCCGAGCCGCCAATGCAGTTTTCACTTACACCTAAAGGTGTCTTAACAGTATCAATTGCTATCGAACCGGTTACCAACAATGACATTTTTAAGTTCCTCTCGTTTGAGCTTCCGTACTGAATTTTTTCAGTGTATTATCTATTCTCTCTAAAGTTTTCTCTTTACCTAACATCTGGACAGAGTCAAAAATCGACAGACTGATAGTAGTTCCGCTAATGGCCACACGCACCGGCTGAGCAACTTTACCTAAGCCGACGCCCTTTTCCTCAGCCAGACTTCGCAGCACCGTTTCGATATTCTCAATGGTGAATTGCTCCATTGCAGCAAGCCTGTCGCGCACAATTCTCAGGGTAGCTATGCCGTCGTTTTTCAGCAAAACATTCTTAACTGCTTTCTCATCGTATTTTATCTGGTTGTTATCTAAAAATAGAAATCTGCTTTTGCGTTCGATATCAGCCAACGTTCGAGCCCCTTCGCAGGCCCTTATTATTCTGTCTAACATCTCATCATCCGCCGATGTAGCCGGAGATTCGATGACCTTTAAGTAGTCCCTCAAATGCTGAATAAGTTTTTCTTCACCGATCATCCTGATATGCTCGGTGTTGAAGGCAAGTAGTTTCTTACGGTCGAACAAGCTGTTGGTCTTTGTCAAACGCAAGAGGTCAAAGCATTCAATTAGCTCCTTAACAGACATAATCTCGCGCTTATCCCCCGGGTTCCAGCCCAATAGTGCAAGGAAATTCACCATTGTCTGCGGCAGATAGCCGCTCTTAAAAAAATCTACTACGTTAATCTCCGGCAGGTCAACGCCAAGATATTCTGCCATCGCATCAATACCGGACATATCAGGTATGGTCTTGCCCGCAATAAAGTCGTTGACTCCTTCAGCAGCGATATTGCCGACTTCAGTGAGTTTTTCCAGGTCGATATCTGGCATATTCTTGATAGCGTTGCGCAGGGCTTTTGGCCGTTCACGTTTGGAAAGTTTCCCGCCGCTTTCGCTGACGGTAACAGACATATGTGCATACTTTGGAAGCTCGCCGAACCCCAAAGCTTTCCACAATTCCTGCTGGCCGGGCGTATTCATAAGATGCTCCTGGCCGCGAATAATGTGTGTGATTTTCATCAAATAGTCATCGACCACACAGGCAAAGTTATAAGTTGGAAATCCATCGCTTTTTTGCATGATAAAATCGCCCAATTCGCCTGCTGCGAATGTAATCTCGCCCCGTACAACATCCTGCACGACCATAATTTTTCCCGGCATAGCGAAACGGACCGTCACTGACCGGCCTTCGGCACGGGCTTTTTCGGCATCGCCAGCATCAGGAAACTTTTCAGGGCGGGAATAGATAAAGCCCTTCTTTTCAGTGCGAAGTGCGTCAAGCTCTTCGGGCGTGTCAAAACAGTAATAGGCCTTTTGCTCATCGAGCAATTTCTTTACGTATTTATCGTAGATGTCCTTCCGCCGGGACTGCAGATACGGCCCGTTCGGCCCGCCGACTTCAGGCCCTTCGTCCCATTCGAGGCCGAGCCAGCGTAAATCATCTATAACCTGCTGCATAGCAGTCGGAGTATTTCGTTTCTGGTCGGTATCTTCGATGCGAAGTATGAACTTCCCACCCATCCGCCGGGCAAAGAGCCAGTTAAAAAGAGCTGTTCTGGCCCCGCCTACGTGCAGATAACCTGTCGGCGAAGGTGCGAAACGGGTTACAACCATTATAAACCTCTGAAACTAACGAAAAATACGTGAAAACAAAGAAAGATTAAGCTATATTAGCCCTATTGTCAAGAACAGATAACCGGTCAGCTGACAGGCAAAATTGACAAATATGCCCCGTTTGATACCATAGAGTTCATGGAATATCTCATATAAACTGGTAAAACGCATCTTATGAAACTTGTAATATTTTTTATGTTTTTGTTATATTTCTTCGCTTGCTGCATCTACGCAGCTGATATTCCAGATTCAGATGACGATGGTCTCCCCGACTTCCAGGAGACTCACAAGTACCTTACAGACCCCACTAAAAAGGATACCGATAGTGACGGCACTCCTGATGGCGATTGGAACGAGCGACGAGAATACACCTATTCGGTTCGTTCAATCCTCCGGTTCATGCCGCCCTTTGATCCCGCTGCCCTGAACGACGACTTCCAAGACGCACGCGTATTGGAACAAAGAAACGATTATATTGAACTGGAAGTTATTCACTACCCACTTGCTACAGTTTCTGAATCGATAGAAGCCAATCCCAATTGGCAACAGGATTACTCCAATATGACCCAATACTTAAAGCCCGGTATAACCACCAATTGGGATGACAAAATGAGACAGGACCTGCTGGAGGAACTCAAAGCCGATGGAATTATAATTGAAAAGCTGACCGATAAGCAGGTTGTGGAGCTGGTATCTTCCTGGTTGATGAAAAAATCTAGGTCTCTTGATAAAGTATTCACCACCTTTTATTTTCATTATCCTAATGGCCAGCCGAAAGTATATCCTGGCCTTGAGGACGCATTCGAACTCGATTTTAATCGTGATAAAGAGAACTACGACTGGACAATTGACCAGCACTTAGAGCACGAACTGCTGGGCAAAGGTATGTTTTACAACAAAACGCACGGCTCATGCACGTCTGTTGCCATCTATTTAACCACCGTTCTAAGGGCTCTCGGTATACCGACCCGAATGATTATAGTATCACCGGCAGCGGATGCCTCAAACAAAGAACAACTTCGCCTTTTGAAGGCGCGAATTACTCACAACCGTGTTCGTGAAACCATGCTGGCCGGACTGAGAAAGTCAAGTAACGATTTCACAAATCATACCTTAAATGAAGTCTATGTTGGAAACCATTGGCACCGTTTAAACTACCACAAACTGGGGCAACCTATACTTTGCGAACACCAGTTTGGTTTGCATACACACTTATACACTTTCGCTGATCTGAGTGAACCTAATTTGGCGCCTACGTGGGGCTGGCGATACGCCAAGAGCGTAAGAAACAACGTCTTCAAGTATAACAATCCATACTCTGCAATAGCACTATCAGACCTTTTCGGTAAACACAGTAACATTCCAAATCCGCCATCCATAAGTAAACAGCTATCATCCAGTCCCCTGCCCAACATATTCATTATGGAGCCACGAAAAAAAGAATCAGACTTCAGCATTTGGAATGAAATCCTCCCAATAGTAAAAAATGTTACATACAATAAAACCGGCCGTCCTCACAAAAAGGAATACTACGATAATATCTTCGAAGGCATCTACACCACAAAACCTGGTGACATAATCGTCTTATTTTTCTCCCTCGATACGAAGGAACGTATACCTGAGGGCTATGAAGACCTTTTGCCAAAGCCCTGGTCAGAGATTGAAGCCGACCTAAAGCAGGGAGAGACTGTGGAACTGGCAGGTAAAGCACGCGATATGAATATAATTCTGCTGGCGGCTCCACAAAAGGAACAACTCGGAGAGCTAATCCGAGAAACTAAGCTGCTTAAATTCTAAAAAGCAACCATATCAACGTTAAAACTATATTTGTCTTTTCAAGAACAATAAAATCTGCTAAATTGCAACACCAAAATTGGCAATAAGAGATGCGCCATTCATTTTCCACTGTTAATTCACTGAATTACATAGTATTTTAATTTAAACTAAAAGTGTTGTTGAGTTTTGATAGAGGAACAAAGAAATGTGGCCGTGGCTCGGACCAGTCTCGACTTATACTGTTTTTTACCTCGTAGGTATTATAAGTCATTTCCTGATTAGCTGCTTGATTGCCAAACGCCTGGGGCTTCGGAATCGTGTTTGGATTGTTATTAGTATTTGCTATATGATGAGTATGACTGTCTTAGCAAGGCTGCTGTATGATATTCAGCAGGGTCAATTTGATTTCCGGGCGATGCTGACGATAAGGCACTACCTGCAGGGAGGGCTATGGGGCGGGTTGTTGGCATATATTGGTTTAGCTGCGCCTCTCGGGTTTATACTGACCAAGCACAAACAGGAAGCGCTTGACTTGGTTGCGATGTCGATTCCAATCCCTTGTATATTTGCCAAGCTGGGGTGTCTGTTTAACGGCTGTTGTTATGGCAAAAAATGCTCCCTGCCTTGGGCTATCACATTTCCTCATGGGTCTAAGCTCGCACCGCCAAACATACCACTTCACCCGACGCAGATTTACGAAATCCTGGTTTTAATATGCATTTAGTAGTTTTCAGGACGATGAAATATGAGCAGTGGCGTGGAAAAATGCTGCTATGGTTCCTTGTCCTCTACGGTTTGGCAAGGGCGGTTATTGATGTGTGGAGGGGCGACTTCGACCAGCATCTGTACGTATACGGCTTTACTTTGACACAGCTTATTTGTTTGGCTGCAGCCGGCATTTCAATCGTCCTACTGTGCTTTACGCCGCGCTCGAAATGACAAACTGGACATGGTAATCGCAATCTGCTAAATTGCAGCACCGAGATGCAAATATGAACACAAACGATTCGATAGCAAAGCTCGACTTTATCCGGGCGATTGTCGCTGAGGACCTGAAGACAAATAAATGGGACGGACGCGTCCACACACGCTTTCCGCCTGAACCGAACGGCTATTTGCATATTGGACACGCCAAATCAATCTGCCTTAATTTCGGAATCGCCAATGAATTCAACGGCCTGTGCAACCTGCGATTCGATGATACCAACCCGGAAAAAGAAGAGCAGGAATACATCGACGCAATAACCGAAGACGTGCGCTGGCTCAGTTTCGATTGGCAAGACCGCCTATATTATGCCTCCGACTATTTTGAGCAAATGTACGAATATGCTGTGCAGCTTGTTAAAGCCGGCAAGACCTATGTCTGCGACCTGAACGCCGACGAAATCAGGGCCTATCGCGGCACATTAACCGAGCCGGGGATAAACAGCCCCTATCGCAGCCGAAGCGCTGAAGAGAACCTCGATTTGTTCCAGCGTATGAGAACAGGCGAGTTTCCGGACGGAACAAAAACGCTGCGCGCAAAAATAGATATGGCACATCCAAATCTAAATATGCGAGACCCGGTTATGTATCGGATTTTGCACGCCAGCCATCCCCGCACGGGCGATAAGTGGTGCATATACCCGACTTACGACTGGGCCCACGGCCTGGAAGATTCCATTGAAAAAATTACACATTCGATTTGCACACTGGAATTTGAAAATCACAGACCGTTGTATGACTGGTTCCTCGATGAACTCGGCATTTACCATCCCCGGCAGATTGAGTTTGCCCGGCTGAACCTGACCCATACCGTGATGAGCAAGCGAAAGCTGCTGCAATTAGTCCAGCAAGGCCTTGTCAACGGTTGGGATGACCCACGGCTGCCGACAATCTGCGGCCTGCGCCGCCGCGGCTATTCCCCGCAGGCGATACGGAACTTCTGTAAAGTTATTGGCGTAAACAAATTCAACAGTACTATAGATTTTGCACTGCTGGAACACTGCCTCCGCGAAGATTTGAATAAGACCAGCCCGCGCGTGATGGCCGTCCTTCGCCCGCTCAAATTAATCATTGACAATTTCCCACAGGATAAAGTCGAAGAAATGGATGCGATTAATAATCCCGAGGACCCCGCTGCCGGCACACGCAAAGTCCCTTTCTCCCGCGAGCTTTTCATCGAACAGGAAGATTTTATGGAGGACCCGCCCAAAAAGTTCTACCGCCTGGCCCCAGGCCGGGAAGTTCGCTTGCGATACGCATATTTCGTAACCTGCACGGACGTGGTCAAGAACGAAAACGGCAGGGTCGTCGAACTGCATTGTACCTACGACCCCGCAACGCGAGGCGGCGATGCACCCGATGGCCGAAAGGTCAAATCAACGCTGCACTGGGTTTCTGCAGCCCACTCACTGCCGGCCGAAGTCCGGTTCTACGACCATCTCCTCACAAATCAAATCCGGGATGATGTCGAAGAAGACAAGGACTTCAAATCAAATTTGAATCCGAACTCGCTGGAAGTGCTGACTGATTGTTATGTTGAACCTTCTCTGGCGAATGCAAAGCCTTTATCTCGTCTCCAGTTTGAGCGACTCGGCTACTTCTGCATCGACCCTGATAGCTCAAATAACAAACTTGCATTCAACCGCACAGTAACCCTCCGTGACCCCTGGGCCAAAATCCAGAAAGAGCAGAAAAAAGGTAACTAAATCTTTAGCTCACAGGTACGATACTTTTCACAGCAATCTCTGCTGACTTAAGATACATTCATTTTTGTCATTTGTAGAAAATCATTTTCAGTGACGCCAGAAGTAGCACCGTTCCGAAAATCTTTCGCAGGATATCATCAGGAATTTTAGCTGCGAATTTCGCCCCGATTAGCCCTCCTATAAAAAAGCCCAAACATATAAGGCCAGCTATCTTCAAATCCACAAAGCCCTGTTTGTAATATATCCAGGCGGCCAGTAAACCAATTGGCGGAACCATCAGTGCCAGCGTCGTTCCCTGGGCGGTATGTTGCGATAGGCCGAACAAAAGCACCAGCACGGGGATAATAATTATCGCCCCGCCTATTCCGATTAGACCACTAAACATACCGGCAACCAATCCCAACAGGCCATAAAGAAATATCTTCATAATTTTAACCTCAAGCTATTCGGCCCAACAAAAAGTTCTTCAGCCGAAAAGTTCTTCGAATTTTTCCTCTATTTCGTCACTTTCACACAGCACCTGGCCAACCAGGACAGCGCCTATACCAATGGACTTTAGTTTTTCAACGTCGGCGCGAGATTTTATCCCGCTTTCGACTACAAGCTCCCTTTCATTATCGACAAGCTCCGCTAATCGGCAGCTCGTTCCCAAATCCACCTCCATCGTAGCAAGATTTCGATTATTGATGCCGAGAACGCTATAGCCTTTACTGGGGAAACCGATTAAGCTGCGGACTTGTAGCAGCGTATCGGCCTGATGGACTTCCAAAAGGACCGTAAGCGTCAATTCGGCTGCCGCTATCATTAAATCCATCAGCTCGCTGGGCGTTAACGATTCGGCTATCAACAGTATCGCATCTGCCCCAGCAGCGCGTGATTCGTACACCTGCCACATATCGATAATAAAATCTTTGCGCAAAATCGGCAAATCCACAACCTCTTTGATTTGACTCATATATTCGAGTCTGCCTTGAAAATACTTTTCATCGGTAAGAACGCTGATTGCGTCAGCGCCGCACCTCTGGTAGGTCCGCGCAATCGCCACGGCGTCAAAATCCTCACGAATAATCCCTGCCGAGGGCGATGCTTTCTTGACCTCCGCAATAACATTCAGCCCCCTGCTGTTGCGCTTGGTGACTGCTTTATAGAAATTACGGCATTTGGGCATAGAGCCAATCTCGGCTTTAAGCTGCTCCACGCTTTTCTGCGACCGACGAAGCTCAACCTCATCCCTTTTATCAGCTACGATTTTATCCAATATACCCGCCAATACACCTACCCCGATATCTTTACATAAGCCATACGAACCTGACTAAGAGTATTTTCAAGAACCTTCTTCTCATCCTCGGTCAGGTTACCTTTGGTTTTCTCCTCGATAGTCTCGAGCATATCGATATTATACTTGGCCAGCTCCAAATCCGGCTCTTTCTTATCCTGCCCCTCTACCTGCAGCATGCCTAAAGCAAACAATGCCTGCGTAACAAGCATGCTTATCAGCGCGGCAAAATCGCCCTTTGGCAAAGGCCCGCGACGAGACTTATCCTTTTCTTTTTCCTTCTCAGCTTTCTCCTGAGCAGCCAATATTTCTTTCTCTCTCTTGGCCTGCTGTTTCCAGTCTTCGTCTATTATTATCTTCTTACCGTTCTTTTTTTCTTCTTCAGCCATAACTTTGTCCCTCATCGTAGCACGGGCTTCCAGCCTGTGCGTGTACGTAAACCTCCTTTTGTTAGAACGTTTTAGTTACATTTTACGCCGGAACTTCTTCATACTTCTATCGATATCTCTTTTTTGCTGGCGTTCGGTGATTTTCTTTCGCTTGTCGTATTGCCTTTTGCCTCTGGCCAGTGCCAGCTCTATTTTTGCCAGGCCCCTGCCGTTAAAATAAATCCGAAGAGGCACAAGTGTAAAGCCTCGCTGTTCGAGCCTGATTTTTATCCTGTGAATCTCTGCCCTGTGCAGCAGCAGTTTTCTTTTTCTGGTCGGCTCATGATTATTTACGCCGGCCTGTTGATAGTGTGCTATAGTCGCACCTACAAGCCAGCACTCATCACCTGAAATCCTCGCGTATGAGCCGTCGAGATTGGCCTGGGCTGCACGAAGCGATTTTACCTCCGTACCCAAAAGCGACATCCCTGCCTCGAACTTCTCTATAAGCTCAAAATTTCGATAGGCCTTTTTATGAACTGCCGCTTGACCCTGTTTATACTTGCTCTTGCGTAATTTTGCTGCCATTTACGCTATAATATACAAACAGCAGTAATTTTACAAGAAAACAGGGCTTCATAGTCTTGGGCCGGTTGCCAAAACCCGGCTCAGCCGTTATCCATTAAGCAGCCATTGATGTGACATTGCAGCCGACTGAATTTTACTTAATGAATCGAATACTTATCGGATATCGATACGCCTCACCGCCGTTTGCCTTTACAGTAGCCACAATAGCGAAAACCAAGTCCACAATGGAGGCCGCAATTCCGAGTAAAACTCCGATACAAAAAACAGGAGTCAGCAATGCCGACGCAATCCATGCAATGACCAGAGTAATCTGGAAGTTCAGTGCCTCTTTGCCCTGGTTGTCGATAAACGGGTCTTCCTCCTTCTTTAGTAACCAGATAATCAACGGGCCGACAAAGCTGGTAAAAAGCCCCAGCAGGTGACACAGCATCCCCCACATACGAGCGTCTTTGCTCACTCCTGTGCTCGTCTGCTCCTGTTCAACCTCACCACCGCCGCCGGATTCTTCTGCTGGCTTTGGAGTTTCATTTATTTCTGCCATAGCTTGACTCCTTTCTATTAAATTAACCTGCCTCAACAAACTGGTTTTCTCTTTAACAAAGACCTCTTAAAAAGGCAAGAACAAAATTTTTATCTCCGTGGCCTTGCTATTTTAACAATTACCTGACCGGGTGCAATCGGCAAACTTTAGCGCATAAAAAACAGGACCGGGTCGCGGAGGGAGAGAGGAGGAAAAGCGATTAAGACCGCAGTCCTGCTAAATCATATTTTACAAGCCAGCAAAAAGCCGTGCAACTTATTTTTTTACTCCTCGCTGCCAGCCCCTGAAGGGGGTCTTTTCACTACGCTGTTTTTCTGCTCTCCTGGCAGAATTTACCCATTAGCATCATCGCTTCGTTCATTCTTTCGGCTGAGCCGTCCATCTTTGCGTAGGCATCAACCAGTTCTAATAAATCCGGTGCTGGTTCAACATCGCTGTCTCTGTAATGGTGTGAAATATTAACGATGCCGCCATCAAGACCATACTCCATCGCCTTTGCCACATAAGCCCTGCAGACGCCGATTTTTCTACCCGGTAAATCACGCACGCAATTGCTTATCCCTCCCGTGAAATGGACTCCATTCATTTCCGGGTCGTTCTTTATTTTCTTTATGGTCTCGAAGGTCTTGTAGGTATAACTCTGCTGGCCGGGTTCCATAGGCATATCTATAGCCAGGGGAAATATAGTCGGATCGAAAAATATCTCCTGGGGCTTAAAGCCATACTTGTCCGTGGCCTCGTTGAAAATCTGCTTAGCCACGGAATATAGTTCGTCAATCGAAGGCGACTGACTGGATTCCACCATTAAAAGACCTACAAATGCGTAGTCATAATCCTTTTTCAGCGGCAGCATTTTATCCATCGTGTAAACTTTAATCGAGTTCACAAGTGGCAGGGCCACTTTTTCCTCCGTATTAAACCACTCCTTCAGACCCGCCTTAAGAACGTCGTCGTTGCTGCTGTCGATGCAAATCGGCACACCACCGCCCCAATTGCGGATCATCTTGACGTATTCGACCATCATATCAACAGTAACCTGTGGGTCTTCTTCGCCGAAGGCGTCGAGATTGACCGCAATATAATCAGCCCCCTCAGCCGCCTGCGATTCAATCAGGCCCTTGATATAATTCAAAGCCTCCGACGGCGCCGAATAGGCATCAGGACCGAGCCCAGTTAACTGCTTCATCATCCTGCCGGTCTTGGGAATTGAGGCATGAACCGATTCGCCGATAGAAATAAACACATTTTTCATCATATTTTCCTGCCAAATCGTTCCTTAATTTTGGGCCTCGATTAGCCCCTTATTGCACTTAAAATCTCCCGTGTGGGGTCAATTTTATTTAATGTATAAAAATGCAGACCCGGCACACCGCCTTTAAGCAGCTCATCGCATTGCTTTACAGCGAACTCCACCCCCATTTTGTAAGTGCTTTCTGCATCACCATCCAAGGGTTTGAAAATGTTATGAACCTCATCGGTGATTGTCGCCCCGCAGGTCTTGCAGAACCTCAGCAGCGTCTGGTAATCCGTAATCGGCAAAATTCCCGGCAATATAGGCACAGTCACTCCAGTTTTTCTTATCCTGTCCACATATTCAAAATAATCCTTGTTATCAAAGAAAAGCTGGGTAATTATAAACTCGCCGCCGGTGTCGATCTTAATCTTCATATATTTGGAGTCGGTTTCCTTGTCCGGGCAGTTGACATGTCCCTCGGGAAAGCCGGCCACGCCGATGCTGAAAAAGCCCCCGAAACTGCGAATCATCTCGATCAGTTGATAACAATACTCGAACCCGTCCGGTGCGGGTTTCCAGTCTTTTTCACCCTCAGGAGCATCACCGCGAAGAGCCAGAATATTCTGAATGTTTCTTTTTTTCATTTCTGTTAGAACCATCTTAAGCTCACTCTTGCTGTGCCCAACACAGGTAAAATGGTGCATCACCGGAACATCGAAACGCTTCTGCAGCTCGTCCGCAATCTCCATCGTCATCGCACGTGTAGTGCCGCCGGCCCCGTAAGTTACCGAAAACCAGTCGGGCTGTAGTTCGGAAAAAACACCCGCCCTTTCAAAAAGTTTTATTCTCCCCTTCTCCGTTTTGGGCGGGAAAAACTCAAAAGAATAGGTGCGTCTCTCCTCTTTTAAAACATCTGCTATTTTTCTTATCATCAAGTCCTCTCTGTTATTCCAGGTCTTTTATCGCCTATCCTGAAAAACTAAAAAATTTAAATACACCATACAAACATCATTTTGTTACGACTTTTATTAAAAGCCACCTATATACACTATTTACAAAGACTTATACAACATAGATATCCTTTTTTGCGATATATTGCTGAAAAAACACATGAAAATCATGCCGTTACGGACAATTCAGCATTGTGGATAACCTGTTGATAACTCAATTTCCGTATCTTAAAGAAATCTCTGACAGTTCCAAACAAAACCAACAAGTTTTTCACCGTCGCTTTTGAAACTCTGCCGTAGCCGAAAAACAATCCTTAACTTCCCCAAAGAAAAGAAGTTACAACAACTCGTGGCGAATACTAATAAAACCAAAATTACGTCCCAAATCGAATCTTAACAATTTTACCAAAACACCCCAGTTTAACAGCACTTCAATAGAATATTTACCATTAGTGGATAATTATTAGAAATGCTCACAAGTCTCAGGATGCCCATTAATCTCTGATTTTACTGGGTTTATAAGCAGAACAGCATCTGCTGCTTATCAATCGAAGAAAAAAGTGCGGCTAAGCAGCGATAATATGGCAAACTTAGACAACACCTCAGCCCCTATTAAACTGATAATAAATGTTATAACTGCTCGAGTGCCTTTTATATTACAAGATACCACGTATGCCTGATACATTAATGCGACCATCCATATTACCATAAGAATACTCAGAATCATAGCAAACACAAAAACGAGCACATCTATAGAGTTGACCTCAATTGCCGGAGCATTCTGGATAAGTTTGGACATCAGATACTCAATAACTCTTCGATTAGCATCCGGAAGCATCACTACAACGATAATTATGTAAGGCCAGCGTGCCAGCGCCTGCGTCCCAAAAACGTCTATCATTCTAAAAGAGGAACGCGACACAATCAAACCAAAGAAAAATAGCGGAATCACCATACATATCCAATTTATCAGGCCCTCGGCAAAAAATAGCCACAGTGGAGCTTCGATGCCTGTGTGAACATCAAGAACACCATCGAAATGAGTATTGCTGACCGAGCCGATGGATGCGCTTATTAATATAATCACTAAACCCAACAACAAGGCCTTGAAGCCGGCGATGAATCTAAAAGGGTTAAAGAGCCACCGGCTCAGGCGGTGACTATGTGCTGTGGTTTCAGTCATAACTTTTTCTCCCTGCTGTCTTTTCCGGATTTTTCAGTGAGCTTGATGTGTTCGATAATTTCATCGAGCCTGTTGCGGACCGTCGGGTAGCTCAGTCCAAGCAAGCCAGCCATTTTCTTCAGTGAGCCGCTTGCCTTGATAAATTCAAGAATAAAGCTCTGATCTTCAGTCGAGAGTCTTGCCGGTAAGGGCAGTTCATATCGGCCCTGTATTTCAGTTTGACACCGCTCACAGACAAGGCTTTTTACGTTTAGCTGACTATTGCACGATGGACATATCGCTGGTAATACCTTCATAAACTCATTTCCTGTTAATCAAAGTTTTTTTACACATTAAACTATTTGTCAGCGGGGGATTGAGACGGAACGAAAAACAAACCCGCTATCTGCTTGTTGCTGTCAAATACAACCTTAGCGTCAAGAACTGCTCTTTCAAATTTGCAGGTCACGAATACTACGTCATAGTGAAGCACTTTCTCTGTTCGGATTCCAAGCTGCTCGACAAAAGGCCCCGATTGAGCGATTAAGGAATCCCATACCTGCTGTAGTTTCCCCGCTGGCAGCGCCACTTTCATTCTCTCGTCGAAACTCTCCACTGCCCCTTCGTATTCACCACTCGCCAGCGAGCCAACCAAATCCCTTGCCAGAGCTTCCAGCTGATTATCTTTTGCCGCCTCACTTTCACCTCCTTCAGAACTAACCGGCGCCCTGGCCGTCTCACGAGAGCGCCAACGTCCGCTTAAATCATTACGGCTTACGTAAAGAGCGATTACTTTGTAATCCCTGAAGAAAAATCGGACACCTTTGCTCTCTCGACCGTAATAGCAGTAACCCTCTTTTCCGTCGAAGTCTTTGTAAAGAACGCCATCCTTGAACTCGTTTGGCTGGCCTACGACTGTTTTCTTCGGCCGGCCTACATCCTTAAGGACCTCATCAAGCGAAGAGCCGAACTGGAGCTTTCTGCGCCAAATGTAACCATCAGCCCCCTCATGCCGATGTTCGACTATCCGGCCATTACTCATATAAACACTAAAATCATTAGGATAAACCAGGATATAATTATCGGGGAGATTACTTTTTTCGAATGTCTCATCGCCCCAGATATATTTCTTCGGCTCGCCGAAAATCTGGATAACACGTTCGAGATTCGCAGTTTTAATATTCAGCAGGGCGACTTTAGCATTGATATCCAATTGACCGGTTTGTTCCATTACATCCTCGGCCTCCGGCTCAAAATCCAGTTCAGATGGTGCTTTTTTTACCTGTTCGATGTTATCACCTGCAAATCCCGTTACAACTGCAAACACAATCAACACCACCCACATACTAATACCTGTTATACCAATAATCCGTCTCAACATTTGCCTATCCGCCTTTCTTTTCCGCCCAAACCGGCCGTATTTACACTAAAAAAATCTTCAATATAGTTAAACATCTATTTAATAATATTAAACCAATATTTACTTTATGCAAGAAAAATCTTAATATTTTTCACATATTTTTACATCTTAAAAACCGGCTTTTTAGCAGAAAAACCGGTCAAAGAACAGATACGGCCGTAATGAATGGATAAAAACAGAACGTCTTTATCTGGGACTCAGCTAATTCCCTCCGTTTTCAGTTGTCTTTATTTTCACCAAAATCATTTAGAAACCCCCGCCAGCCAGTTATTTGCCAGGGCGGCAAAATCCAGCATATTAACTAAACCATCTCCGCTCGTAGCAGGAGCAATGTCAGCATCAAGATGAGGATAATACGAACCGGCTGTCAGCCACTGCTGCATAAAAACACCAATATCCTCTATGTCTACTATCTCATCGCCACCAGCCGGGGCAATATCACATCGCCGGTCCCAGTTCGGCGACTCTGGCGTACTCTGCCATGCATTGGCAAAGAGCGCCCAATCTGAAAAGTTGACAAATAGGTCACCATAACCTGGCCACACATCAGCCAATAATACTCGCCCTAACCATTGTTCGGCAAAATCCGCCAAATCATCATAGTCAACCGTAGTTTGCCACTGGTCTGCGAAAACGGCCCAGTCTAAGAAGTTGACAATCCCGTCGCCACCCTCCGGCCAGACATCTCTGCTCAATTCCTCCAACAGCCACTGTCCGCATAATATAGCAAGGTCATTTATTTCAACGCCGTCCGGACATACAAAATCTCCTACCGGCGGCCTCTGCCAGCTAAGCTTCGGATAATTCGTCCCATCGCAGATTGCCCATATATCGTTCAGCCCATTGATGACCTCTCCCACAAAATCCCAACCCGCATCCGTAAATGTACTCATAGTCTGCATCTCTACTGTTGTCTTACCTTCTCCGCCGGCACTGCTTGACTGTCCGCTGCTGTTCACATCCCAGAAACAGTTATACGCATCCCCACCATTTTTACCAATTAGCCCCCCGACATCAGAATCTCCAAAAACAGACCCGGCAGCGTAACAGTTTGATATCTCTGCAGGATAATAACTTAAAGATTCATAATTCCGCCCCACAAGCCCTCCGACATAGATGCCGCCTGAAACATCACCCCACGAATAGCAGTCCAGAACTTTTCCTCTACCGGCTGGCCCACCAGCATCAGCAGTTAATCCTGCCAAACCCCCAACGTAACCTTCCCCAACAACCGAGGCTGTCGAATAACAGCGGGAAACTTCACCAAGGCTGTTTCCTACCAGACCACCTACACTAATGTTTCCTGAAACAATACCGCCTTCTGCATAACAGTTGGTGATGGTTCCATAGTGCCTGGCAACAAGTGGAGCAACATAGTCGCCACCGTCAACGTTAGGGTCAATCAAACCCAAATTCTTAATCACTGACCTCCTCTCAATGTACTTGAAAATTCCGATATAGTTTCCATTCGAGCTGTAGGTGAAGTTCGAAATTGTGTGCCCGGCTCCGTCAAAACCGCCAATGAATGGTATATTAGATGCTGACCCAACCCCCACGAATTTTCCGATGATATTAAATTCAGTCCCGCTATACCCGCCTAAGTCAATATCAGCCATCAATCTAAAATGCTTGTGCCAGTCAAATTGGTTCGCCCCTATCGCCTGCATATCCTCTGCTGTGTAAATCAAATACGGCTCCGCCGGCAAACCCCTCCCGCCGCCGTATCTGCCGCAGCTTTCAATCTTCTCCCACCATAATCTCGGATAATCGTTACCCTCATCAATCGTCCAGACAGGCGTGGTGAAGTCCCACCCACTGACAACATACGGCTCTGCTGTCATCATCTCCTCCGTTGATAATCCTATACCAATTTGATAACCATCCCCTGCTATCTCATTATTCCAGAAACAATCCTCTATCCAGTCTATACCATAATCAGTGCCTACACACCTGCTGACAGAATAACATTTCGAAATATTACCACTGTCATATCCGACTAATCCTGCCCTGCCCTTAACAAAACAATCCGAATGACAGTTGCTGATTGTCCCGACATTACTACTTACAAGCCCTCCCGCACCTGAGCCGGTCACGATATTGTCCCCCGAATAGCAGCTTAAAACAATACCTGCACTATCATTACGCCCCACCAATCCCCCTCCCCCTCCCACTCCAGCAATAGTACTGCCTCGCGTGTAGCATTGCGAAATCGTCCCTTCATTGTATCCGACCAGCCCACCGCCGAAATGACCTTCCATGCTAACACTGATGTCTCGTGAATAGCAGTTCGATACCGAACCTCCATTATCACCAATCAGTCCCCCAACGTAGTAATCTCCTATGACAATAGTGCCGATTAAATTACAATCCTGTATCTCACCGAAAATATTTTGGCCTACTATGCCCCCGACATAGTAACCACCGTAAACTTTACTGTCTTTCACATAGCATCCCGTGATGCTTCCGGACTCAAGATATCCGGCTACTGCTGCGATATAATAACCCAAACCTATTTCTGTGTTCACATCTGCTGCAACCACACCAACATTTCTAATCTCCGCATTAGAGTCATCGACATACCCAAAAAGCCCAACGTAGGCCGCCTTGACACGTTTGAAGCTGAAGTTCGAAATTATATGCCCATTACCATCAAAGACACCCGTAAAAGGATTCTCCAAATACCCCAAACACGGATCTGGAGAAATTCCCCCAATAATATTAAAACTTGACCCCGTGTAAGCTGAAAGGTCTATATCAGCCATTAACTTGAAGTGTGCATCCCAGTAATTAGAATCCGCCCCTATTGCCTGCATATCGCAGGCGTCGAAAATCAGATACGGCTGCTCCGCTGTGCCATTGCCTTCCCACGGCGTACCATTTGCCGCAGTGCCGAGCACACACACCACAATCACCCCAAAAACTACCCTGCGAATATTTGCCGAATTGTTTGTTAACCTCCTCATTTTTTCCTCTTTTTTGCAATTGGGTTGTAAAGCTTCTCCGTCTAAGCTTCTTCCAATTATACCGTCTATCTTAGCCGTAAACAACACTTTTCTGTAAAAAATCTGCCTGCTTGATTTTCGCTGTTCAATATCGCTTTAAGACCGTATAATTAAAGCTGTTATGGCTCAAACCGTATATAGAATTATCGACGCCAATTTCAATCGTGCACGCGAGGCCCTTCGGGTAATTGAGGACTTCTGCCGTTTCTCCCTAAACTCGACTCACTTAACAACCCGCGCCAAACAGCTCCGCCACGAGCTTTCAGCTTGTCTGGGCAAGCTCGATTCCAGGCGGCTTATCGCCGGCAGGGACAGTCTCGGCGATGTAGGCGCCGGCAAAACGGTCGATAACCAGCTTCAGCGCAGTGACTTAAGAGATTGTTTTACAGCCGGCTGCAAACGCCTTACCGAATCCCTGCGAAGCCTTGCTGAGATGACCCAGACAATAAATCCCGAGGTCGCCCAAACAATCGAGAAGCTGCGGTTCTCCGCTTATACGCTTGAGAAAGATATTGTTCTTTTCAGCGACACAGCCGAAAAATTCAAATCCGTAAGATTATATGTAATAATTACCAGCAGCCTGCCTGCCGACATGCTTTCTTTAACTCATTACTGTATAACCGGCGGAGCAGATTGCATTCAACTGCGGGCAAAGGCCGTTGACGACGATACGTTTTTTGCCCTCACCCTCGAATTTGTAAAGGCCTGTAAAGATGCCGGCGTACCGGCAATAATTAACGACAGGGTCGATATCGCAGTTGCGGCCGATGCGGACGGCGTGCATCTCGGCCAAAACGATTTGCCTCTCGACCAGGCCCGCAAACTACAGTCGAGACCCTTAATTATTGGTAAAAGTACTCATTCACTCCAGCAACTGAACGCTGCCTGCAAGGAGCTGCCCACTTATGTAAGCTTAGGCCCGGTCTTTTCTACCAGCACAAAACCAAACGCTGAACCTGTGGGCATAGACTATGTCAAACAGGCAACAGAAATACTCAACCAAACCGGCATCGGTCATGTTGCCATCGGCGGTATAACGCTCGATAACGTCGAGGATGTTCTAAAAGCCGGCGCAAAAGCAATTGCTGTTTGCTCGGCTGCAACCGAGGCTAAGGACCCGAAAGAGGCCTGCAGGAAATTAAAAGAAAAAATTATTACCTCAAAAAAATAACAAAAAACCAGTTTTTAAGAAGAAAAATACAAATGGGGGGTTTTGAGATTTCTCGGGAAAAATCAATCAAAAACGGGGGTAGCTGGTGAGTAAAATCAAAAAATCTTAAAAAATTTTAACTTGTTTAACTGTAATAACTTAGCTCAATAAAACACAAGTCAAATCGGCTTTTTTTTCGAATCAAACGCGCGGGTTAAAAAATATAGGGGGAGAAAATTTAAAAATCGAGGTATCCATAAATCGTAAAATGCAGCGAAAGGGGGTAACGGCGCTTGTTTACGGGTATATGATGGAAAAAATTCGAAAACGTTCGAAAACGTTATAGAAACAATCGAAAATTGTGTAGAAACGGACAAAAACTGTATGGAAATATTCAAAAGTTGCATAGAAATATTCAAAAAAATTTGAATATTTCAGCTCGTTGTTCATTGTTCATAGTTCGTTGAGAAGCTCGTGGCTCGTGAAGCCCCGATTAGATAGTAAAAGACACATCTCACGGGGTAAACTGTGAAGTGTATCTCGTCGGAGGAATTTTAGGAAAGACAATTCACTATGTGGCTATGCCATATAGCGCGGATGTTCGACGAGGATTTTTAGATGCTGGGATTTTGGTAAAGGCAGTTCACTATGTGGCTATGCCATATAGCGCGGATGTTCGACGAGGATTTTTAGACGCTGTGATTTCAGTAGTTGGCAATGCCATATAGCGCAGATAAACAAATTGATTATTAAAGTTTACAGACCTGCGTTCAGTATGTGGCAATGCCATATAGAGCAGGCTTGGTCGAAGTAAAAGAAACAACAGAATATAATGTGTCGGTGCGTTATTTGCCTCGTTTGATAGAGTCAGCTTTTTGCCTGATTGCCTGCCAATAGCTGTTCATCTGAACAAGGGTTTGTCGGCCCAACTTGGCCAGATGGTAGTACTTTCTCTTTGGACCATCGGGTGACTTGGCTTGAGTGACTGTTACGAGACCATGCTTTCTGAATCTCCTTAGGATGCTGTAAATTGTTCCTTCACTTATGAGAAGGCCCTCAGATTTACGAAACTTTCTTTGTATTTCATAGCCGTACATTCTACGGTTGCGTATGTCATTAAGGATAGTCAATTCGAGCAGTCCCTTGCGGACTTGGTTTGTCCAGTTTCTGAAGAATACGGCATTCATAGAAATTATGATAAAACAGATTCTGGTATATGTCAATACCATCTAGCGCAGATAATTATATGGAGATTATTTCTTACAGGGATTTCGGTGGTGGTTGTTAACTATATGGTAATGCCATATAGCGCGCGGAGGTTCAGAGGTTTTTAAGTCAAGGCTTTGAAGAATTGGGGATTTTAGAGGGAAAGTTCACTATATTGCTATACCACCTATCGTAGATAATTGCTATGGGATTTGGGAAGGAAGGTCTACTATGTGGCAATGCAATATAGCGCAAGAAAAATAAGAGATTTTTGGTGACGCGGATTTTAATCATTTTGTTTATAGTCCTTTTGTCTAATCAAAAGGACTAAGAGACTTTTATAAATCGAATTGTTTTTAAGACAGGGATTTGACCCCGATGGGATAGCGAACAGCGCCCCGAAGAGATAGTTTCACATCTCATAGGGCAAGCATCCCACAGGGCAGGAATCAAGAATTGAAAGACCTGGTCTCCGATACTGGGTACCCGCTAACGACCCCGGCCTAAGACCCACGCCTGAGACTTGCGAGGGCAGGAATGCGGGGCTCTACGCCCACAGGATAGACTACCGCTTCGAGGATCTGCGCTGCGCTACGAGAGGACACAACAACAAATCATTATTTATTTAACGGCAAAAGCTATACTCTCTCGCCCTCGGCTGTTCAATGAAGCGGCATCAAAGCGGGCTGGCGAGG
>CAZCIR010000041.1:0-21744 GCA_964499145.1 uncultured Pirellulales bacterium | reverse complement strand
ATCGTGGCAAAATCCATTTTTTTGCTTCCTTACTATGCAGGTACTGCGATTGCTTTCTTGGTTTTTACTTGCTCCATAAAATCGCTATAGATAATCATCCGCTCGTTATAGGGTAATTCATCAACAAAGTTGGTCAACTTATCTATCGCCTCACAAATGGTTTCCTCTTCCTCGCTCTCTCTTAGTTTTTCCGGCATTTCATTTAATAGAAAAATCAAGATGTCCTGCTGAATTTCAGGATGATACGTGCCCAGGTGTAGCCGCATATTCCCCAATATGTCCCCGATGAGGTCCTCTTCTCCGCCGTTCCACTTTTCCTTAAGTTGCTGCTTACTAAGCGGCTCCGCAAGCCATTTGTTGCTTATGGCGTCCAGAATTTTTTTATACAATAAGACCCTCTCTACCCTCGGCAACACCATAGCATTACTCAGTGCGTCAAATTCTGCCTGTATAATATCATCGTAGTAATCGTCATTTTCCAACCTTGGTGCCAAAGATTGCCTAAACGCAAATGCTTCGGCTACCAATTCCTCTGGTCTTTTTATGATTTTAGTTTTTACCTCGTTCATAATATTTCTCCTAACTATTCGTATAAATACGGTCCTCTTTACTAACTTTATACCAGCTATTCGGGTCATCAATCTCATAAACCGCTTTGGGATATATCGCTACACAATAATAGTTCGGATGTACTTTGCATTGCTTCCACGGCAAAATGCAATATCGGCGCTGTTCTTTTTCATTGCTTGGCATCGCATAGCCAACATAAACTTGATAATCCATATCCCGATGTGGCCCGTGAATTTCCCACTCGGATTTTAAATCTGGGACTAATCCTCGTCTCGCCAGCGTTTTTCGGATTTTGGCTAAGTGCTCTTTTTCTTTTTTAAAGTTAAGCGTTCCCATACAAATCCCCGACCTCTGTCATTTCAACCGTTTCAAGTCTGCGATAATTCTCTCGATATAACTGATTTTCTGTTCGGCGAGCAGCTCTAACTCCGCCTGCTGTTTTACTACGTGCTGCATCCTCTCTGGATGCAGCCTCGCTTCCAACAAGTCAGTTTGAAGATTCGCATAATCCCCGCACGCATCCGCCAGGCAAGCCATAACATAAGGCCGCAAATCGCTTTTGATTTCTTTAGTAGAGGTCGTTTGTAGTTGTTTAGCAAAACGACCCACAGACGACTTGGTAAAAATAAAACCTTTTTGCCTGCAATACTCTACTACATTGCTGTATCGAGGAGTGCCGTTATGAGTGCCCTTAAAATCAACCGGCCACTCGTTACCAACAATCATTCGCTTCGCAGCCTCTCGCAACTCCACCGGCAGAATATCAACGCTGCAATGCGAACGCCTACCGGCTGATTTTGTTTGTGACTTTCGCTCCGTCATTTTATGTCTCACTTTATACTTGACAGTTATAAAAAATGTCCCTATACTTTGCCCTTACGTGGTCGTCCTGGGCGATTTGGTTCGCTGGAGTCCCCGCCCAGAGCTTCCCGTATTACAATGGTCGCGGCGTTAGCGGCGGTTCTGGTCTCGGCAGCAGCCTTTTGGTTGATAAGCTCGACCGCTAATGGGTCTGATATTTTAACTGTTTTTACCTGTTTTATATATCCCATAGTTTTATATTTGTCCAATTATAGAACTGTAGATTAGAAAAACAAGTGCATAAAGCTGAAAATATAAAAAATAATTCAACTTTCGGGCAACGTTTACGTAAAGTCCGCATAGATATGGGCTTAAACCAAACGGAATTTGCGAAAAAATTGGGATTTTCTGCAAATACGATAATCAGCCGCTTTGAAAAAAATAAAAGCCTACCGACCACAGAAACGCTTCTTATTCTCGCCCAAAATCCCGATGTTGATTTACACTGGCTAATCACCGGCCAACCAGCCCCAGGCAACAAACGATTAGAAAAAATCTTCTATGAGGCTCTTAGTAAGTTGGCCAAATATATCGCAGGGGGAATTAAGAACCTTATACAAACAAGGGAAACTCGCATCGCAGAGTTGGCAGATTTGGATAAGGCAAGAGAAAAAGGCAAAAAAGTTGACGAACGATTCGCTAAAGATTTGGCCTCTGAAATAAACCATATCTCTGCCGACCTGGCTGAATTTATTAAGGACCAGCCCTGGATAGAATTAGCCCTTAAAGCCTTTGATAACTATAAGCACCGATAATAGTGTAATTTTTCACAAATTTTTAGAATTTTTGCAGATTTTTTCACCACCCTCATTTTTAGTCCAAAAACAGCTCTTGACTTTTGTCCTACGTTTCCGACTGTCATAAAAACAGCCAAAATCGCAACCATATTTTTGGCTTATTAACAAACCTTTTTTCAATAGGTACTTAACAAAACAACTAATCAACCAACTTTCTAACACATTTTTTTGTTTGAAATTCATCTAACAAGCGATGATTTCTGAGTGACACGTTTTTGAAACAAATGCGTTATATTGTAGTTATATACGATTTAGCGATAGTTTAAATTTTTCACTACCCAAAAAGTTTTGTGCCATTTAGAACGGTATTTTTTAGCCGATTTTGCGTTTTGTGCCATTTAGTGTCCCCACCAATTTTCCCCCTCTAAGTCAGCTCAAAACCCGCCTTTTTAGGCCGCCATCCCGCTTTTTGTCGTCCCCTGCCGGTTATTCCCGCTCACTTCCTTTTTATGTCATTTCACTTGTAGTTTACAACAACAAATACCGAAAATTTGTCAAAATTAAATTTTTTTATGTTTACACTTTAACATCTTATTTATAAACCAGTTACATAACCGAATATTTTACAATTTCGGCTTGAGAAACGTAAATCCAGTTGACGCGGTTAATCCAATTGTATAAATTGCAGTTTGTGAATGTGAACACAAATACTAAATAATTGTATTTATGGTTTATGAGATACCGTAAGATTCCAGATGAGACTGTGCGGCGGTTACCGATTTACCTGCGGGGGCTGCTGTTTATGTCCGAAGAGGGGCAACAGAGCATATCCAGTCGAGATTTAGCAGAGCTTCTGGGGGCCAACCCCTGGCAGATAAGAAAGGATTTTTCCTATTTTGGCGGCTTTGGCACGCCGGGAGTCGGCTATAAAGTTGAAAAACTCGCAAAACAAATTAACAAAATCCTCAAGCTTGACGTCATTCACAAAGCCGCTTTAGTTGGAGTTGGCAATCTGGGCTCGGTAGTTCTGGCATATCCGGGCTTTAGAATATACGGTTTCGACATTGCTGCCGCATTTGATACTGATTCTAAAAAAATCGGCAGAAAAATAAATAATGTCATGATTGAAGATGCCTCAAATCTTTGGATGTTGAAAAGAAGAAAAATCTATATTGCGATTATCGCTGTTCCGCGAGATACCGCTCAGGAAACGGCAGACGCTCTGGTCAAAGCAGGCGTAAAAGGTATTTTGAATTTTTCTCCCTGCTATATAACAGCACCCAGGAAAGTCAAAGTAATAACAATTGATATTGCAATGGACCTTGCTCGGCTGCCATACTATATGCCGGCAAGTTGAGCCGCTAATCCCGCCCCTCTGAGGGGCGGGACTAAACTCAGGTGAGACAAGATGGAAACTGTTTTTATAAGTGAGCTAAAGCCATTATTAAATGCTGTTGCCGAACAAATGGAGCTTTATGTTCCGAAGAAAAGCGGCGAGTACTATGTATTTATCAAATACGACCCCTCTTCCGGGAAAACGGCGGAATTTAACAACATACGCGCGTGCACTCCGATAAAAGAGTTTTTGTTTCCGCTCTGCGAGCTTGCTGCAGTTTTTCCCGAGCCGGTCGAACCGGAGGAGATAAAACCTTTCGCAGTTTTTGGGCTTAAGGACTGCGATTTGAAGTCGATTGAAGCGCTGGACAAGGTCTTTTTGGAAGATGAATTCAGGGACTCATCCTATGTCGCCCGGCGAGAAAATATGTTTATTATATCCTCTGATTGTTTCGAGCCGCGGCAGAGCTGCTGCTGCACCCTTTTCGGCGGTCAGAATTATGCAGAAAGTGGTTTTGATTTGAACATTGCGCAGGTCAAAGACGGTTTCGTTGTCGAAGCCGGCTCAGACAAAGGCGAAAAATTTCTGCAAGAGCATAAAGATATCTTTGTTGAGGTCCATTCCGAAGCAATAATGGAAAGGGATTCAATCCGCAAGCAAACCCTCAGGCAGCTCGAAGAAAACAACGCCAAATACAACCTTGACGGCCCAGTTAACGAGATTATGGAAAGAGGCGGAGATTCCGAAGTCTTTGACATAGAATCACAGAAGTGCGTCGAATGTCAGGCCTGCACGCGCGTCTGTCCTACCTGTCACTGTTTTTATCTTTACGATACAAAGCAGAAAGATTATTTTAGCAAAATGAAGATGTGGGACAGTTGTATGCGGCTTGCTTATGCTGAGGTAGCCGGCGGTGCAAATCCACGAAAGGTGCTCGGATCCAGAATTAAACATCGGTTGATGCACAAGTTCTCATATTTCTTCGACAGATATGGAATTAATATGTGCGTCGGATGCGGCAGATGTATCGACGCCGATGCACATAAAATGGATATTAGGGTAGTGTTAAAAAAACTTAACGAGGAATTAAAGGAAAAGCCAAAAGCTAAAGTTGCGAAATGAACAAGAATCTCTACCAACCTATAAACGGCGAAATCGTTGAAATTATAGATGAGTCTCCCACGATTAAGAGTTTTGTTGTTGTGCTGAACGAAAAGTTTAGTTTCAAGACAGGTCAATTTGTGGAGCTGACTCTGCCGGGCGTTGGTGAGGCCCCGTTTACTCCATCATCGTCGCCTGCTGAGACCGAAAAGATGGACATTACTATTATGAAAGCCGGGCGAGTGACGGATTTGTTACATAAGTGCAAAAAGGGACAAAAGGTTGGTATCCGCGGGCCATTTGGTAACGGCTATCCGATTGGTGATTTTGTCGGAAAACAGGTTTACATTGTCGGCGGTGGTGTAGGTTTGGCGCCAATTCGCTCTTTGTTTTTGACTTTAGTCGATAGAATAAAAGATTTTAAATCCGTAGTTTGCCGGTTCGGAGCCAAAACTCCCGACGATTTTATCTACAAGAAAACCCTTTTTGGCTCCTGGCAGAAGATTGCCGGCGTGGATATGAAACTTACCGTCGACAAAGCAAATGGCAATTGGAAAGACAATGTCGGCGTGGTAACTACTATTATGAAAGAAAAGGACGTGAACATTAAAAACGCAGTCGCGATAGCCTGCGGCCCGCCGATTATGATGAAATTTGCTACACAAAAGCTGCTGGAGTTTGGCTTTGCACCTAAGGATATTTACCTTTCAATGGAAAAAAATATGAGCTGCGGAGTAGGCAAATGCGGCCATTGTATGATTGGCAAGTACTATGTATGTAAGGATGGACCTGTTTTTAGTTACGAGCAGATAAAAAAATATACTGATATTTGGGATTAAACGCAAAATAAGGTTTCGTATGGCTGCAAAGTTAGTAATAGACCTGGCAAAATGTAAATTGCAGAGTGAATCTGGTGTTCGTTGCTCGTATAAGCATCACCCTGAAAACAAGGGAATAGATTCACTGCTGGAAATGATTCGCTTTGCACTGGTTTGCCGCAGATGCGAAGAAGCACCGTGCATCAATGCCTGCCCTCAAAATGCCCTCGAAAAGATACCGAGTAAACACAACGATGCCGGCACTCTCAAAAGGGCGAATTTGTTATGCACCGGCTGCGGCAGCTGTGCGATAGCGTGCCCGTTCGGGACCATATATACCGATTTAATACCGTATCCTTCCAGCGTCTGTGATGTTTGTAAAGACAGACTCAAACCAGCAGAGAAACCTCTATGCGTTACTACCTGTAAAGATGGAAGTATAGATTACAGGGAAGTTGACCTGAATAAAGAAAGTGATTTGGTAGAGGTCTTTGATGGAATAGTGGCCAAAGTGGCCGGCGGCCAGCTTTGGGAGCCGTTTGTGAGGAAAGAAGATAAGGAAAAGACAAAGAAATGACTGAGGCATCACAGAATATATCAGAGCTTTTGTTCTGGATTTTGGTTTTTCCGGGCTTTTTGTTTTCTGTCGGCTTAGGACTGGTTGTTTCCTGGATAGTCCGCAAGGTCAGCGCCCTTGTGCAGTGGCGTGTTGGCCCGCCGTTTCTTCAACCATTTTATGATGTTATAAAGCTTACGGGCAAGGAAACGCTTGTTCCGCAACAGGCCCAAAAAGCCGTCTTTATGGGTGCACCAATCGTTGCTCTGGCGGGAGTGCTGCTGCTTTCGATAATGCTCTGGCGGATTACCATTAGCCAGACTGCCTTTGTTGGCGATATTATTGTAGCGATTTATTTAATGATTCTGCCTTCTTTAGCATTAATTTTTGGCAGTAGCGCCAGTGCCAGTCCTCACGCAGCAGTCGGCACGGGTAGGGAGATGAAATTAGTGATGGGCTATGAGCTGCCGCTGATTCTGGCCTTTATCGTGGTAATTATAAAAACCGGCGGACAGCTTAGTTTAGCCGCAATTGCTCAGCAGACTCCGGTTTTTAGTATATCCGGGATGCTGGCGTTTCTGGTTGCCTTATTATGTATCCAGGCTAAACTTGGGTTTGTCCCATTCGACATAGCAGAAGCAGAGACCGAGCTTGGCAGCGGTGTTTTGATGGAATATTCAGGGGTTCTGCTTGCTGTCTGGAAGATTACTCAAGCGTTAATGCTCGTGGTTCTGCCGCTATTTTTAGTAATGGTGTTTCTCGGAGGTATCGGGGCGGACTTTTTATCCGGGCTTGCGAGACCGGTTGGTCCATTGCCGGCGGTTGGTTCATTGCCTGTGGGCATAATAGTTCTGCTGGTTTTTATCATCACTGGCTTTCTGGCGAGATTTTGCAAATATATAGATATATTGTTTTTGCTGAGTTTAATTGCCGCGTGCATATTGGCAGGGCTCGGCAAATATGTATTGATAGTGGTTTTGATTATTTTGATAAAGAATACCAATCCGCGTATGCGGATTGACCAGGCAATGAAGTTCTTCTGGGTCTACTGCGGTCTGATTTTAGTTATTGCTGTTGCTCTGGCGGTAATAGGCAACAGTTGCGACATCAATTGGCTGTAAGGTGAATTTATGAGTTGGAAGATATGGTCATTAAAAAAATCACCGTGGGTATTTCACGTTAATACCGGTGCGTGTAACAATTGCGATATCGAGATTGTTAATCTTCTGACACCAAAGTTTGACGTTGAAAGGTTTGGTATCAAACTGGTCGGCTCACCCCGGCACGCTGATGCTTTGCTGGTAACCGGCGTGGTAACTGCTCAGGCAGCACCACGACTTCGAGAAATCTATCGCCAGACGCCCAAGCCCTGTGTTGTCTTCTGCATAGGTGCCTGCGCCTGTCATACGGGAATATTCAGAGGCGGCTATCATGTGGTCGGGCCGGTGGATAAAATAATTAAAGAAGTTGACCCCAATGCGATTATCGCTTACGTTCCGGGCTGTCCGCCCAAACCGGAAGCTATGATATCCGGTGTGGTAAAAGCATTGTCGGTTTTATAACAGGACACAATATGAATCAGGAAGAACTAAATAACAAATTAGCAGAAATAAAAGATAAGCTCATCGGTATAGAACGAAAGCCGAATAACAGGATATACCTTTTATGTGAGGCCGAAAATAGCTTCGCCGTTAATAAATTCCTGTTTGAAGATGTGCCTTTGCGGTTTGTAATTGCTACTGGTATTGATTCTGATGATTGCTTTGAAGTTCTCTATCATTATGCGTATGACCAGTTAGGTTATATGGTTACTGTAAAAGCTTTCATTCGCGACCGTGAAAATCCTTCAATTGAGTCAATCGCCCCGTTTTTGCCGGGCGCAGAATGGATAGAAAGAGAAATACACGATATATTGGGAATCGATTTTAAGAACCATCCTAATATGCGGCGACTGATTTTGGCTGATGACTGGCCCGAGGGTGTCTATCCGCTGAGAAAACAGTGCGATGGTATAAAGGTAGAAGGCTGGAGCGGTAAAACCTCATCCTGCCCAACTGTCCAATCACAATCGCCAGCCAGGCGAACGGTTCCGATGTCGAAGCCCATCGTGGCAGTCGGGCCATTTCACCCACTCCAGGAAGAGATGGAGTTTTTCCAGTTAACCGTTGATGGCGAAATCGTAACGGACATTGATATGAGAATATCTTACAACCATCGCGGTATGGAAAAAATCAGTGAGTCGCTGCAATTTGACCAGGTTCCGTTCTTAGTTTCTCGCGTTTGTGGTATCTGCTCGGCTTCGCACCCACTGGCTTACATAAATGCTGTCGAGGATATTGCCGGTGTAACAGCTCCTGAACGGGCGCAGTATATACGTGTAATCATCAATGAGCTTGAGCGTATGCACAGTCATATTCTCTGGGCTGGTCTGGCGGGGCATTTTATCGGTTATGACACTGTCTTTATGTGGGCGTGGAAATACCGTGAGCCGGTGCTTGATTTGCTCGAAGAAATCACCGGCAACAGAAATAATTACGGAAACGTCAAGGTCGGCGGCTGCCGTGAGGACATCCCCAATGAGCTTAAGCCCAAAATAATAAGGGAAGTGGACAAAATCCATAAGAAAATGGATATGCTCATCAAGGCAGTAACCGATGACCCCATTTTGCAAGCGAGACTGAAAGGTGTCGGTGTATTAAGTAAAAGCGACGCCATAAAATATGCGGTAGCAGGCCCTACAGCCCGAGCCAGCGGCGTTGCTATTGATGTAAGGCGTGACGACCCCTATGCGGCTTATGACGATTTAGACTGGAAAGTAATTACCCTGCCTGAAGGCGATGTTTTCGCGAAAGTTGTTGTGCGTCTGCTGGAAGTTATAGAATCGATTAAAATGATAAAAGAGGCGGTAAAAAAGCTTCCTGATGGTCCTATCACTACTGAGGTCAGGGAAATCCCGCCGGGCGAAGGATGTGGTCACGCCGAGGCTCCGAGGGGTGAGACGTTCCACTATGTACGCAGCGATGGTGGGAACAGGCCGGTCCGTCATAAAATCAGAGCGCCGAGTTATGTCAATGTGCCCTCGTTCAAGGCCTCGTGCATCGGTGAACACATTGCTGATGTTACTATTACGCTCGCTGCCGTTGACCCCTGCTATAGCTGCACTGAGAGATTAGCTGTGGTTGACGGGCACAACAATATTATGCACAATTATGAAGCACTGCTAAAATTAAGTCGTGAGAAAACAGCACAGATAAAGAAAGATTTCGGCCTGCCGGGACTAAAGATGGAGGATTTATAAGTTGGATATATTACTAATTCCAGTCTTATGGCCGTTGATTGCAGGTTTCATACTGCTTTTTATGCCTAACAGGATAAAGTTCCTGTCGAAGGCAATAACACTTGTTCTTTCGGTCATCACATTTGTTACAGCTATCCGGATATTCGCTGTCGGCCGACTCGAGTTTGCCTGGTCTGTCTTTCAGATTGAAAACCTGAAACTGGATTTACTGCTCAGCTCCAGCCCACTTGGATCATTTATATTGTTGTTCGCTATGGGCTTTGGCCTGTTGATAACCCTTTATTCGCTCAAATCGATGGCTGGTACCAAGCAACCGAATATCTATTATGGTTCGATTCTTCTTACAATAGGCGGCTCAGCGGGAATACTGCTTTCCAATCATCTTTTATTGTTGCTTATTTTCTGGGAGATTGTCACTGCCTCGCTATACCTTTTGATAACAACAGGTGGCAAAAATTCTAATTTTGCGGCGACGAAAAGTTTCGCAATGATAGGAGCCTCCGACGCCGCTTTACTATTCGGTATATTAATGGTATGGATGTTTTCAGGTACATTTGTCATATCAGATATTAGCATAGCAACCACCTCTGTTGTTCCAATTATTGCCTTCCTGTTGCTTATGACAGCCGCCATTACCAAGGCAGGTGCACTACCTTTGCATACCTGGCTGCCCACCAGCGGCGAATATGCCCCGGCATCTGTAATGGCACTTCTGCCTGCTGCGATTGATAAATTATTAGGAATCTATCTGCTGATAATGATTGTTCGGGAAATATTTATACTTGAATCTGCCGCTTTAAGTTTTATCCTGGCTCTCATAGGCGCGGCAACAGTCATCATTGCTGTAATGATTGCTATGGTCCAGCACAATCTCAAGAAGCTATTATCATATCACGCTATAAGTCAAGTTGGCTATATGGTACTGGGAATTGCCACAATGACACCGGTTGGAATAGCTGGTGGTGTTTTCCATATGCTCAATCATGCAATATATAAGTGTTGTCTTTTCCTGTGTGGTGGAGCGGTTGAGCAGCAGGCTGGAACTGCAGAGTTAGATAGACTCGGCGGCCTCGGTAAAAAAATGTCTATTACTTTCACTACCTGCCTGATAGCTGCTTTAAGTATTTCCGGCATACCACCTTTCAACGGATTTGTTTCCAAATGGATGATTTACCAGGGCGTAATTGAGATGGGGACAGCCCAAGGCGGCATCACGGCCAAACTATGGCCTGTCTGGCTCACTTGTGCTATGTTTGGAAGCGCACTTACTCTGGCTTCATTTGTAAAACTTATACATTCGCTATTCCTTTCCCGCTTACCACAGGAGCTAAAAAATGTAAAGGAAGTTTCACCTTTACAAACTCTTCCGATGGTTGTACTTGCGTCGCTGTGCGTATTTTTCGGGGTTTTCTACCATATACCGCTTAAGATGTTCATTTATCCTGCCCTGAATATAGAAGCCGGTACCGCGATTTTCGGCACGTGGGATTCAATTTTGGCCACAGCTATGATAGTATTTGGTATTATTCTTGGTCTATTAATTTTACTCATTGGGCTATTTGCAAGAAAGGTCAGAGAGGTGCCCACGTGGACCTGCGGCGAAGTGCAGACTAACGAACAAATGGCGATACCCGGAACGCATTTCTACAAGACGGTTTCATCTATGGGCGGTTTGAAACAACTCTACACAGGTCAGGAAAAAGGCCATTTTGACACATACAATCAAAGTGGAAGGTGCGGCCTGGCGTTGACAGAATTTCTTAGATGGCTACACTCCGGGGTCTTGTCGATGTATCTGACATGGGTAACATTGGGATTACTGGTAATCCTATTTATAGTTTGTAAGATTTGGTGAAATGGATATGGCTATATTCTATATTTTACTGCTGTTTATAATAATCGCAGCTATCATTGCAGTAGAAACCGATAATCTGTTAAGTTCCGTCATCTGCGTCGGCGCTATTGGTTTTGGCGGCTCTTTAATGTTCCTGTTTTTACGCGCACCTGATATTGCGATAACTCAAATTGTGGTCGAAGTCCTGGGTTTAATTATCCTGATTCGGGCGACTATTGCTCGCGACCTGACCTTTATCACAGGGGACAGGGAATTTTTCGGTTTGGTCGTTTCCATTGTCATTATTTTCGTGATTTTTCTGGCAGGTATAAGAGTATTCGAAACTTTGCCTGATTTCGGCACGGCTATATTCTCTAAGGTTCACGACGCTGCCTCCCAGACCTACATACAAAAGGGGCTTGAACAAACGGGAGCGGCAAATCTTGTAGCGTCGGTCATTCTGGATTTCCGTGCCTATGATACGCTTGGCGAGGCAACTGTGTTGTTTACTTCGATAATCGGTGCAACTGTTATAATGCGACAAAAGCCCAAGAAACTGCTGGAGGAGCTGGACTAATGAACCCCGTTAGAAATGCTGTAACGAGGTAATAACAAGGGAATAAGAGGTAATCATATGATACAAGAAGGGAAGATTCCTAACGGGGTGAAAGGGATGACTGTCATAGTAAAAACTATTGCCAGCTGGGTTAAGGTGCTGATAATTTTATTCGGTATATACATCATCATATTTGGTCATCTTACCCCCGGCGGCGGCTTTGCCGGCGGCGTGATTTTAGCCTCCTCTTATGTATTGTTAATGTTGGCGTTTGGAAGAGAATTCGTAGAGGAAAATCTATCTTTGCCACTTGCTTCAAAGCTGGATTGTTTTGGGGCGCTTGGCTTTGCTATGATAGCTGTTCTCGGATTTGTATTTGGCGGAACGTTTTTTGTAAATTTCCTGGTTGAAAGGTACGGCCAGCCGTTGGAGCTTTTAAGTGCGGGCACTATACCTTTGTCAAATATCGCTATTGGCCTGAAGGTTGGTGCATCGTTATTTTTAGTGACTCTTGTGCTTTCGATAAGTTGTAAAGGCAAAGAGTGCAGGTATGAGTAGTTAAATCAAGAGGAGTAAGAAAACAATGCCTTATGCATTATGCTTTTTACTGTTTGTGATTGGACTGTATTGTGCGGTCGTCAAAAAAAATATGGTCAAGATTGTAATCGGTATATTGGTTATGGAGTACGCTGTCAATCTTTTCCTGATTATGCTCGGCTACCGGACAGGCGGTACAGCACCAATCATTGACAAGACCTGCCTCGAACCGACAACAGGGCAGATTACTGCCAGCTTCATCAATACCTCGGTCGACCCATTGCCACAGGCACTTGTGCTTACTGCAATCGTTATCAGCCTGGGTTCATTAGCACTTATGATTTCGATATGCATTAGAACTTATGGAAAATACGGCACCTTCGACATTACTCAAATAAGGAGATTAAAAGGATGAGTCCCGCCCCTCAGAGATGGTTTTATGTATATTTGCTAAAAAGTAAAGGAGATAGCTCAATTTATATTGGATGCACCTCAAATCTGCATAAAAGATTAGAAGAACACAAAGAAGGGAAAATCTATTCGACAAAAAAAAATGTTGCCTATTGAACTTATATATTTTGAGGCATTTATGTATAGAAAAGCAGCCTTTGAAAGAGAAAAAAGACTTAAGCACTATGGTAGTGCTTTAAGGCATTTAAAATTAAGGATTGGAGGGGCGGGATGAGCGTACCGCTGCCGGTTTTTGTGGCTGTTCCTTTAGTGACGGCATTTTTGCTACCGATTTTTGGCAGAAATGGCAAGGCCGGTGCAACGTTCCTTGCCAATTGTGCAACAATTTTACTACTTGTACTGGCTGTTGCTTCTGTCGGTCAATCCGATGTTTATGAGATAGGCAAGTGGTCCATTCCGCTCGGGATTAATCTTGTCCTTGACGGCTTAAGCTCGCTTTTGCTCCTGGCTATTAGTGTCGTTAGCGCCGCAGCGATGCTTTTCAGCACCAGATATATGGAACAGTATACCGCCAAGGCAAAATACCTGAGCCTGTTTATGCTTATGGTCGCAGGTATGAACGGCGTGGTACTTTCCGGAGACATCTTCAATCTGTTTGTATTTTTGGAAATTGCTTCTATTGCTTCCTATGCACTTGTCGGCTTTGGCTGCGGCAGTGAAGAACTCGAGGCATCTTTTAAGTATATGGTGCTGGGCAGTATCGCATCGATATTTATCCTTTTTGGAATTGCTCTTGTTTATGGCAATACCGGCTCACTCAATATGGCCTACATCTCGAAAGCCATACAAGAATCGGGTTTGAATGCCGGCCTTAGCTTTGCTCTGTGTTTGTTCATTGTCGGCTTTGGCCTCAAAGCTGCCTTAGTGCCATTTCATGCGTGGCTGCCCGACGCACACCCATCGGCTCCGGCACCGATTTCTGCAATGCTCTCCGGTGTGCTGATAAAGGCCCTTGGCGTTTATGCTCTTAGCCGCGTGGTTTTCAATGTGTTCGGCATTTCCATCTCAACAGGCTGGCTTTTAATCGTCCTCGGCCTTTTGAGTATGGTTGCCGGTGCATTTTTGGCGATAGGACAATGGGATTTAAAACGACTTATGGCTTATTCGAGTATCAGCCAGTTAGGTTATGTGGTTTTGGGTATCGGTCTTGGTGGTCTTATCATCGCCCGAGGTGGTAATTTAGCCTGGGCTTCTATGGCTATCCTCGGTGGTCTATTTCATCTTGTCAACCACGCTGTTTACAAATCCCTGTTATTTTTAACAAGCGGCTCATTGGAAATGTCAACCGGCACAAGGCAAATGAAACAGATGGGCGGACTCGCAGAGAAAATGCCTGTAACACGTGCAACCTGTACTATCGCATCAGCTTCTATTGCAGGTATTCCACCCTTTAGCGGGTTCTGGAGCAAGCTGATTCTGGTAGTTGCAGCAATTCAGGCCCATTTTTACTGGGTCGCTGCAATAATTGTCTTCGTAAGTTTATGTACTTTAATTATGTATCTGAAGGTTCAAAGATATGTTTTCCTTGGCGAGCTTCCGGAAAAACTGCAACAGAGCAAAGAGGCCAAGAACTCTATGCTTGTCGCAATGATATTCCTGGCTTGTTTATGTGTGCTTATGGGATTGCTTGTGTTAGTACCGTCTTTGAAAGCCAGCGTACTCGACCCTGCTGTAAAAGTATTAACTGACGGACTTGAATACTCTACCAAGATAATCAATATGTAATAAACATAAGGTATGAAAATATGAGACGACTGATTTATTTTGTTTTAGCGTTTATTGTTTGGGTATTGCTGACCTGGCCTTTCGCCGACGGCAAAATTGACTTCCAGGTTGTAATCGCAGGCGCAATAGCCGCTTTTCTCATTGCCGTTCTATTTCACGAAATACTGCCCAAGGAACACCTCGTATTTATTTCACCGGTGCGGGTGTTTTGGTTTTTGGTTTATGTGCCGGTGTTCTTCTACTACGTATTAAAAGCTAATTTTGACGTTGTCTATCGCGCTTTACATCCCAAAATGCCGATAAAACCGGGAATTGTAAAAATAAAAACAAATCTAAAAACAGAATCCGGCATCACCGCCCTGGCAAATTCCATCACTCTTACACCAGGCACCTTGACAGTGGATTTAACAGATGACGGTTTTTTGTATGTCCACTGGATTAACGTAAAATCCGACGATATCGAACAAGCAACCAAATTTATCGCTCAAAGATTCGAGTGGTTCCTGAAGAGAATCTTCGAATAGAAAAGAAAGAGGTTACTATGATAACACTATTTTACATTGGCTTATTTGTATGTTGTTTCCTGTGCCTGTATCGAATAGGTCGCGGGCCCAGTGCCCCGGACAGGACCGTCGCTATTGATATATTAGGCATAGTTATAGTGGGTTTCTGTGCTATCATCTGTATAGGTACCAAAAAGAATTTTTGTCTCAATATCGCTCTTGCCTGGTCACTGCTAAGCTTTATCGGAACTATAGCGCTGGCAAAGTTTTTGGAGGGCAGAAGCTTCGATGACTGATTTTATAGGCTACATCCTGATAACAATTGGAATATTGTTTGATATATTCGGCTGCATAGGTCTGGTTCGTTTTCCTGACGTTTACAACCGCCTGCAGGCCTCAACGAAATGCGTAACTCTCGGTACCATTCTGGTATTAGTCGGTGTTGCTATCATCCATAGTTGGGGCCCCATAAGTGCAAAAGCGATAATCTGCGCTGTATTTATATTGATAACCTCACCTACGGCCGCACATGCAATTGCCAAAGGCGCTTATGCCTCCGGTGTGAAATTGTGGGAGAATAGCGTTGTTGACAAATACGGAGAAGATGTCGGCAAGAAAGGCGAATAGTACTCAGTTAACTACAGGAGTTTGAAATTGCGTTTGCCAAAGTTAAGAGAATTGAAAGAAGCGGTAATAGCGGTTTTCTCGCCGCGTTTTACTACCCGGTTTCCCGCTAAGCCGTGTATTGTGCCGGAAAAATACAGGGGCAAACCGGAATTTGACCTTGATACCTGTATCGGTTGCGGTGCATGTGTAAATGCCTGCCCAACTCCGGAGTGTTTAAGCATGGTCGATGACCTTGAGGCCGACCCGCCCGTAAGAAGAATAAGCCACCGATATGATACCTGCATCTTCTGCGGCAATTGCGAGGCCAACTGCACGACAAAAACAGGAATACAGCTCTCAAGAAAATGGGACTTGGCTACTCTAAACAGAGAAGACACTATCGAGACTCACGAGTTCGAATTGCAGATGTGCGAAAATTGTGGTGAAATGATAGGCACCAAAAAACACCTTGTCTGGCTTTATGAAAAACTTGGCCCGTTGGCATATACTAATCCTTCCCTGCTGCTTGCTAAAAGTGGCGAACTGCGTACAAAGCCGCCGGACATTCAACAGCCGCCCAAATCCGGCAGAACCGTCGAAACAAGCGATTTTATGCGAATCCTCTGCCCCAAGTGTAAATGTGAACTGAATATCAAAATGTAAAAAATACTATGGGCACCGACGAACAACTTTTCGAGCAGCTAAATAAGCTTCGTGGTTCCAAGACAGTTATTATAGGTATCGGCAATATATTAAAAGGTGATGATGGTCTCGGCCCGCTGGTTTGTCAGCAGCTCCGGCACGCAAAAGTCTGTGCCGAACTGATAGATGCAGGTACCGTCCCCGAAAATTACATCCAGCCCGTCATAAAAAAAGCTCCACAGAATTTGCTTATCATAGATGCCATCGACTTTGGGGCATCGCCGGGGACAATAAGTATACTCAAGCCTGAGCAGCTAAACTCATCTGTTTTCTCCACGCACGCACTTTCGCCCCGATTGTTTATTGATGTGATTCACAGGCAGGCCGATGTTGATGTATATATTATTGGTATTCAGCCGGCACAAATACAACTTGGACAACCTGTATCTGCCCCGGTAAGCAAAGCAATTCAGTTGCTTATAGACTCACTTTCCAAGATTTTTCCGCCTGCAAAATAAGTGGCTTGTCTTTAACCAGCCTTCAATCCAAACCTCAGATTTTCTATCAACTTGAGCGTTTTCTTAATGTCTCTGAACGCCTTTGTATATCTTTATCTTATCTCTATTATTAGCTACACTGAAGACAAGTAATTTGTTCTTTATTTATTTGTCTTTTGGCTGCATTTTTGAGGCTGGATGTTTTTTTGGCTTGAACATAAGCAAATTACTAAATACAACGTTGACTCCACCCTAAGAATAAGTATAATACTCATCTCTTTGTGGACAGCAATTGGCAGAGGATATTTCTGCTTTGATTCTATCCGGGAAGTACCTTTTGTAGTCGGCGTTCAAACTTTTTTGGGCTCCGAAGACAGGCTTAAACTGATTTCAGAAGGAGTGTAATATGGCATCGGAATTTCGCACGTTATCTGACGCTGAAATTACTCAGTTGCAAAAGCAGGGATGCAGCTGCTCAGATTGGACAAGTATTAAAGTTGCTCAGAGCTTCGAGGCTGAAAGAGTGAGATTCACACATTTCTCCGGCAAGGTGGAAATAGGTGAGCTTAAGGAAACAATAATCTTTAATGGCGGGCTGGAGAAGCCGGCAGGCATTAGTCAGGCAACAATCCACAACTGCAAAATCAGAAACAATGTCTATATCAACAATATTAACACTTACATAGCCAACTACATAATCGAGGACAACGTAGTAATTGACAATGTTGATTTATTAGCGGTTGAGCAGGCCAGTTCATTTGGTAATGGGACCGAAGTTGCCGTTGTTAATGAGGCCGGCGGCAGGGAAATACCGATTTATGACCATTTATCCGCTCACACCGCTTATGTAATAGCTTTTTATCGACACAGACCGAAAGTAATTGAGAACCTGCGAAAAATGATTGCTGCTTACACCACGTCTGTAACCTCATCTATGGGCCTGTTGGCAAAAGGCGCTAAGCTTATCAACTGCCGAATTATCAAGAATGTTAAAATAGGACCTGCAACTGTAATCGAGGGAGCAAGCAGACTGGAGAACGGCTCAATCAATAGCTGTCCGGAAGACCCCGTCTATATCGGTCCTGGTGTCTTTGCAGAGGATTTCATCGCTTGCTCCGGCTCAAAAATTACCGATGGTGCAATAATATCAAAATGCTTCGTAGGCCAGAGCACGGAATTGGCTAAACAATATTCAGCAGAAAACTCGGTGTTCTTCGCTAACTGCGGCGGTTTCCACGGCGAGGCGTGTGCTATATTTGCAGGACCATACACTGTTACACATCATAAATCCACACTGCTGATTGCCGGTTTGTTTTCCTTTCTGAACGCCGGCAGCGGAACCAATCAGAGCAATCATATGTACAAACTCGGGCCGACCCACCAGGGCATAGTCGAACGGGGTTCCAAGACCGCCAGCGATTCATATATGCTCTGGCCGGCAAAGGTCGGAGCTTTTACAGTCGTTATGGGCAGACACTATCGAAACTCAGATACCTCGGACTTGCCATTTTCATACCTGATTGAGCACGAAGATGAAAGTATTCTTGTCCCCGGCGTAAATTTACGCAGCGTAGGGACCGTCCGAGACGCTCGAAAATGGCCAAAACGAGACAAACGAAAAGACCCTAAAAAACTCGACTTCATAAATTTCAAACTTTTAAGCCCATATACAATTCAAAAGATGCTCAACGGTTGTAAACTGCTTACCAATCTCAAATCAACCGCTGGCGAGACAAGCGATTACTTCACCTACCACAGTTGCAAGATTAAGAGCTCGTCGCTGGACCGTGGTATTAAATTATATCGGATTGGTATCGACAAATTCTTAGGCAACTGCCTGATTAAACGACTGGAAAACAAGCAGCTCAGGAGCATCGATGGACTTCGAGAGGCGTTGTCGCCGGAAACCGCCATAGGAACAGGTAAATGGTTAGATTTGGCCGGTTTATTCGCACCCGAGGAAAGCGTTCAAAAAATGCTCGACGACATTGAAACCGGCACTATCGATAAGCTGGAGCAGGTAACAGAAGCCTTCCGGTTAATGTATGATAACTATCCTGAGTACGAGTGGGCCTGGGCAGCAGATGTGTTACAGCAACGACTTGGTAAAACTATCGACAAAATAACAGCAGACAACATTATTGAGCTTACAACAAAATGGAAGGAGGCGGTAGTGGAACTTGACCACAGGCTTTTCGCCGATGCCAAAAAGGAATTTGCCGATATCGCTCAAATCGGATACGGCCTCGACGGCAATGAACAAACAAAACATAGTGATTTCGCCTCGGTCAGAGGTATATTTGAAAAAGATAGCTTCGTTTCTGAAATCGAAAAACACATAGCTGGAAAAACTAATCTCGGTAATGAGCTAATCAGCCGAATAGAAAAACTACGTTAACAATGATTACATTTGATAAATAAGGAGCAGTTATGAGGATTATTATTCAGCCGGACTATGACAGAGTATCTAAATGGACTGCAAATTATGTCGCCAGAAGGATAAATGAGTTTCATCCGAGCACCAAAAAGCCCTTTGTATTAGGCCTTCCTACCGGCTCATCGCCTATGGGTATGTACAAAGAACTGATAAAACTCAACAAAAAAGGAAAAGTTTCGTTCAAAAACGCTGTTACCTTCAATATGGATGAATATGTTAATTTGCCGGAAGATCACCCTGAAAGCTACCATTCGTTTATGTGGAACAATTTCTTCAGCCACGTGGATATCCAGAAGAAAAACGTTAATATCCTCGACGGCAATGCGAAAAACCTGCAGACCGAGTGCAGTAATTACGAGAAGAAGATAGCAAACCTTGGGGGCGTCGGGTTGTTTATCGGCGGCATAGGCCCTGATGGCCACGTTGCGTTTAACGAACCTGGTTCTTCGTTATCGTCCTTGACCAGAGTAAAAACACTTACTCACGACACAATCATAGCTAATTCCAGATTTTTTGACAACGACATCAACAAAGTTCCCAAAACTGCTTTAACGGTAGGGGTCAAAACGGTTATGGATGCGCGGGAGGTGCTGATTATCGTCAACGGCCATAAAAAAGCCCGCGCCCTGCAAAAGGTAGTTGAAGAAGCTGTCAACCATATGTGGACGGTCAGTGCCCTCCAATTACACCCAAAGGGTATTATTGTCTGCGATGATGCGGCAACTGTTGAGCTCAAGGTCGGCACGGTTAATTACTTCAAGGATATTGAAGCGAAAAATCTCAATCCCGCCAAACTTTTGAAGGGTATAGTTTAAAAACCACCGAGCTTGGGCGGAAGGCCACACTTACCTGGTAGCAGGTACTGATTTGCCCGTGGCCATAAACCAATAAAAAAAGGCCGGTTTTAACTGCCCGGCCTTTTCTTGGTAACGGTAATTTCAGTAATCTTTAAAACCTCTCATCCACTTCGGCCAGTCATTCGGTACGACTTTGCCGCATTTAGTCCACGGGCCACAGGTGTCCGAAGTTCGATTCCACTTCAGAGTCCACAGTTCCTTAAGACCTACCTTCCTGGCGGACCAATCCAAAAATAAACCGTTGATATACCCCATATGTCGATTGATGCATAGCCACTGCATTTCATTGAGAAAGGCACCATCATAGAGGGGTGGTTCAGCTTCGTTTCCGGTCATATAATATAGATACATACAATCCAAAAACACTGGGACTTTATCTGAACCTTTTACATCAGTTCTTCGCCAGAAAGCCGGGTCTTTTGAAAAACTACCTTGCATATCTTCAAAGAAGCGATTCAGACCAATGCTGCCGGTGTAATACCCGTCAGCGTAGGTACCATATTGGGGTTGTCCTTGAAAAGGTTGAAATTCACGTTCCCCTGGCATTGGAAACTCTGGAAGTGGAAAGTACGAACCCATCCCATAGTTCCAGGTGCCAAACGAACCCGTGAAACGCTTGGGGTTCACGGCTACTGAACAGAAGCGCATCTTTTTGTCTTTGTAAAATGGCTTATAGACGTATGGCCACAGCTTTTCATAATGGGCGCCAACCTCCCTCGCATTAGCTTTGCCGTCATTATCGTTGGTATATGACGAAGTTATAACAGCCACTTGGTGGTACGTTGCCATACAGGCAACTGCCAGCGCTTGTTTCTTAGCCTTTGCCAGTGCCGGCATCAATATCGACATCAAAAGCGCGATGATGGCTATAACTACCAAAAGCTCTATTAATGTAAAGGCCCTTTTTCTACACATAACGATAATCCTTTCTTTCTAACTTAAATTCCACTGCCCTTATTAAGATGCACTAAACCTGTTTTGTGTTCCGTAAATTCTGTTGTTTTTGCCGTATTTTTCTAAAAACCAGCATAAATAATACACTAAAATCGGCCATTTTGCAATAGTAAAATAATTATTTCGAATTATTTCGGCATTTTTTTCGGTCTTTCATTGAAAAAATGAGGGTAAGGGCGATTTATTTACTATTTGCAATTGACAATTTACTATTTTGAAGGAGATTGCCAAATTGGGTGAAATAGGCAGGATTGGCGGTTTGGGCAAGGGGAAATTCGCTCGAATTTTTTCGTAAAATGGCTCCAAAGGGGTCAACGGCGCTATTATATCAACAAACGTTAGAAAATATTCTAAAACGTTCGAAAACTATATAGAAACGTGCAAAAACTGTATAGAAACGTTCGAAAAAAGTATAGAAACATTCAAAAGTTGAAAAGAAACGTTTGAAAAAATTGGAAAATTTCGGACGCCACGAAGACACCAAGCCACTAAGAGAAATTAACCCGAAGGGCAGGATTTTTAGTTTTGAGTTAGAGGAATTTTCAAAAAAATGATGCAGATTTTAAGCGTCGCGACTTGCCTCGCCAGAACGCTTTCAGTGTGCTAACTTGGAAAGCTTAGTTCGAGAGAGTTGCCCTTCGGTTGTTTGTACTTAGTCCTAGTTTCTACCCACTTTATTTATAAGTTGCTCGTCCTGCCTCCTGGCCTGCTCGCCCTGTGAGATGCGCCGTTTGCTATCTAACCGGGAGTCCAACCAAACTTCCCCTTCAACGCCTTCCGTCTGGGCGTTTGTATGTGTCAACTAATACATAGGTAACAGTTTATACCGACAACATGGGTAACACTTT
>CAZCIR010000040.1:0-21831 GCA_964499145.1 uncultured Pirellulales bacterium | reverse complement strand
CGAGGCCGAAGGGGCTCGAACCCTCAACCTTCGGATCGACAGTCCGACGCTCTAACCAATTGAGCTACGGCCCCACAATCATACTGCATATATATCAGTCATCTATCCTTATGTCAACCGCTTTTATGTCAAACCTGTCGTTCCACTATACGCAATTATTTTCTCGTAACCTGCGAGCGTCTGACCATTGGTCGTGATTTGCTGTTCTTTTTGCGACTTCCCTGCAGAACCCTCATTGCCTTTTTCACGTCGGCGACTTTTAACACGCCGGTTGTTCTGCCGCCTTTTGCACCTGCAGTGCAATACGCATACGCGATATTTATATGGTTTTTGGCTAATCTCTCCGCCACCGCTGCCAGAGCACCGGACTTATTAGTCAGGCCAACACACAAAACTTCGGCCTCATTATAGGGCATATTTAATTTCAACAGAACCTCTCTTGCTTTCTTAGGTGTCTCGAAGATAATCCTCATAACACCGTGTTCAACTGAATCCATCATCGTCATTGCTATGATGTTAATCTTGGCCCTGGCAAACTCACCGAGCACCTGGGCCAGCACCCCCGGCTTATTAACCATAAAAATCGAAAATTGTGTCGCAATATTCATGACCTCATCCTTTCTGAATAAACACGACTCATTCTGTATTTACCGCTCTGGCCGCTTCCTCTTTATCCGGGAAAAACCTGAAAATCCTGTCAAGGTGCGTTATCTTGAAAACCCTGTACAACTGTGGATTTATCGCGCTTATCACAACCTCGCCCTCGAATGTTTTCAGTTTAGCCCGAATATCTAAAAGCATTCCCAGCACGGCGGAGGAGAAAAATTTTACGCCCGTAAAATCAACCACCACTTTTTTCGGATGCTTTTCTTCGATAAATTTCTTTATTTGTTTGGAAACAGCCGCTATTTCTTCCACATTGCTTATTGAAGCGGTATTGAATGCCACTACTGTAGCGTTTCCCTCATCGGTTATTTTTATACTGACTTTTTCGTCTATGTTCATTTTACTTCTTTTTCTTTCTGCTCCGAAGCCTCCGACTCATTATGGCAAATTTCACAAACCCTGTCGAGTCTCTTTTAACATTTCCAGCAGGCAACAAAATGCCCGGTAGAATCGCTTTTTTCCTTCAGCTCCGGCATCAGCTTTAGACAATCACCCTCTGCCAGCGGACATCGAGGATGAAAAGGACAGCCGCTCGGCGGATTCAAAATGCTCGGCACCTCGCCGCCGAATGAGCCTTTTGCAGTATGTCGGCCACCTGCAACCCGTGGAATCGCCGACATAAGGGCACGCGTATAAGGATGTATTGGATTGCGATAAAGCTCTTCCGACGTCGCCCTTTCTACTATCTTGCCCATATACATAACCGCCGTAACATCGCAAAAAAACTCCACAACAGTTAAATCATGTGCAATAAATAAAAAGGTAAGCCCGAATTCTTCCTGCAAATCCTTCAATAAATTCAAAATCTGTGATTGAATTGAAACATCAAGAGCGCTGACCGGCTCATCACAAATAACCAGTTTCGGTTCCGTCACCAGTGCCCTGGCCACCCCGATTCGCTGCCGCTGACCGCCCGAAAACTCGTGTGGATAGCGATTTATATGGTCAGCCGACAATCCCACCCTCGAAAGCAGTACCGCTACCCTCTCAGTCAGCTCACTGCCGGTCACTGCCCTTTGTACCTTCAACGGCTCTGCGATAATATTGCCAATAGTCATTCTTGGATTTAACGAGCTGAACGGGTCCTGAAAAATAAGGCTTATCTGTTTGCGAAGTTCGCTTAATTCGTTTTTATCAGCCGACAAAACATTGATACGGTCAAAAATTACCTCCCCCGCCGTCGCCGGCACCAGCCGAACAATACTCCTCGCAACAGTCGTTTTGCCGCAGCCGCTTTCACCGACCAGCCCCAGTGTCTGCCCCTTTTTGATGTCGAAACTTACTCCGTCAACCGCCTTGATAAATCCTGCGGTTCGACGCAGCAGACCCTTTTTTATCAGAAAGTAGGTCTTTAGGTCCTCAACCTTCAGTAGATACCCGTTTGTGCTTACCGTATTTCGATTCATATTCTTTGTATTCTTCATTGGTCTCGTAGCCCGGTGCATACCAGCATGCAACACGCCTCTCCGGCTGAACCGCCCGCATCGGCGGCTCTATTGTCTGACATCTCTTATCACTGCACCCTATCGGACAGCGGGGATGAAACTTACAACCTGTTGGAAAATGCAGTGGCTCAGGAACGGTCCCAGGAATTGTCAGAAGACGCTTTGCTGAATAACCCAATTGCGGCAAAGATTTCAGTAGCCCCTGCGTATATGGATGCAGGGGTTCTGCAAAGATTTTTCGCGAATCGGCCACTTCTACTATTCGCGAGGCATACATAACTGCAACATCGTCGGCCCGTTCAGTCACTACACCCAAATCGTGCGTTATCAGCAGAATACTCATCTCACTTTGCTCTTGCAGCTCGCCCAATAAATCCAGTATTTGCGCCTGAATCGTTACATCCAGAGCAGTTGTCGGCTCATCGGCTATCAACAGTGTCGGCCTGCAGCTTATCGCCATAGCTATCATTACTCGCTGCCGCATTCCACCTGACATCTGATGCGGATACTCGCGTACTCGCTGCTCGGGGTCAGAAATGCCCGCCTTTCGCAGCATCTCAATCGCATCCGCCCAGGCCTGGCTTGCACTTTTTCTCTGATGCAGCCTGATGGCCTCGACAATCTGGTTGCCTACCGTATAGACCGGGTTCAGACTGGTCATCGGCTCCTGGAAAATCATAGCTATTTTATTGCCGCGGATGGCACGCATTCGCTTTACGCTAAGTTGAAGCAAATCTCTTTTACCTAAAAATATCTCTCCGCTAACGATTTTGCCCTGCGGAGCTGGCACTAGTCGCATAATCGATAGAGCGGTAACACTCTTGCCGCATCCACTCTCACCGACGAGTGCAAACATCCTGCCTTTCTTTATCGAAAAGCTCACACCCTGCACCGCCTTTGCAACACCCTCTTCGGTAAAGAAATAGGTCGAGACATCTTCTAACGACAATAATATATTGTTATCATCCATAAATTTACTGAACCCTCAGCTTCGGGTCGAGCGAATCCCTCAGAGCATCGCCGAAGATATTCAGAGTCAAAGAAATCAAAAATATCGCAATCGTCGCAGCAGCCATCTGCCACCACACCCCGCGAGAAAGTTCTATCCGGGCATCATTTATCATCGCACCCCAGCTCGGCCGTTCCGCCTCGCCGAGGCCCAAAAAGCTCAATATCACCTCCGCATGAATAAATCCAACAAACCGAAGTGAAAAATCAATAATAACAAGGTGGAAAACATTGGGTATCAAATGTTTGAAGATAATACGACTGTTACTACAGCCGTAGCTCCTTGCCGCCAGAACATATTCCCTCTCCTTGTGCTTCATTACCTCGCCCCTGATTAACCTGCAAATCCCCACCCAGCTCGTAAGTCCTATAGCCAAATAAACCGTAGTAATACCCGTAAGCTTGTAACCGAAAAGGGTCTTATCACGAAGCACAACAGCAAAGGCCAGTATCAGCAAGATATACGGAATCGAGCTTAAAGTTGAATAAATCCAGACTATTATTTCATCGACAAACCCGCGGAAGAAACCGGCGATAGCACCTAAAGGCACACCGATAGCCAGACTGATAAACGAAGCGCACAAGGCAACGGTTATTGAAATCTTTGTTCCATACAGAGTCTTGCGAAAAACAGACTGCCCGAATATATCGGTGCCGAATATACATTTTCTGCTGGGCGGCTCATAAGATTCGCTCACCTCTTCCTGCCACCGTGTGGGGCCAACCTTCCAATCGAACAGCTCAGCTAAATATATAAACCCCGCAAGCAAAAAATATAACACTATCACGGCAAAACAGACCATTACAAGTTTGCGTCTGCGAAGGCGCCTTAATCCGTCCTGCCATAGACTTCTGCCTTTCGGCAGCTTTTTTCTCGTTATTTGCTCTCGCTCAATCAAATGAAACCCTCGGGTCCACCCACGCATAGCATATATCTGTTATCACATTAAACACCACAAAAAGTATCGCACTGATGTAAGTCATAGCATTTATAACGAAATAATCTCGCGAGCCGATTGCCTCTATCATCAGATATCCCAGCCCTGGAATACCGAAGAACCTCTCCAGCAGCAAAGAGCCTAAAAACAAAAACGGTATCGCCATAACCACTCGTGTAATAATCGGTATCATTGCATTTTTAAGCACGTGCTTAAACAGGACCCGCCTTGTCGTAAGCCCCTTTGCAAAAGCTGTCCGAACATAATCGCTTCGCATCTCATCGAGCATCACAGTTCGATAAAACCGAAGATTCGAACCTAGACTCGTCACTATACCAATCAGCACCGGCAGGGCTACATACTGGACCGTGCTCAAATCAGGCGAAAAGAACACCGGGAAAAGTCCCCACTTATAGGCGAAAAAATATTGTCCGAAAAGAATAAAACTCAAATAAGGAATGCTCATCCCCGCTACACAGATAATGACTGTCAAAACATCCCACACCGTGCCGCGAACAAAAGCTACGACAAGCGATAAGCTTACCGAAATAACAATAATCCCGATAAACATCGGTACCATCAATGCTAAAGAAGGTCCTGCCCCCCTCTTTATTTTGTCGATAACCGGCTCACGGTCACGGGCCCTGCCGAAATCGAATGTCAGTGCACTTTTAAAGTGGTTTATAAACTGGCTGTCCCAGGAAAGGAACAAAGGCTTATTAAGCCCGTACTCCTCACGGATTTCTTCGATTGTTTCAGGTGTTGCATTTTTCCCGGCAAGCTCAACCGAAATATCTCCCCCGACAAGAGTAAATAATACGAATGTAAGAAGCAGCACACCCAGTACAATTGGTATGGTATATAAAAGCCGTCTTATTATGTACACTGTCATTTAATTTTCTTTAAGAGCTCCTTATACTCCGCCCGTTTTTGCATATCGATTCGGCGATACTTCGACAAACCGTATTGAAAAATATGATACTTGTAATTTTCATACCAGCTATGAATAAGAACGTAACCCACTCGGTGGTCCAGGAAAGCCGCTGGACAATCCTCTAACACAATGCGTTCCATCTTTCGATAAAGTTGGCGTCTTTGAGGGCTATCATTCATTATAGACGTCATATCATACAATCTGTCAAACTCTGGGTTGACATAATTGAAATGGTTTGGCCCCGGTGCTTTATATTTGCTGTAGAACATCGAAAGAAAATCCTGCGAATCAGGTATGCCTGCACCACCACCTACGGCAAATATCTGTGCCTCGGCACTATTGACTTTCTGCTGAAATGTTGGCCAGTCCATTAAGTCGAGTTCTGTCTCAAGCCCAACGGCTTCAATATTGCGCTTGATAAACTGACCAAACTGCCTGTAAAAAGTGCTCGTTCCCTGAAAGGCTATCTTAAGTGTGGGTATTTTGCCTCCATGAATCTTCTCAGCTTCGAGGACAAGCTGTCGGGCTTTATCAGGGTCATAATCCGCATAGCCAAGCTGCTTGACGTTCGGGTCATAATCGGACATAACCGGCGGAATTATACCATAAGCGACATCATAGACATCGTTGAAAAAAGTCTTTATAAATCCTTCTCTGTCTATGCTGTAGTTAATCGCTTGCCTGAGAGGCTTGTTGCTTCCTAAAACCGGATCCAGCATATTGAAACCCAGAAAAAAAACCGAGGCGTCCTGAATTTTCTCGAGCCGAATATTCAGCCGTTTCATCTTATCGGTAAGCTCACCTGGCGCCGTCATTGCTTCATCCCAGTTATCCTTCGGAATGCTCTTGCCGTCAAGATTTCCCTGCAAAAACAGAAACCACGCCGGCTGCTCTTCCTCAATTATCCTCCACACAATCCTGTCAGCGAAAGGCATTATCTTCCCCGCATCGTCCAGCAATCCTGCCTCAGCGTCCCCAGGTTCACCCTCCGATGGGTACGGCTCGCCTCGGAAATTGGGATTGCGAATAAGTTCGATATAGCTGCCTCGCTTCCACTGCTTGAGTATGAACGGCCCTGTTCCTACGGGGTGGCTGACAATATCTTTTCCGTAATACTCAACCGCCTCTCTTGCTACAGGTGCATCACGGACATCGGCCATCATATTATCCACAAGCTGAGGCCACGGCCTTACAAGCTTAATAACAAGCGTATAGTCATCAGGTGTTTGCAGACCTTCTATAGGCCGTGAATAATCAACATCCGCAGCACTTTCACAGCTTTTCGTGTATTCACGAAACTCATCAAAACCTACAATTTTGCCCTCAAAATAAGACCAGTTCGGACTCAGGTTTTTTATGTCAGCCGTTCTTTTGAGCGAATAAACGAAATCTTCTGTTCTTAACTCTCTACCCCTGCCGTTTGGAAAACACTCATCATCCTGAAAATAAACACCCTTTTTGATTTTTACGGTGCAGGTAAGTCTGTCATCGCTGAATTCAGGCATCTCTTCAGCCAATAAAGGAATAAGCACACAAGGCCGTTTCAAATAATGATATTGATACAGCGTCTCAAATATCTGGCTGCAAACAGATAGACTATATTCATCCTGAATCAGAATAGGGTCGAAACTTTTAATCTTAGAGGGAAAATAATGATTAAGAACCATTTCGCCGGATTGTTCATCGGGGGATAAATCGCGACAGCTTATGAATACAAAGGCGAATAACATTACGCTGAATAAAACCGCTATTGTGTTATACAGTCGATGCTTTTTCATCTCTTCTTCAAAAGCTCCTTATAAGCTGCTCTCTTTGTAACATCGACCTTACGATACTTCCACATACCAAATGGAAACACGTGTGGCTTATAATTGCCAAGCCAGTTATGATACAGAATATAACGAACACGATGCAGAGTGCACACCGTCGGACAATCTTCCAAGACCACCCGTTCCGCCTCGCGATAAAGTTCCGTTCGCTCAGGACTTTTCGGCATAACTATTACCTTTTCATATATTTCATCGAACCTCTTGCTGGAGTAGTTATAATGATTCGGCCCCGGTGCTGCGTTTTTACTATAGAAAATCTGTAAAAAGGTCTCGGCATCCGGATAATCAGCCATCCAGCCGACCGAAAACATCTGACAGCTTCTTGTATTCAGCTTTTGCATAAATATCGGCCAATCCATAAATTCAAGCTCAATATCCAGCCCAACCTCCTCGAGACATCTCTTACAATACTGCCCCAACTGCCTGCGTTGTGTATCTGTAGAACCAATTGATAGCCTCAGCGCAGGAAGTTTACCTCCATAAATTTTTTCCGCTTCCTTTAGTAGCTGCTTTGCTTTTTCACCGTCATACTTCTGGCCAATCTTTTTAATTTCCGGATTATAGGATTCGAACATCGGCGGTATAAATCCGTAAGCGACCTCCCACACATCATTCCAGAAAAGCCTGGTTTCACCCGCCCTGTCGTATGCGTAGCTAATGGCCTCACGAAGAGGCTTGTTCCTGCCAAGGACAGGGTCTTCCATATTAAAGCCGAGAAAGAACGTGTCGGGGTCATATATTTTTACTAATTGTATATTTCTCTCTTTCATCTCCGCTGTCAGCTCTCGTGAGGGACTAATTGCATAGCCGAAGTTATCCTTGGGGATAGCCGAAGCGTCAAGTTTGCCTCGCAGGAACTGAAGCCACATCGGCTGTTCCTCTTCTATAACTAACCAGGTCATCTTATCTGCTAATGGAAGCCGCTTGCCCGTATCAGCTAAAAGGCCATTTTCCAGGTCTGCTTCTTCTCCTTCTGAAGGATAAAACTCCTCTCTGAAGCTGGGATTTTTGACCAGCTCAATGTAACTTCCCCTGCTCCAGACATTCAATTTAAACGGCCCCGTCCCGACAGGATGGTTTATAATATCTTTGCCATAATAATCAACCGCTTCTTTGGCAATCGGTGCAGTTGGCGGAAATGCCAGAATATACATTATCTGTGGCCAAGGCTTTTTCAGCTTTATAACGATGGTATAATCATCGGGTGTTTGCAGACCCTCGACAATACGAGAGTAGTCAACATCGAACTGGCTCTTACAGCTCTTCGTGTATTTACGGAATTCGTCGAGTCCGACAATTTTATCTTCGAACATCCACCAGTTCGGACTCAGATACTTAATATTTGCGATTCTCTTCCAGGCAAATACAAAATCACCTGCCTTCAATTCTCGCCCTTTGCCGTTTGGAAAACACTTATCATCCGCAAAGTTAACCCCCTTTTTGATTTTGACGATGCAGGTTAGCCTGTCTTCACTGAACTGTGGCATCCCTTCGGCAAGTTGAACAACGACCTCGTAAGGTCGTTTGAGATAGTGATATTGGTAAAGGCACTCGAAGATTTCGCTTGCCGCCTGCGTTGAATATATACCGCTTGTGTACCCCGGATCGAATCCCTGTATTTTGGTTGGCATTACGGCGAAGATATGCTCTTCGTTAGCATCATCGCCCGATGGTGTTCCGTCACATCCGGCAATGATTAGCAAAGCCGTTGTAAGTGTAAATGCAACACTTGAAAACTTCAACGCAAAATCCCTTTGCGAAAGCCCATTACCTCTTGTTTATCGCCTCATGCGAAATCATCGGTAATTATTTTTTAGGCGGTTCCGGCAGGGCAAGCGGTGCGATACGCCTGCTGCCGTCCGCGTTTTTACCGTAGTCATAGTTAAGCTTCAATGGCAATTGGCCGGCCTTTGTCGCTTCACCGAGTAGCCTGTCATGTTCCTGCAAAAGGGCCGTATAATCACCCTGCTCGACAGCATTCTTCACAACCGATTGTGTCACCTTCAAACGCTTGCTGATACACGACATCTCCGTCTCAACCAGTACCGAAGCCAGCTGATTCTTCTGAGTATCACTTAAAATGTCACTGCCTTTAATATACCTTTGAATAGCGTATGAATATAACTGCCCAAAACGACGGGCAACAGCAGCTTTGCTCGTACTATCAGAAGGTATCTTACTGTTGAGTAATTTTAAGATGTCCCCATCCAAAAGTTCATATTCAACCGTCCAGTCCGCATATCTTTTTATTCGAACATCAGCTATCTGCAGCAGCAGTTGTTCTCCTTGTGAAATGTCCACCTTGGCCGCAAATTGAGCCATCAAAGCCAATATCTCAGGACTGCTGCCGTTCACTAATCCTTTTAGCTGCTTTGTGATTCTCTCGGCCAGTTCCAAATTATCGGCTAATTCGGAATTCAACTGCCCTGTTATGCCGGCGTTGGTAACAGAATGAACCGCCCAGTACTGTATAGCATTCACCTCGTTGAGACAATTTATAGCCAAATCTGTCAGCCGCAGGTCTTCCAGGGAATCTACCAGAATCAGAAGATTAAGAATTACACGGAACCTTTTGTTATACGGCGTCAACTCCTTCGCTGCTTCAAGTGCCTCGGATATGTATTTATAAGACGATTCAGAAAATTGTTCCCCATATTGGCTTTTGGCGCTTTCCTTATTGGAACTGCTGCGAGACAGAATTACCGTTCGAATCCTTGCTATAGAGGTAAAATCCTCGGTTTTAACCAATTCATCTACCGCATCAGCAACAAAATCGTCGATAACCTGCAAATCCTTCTGCTCAAGAATCTCCTTATGGGAGCATGCATCAATCTTACTGGTATCAACGGCAGTAGCCCCTGAATTTATCGTTAAAATCAAAAATAACACAGAAACAGCAAAAATCACCCGTTTACCACTCATTATTCCCAACATCCATAATAGCAATTAGTCCGCCGAAGCCAGACATAGTAATCCCCCTTACACTGTAATAAAGTTTACTTTCCCAACCGCCGTTTGTCAAGCATATTGGCTTCAAACTTAATAATCTTACATTCGTCCAACAATTCCCTTTTCTTTACCATATTCTCAAGACTTTTCGTTTATCACTCTCAAAATACCGTTATGTACAGCTTACGCTATTTGGTATAATAATGTCCACAAACGCAAAATTTTATCTCGTTAGGGCGAAGGCTCTACCGTAGCTCTGAAAGATTTTGGAAATGTCAGAACCTCCAGTAAAACTCACTCGCATAGACCCCCTGAGACTTCATATTGAGCGTCGCGGTCCAATGGTGACGGATGCAACGATTTTCGCCAGCCAATCCATCAGCCTTGAACCGGATGCGGTTCGGCAGCTTTGTGACGCTGCCTCTTTGCCGCCGGCAAAGAAAGTTCTCGCAACTGCCGATATCCACGTCGGTTTCGGCGTGCCAATCGGGGCCGTTTTAGGACTTGAGCAGGCAATAATGCCCGCCGCAGTCGGATACGATATAAACTGTGGTATGCGCCTCTTACGCACACCCTTTTCAAAAGGCAGTATCGATACCGACAAAATCGCCCTCTCTATCGCCAGGGACATCCCGCTCGGCGAAGGCAAATCCAACCTGGTATTGGACAGAACCGGCCTCGAGGCCGTCGTTAATACAGGTGTAGCCTCAATACCCACACTCGCGCAAAGAACCAGCCATAAAGCCTGGGAGGCATTCGACCCCGATGAATTCGCCGAAGACCTCAAAAGAATCGAAGAAAACGGCCGACTCCCCAGCGACCTTGCCGCAGTGCCAAATGCCGCGACACAAAAGGGTTCCGCTCAGCTTGGAACACTTGGCGGCGGAAACCATTTCATCGAAATTCAATATGTCCAGAGAATTTTCGACCAGCTTTTAGCAAAAACCTTCGGCCTTTTTGAAGGCCAAATCGTTGTAATGATACACTCCGGCTCCCGTCGGTTCGGCTACGAAATCGCCGACCAATATATGAATATCGCCGCACAAAGACCGGATATGGCCGAACGAAAAAAAATGCTCTCATATCTGCCGACCGACTCCAGCGCCGGCAAAAACTACGTCTCCGCAATGGCTGCCGCCGCCAACTTCGCATTTACCAATCGCCACATTATGGCCCTGCTTGTAAGACGATGCTTCAACAGAATGTTCGGTCCAACGCCGTTACAGCTTGTCTATGATGTCGCTCACAATATGGCAAAGCTTGAGACCCACCAGATTGGCCGGCTTTGGGTCCACCGAAAAGGCGCCACTCGGGCATTCGGACAAAAACGTATGGCAGATACCATTTTCGAAAAAACCGGCCAGCCTGTAATAATCCCTGGCTCCATGGGTACTGCAAGTTTCCTACTCGTTGGAACAGGCAATTCCGAGGAATCTCTCTGTTCGGTCAATCACGGAGCAGGCAGGGTAATGAGTCGCACTGCCGCTCGGGGAAAATCTCGCCGAGGCAGAATTATCACTCCGGCACTCATTAGTGATGACCAGTTCAAACGCAGTATGGAAGGTATAAAGCTCATCACCGCTGACAAACACAAAATAAAGGAAGAAGCACCGGCTGCTTATAAAGACATTGATGAGGTTGTCAGGATTGTCATCGAATGTGGCTGGGCTAAGGCTGTCGCACGAATGGTCCCCTTAGCTGTCCTTAAGGGCTAAGATGCTATTATTTCTATTCTGCACTGAAATGCAATTCCTAAATTTTCATTTTTCTCTGTAAAAAAACGGCAGAAACTATTAGTATATTTTTTTACGCTGCCTGATGGTGTGGAAAGATAACAGCTATGCTGACAATAGTTTCAAACAGATTGCCTATAAATGTTGCTAAATATTCGAATACTTTACGCTTTCAGCCGAGCGTAGGCGGTTTGGCCACAGGATTACACTCGCTTTGCGAATCACATCAAAGTCACTGGGTAGGTTGGCCCGCTATCCCTGTCGACAAAATTAACGAACAGGAAAAACATCAAATTTCGGACCGGCTAAGTGAAAAAAACTGGCATCCTGTTTTTCTTTCTGCAATGGATATTCGAAATTATTATGAGGGTTTTTGCAATAAAACCATTTGGCCGCTCTTTCACTACTTCCCTTTACGCACTGTCTATGAAGAACGATACTGGCAGACATATATACAGGTCAACGAAGCCTTCTGCGATGCTGTTCTAAACTTCGCCGGGTCTGATGATTGCATCTGGATTCACGATTACCAACTGATGTTGCTTCCGGAGCTTATACGAAAGCGGTTGCCGAATGCTCAAATCGGTTTTTTTCTTCATATCCCTTTCCCCTCTTTTGAGTTGTTTCGTCTTTTGCCCTGGCGCAAAAGAATACTAAACGGCCTTCTTGGCGCGGATTTGATAGGGTTCCACACGTATGACTATGTGCGGCATTTTCTCAGCAGCACAGCCAGAATAGTAGGCATTGAGCACTCTATGGGTGCGTTGACAATTGGCGACAGGATTATTAAAGTAGACGCCTTCCCGATGGGTATCAACTATGATAAATACTCAGGTTCGGCAAAGGACCCGAAAGTACAAAAAGGTTTGACCTCAATTCGCAAAAAAACAGGTGAGAGAAAAATAATCCTGTCCATCGACAGATTAGACTACACCAAGGGCATTGTCCAGAGACTCGAAGCGTTCGATTTGTTCTTGTCACAGAATCCCGATTACAAGGGCAAGGTTACTCTGATACTTGTAGCGGTCCCTTCCCGCACCGATGTTGAGGATTATATGGAATTACGAACCCGGCTTGAGGGCCTTGTAGGCAGGATTAACGGCGAACACGGTGCTATTGGCTGGGTGCCTGTATGGTATTTGTATCGTTTCCTTCCATTTGAAAGGCTCACCGCCCTGTATAACATCGCTGATGTGGCTTTGGTGACACCATTGCGGGATGGAATGAATTTGATAGCCAAGGAATTCATCGCAACGAAAACAGACGGCAGAGGCGTTTTAATTCTCAGCGAAATGGCAGGGGCCGCAAGCGAACTGGGTGAAGCAATTATAGTTAACGCCAATGATAAGCAGGCAATCATCGATGCGATGAAAGAGGCTCTTGAAATGACTGTAGAAGAACAGATAGAGCGTAACAGATTGATGCAAAAAAGGCTTTCGCGCTATACCGTAACAAGATGGGCTAATGATTTTATGGAAAGTCTGTCCGAGGTAAAACGGCTCCAGCAGGAGCTTTCTGTTTGTAAGCTTACCGAACCGATCAGGAAAAGATTGCTCATTGATTACGGCGAAAGTTCAAAACGATTATTCCTGCTCGACTATGACGGAACACTTGTAGGTTTTGCCGGCAGACCGGAAAAAGCCGGCCCTGACAAAGAGCTTTTCGCCTTATTGCAGGCCCTTGCTGCAGATCCCAAGAATGAAGTAGTAATAATCAGTGGTAGAGATAAAACGACTTTAAGTCACTGGCTGGGTAACCTTAATGCCTCGCTAATTGCCGAACACGGTGCCTGGATTAAGGAAAAAGCCGACAACTGGCGGGTGATAGAGCCTTTAAGAAACGATTGGAAACAGACAATAAGGCCTATTCTTGAGTTATATACTGACCGCACTCCCGGTTCGTCCGTTGAGGAAAAAGATTTTTCTTTAGTCTGGCACTTCCGCAAATCGGACCCGGAACTGGCCTACCTCAGGATACAAGAGCTGAAAGATGCTATTGTGAGTCTGACGGCCAATCTTGACATAGGTGTATTTGAAGGCAGCAAAATACTCGAAGTTAAAAATATTGGTATAAACAAGGGACATGCGGCAAAATTATGGCTATCCAGCCAAAAATGGAACTTTATCCTTGCTGCCGGCGATGATTACACTGATGAAGATTTATTCGCGGTATTGCATGAAAGTGCATATTCGATTAGAGTAGGATACGGTATTTCAAAAGCACGATTCAATTTGGATTCAGTAGATGAGCTTAGAACGTTACTTGAGAAACTGATAAAAAAATAAAATTTATTAAGGAGATAGTATGTTAAGAGTCGAAGACTTCCGCCATATAGTTCCTGATAAAACATTGGCTGAAATTTATGTCAGAGCCAGGAAACTTTACGGCAAACACATTGTTCACCTCAACGCCACATATCAGGGTGGCGGTGTTGCGGAGATTCTTTACTCTCTCGTTCTGCTGATGAATGACGTGGGTATAAACACCGGCTGGCGAATTTTACACGGCAGCCAGGAATTTTTTGAGATTACAAAAAGCTTTCACAACGCACTTCAAGGTGCACAGCTAAATCTTTCCGAAAGAAAGAAACAAATATACCTTAAAGTCAATGAGAATTTCTCAAAGTTTACACATCTTGACCATGATTGTGTCATCATTCACGACCCTCAGCCGCTGACGCTAATAAGGTCTTATAGAAAAAGCCAACCCTGGATATGGCGATGTCATATTGACCTGACCAAGCCACACGAAGGATTATGGGATTTTCTGAAAGGTTTTTTACTCAAATATGACCAGATTGTCTTCTCAAGTGAAAAATACTTCAAAAAAGATCTGCCAATAGATCAGAGACTTATGTTTCCTGCTATTAATCCTCTCAGCCAGAAGAACAAGGATATCAGCGAGAAAATCGTTCGTGAACATATAACTGCAGCCGGCATACCTACGGACAAACCGATAATTACTCAGGTCTCTCGGCTTGACCCTTGGAAGGACCCGGAGGGCGTGGTAGATGTATTCAATCTGGTCAAGGAAAAAGTCGATTGCAGATTGGTCTTCTGCTACAATGTGGCCAGCGATGACCCGGAAGGTCTCAGGATGTACAACAAGGTCCAGCGTAAAGCCAATAAGTTTCTCAGAAAAGGTGATATCTTATTTATTGTTGGAAATAATGAAACTTTAGTAAATGCAATCCAGAGGCATTCTAAAGTCATAATTCAAAAATCTATCAGGGAAGGGTTTTGCCTCTCTGTGACCGAAGCGCTCTGGAAAAGAACACCTGTCGTAGCATCCAACGTGGGCGGCATACCTATGCAGGTTGAAGATGGAAGGAACGGTTTTTTGCTTGAACCAAAAGATACAGAAGGATTTGTAGATAGAATCGTGTATCTGCTGAAAAACCCCAAAGAAGGTGAAAATCTGGGACATCAGGGCAGGGAAACTGTCACGGAGAAATTCTTAATAACCCGGTTGCTTTCTGATTATCTTTATATGTTGAACGCTTTACTCAGTAAATAGAAAGAATGGTGAATACTTGGCAATAAATGAGCTACAAATAAACAATTTGGCGCTATGGTCGTTAGGGATACTCTTACTGGCGGGTGTAATAGGTCATGTAATTATTTACAGAATCCTCTTGGCCCTTGTCAGGCGCACTAAAAATGTTATAGATAATCTGTGCATTAAGCATTACTACCGATCCTTGCAGTGGATTTTAATATTATTGCTTATGCGTTTAAGCCTGCCTGTTGCGTTTTCCGGAAAATATCTCACCACTGCAAAACATATCCTTAGCCTGTTTTTCATAGGCCTGGTTTCAATACTGCTCGTAAAGACAGTTTACATCCTGGATGAATACATCGTCAGCCGTTTTGATATCAACGTAAAAGATAATCTCAGGGCAAGAAAAATTCATACTCAGCTGGATGTCTTGAAGCGAATAGTGATTATCATAGTGAGCATTTTGGCCTTTGGAACTATGTTGATGACCTTCGAGAAAGTAAGACAGCTTGGGACAACCATCTTGGCATCAGCCGGAATTATCGGCATTATCGTCGGTATGGCCGCTCAGCGAACGATTGGAACTTTCATAGCCGGAATTCAAATAGCGCTTACTCAGCCTATTCGCCTTGATGATGTAGTTATCGTGGAAAATGAGTGGGGACGAATTGAAGAAATAACTTTATCCTATGTAGTTGTTAAAATCTGGGATATGAGGCGTTTAATCGTTCCAATTACTTATTTTATAGAAAAACCTTTCCAAAATTGGACTCGTGTCACAGCCGATTTGTTGGGGACTGTGTATATTTATGTTGACTATACCGTTCCGGTTGAAGCGGTCAGGGCTGAGCTTCAAAGAATCCTGAAAGATTCTGAATTATGGGATGGTAAAGTATGTGTACTACAGGTAACCAATACCTCTGAACACACGCTTGAACTAAGAGCACTGACAAGTGCCCCGGACGCATCAACAGCCTGGAATCTTCGCTGCCATGTTAGGGAAAAGCTGGTCGAATTTATACAGAAGAACTATCCAGAAAGCCTGCCAAAACTGCGCGCCTCGCTCCAGCAGCTACCTAATAAATAGGTGATTTTATGACAAATTTTGTAACACACAACAATATGGTTCGATTAGTTGCCGCAAAGCAAGTAATCGCGTGTATAAACACCAACCGGCGAGTTCTAACGGTATCCGGGAGTTTTTATATCACAAGGAGTTTTCATAATGACCTCCAAAAAACAAAATGCCAAAAGTGAAAAACTAAAAACCGCTGATTTCAAAGCCCGGCCTTTAGTTTTTATAACCTTTCTTATTGTGCTTATTGTATCGATTTTTATTACCAGTTGCCAAAAGGTTCTACCTGAATCCGTCAAACCCTCGCTTGTTTCTTTTCATAACAAATGCGCCGGCATCTTGGAGACCTGTGTCGATGATAAAGGAATGGTTGATTATAAAACACTCAAGCGAAAAAAAACGGAGCTTAACCATCTCCTTGACGAGTTCGCCAAACTTGACCCCAATGTTTACAATGCCTGGTCCGAAGAGGACAAAATCGCCTTCTGGCTCAACGCATATAATATAAAATTGCTTGAAATAATGGTCGCAAACTATCCCATCCAGTCTCAGCGAATTCTTCGTGTTTTTTGGGGACCTGACAGCATCAGGCACATCAAAGGTATATGGACCAAATATAAATTTATCGTAATGAACGAGGAATTCACCCTTAAAGAAATCGAACAGCGGTTTTTCCGCAAAGAGTTTAACGAGCCGCGGGTATTCTGTGCCATATCATACGCCAGCCTTTCCAGCCCGCCTTTGCGCAATGAGCCGTATTACGGACGCAGGCTCTACAAACAGTTGGACGACCAGGCTAAAAAATTCTTGTCCAGCCCACTCGCTTTCAGAATAGACAGAAAAAAGCGAGTAGTCTATATCTCCGCCATCTTTCGAACAGCTTGGTATGGAAAAGAGTTTATCCGTAAATACGGAACGGACAAAAAATTTAAAGACCAGCCGCCGAAGCTCCGGGCCGTCTTAAACTTCATAACAAACTATATCTCTAAACAGGACCTGTTTTTCCTTGAAAGGGAGAATTATTCCGTTGAAAATATACCATATAATTGGATCCTCAACGATAGTCCACAATCTATAAACAACCAGCTTTAACCAATGAAATAATAAGAGGATAAATCACAAATGGCAAAAAAATCAATCCACAGCAATCCGTATTGTGACACCGGCAGGTATCTTTTCACAAGCGAATCCGTAACGATGGGCCATCCTGACAAAGTAGCTGACCACATATCTGATGCAATCCTTGACGCAATGCTCGCACAGGACCCCAAAAGCAGGGTCGCCTGTGAAACACTCGTTAAGGATGCTGCGGTAATAGTTGCAGGTGAAATTACTTCCAGAGCCGTTGTCGATATCCCGTCGGTCGTGCGCCAAACAATCGGGAAAATCGGTTACAATGACCCCGCTATCGGCTTCGATGCCGAAAACTGCTCGGTTATTGTGATGATTGGCAAGCAAAGCCCGGATATCTCTCAGGGCGTAACAGTGGGCAAAGGTCTGCACAAAGAACAGGGAGCCGGAGACCAGGGCCTTATGTTCGGATATGCCTGCCATGAAACCACGCAGCTTATGCCTATGCCTATCCAGCTCGCGCACGCCATAACCATTCGTTTGGAAAAAATGCGACAGAACAAAAAGCTCCCCTGGCTGCGGCCGGATGGCAAAAGCCAGGTAACTGTCGAATATGAAAACAATAAACCAAAACGAATTCACACCGTTATCGTAGCAGCTCAACACGACCCCTCCATCACTTACACGCAATTACGAAAGCAAATAATCGAAAAGGTCGTCCTGCCGGCTCTCCCGAAACGCCTCGTGGACAAAAAAATCGTGTATCATATCAACCCCACCGGCAAATTCGTAATAGGAGGACCAAAAGGTGATTGCGGCCTGACAGGCAGAAAAATTATCGTCGATACTTACGGCGGCAGAGGCAGCCACGGCGGAGGCGCATTCAGCGGAAAAGACCCCTCAAAAGTCGACAGAACCGCAAGTTATATGGCCAGATACATCGCCAAAAACATCGTTGCTGCCGGCCTCGCCGACCACTGTGAAGTCCAGCTATCTTACGCTATCGGAGTAGCCAAGCCGATTTCTGTTCTTATTGATACTGAAGGTACTGCCAAAATCAGTGAGAAAAAAATCAGTCAAATCGTAAGAAAACTATTCCCCCTGACCCCAAGGGAAATGATTCGCTACCTGAAACTCGCAAGACCAATTTATGCAGATACCTCGCACGGCGGACATTTCGGAAGAATCGGCCCCAATTTCACCTGGGAAAAAACCAATATGACCACCAAGCTCCGCAAGGCCGCAGGACTGTAGTAAAGAAAGAAAAAATTAGATTTTTGGCGCTCCGTCACCGCGTACTTACCGCAGCATACTAAAATACCAAATCACTCTCTGACTTGGCTTTCTTCCTTTGAAGTCTCCACTTTCCCTTCGCTTTTACAATGTTGGTTGAGAATGCGCTTTTTCGCGGGATCGACACTTTCGCTCTTCGCTCTTTTCCCAACGCCGTCGAAAACGTTTCTACGATCTTGGCCATAGCCTGGAAACGTTCTCGAGCACTCGTAGTTGCCCCAGCAACAACCAAGTATTTCTGAAACTCAGTATCATTGGGATCTTGTGCCAATATTATGTACAACTTTGCCACCAAACTAATATCATACGCCCGGGCCATAGTCTTCCTCGTAAACCTTGCTAACGGCACGCTTGGGACGCCATCTTTTAACCTGCCCATGGACCATAAGCCCACTGCGACTTCAAACGAACGCCCAGACGACCCCTCGCGCAAAGCAGAAAATGGTTGTGCCTCATACTCTTCACCTTTTCCTTTTGTTAGGAAAATCAGCTCCGACACTTTGATTTCTTCCTTTTCTCTTCCCAACGGCCCGCCAGCGCAGAGTTCTGCAGCCCACCTAAAGCAGGCACCCAGAGCAGCACTTGGATTTATGGCTCGTCCGTAAGTAACAAGTAGGATCTCCCGTATTTCTCCAACTTGGTTGCCCTCCAATATCCAGACCTCTCGCCCTCGCCACCGGCGAAACTTAGTGAAACGAAATCCCTCAGGAATAGGCGTTTCAAAGGCCCACTCTCTAGTGGCTTCGATATACTTCAACGCCAGCAACTGCGTTTTTGGAGACGCCGAACCCGCATACATTAATTCATCAGCGAGTACCTCAAGTCCCTTCGCTTTCAGCCGCATCAACAGTTGAAAACACGTAGCAAGCACTTGCTCCTCCTGTGAAATTTTTGCTAGTGCGACTAACGGCTCAATACATTGCTTGGGGTGCTCTTCTGCCAGCCAGTTTCCAGCTAAAATCCGCGCGGCAAAGTCCGTTTCCGATGATTTAAGCAGACTACACAGCTCCGTGAACTCCAGCGAAATCAATTCCTGCCCTGCCACATGCCACCGTTTCTCGCCTGTGGCATCTTCCTCCAGACGCAATACTAGGCGGTAACTTTGTGTTTCCCGTCCATTGACGAGCTTCAATTTGGGTAGAACCAATCGCAGACCTGCACCTGTATCTTCAATCCACTTCTCTTGTTTCAGAGTCACTTCAAAGGCTCTGGTTTGCTTGTTAGCTAATTCCCCAAAACCATGATAATATGCATCCTCTTTCTTTGCTACAGCGCGATGTCCACCAAATTCCATGGTCACTCCAAAGAAGGATTCTTCCCCATTCCGATATCGGAGTTCGTAATTTTCTATGCCGTACGACGACATCCATGCTAAGAACTTTCCACCGTCCCCAGCCAAGTATAGAGAGGGTACAACACCTATATTCGAAAAAGCGCCTCCAGATAGATCAGTGAAACATGCTGAACCGCTAATAAGCCCCGACTTGGCATGAGTTTCAATGAGCATAATATCATTTCCTAGGTCAATTAACCACGGTGTATCGTTGGTTAGCTCAAGATTAATATGCCAGACCCGAAAGGGTATTCTCTTGTAGTCCCACGTAGAAATCTTTTCCAAGTCCTCACGAGTAATAGAAATGGTCACCTTTAAACCCTCTGTCAAAGTCTGTCGGACCTTACATGCTGAATCAGGAGTTTTCTGCTTTAAAACGTCTGCCGAGATATCCCCGACCTCATAGGCAGAATCAGAGGCCTCCCAATGGCCAAAGTACACCCCAGCCAAAACGATAATGACTATCACTCCGATGCCTAAGAGGATATCCCTCTTGGAAAAACTATGTACAAGCATTTACTTCTCCTTATCCATTCCCAACTTCGTCTATCCGGTATTATGCACTCATACTCTAAAATAATCAAAAATGCCGCCCTTGACAAACCAATCCCCCAAATCCAAAAATTCAACCTTGTATCTCTGTCTCTTTATAATTTTTGAATTTTGATTTGTAATTTTGCTTTTTAACTTTTAATTTTCCCTCTGTGTCCCTGTGGCTAATTTTTGTCTTGAATTTCGTATTTTGGTAATTCGAATTTGTTTAGGATTTAGATATTAGGATTTTCTTTTCCTGTCCTCTCTACACTAAACACTATCCGCTAATGTTTGAAGTGTCGTTTTCCCGTGAACACCATTGCGATGCCGTGCTTATCCGCTGCGGCAATTACTTCGTTATCTTTATTGGAGCCGCCCGGCTGAACTATGCAGGCTATCCCCGCCTTGGCCGCGTTTTCAACATTATCCGGAAACGGGAAAAACGCATCCGAAGCTAACGCAGCCCCTTTTGTCTCATCGCCGGCTCGCTTAAATGCAATCAGCCCTGACTCTACTCGATTCATCTGCCCCGCTCCGACCCCTAAAACCTTCCTGCCCTTAACCAATACAATCGTATTGCTCTTGGTATGCTTGGCCGCGAGCCATGCAATCCGCAAATCTTCGAGCTGCTCTTTTGTCGGTTTCGCTTTTGTCGGATTCGTCAGCACATCTGGCTCCCATCCGACAAGGTCTCGTTGTTGTAAAAGCATCCCGCCGATAATGCACCGGGCATCGAACTCACCACAGTCAATCTTCGACCTGTCAATCGGCCCGGTCTCCATCAGCCGAACCCTACTGCCCCAGGTTTTCAGTGTCCGGATTATTTCGATTGCCTCAGGCTCGAATTCCGGTGCGATAATCACTTCAGCAAAAAAACCGCCTGCCCCCAGCGCCTTACCGAATCGGCCGTAAGATTCCATAATTATCCGCGCTAATTCGACGTTCACCTTCCTGTTCAGTGCGACAATACTGCCGAACGCACTGACAACGTCGCCCTCGTATGCCTTTCGATACGCTTCACAAATATCCTCATCAATAGCACATCCACACGGATTAAGATGTTTAACAACAACCGCCGCCGGCTCGGTAAACTCTATCACCAGCTCGAACGCCGCATTCGTATCCAGTAGATTATTAAAGCTGATTTCTTTACCGCCCTCTAATAATTTAGCGCTGCTGACCGACATTTCCCCGCTCGATGCCAGCTTGTAGAAAGCCGCGCTTTGATGTGGATTTTCACCATAGCGAAGCATCGCTTCTTTTTTAAGTGCGATGGAAACCTTCTCCGGATATTCTACTTGCTGCTTGCCGTTAAGATATTTCGCAATAATAGCATCGTATGATGCCGTCAGCCCGAAGGCGACCCTGGCAAAATCGTTGCGCAGCTCCTCGCTCACCGCCCCGCCGCTCGCCTCCATTTCTTTAATCACCCTATCATACTGCTCCGGCTCGGTAACAACCGTTACAAACTTATGGTTCTTCGCAGCCGAGCGAATCATACTCGGCCCGCCGATATCTATATTTT
>CAZCIR010000039.1:0-22837 GCA_964499145.1 uncultured Pirellulales bacterium | reverse complement strand
AGTTCATACGTTCCAATCCTGTTTGGCTTGGGGCCGCTGCCGTCAGGCTCGATAAGTTCCATAGTAACAAACGCTGTACCGGCAATAGCATTTGGAAAGTAATACATATCAACGCTTCCGCCGATTTCAAATGGGATTAAGGCATGGCCGACCAATTCATGCATTGGTCCCAGGATTCGTTCAAGAACAGCCTTCTTTGCTTCATAATCACGTTCGTATTCCTCATCTGAGAACTTTCGCTTGTACTTTTTTCCTTCTCTCGATGTGTGCCTTAAATATAAGGTAAAACCTAATATGAATGTTGCAATAACAAGGATTATAATTGTTATTTTCATACTTGCATTATTCGAATTCTACCAAAATATCGGTAACAGTAAAATGATTGGTCAACATGGTTTATGCAATCTTTTTTCTATTGCTTCTATAAGATTTTTTCGTGCCGGAGAACCTTTTGTTCCAAAGCCAAAAGGACCGTTCGATTTTTCATTCCTAAATTGTAGAAAATTATAAATAGTTTGGAGGTCTGAGTATTTATTAAGCCATTTCATCGCTTTGGTCTCTAAGAGTTTGTTGGCGTTGTAAATGACTTTATCTAAATTTGAACCATTTTTCTCAACCCACCAAATGTCTCTCCGCCATCTTTCTGGATGAAAAAATGAATAACCCTTCATAGGCATAGGATGCTTCTGAAAGAAATTCCTGTTTACATATCCTCTTACTTGGCATTCATATTCCTTTGGTAATGAACTCGGAGGATTACTTGTAATAAAGATATAAAATAATCCTAAATATATAGTAAAAGAATCTGTGTTGCTGTTGAAATATCTTGCCTGGTCTCTTGTTAAAAATCCCAAGTGTACTATTTGAATCACATCGTTCGAAGAATAGTAAAATGTTGGAGGATGAGCTACATCAAATCCCCTGTACTTTAGTGTATTGGAAAAGACTAAAATAATTTGATTTCTAATATCGTGTATTTTTCTCATTTTAAGGCAAATGCAATAATATATAACGCTTTTTATTTTTAGTTTAGTAAAACATTGCGTAAAAGTCAAGGCTGCAACTATGGGTTCGGTTCTCACACAATCAGCCAAAATTTCACTGCTGTCTTTATATTTTTGATTTATACTTTGCAGTTTCCCTTTTTTACGTTTTGATTTAGCAAAATTTTCTCGTAGCGTAGCGTAGATTCCCGAGAGATGTTATCTTAGACAAAGTACAGGGGACCCAAGCCCCATGGTGCCTGAGCGGAGTAAAATCAATCAAAAACGGGGGTACCTGTTGAGAAAATCAAATTTTTTCAAAAATTTTTTAATTCCTTTTCCTGCAACGACTTACAAGATTTTCTTCCACGAAAAATCCTCGATTTTTCGAATCAAACCCGCGGGTATGTCCTATTATGGGGAGACGTCTTCCCTTGTAACATCCTTTGACAAGTTCATATCGCCCATCCATTTTGAAAAGCCCGTTGTGGCTTGCGCCATCGGTGCGCGCAGAGGAAGAGTCAATCAAAATGAACAAAAAATGCAAAACGAACCCAATTTTTAGAAAGCCGAAAATGGGTTTAACCCCTTATATGACAAATAGTTATGGCAATAAATCAGCCCTTTTTACGATGTCGAAACGAACCCAAAACAAACCCAAACAAAGCCAATTTTAAAAAGAAGGTCAAGCTATCGCATTTCATCATATTTATATGGTAATATAGTTTTATGACCAATTACGAAAGATTTGTAAAAACGATTAACCGGCAGCAGACCGACAGGATATTAACATTCGATTTCGTAAACAACAAAGAGTTGCTGACAAGATATGGCGGCTTCGACGAATCGATAAAATACTCCTTCGAACAGATAGTTGAAATAAATGCTAAAACCTTCAAAGGAATCGGCCTGGATGTTACACACCATATCTACAACCCTGCAAAATCGTGGTTGAGGTCAAAAATCGATAACTGGGTTCGCTTTTTATCAGTAAAGCCGCAAGGCTGGGAAGTGTCCCGCAAGTCTGGAGCAGACTGGATTATGAAACGACCTTTCTCGAACTTAAAAGAGCTTGAGAAAAATATGCCCAACCTTCCGAAGTATGAAGAAGTTAAGAAATGGTATGAGCCGTTCATTAAACATATTAAGGAGGTTTTTGATTCTTACGACCTTGTTTTTGTCGGAGCGATTGAAGGTCCTGTGAGTGACTCCTACACATACACGGGTATGGAACTTTTTATGAAAGCAATCTACGATGCCCCGGAACTTGTTTCGCATATTATGGACTGCACCACCAGGCTTTCAGCTTATATTGCGAAAGTCTTTGCCGAAAACGCATCGACACCATTGCTCTTTATAGGTGAAGACATTGCCTGCGATACTGGGCCGATATTCAGTCCGGATTTTATAACCGAACAGGCACTGCTTCGGTGGAGGTGGATTAGTGAGCCGGTTAAAGAAAAGGGGTTGAAGATTTTGTTTCATACTGACGGCAGATATGGCGAGCTTTTACCAATAATATTCGACAAGTTCGGAGCTGATGGCCTTAACCCCATTGAGAGGAATGGATGCAACGATATCTTTGAAATAAGAAAACAGTACCACGACAAGCTGCTTTTCGGAAACGTATGCTGTGCAGTTACGCTGCCGCAGGGCAACATTTTCGACGTTGAAGATGAAACACTGGAATTGATTGAAAAAATCGGGCCGAAGGCAGGCTTGTTAATAGGGTCATCCGGCGAAGTCGGAGATGGCATCAAACCGGTCAATGCCGTGACAATGTACGAAACGGTTCACCAATATGGAACATATCCCATCGATGTGGAACGAATTAGAAAACGGCGCAGCAAAATCGGGGACAAATTGAAAACGAGAAAAAACAGTTAGATTCACAGGAATCGTAGCTGTTGTGCATTTAAAAATAATGATAACTGCGGTATCGGTTATATCGACCTCTAATAAATAACCGTCTGTATACCTTTTTTTCGCTGTTACAGATATAATCAAAGAGCTCCGGCGCCGGGTTAAGTTAGCAACTGTCTCATAAAAACTGTCCCCTGCTTCCAAAAGCGATATACCTTCTGTGTACCCCCCTGTCCTCCTGCTAAAACAGGAACGGGACCACCTCGGACAAACCAATGATTTTTTGCTTCTAACGTTTTTTATAGTATACTTTATGATACGAGGATAATGAAAAAGCTCCCACCCCTTATACACTGTGTGTTCACAAAATCTATCGGGAAAAAACTTATTTTTCGGAAAAAGAACTTATTTAATGGCAATAGATTGAGGTGACCAAAATGAAAGGCGCACAAAGTACCTCCAGCTCCCCTGCCTCTGAAACGAAACCTGAGCCTCGCAGAACTAATCTTTTATTTGGCGAACTACTCGTATCCAAAGGGCTTTTAAGCCGCGAAGAGTTAATCAACGCACTAAGCGAACAGCGTGAGCATGGTGGCCGGCTCGGCGAGGTATTGCTTCGGATGAAGATACTGAGCGAGGAGGACATTACCCTGGCCTTGGCCGATTATCTCTCAATGGAATATTTCCGTCTCGATGATATAAACAAGGTAGATGTGAACATCGCTCGAACGTTGCCTGAGGGTATCGCCAAACGATTTTGCCTTGTGGCCATTGGCGAGGTGGATGACAAAGTAGTAGTAGCGATGGCTGACCCGCTTAATGTTGTAGCAATAGATACAATCACGTTAAAAATAAAACGTCAGCTTAAAGTAGTAATTAGTTCGCCTAAGGAAATTCGCCATGCAATAGAGCTGATTTATCATGGTTCCGATGTCGAGGAACAGCAGCTCCGCGACCTTGTAGAACTCGAAGTCGACAAAGACGATGAAAGGATTGGGCCATTTGTAAACGATGCTTCAGAGTTGACTGCAGATAGTGAAGCTGCAACTAAAGCACCTGTGATTCACTTTGTTGATTTGCTACTAAGCCAGGCGGTCAAAAGCAGAGCAAGTGATATTCATATCGAGCCGCAGGAAAAGTCGATGGTCATTCGAATGCGAATTGACGGTGTTCTTCGCGATATGGTCCCGCCGGCCAGAAAAATGCAGGCCGCGGTAATTGCCAGGATAAAAATTATTTCGGATATGGATATCGCCGAACGTAGATTGCCCCAAGATGGCAGATGTAAAATAAAAGCCTCAGGAAGAGAAATAGATGTCAGGGTCTCGACAATTCCGACAATATACGGCGAAAAGATAGTAATGCGAATCCTCGACGCAACAGCGGCAAGCCGTGACCTGGATCAACTGGGCTTTGAGGCCAAGCGTCTCGAAGAATTTAAAAACGCATTGTCGCAACCCCACGGCATCATAGTTGTCACCGGTCCGACCGGCAGTGGTAAAAGTACCACATTATACGCGGCGCTAAATTACCTAAAAGACCCGACAGAAAATATTACCACGGTTGAAGACCCGGTCGAATACCGTCTGGCTGGGATTAACCAGATTCAAATCAAGCCGGAAATCAAACTCGATTTCGCAATATGTTTGCGGGCGATTTTAAGACAGGACCCCGATATAATTTTAATTGGCGAAATCAGAGACAAAGAAACTGTCGAGATTGCTATAAAAGCTTCATTGACCGGACACCTGGTCCTCAGCACATTCCACACCAACGATGCACCATCGGCGATAAGCAGATTTCTATATATGGGTATTGAGCCTTATTTGCTGGCTTCGACACTTAACTTAATCGTTGCTCAGAGGCTTGTGCGAAAAATCTGTGACAAATGCAAAGAACCCGTTCAACTCAGCTCTGAAGTTCTCAAACGCCTCAAAATTGACCCTGAGCAGGCCAAAAACACCGTCTTTTATCACGGCAAAGGTTGTAACGCCTGTGGAAATACAGGGTATAAGGGCAGATTGCCAATTTTCGAGTTCCTCATTATGGATAGTGATATACGCGAAAAGGTCATCAGTAGTGCTAATGAGAGACAAATTAGAGCGACGGCACGTAAAAAGGGATATGGCGGGTTACTTGACAGCGGCATCATTAATATGATGAAGGGCTTAACTACCGCAGAAGAAGTCCTTAGTACAACATTTACAGAAGACATAGGGGCGGAATGAAAAGGGTCAGCTCTTGGAGGAAGAGCTTCCAGCCCGATTTTTTACTGAATTCGAGGTTTTCTTGAGCCGATGATATATAGTTGAGGAAAAGCTATAAAGTAGTGATTTAACGATAGCTAACAGAGGACAGGAACAGAAAAACTAAACGCTAAATGCCGGGCGAACTTGGTTAGGTCTGATAAATGAAAAGATACACATATATTGCTCGGGATTCATCAGGGCAGCGAAAAGAAGGCAGCAAGAATGCTTCTTCCTCGAATGACGTGCTTGGCTGGCTGCGTGAACAGGGTTTTACTCCTGTTTCTGTCAGCGAAACGTCCGGGGGCGCCAAAAAAACCACCAGAGCAGTCGTAAGAAAGCGAATCAAAGCAGCGGAGTTGTCAGCGCTTTGTTGGCAGTTGACCACAATGGTAGAGGGAGGCATTGCTATTCCCACGGCTTTAGAGACCATTAGCGAAGACATAGAAAATTTGCAGCTTCGAAAAATTTTAAAACAGATTTTGGACAAAATACGCAAAGGTGAGACTTTTTCAGCCAGTATTTCGGAACATCCAGGAGTTTTTAACCGCCTGGCTTGCGCGATGGTTTTAGCCGGCGAGACCAGCGGTAATCTTGCGGAGGTGCTCCGCAATCTGGCAGAGCATTTCGACAATCGCGATAAATTAGCAAAAAAAGTTAAAGGCGCAATGGCCTATCCTGTTTTTGTGCTCGGCTTTATAATTCTGATAGTCATATTCATAATGGCTTTTATTATTCCAAGATTCCGTACCATATTCGAACAAATTGGTAATCGCCTGCCTGCTTTTACCCAGGGTTTTATGAGCTTTTACGATATTCTACATCACAATCTCCTCTACATTATAAGTGCTGTTCTTTTGACGATAATTTCTATAGTTGTTACTTCTAAGACCGAAAAAGGCCATCATTTTTTGAGCAGATTCGTCCTCGCCATACCTTTATTTGGAAAGCTAATCAGACAGGCATTTGTTGCAATGTTCTGCAAGACAATGTCAACTCTAATTGATGCAGGCGTTTCAGTGCTTGATGTGTTCGATATCCTCTCCGGAATGACCGATAACGATATCATAAAGTCAGCCATAGTACAAACCAGAAAACATATTGTCGGGGGCTTGAACATCTCTTTGAGTATGGCCGCAGTTGACTTTTTCCCCAATATGGTCATCAAGATGATTCAGGTGGGTGAAGAAAGCGGTTCGCTGGCCAGAGTACTTGAAAGAACCAGCGCCCATTATGAACGAAAGGTTGATTCTACAATAACTATGATGACGAGCATGCTTGAGCCGATAATGATTGTAACCGTTGGAGCGATTGTGCTGGTGGTGGTTCTTGCGCTGTATCTGCCGATTTTCACAATGTCTGACATAAAAGGGTAGCCCAATCAAGCAATTACGAGTGTTATGGGCAGGGTAGTAAAAACGAAAAACTAAATACAGTCGTGAATAAATTTGACCGATACGAAATGAAGCAAAAACTGAAAGCTGGAAATAGTTGGATTTATAGTTCGACGGCCTTCAGAAGCAATCGTAGGTAATGTATTTTTCAAACTTTTTTAAGGAGAAGTAAAAATGAAAAGTAGAAAAGGTTTTACGCTGATCGAGCTGATGGTGGTTATTCTCATCGTCGGCATCCTCGCAGCGGTGGCGATTCCACTTATGCGAGGTCGTATCGATTCAGCCAAGTGGTCGGAAGGGAAGTCGATGATGGGTACCATAGCGACAGCATTGCGTGCCTATGGCGCCGAGACGGGTGATAACGGTACCTGGCCACCTTCGTTGTCTGAGTTGGGATTCGCGTCCGGCGACCTGGAAGGTACGTACTTCACGGAGACCGACTTTAGCTGGACCGATGCCGCTTATGACTCAAATACTACACCGCCCCTGTCGTTTACAATTTCCTGTACGTGTAGTAAAACCACATTGATTCCTCCTACAACTACGCTGACCCATCTAGGTGGTTGGGCGAATCCGTAAAAAAGCGAGGAATACTGGGTGAGCCAAAAGCTCCATTTTTTCATCACACAGTGGCGTTGCAGGGTATGTTTGTCAGGCAAATAAGCCGCTGCGGCGGCTTGATTTAAACCTAATTGAAGAAATGATGGCTATGGTCAGGATGACCATAGCCATTCTTGGGTTAAAAGAGCGAATCAGCAAATCAATCAGAGCTGCTGTTTGCCTGAAAGATACGGATAAATCTGTTTGTTTCTGGCGGGTCCTATAACGACACAGGGATTCTCCGATTCTGAGCCAGTAATGGGTTCATAATGCTCAATGCATCCGGGACAAAATCGGCTTCCTTATAAGATAAAACGGTAGTTGTGCTTTGATTTGATGGGTTTACGGTGTATACTTTAATCAAACAGAACCTAAAGAGAGGAAAAACCTACAATCTACACTCTTTTTTTTTATCAACTAAAACAGGGTGATCACTACCCTCTTGTTAGCAATTTAGGGGGCAAAAAGCCCCGATATTTATGAAAGTGGAAGGAAAATGATTATGACTGTTAAGCAACGCAAGTCCGTGGCGGCATTTACCCTGGTTGAAGTAATGGCAGCTATTTTAATTGTCACAATTGTAATAGCGGGTGGTTCTTTTCTCTTTGTTATGGGTAAAGGCCAGATAAGCATACAGAAACGTTACCGCGCAGCTACCCAACTGGCCGCTCAGAAAGTTGAAGAGTTAAAAGCAGCCGATTATAGCGCTATACTAGAAGGCACTACTCAGTATCCTGCGGTTACTTTAGATGGTGTATCTTACAACCGAAATTTAGAAACAGTGAAATTCGGCTCATCATACAAAAAGGTCACAGTTACTGTTAGTTGGGGGCCGACAGGCAATCAGCGTAATGTAAATTTGGTTACCTATATTGCTCCTTAATAAAACAGGTTTATTCAATGAAAATAAAAACAGAATCCCAAAAAGCTTTCACTCTTGTAGAACTTATAATGGCAATTTCGGCAGGTCTTATTGTGGTTTTAGCTGCCGGTATGGTTGTAGTTCTTGGTCAGACATCCTGGAACGATGCCTGGAAAAAGGTAAATCTTCAAAGAGACGCTTCATACGCTATGCTTACAATGAGCCAGTCTATTAAATCGGCAACGTCTGCAGCATCGGATGTCGATGGTCCGGTTCTAAGCTTAAACAACAACAGCATAATATTTTCCTACGTGCAGGCGACGGGCGACCTTCAATGCCAGATTGGAGGACAGACTCAAACTATTTTAGATGGTAAGGTGCAAAGTTTGCAATTTAATGTGGATGATGCGAATGATACCGTAACAATAGACCTCGACCTGTTAGATAATAATGTGCAAACAAATTTTGTCTCAACGGTATTGATGCGAAATTCCGGAGGGTGATGCAAGGTGAAAATCAGTGAATTCAAGTCCAATGCTACTCTGCGAAGTAGCAATGCCATTTCGCTACGTAGCACGAGAAAGGGTATAGCTCTTGTTACGGTGGCAATCGTTTCTCTTATCCTTATCATCTTAGGATTCTCTATGCTTAATATGGTCAACGACGAGATAACACTGGCTCGCAATGCTGTCAACAAAACCAAGGCTTTTTACTTAGCTGAAGCAGGGGTGGAGATATTCACAACGAGATTAAATAAAGGAAAATTTGGAAATGTTGAGGAGATAGCCTTGGGAGAAGGAAGCTACCATGTTGATTTTTACCCCGATGAAGACCCTGCTTATGCTATTGCAACCGGCACGGTAGCAGGACAACAGAAGAGAATAAAGGTAACGGCGTCATTTTTGGCTGCTCCGTATGAATGCGGTATATATGCCGGCGGTTTGAGCGGTGAGCAATGGACGCTTTTGTTAAGGGGCAAAGGCAATCCAGTCTCCAAATCCGGCGGAGAGGTTGGTGGTAAAGACATAGTTAGCGGAAATGTATTTGTTGATGGGGATGTCGCTTTGCACGAAGAAAGTAGTGTAAACTCCGCGCCTCCGCCTAACACCTTCGGACTAAATGGAGATGTTGAAGCTACAGGTAGTGTTGAACTCTATGACAGCGCGTCGGTTTCCGGGGACATTAACGAGGGTGTCGCCCCGCAGGACCCTCCTGACTTGGTCGGTATGAACTATGCCGTAAATAATACACATAATGTAAGTCAAATCTTCACAGACAATGGCATTAGTAAAGGAACCTTGCCTGCCGGCCATCCGCTGCGAGACATCTTTGTGAAAAATCCTACTGACAGAAGCTCTGAATGCGACACTACGACCGGCGACGACTATTTCATTGAGCCAATCAGTGTTCCAGGGGGAGGTAATTATAAAGATTCAACAACGCCACTTCATTTGGGTAATGACAGGGTCTATTATGTTGATGGGGATGTGTGGATACACAATAAAGTGACATATGGCTTCAAAATGGACGGGAAAGTTACAATCGTCGCAACGGGAGATATCCACATAAGCGACAATTTAGAATACACAGACTCAAACAGTATGCTGGGCCTGGTAGCCTTAGGTAAATACAACGGCTCGGATAATCTTGTTAGCGGAGGCAATGTCTATTTCGGCGACCCGCGTTACGGGACAATGTACACTTTTTCTGCAATGATGTTTGCAGCTAACGATTTCATTTATAATACCGATACTGTCACCGGTAAGGCTGGGGAACCTACATCAGGATTTACAGTTAACGGCTGCTTTGCAGCTCTGAACAAGGTTTCAGTTGAGCGGGACTGGTACACTAAGGACGGAAAAGCCAGACCGGCTCGCTTTAACTCTGAAACCGGCCAATGGATTGATTCCGAGACAGGGCAAGTCCTGACTGAATCGGAGATTAGTACTCTGCAGCATTATCAAATGAAACTTAATTATGACGACCGCGTTCGGACTAAGGATACGCAGCCGCCGGGACTGCCGAGAGGAAAGGGAGTTATTTTCGATAAACTAACAAACTGGAGAGAATTGCCGTAAAGCTGATAAGTATGAACTACTAAAGTAACGATAACTGACTGTTTTTAGATGAAAAACAAAGAATTAAAATCCGATGCTACTCTCCGAAACAGCAATGCCGCCTCGCTACGTAGCACGAGAAAGGGTATGGCTCTTGTTGCAGTGGCAGTCGTTTCTCTTATCCTTATCATTTTAGGATTCTCTATGCTTAGTATGGTGAACAACGAGATAGTATCGACTCGGAATGCTGTTAACAAAACCAAGGCTTTTTACTTGGCTGAAGCAGGTGTGGAAATACTCACCACAAAATTGAATAAGGGAGAATTTGGAAATATTGGGGAGATAGCCTTGGGAGAAGGAAGCTACCAGGTCGATTTTTACCCCGATGAAAACCCTCCTTATGCTATTTCAACCGGTACGGCAGCAGGACAGGAGAAAAGAATTAAAGTAACAACGTCCTTTCTTGCTTCTCCGTATGAGTGCGGTATATATGCCGGTGGTTTGAGCGGTGAGCAATGGACGCTTATGTTAAGGGGGACAGGAAATCCTGTACCAAACGGCACCAAGAAAGAGGTCGGAGGCAAAGACATAGTAAATGGAAATATATTTGTTGATGGTGATGTCGCTTTGTACGAAGAAAGTAGTATCAATCCCGCGCCTCCACCTAACACCTATGAGCTCGATGGAGATGTTGAAGCTACCGGTAGTGTTGACCTATACGACAGCGCATCGGTTTCCGGGGACATTAATGAGGGTGTCGCCCCACAAATCCCTTCTGACTTAGTCGGTATGCATTACGAAATAAATAATACACATAATGTAAGTCAAATCTTTACAGACAATGGCATTAGTAAAGGATACCTGCCGACCGGTCATCCGCTGCGAGATGTCTTTGTGAAAAACCCTACCGACAGAAGCTCTGAATGCGACACCACGACCGGCGACGACTTCTTCCTCGAGCCTTCCGGCGGATTCACAGGTGGCACCTGGCAGACAGCGCCAACACCCCTTCACGTGGGCAATGACAGAATCTATTATATTGATGGGGATGTATGGGTGCACAGCAAAAACGACACATACGGCTTCAATATGGACGGGAAAGTGACAATCGTCGTGACGGGCGATATCCATATCTGCGATAATTTACAATACGCAGACACAAACAGCATGCTGGGTCTTGTGGCCCTCGGTAAGTACGACGGGGACGGCGAGCTGGACAGTGGAGGAAACGTCTATTTCGGTGACCCGACTTATGGGACAATTTACACTTTTTCTGCGATGATGTTTGCAGCCAATAATTTTCTTTACAATAGCAAGGCTCCCGATGGGGATTTGACGGCTGAACCCACGTCGGGATTTACGGTTAACGGCAGCTTTGCTGCTCTGAACAAGGTTTCAGTTGAGCGGGATTGGTACACCAAGGACAGTAAAGCCAGGCCAGCCCGCTTTAACACCGAAACCAGCCAATGGGTTGATTCTGAGACAGGAGCAGTCTTAACCTCAACGCAGATTGGTACTTTAAGGCATTATCAAATGATACTTAATTATGATGACCGGGTCCGGACTAAGGATACGCAGCCGCCGGGCCTGCCAAAAGGAGCGGGAACGATTTTCGAGGGACTAACAAACTGGGAAGAATTGCCATAAAGCTGATAAATACGAAAGACTAAAGTGACGATAACTGATTTGACCGACTTTATGCTTTCGTAAAGACGGTCAAACTGAAAAAAGAAGGCTCTTACTTTGTCGGCTGATGCAAGATGAAAATCAAAGTGTCAAAATCTGATGTTACTCTGCGAAACAGCAATGCCATTTCACTGCGTAGCGCGAGAAAGGGTATAATCCTTGCTGCAGCGTTAATCTTCACTCTTATCCTTACTATTTTAGGTTTCTCCGTGCTTGTTGTGGCGAATAGTGAGATAAAATTGGCTCAGGAAACCGTTGACAAAACCAAGGCTTTTTACTTGGCTGAAGCAGGGGTGGAATTATTCATCGCAAATTCGAACAATGAGATATTTGGCAATATTGAGGAGACAGAACTGGGAGAAGGAAGCTACCGCGTTGATTTTTACCCTAATGCAGGCGAGCCCTGTGCTGTTGCAACCGGCACGGTAGCAGGACAGGAAAAAAGAATACAGGTAAAAGTCTCCTTTCTTGCTCCACCCTTTGAATGCGGCATATATGCCGGTGGTTTAGGCGGAGCTTGGACGCTTCAGTTAAGAGGAACAGGCGATCCTACTTCCGTATGGGGCGGCGGAGAGGTCGGCGGCAAAGACACAATCAACGGTAATATATATGTTGATGGTGATGTCGCTTTATACGATGAAAGTAGTGTCAACCCTGCAACTCCACCTAACACCTATGGGTACAATGGAGATGTTGATGCTACCGGCGATATAGACATCTACGACAGTGCCACAGTTTCCGGAGACACTAACGACAGCGCCCCTGTACAGGACCCTCCTGACTTAGTTGGTATGAACTATGCCATAAATAATACACATAATGTGAGCCAAATTTTTGCAGATGAAAGCGTTACTCATGGAACGCTGCCGAATGGCCATGAGCTGCGAGACGTCTTTCAGATAAATCCTGCCAATATGACTTCTGAGTGCGCATCTACGGACGGCGATGACTTCTTCCTCACTACATCCTCCGGCTTCATAGAAGGAGATTGGAGAACAGCACAAACACCCCTTAATGCGGGTTATGACAGGGTATATTATATCGATGGAGACTTGTGGGTGCACAGCAAGAGCACGTTTGGCTTCAAGATTGAAGGAAAGGTGACAATCGTTGCGACAGGCAACATCCACCTCTGTGACAATCTTGAATACGAAGATGCAAACAGTATGCTGGGCCTGGTGGCCCTTGGCAAGTACAATGAGGATAGCGAGCTGGTCAGCGGAGGTGACGTCTATTTCGGTGACCCGACTACCGGAACACTTTACACCTGCTCTGCAATGATGTTTGCAGCCAATAATTTCCTTTATAACAGTACGGCAATTGATACTTTTGAGGCAGAACCCGAGTCGGGGTTTATTGTTAACGGCACCATTTCTGCGCTGAACCAGGTTTCGATAGAGCGGGACTGGTACAATAAGTACGAATACGAATACGTCCGCGTGCGTCACGGGTGGGAATGGGTGTGGGAGTGGCAGTGGGTTGAAAAAGGACCCAGGCCTGCCTGCTATAACCCTGAAACAAGCCAATGGGTCGACGGCGGGACAGGGGTAGCCTTAACCTCAATGGAATCTGACACTCTCAGGCATTATCAAATGAAAGTTAATTATGATGACCGGGTCCGGAACCGCAATACGCAGCCGAAGGGCCTGCCAAAAGGAGTGGGATACATTTTCGGGGGAATAACAAGCTGGGAGGAATTGCCATAAAGCCTACAGTAAAAGCTGGGGGGAATCGCAATGGCAAAATCAGATGCTATTCTGCGAAGTGGCAATCTCGCTTCGCTACGTAGCGCGAGAAAAGGCATAGTGCTTGTTGTCGCATTAGTCTTTACTCTTGTCCTTACCATTTTAGGCTTTTCCGTGCTTATTATAGCGGGAAACGAGATAACACTTACTCGGAAGGTTGTTAACAAAACCAAGGCTTTTTATCTGGCCGAAGCAGGTGTGGAAGAATTCACCGCAAGATTGAACAACGGAGAATCTGGGAGCATTGAGGAAACAGCCTTGGGGGAAGGTAGTTACCTGGTTGATTATTACCCTGATGAGGACCCCCCTTACGCTATTGCAACCGGCACAGTAAGAGGACGGGTGAAAAGGATAAAGGTAAAAACGTCATTTTTGGCTCCTCCATTTGAATGCGGTGTATATGCTGCTAACTTGAATGGAGACGAGTGGACACTCATCTTAAGGGGACAAGGCAACCCCCAATCTACAGGCCCGCATGGAGAGGTCGGCGGCAAAGATGCAATCAATGGAGATGTATTTGTTAATGGGGATGTCGCTTTGTACGAAGAAAGCAGCGTTAACCCCGCCCCTACACCTAATACCTATGAGCTTGAGGGAGATGTTAACACCAGTGGTAATGTTAATCTCTATGATAGTGCCACGGTTTCGGGAGACATTACCGAAAATGCCGACCTGCAGAACCCTCCCGACCTGGTGGGTATGAACTATGCCGTACACAATACACATAATGTGGCCCAAATCTTTGCGGAAGAACACATTAGTGGGGGACACCTGCCGGACGGCCATGAGTTGCGAGACGTCTTTATGAAAAACCCTCCCGACAGAGGCTCTGAATGTGATTCTACGACCGGCGATGACTATTTCCTGGAACCACTTAGCTGTACAGGTGGAGGCACTTTTAAAGAGGCACGAACGCCAATTGATGTGGGCATTGACAGGGTTTATTATGTCGATGGCGACGTTTGGGTCCACAGCCAGTCCTCATACGGCTTCAAGCTGAAAGGAAAGGCGACAATCGTCTCAACGGGTAATATCCACATCTCTGACAATCTGCTGTATGAGGACTCCAACAGCTTACTTGGTTTAGTGGCTCTTGGCGAGTATGATGAGTATGATGAACTGGCCAGTGGAGGTAATATCTATTTTGGAGACCCACGTTACGGGACAATATACGTCGTTTCGGGATTGATGTTTGCGGCCGATGATTTCCTTTACAATACCGACTCTGTTACACATCATGCGGCTGAACCGGAGTCTGGCTTTACAGTTAACGGCAGCCTTGCTGCGCTGGACAAGATTTCAATCGAGCGGGACTGGTACACTACGGGCCATGGCTGGAGTCGTGAAGACAGGCCGGCCCGCTATGACCCCGAAACCAGCCAATGGGTTGACTGCGAAACAGGGACAGTCTTAACCTCATCGCAGATTAACACCCTCAGGCATTATCAAATGATAATTAACTATGATGAGCGCGTCCGCAATCTGGATACGCAGCCGCGGGGCCTGCCAAGGGGAGCTGGTTGCATTTTCGATGGGTTAAGAGATTGGGAAGAATTGCCGTAATATAAAGCTAATAAGCGTAAATGATGTGACATTTCTCGGCTGGTACAATTACGAACCAGGCAACAGACGCTTAGCGGATAAATTATAGCAGATATCGGATAGAAAAAAAGCCCCCGCCTTGCGGGCACTCAAAACTTTACCCTATTAAATCCCAGCGACCGATAACTTTTCAAAAGCCTTTCTTAAATTCTTTGTAGTTGCTCAATTTTGAAAGCTTTAATACAATCGGATGTTCAAAGTCCTTATCTGTAGCCTAAATCCACAGTACTTATAGGACCTTACACACTAAAATCAAGATACTAACCTGTGAAACCAGCGCTTAGTGATTTCTAAGTAAAACACTCACTTTTTTAAGCCGATGAGCAAATATGCGTTATGCTTTAAGGATTGGACTATGGCCGTATTGTGGGAAAAAGGTACATTGATGGAAACTCTGTTCTAAGATTTTTGGCAGGAACCATCCAATGCTCTTCGTTGCATTTGAGAACCCACAAAATGAAAGCCTTATGAAATGTTCGGAGAGAAAGGTTCGGTTGAAGGATTTATGAACTTGGATTGGAAACGATTACTTAATCTTGAGGAAACACAAGTATTAGGGCTTGATATTGGCTCTTCTGCGGTCAGAATAGTTCAGATGCGTAAGGACGATGCCGGGTACGTCGTTACCGCAGCCGGTATAGCTGACATTTCCAATGAGAAAGGAACTAACCAGGAGCAAAAAGAAATAAACACCGCTGATGCAATCAGCGAATGCCTTCAGTCAACAGGGATTCAGACGCGATTGGCTGTTTGTGGTGTCTGTGGCCCGGAAGTCGCGGTGCGTTACTTCAAGTTTCCCTCATTGCCGTCGGAAGAGGTTCAGGGAGCGGTTCTGCTTGAAGCCGCACAGGTTTGTCCATTTAATATCGATGACAGTGCCGTTGATTACCAGTTGATGCCGGACGGTGAGGATAACGCCTGTGGCGTATTGGTAGCGGCAACTAATAGGCTGATAGAAAGAAAGAGACGACTTGCTAAGCAAGTTCTTCTCGACTGTGTTTTGATGGACGTTGACGGATTGGCACTTCTGAATTGCTTCGGTGAATACGAAAAAATCGAAGCCGGTCGAACAATAGCTATTTTGAACGTCGGCAGCTCTTACACAACTCTGGTAATTATGGGAGCTAATGCTTTGCCGTTTGTTCGCGATATTGCCTGTGCCGGTGGGACAATCGTTAAAGAAATTGCATCTAAGAGTGGTATTCCAATCGAAGCTGTCAAAAAAACTCTGCTCAGTGAAAATCCGGCAGGACCTGAAATGGAGTTCGGTGACAGTTTTGAGAAGGCCTGTCAGAAGTTGATTGTCGATGTAACTGAAACATTGCGCTACTACACGGCTCAGGAGAAATCTGCCGTTATTGAAAAGATATTTGTTTGTGGTTTTGCTCTGGTCAAAGGGCTTGTCGAGTTATTGGATAGTCGTCTTCCAGCCAAGACAGTGTTGTGGAACCCATTCGACAAAATACCCTGCGATGGGGACCAGGACTGTCGAGACATTCTCCAAAAAAATGGTCCTGCAATGGCGGTGGCAGCAGGTCTTGCAATGAGGTCGATCTGATATGTTCACGATAGATTTATTAAAGGGTCAGGGTATCCCCATAAAGAGGAAGCCTTGGGGCGTAGCTATTGCCGCCCTGACATTCACAGTGCCAATTCTCGTTGCAATGGTAATGCTTGGTTTTTATCTAAGCAATGGAATTGTCATCAGAGTCGCGCAGGAGGAAATAATCAGTTACGAAAAAAATATTGAGACATTGTCGGATGCTGTTGAGCTGCAAAAATCATTCGAAGCGGAGAAAAAAAATATAAATGGCTGTTTATCAGAAGCTTTATCCTCTATTGGCAGACATACTCAATGGTCACCTATTCTGGTGACTGTGGTAGAGAATATGCCCGATTCAATGGTCTTGACTAAGCTTTCAGTCAAACAGCACTCTGTAAACAAAAGTATTCCCAAAAAAGATGACCCCGACAAAATGATTAACATCAAGGTTCCGGCGAGTACATTGCAGATGAGTATTATTGGAAGGCCGCATGCCAACACTGATAAAGTGGTCAAGGATTTTAAGGACCATCTTTGTCTTTCAGACTCGCTTGCAACGAAGCTTAAAGACATCGTAGTTTCGCAGAAAACCGACACTTTTGAAGGCCAGGATGTTATCTCTTACGATATAGACTGTATTTTCAAACCGGCATTATAACAGGTTTTTTATGAAGTCAGTTTACGGAAAATATTTTACGAAAATAGCTTTAATATGGACGGGTTGCTTCGTGCTGTTTTTCTTTATCTATATGTTTATGTTGGCACCACAGAAAAACAGAATAGAACAGCTCGAAAAGAAGCTTGAAGAGAAAAAACAGATGTGTGACTCCGCACTAAAAGCATCGCAGAGGGAAACCAGAATCCAGTTAAATGAACAAATCGAACAGTTACAAAGTAAATTGAAGAATTTTGTTATTGATTTCAAAGAATCCACTAATTTAACGTTCGATATAAGCCAAATTGCCAACGAGAAAGAAGTTACTTCGTTTAGCATTGAAACTAAAAAGGGCGCTGGTGGGGATAAAAAGGATAAATACGTATCTGAGAGTCTCATTAATATCAGCTTCTCCACGGTGGATTTTAACCAATTTGCTGCCTTACTAAACGCTCTGGAGAGGCATCGACCGGTTATCTTTGTGGATAGGTTCGCTATAACTCGCTCAGACAAGGGCAGTTCGGAACATCGAGTGAAGATGAATTTGGCGTTTTTTATCAGAAAGATGCGGAGCAGTTAAAAGAACCAACGACCCCTCTGGTATGATTTTATGGGGTAAAATAAAGATGAGAACGATAGCAATAGCAAATCAGAAGGGTGGTTGTGGCAAGACAACTACTGCGGTGAACCTTGCTGCCGCCTTTGCCGGAAAAGGCAAGAGGACGCTGATAATTGACCTCGACCCGCAGGGGCATGCCACACTGGGACTTGGCCATAGCCCTGAAACTTTTGACAAGACCATTTATCATTCTCTCACCAGCGCGCAGATTCCAATCTTCAGAGTTATAATAAGCACCAAGCTTGACGGTCTTAATCTGGCACCAAGCAATATCTTGCTTTCAGGTGCCGAGATTGAATTGGCCGACGCGCCCGGAAAAGAATTGGTTTTGAGCGAACAGCTTAGAGCAATAAGCAATGAATATGATATGTGCGTTATTGACTGCCCACCGTCGGTCGGCCTGTTGACCCTGAATGCTCTTGTCGCCAGCACTGATGTCGTCGTGCCTGTTCAGGTTAACTACTATGCAATGGAAGGACTGAAACAATTGTTCGAGACAGCGAACATTATCAGAACACATTTCTACCCTCGCGATGTGAAAATCCTGGGCTTGTTGCTGACTTTTATTGAAGACAGGATTATTTTCAGCAGGCAGATTCAACAGCAAATGTGGGAGTATTTCGGCGATTTGGTATTTAATACGGTTATCCACAGGAGCGTGAGATTGGCTGAGGCCCCAAGTGCCGGTGAGTCCATTTTGACTTACGCCCCTGAAAGCAGAGGTGCTGCTGAATACAGGGCTTTGGCTGATGAGATAATCAATGGTAAGGTTTTGGCCGATGAAGTAAGCAACAGCAGTACTTTGGTTGAGGAAACAGGCAATGTCTAAATATAAGGCAGGACTGCACAAGGATGTCTCGGCAATTTTTAATGGCGCCCCGCTTACAAAAGACGACATCACAAAGCAGTCTTCTGCTGCCCCTGCACCGGAGCAGCAAGATTATAGTGCTCCAAAACCACCTGCGCCGGAACCACCCGACCAAAAACCACCTGCGCCGAGTCACATGACTCCCACGAAGCCAAAATCCAAGCAATCGCCTTTACAGACACCGAAAGCAGCTCCGGCTAAAAAACCTAAAACTCATACAGTCAGAAAAGCTGGAGGGAAAACTCAATGGCAGCGGAAACTGGAGCAGATTCAAAGCAAGCTCTTCGCTACGGAGCCAGGGGAAAATGCCACAAAGCAAAAGGTAATGGTGATATTGATTCCAGTTCTCTTTATTGCCTTGATTTTCTTGTTTATTCGAACCTTTAGTACACCTTCGCGAAAGATAACCGGCTCTGCGACACTCGGCGGACCGATAAAGACAGCTGCTGCAGCTTCTGATGGTAAAGTCGAGTGGAAGGTCCCGGAGCCTTATCCGACAACGCTTCGTGACCCTATGCAGTTCGGACCGGTCAAAAACCAGGAGGGACAAGCTGATAATCCCGGACTAATCGTAAAGGGAATTGTCCATAGTAAAAATAATCCGTGTGCAGTTGTTAGCGACCAGATAGTACATCAGGGTGATAAGGTATTGGGTGTAGTCATAGTAAAAATAAACGAAGATAGCGTTGAATTTGAAGTAAACGGCAACAAATGGACGCAGAAGGTTCAACGGTAGAAACGATATTGGTTAACAGCCGATTTGAGAAAGGGATCTGTTATGAGAAGCCCTAAGAGCAGGTTTAAAGGATTAAAATTTCTGGCGGTTCTTGCATTCGTTATTACGGCTTGTGCTGTCGCTGTCGCTGAAAACGGTGATGGGGCTTCAAAGCAACAGGAGGTCTCAACGACTCTTGAGCAGCGAATGCAGAAAACAATAAGTGTCGACTTCATAAACACGCCTATCGAAGATGTGATAAGGATGATAGCCGAGCAGGCGGACGTGGATATTATCAAAAGCCCAACTGTTACCGGCTATGTGACCGCTACGCTTACAAATGTGCCGCTGGCAGAAGCGCTGGATAATATTCTTGCTGTACACGGTTATGGCCGTGTAGTAGACAAGAATATGATAAGAGTAGCGCCGATGGATGAAATTGCGCAGAAAGAGGAAATCCTCGAAACCAGGGTTTATCAAATTACTTACGCAGACATTAAGGACGTCGAAAGTGCTTTGAAGAAGTTTATTTCGAAGCGAGGTTCCATATCTTCCAGTCCGGGCACAAGCAATATAATTGTTCAAGATAGCGAGAGCAATATCAAGGCCGTAGATTCCTTCATCGAAAAGATAGACCGTATAACCCCGCAGGTATTGGTCGAGGTAAGAATCTACGACGTAACCTCCACGGAAGGCTTCGATATTGGTACAGAGTGGAGTATCGCCCGGAATAACCCGATAACTACTACTTCAAATGCAGAAGTAATTAACGAACTTACTGATACCAGCACCTCTGACACTACTACTAAAACAACGAGCACAGCCTGGCAGGAAAATGAAGCCGGAGGTGTAACGGGCGCTGATGCCTATCTATATAGAAAGAGTAAGCCCTTTATAGGCGGCGCGTGGGATGCAGAGACTGCTGGTACCATAACCCTTGGTTTTCTCGATTCGGTTAATGTAGAGTTGGCGCTGAATATTCTGCGCACGCAGGTTGGCGCCAAGCTTCTCGCGAATCCTCGGATTCTGGTACTTGATAACGAAGCTGCCGAGTTCAAAATCGTAAGCGAAATTCCCTATACGGAGCAGAGTGCGACCTCTTCCGGCGGTTCGATGACATCGACCAAATTCAAAGAAGTAGGCATTGAGCTTCAGGTTACCCCGCATGTTACGAGGGATGGTATGGTAAGATTGCACATCATCCCGGAATTCAGCGTTGTTTCGGAACTTGGGGATATAGTTCCAAGTACCGGCCTGCGTGGTGTGCCCACCATTGACGCCCGTAAAGCTGACACAAAAGCATTGGTAAAAGACGGCCATACTGTTGTGCTTGGCGGGCTTCGTAAAAGAACGGTTACGCAGGATATCAGCAAGATACCAATACTCGGTGATATACCAATCCTGGGAGTGGCATTCACGGAGGTAAGCGAAGAGGTTGAAACTAATGAGCTGATTATTTTCATAACGCCGAGGATTATTATCGAGACACCGACTCTTTCAGAAAATGAGGCCAAGGGGCTTGAGGCGACAAATTTTAGCAGCCCGAAGATTACTTATACCGGAGACGAATTAGCCGAGAAATCCGCAAAATAACCCCGGCCGGTTTAGTCCAATAGCTCTTATAAACACTTAGCAGCTAATCGTTAAGCTGCCTTATACCCATTTCTGCAAATAATCCCCCTGCAATCTCTGGGATAATTATGAGTTTCTAACAATGGTTGACGCTCCACAAAAATTGTGCGATAATACCATTCTAAAATCTGACAACAAAATTTAAGGGGCAGATACAATGAAAAGGCGAACAATACTTTTAGCGACAGTCTGCATTACGTTTTTTTCATCTGGTTTCGCCCCGCCTCTCCGAGGGGCGGGGTTAGCCGGCCCGCTAAAAAGCAACGAGCAAAAAACCGCTCTAACGATTTACAATGATAATTTCGCTGTCGTTAGAGAATCCCGGCAAATGTCATTTGACAAAGGCCTTAACACTGCAAAATTTACCGATGTCGCCTCGGCTATCGACCCGACCAGCGTAAATTTCCGCTGCCTCTCTGCGCCGGGTGCGGTATCTATTCTCGAACAGAACTACGAGTACGACCTCGTCAATACAAACAGCCTGCTGAAACGCTATATTGATAAAAACGTTACGGTCGCCTTAAAGGGCAGCGGCGCCGACCCAGGCAGGCGGTTGACCGGCTTGCTTTTGGCGGCGATGGGCGAAAATTTAATTCTGAAAAGCAAGACAAATGACATCGAGATTTTGGACAAAAACAGTATAGAAGAAATTGCCCTGAAAGAGCTACCGGACGATTTGGTCACCAGGCCGACACTGGTCTGGCTCGCAAACGCAAAGGAAAAGGCCAGCTATCTTTGTCAGGTAACCTATACCACAGAGCAAATCAACTGGAACGCCGACTATTCAGCGGTCTTAAACGCCGATGAAACAAAAATTGATTTCACCGGCTGGGTAACAATCGATAACAAAAGCGGCGCAACCTATAAAGACTCAGCTATAAAACTGATTGCCGGCGACGTCAGAAGAATAACTGAGCCGGCACCAGCCAGGGGCAGGAGAATGGCTACCCTCGCTATGGAGGCCGATAAGGCCGGCTTCGAAGAAAAGCCGTTTATGGAATATCACCTTTATACGCTGGGGCGAAAGAGCACTATAAACAACAATCAGGTAAAACAGATTGAGTTTATCACCCCTGCACTGGGCGTGCCGGTCAAGAAACTCTATATATATGAACGCGGCCAGCAGTATATATACGGCCGAGGCCGGCAAAGCGACAAGGTCCAGATAAAACTCGAATTCGAGAATACTAAGGAAAATAACCTCGGTATTGCACTTCCTAAAGGCAAAATTCGCGTTTTCAAAAAAGACCCCGCTGACGATACGCTCGAATTCGTCGGCGAAGATAAAATCGACCACACGCCGAACAAGGAAAGACTGCTTCTGTATATCGGAAATGCGTTCGATGTCGTAGCCGAATATACACTTCTTGACAGCCAGCACGACAGGCGTATGAGGCGAGAGACCCATAAAATCGAGCTTAGGAACAGAAAGAACGAGGATATTACGGTTTTCGTTGATGAAAAGTTCCCGCAAGGGGTGAACTGGAGCATCGATAAGACAACGCATAAATACGAAAAACGAGATGCATACACTGCCCGGTTCGAAGTGCAAATCCGGGCCGATTCGACTGCTACACTCCAATACACAGCTACGCAGACTTGGTAGCCAAAGGCGGACGACAAACGACTGAGGACGGACGATGGGGCCTTGCGAAATTGGGTTCGTTTGGGTTCGTTTTGGGTTCGTTTTTGAAGTTGGCTGTTCATAGTTATTTGTTCTTAGTTATTGTGTAAGCTACGCTTACGCTCATTTTTAGTCTTTTGAAA
>CAZCIR010000038.1:0-23029 GCA_964499145.1 uncultured Pirellulales bacterium | reverse complement strand
TCATCTTCAACCAATAATAACGGCCTCAAGTTTCGCATTTTGAACCCCCATTTCTCGCTTTGGTAAAGTAAAGAAGAATGTGCTACCTTGCCCTGGTTTTGATTCCACCCATATTTTTCCATTGTATAACTCCACGATTTTCTTTGTTACAGTAAGGCCGATGCCGGTGCTTTCAAACTCATCACGCGGTGCCAATGTCTGGAAAATTTTGAAAATTCTTTCAAAGTTTTTCTCCTCAATTCCGGGTCCATTATCAGTAACGCTGAACTTCCAGGAGCCGTTCTCTTCAATGCATCCAACTTTTATCAGACCTTTCGGCTTATCCATATATTTCACAGCATTACTCAGCAGGTTCTGGAATACCTGCATAATGCGGGTCTGTTCACACTTAATTGAGGGTAGTTCGCTTTCGATTGTAATGGCGATGTTCTCTGGCGGAGCAAGTATATCGATAACTTCTGTGACAAGTTCATTCAGATTTACTACAATCTTTTGTTCTTCAACACGTCCGACTCTGGAATACTGCAAGATACCATCAATGAGGTTATGCATCCGCTGTACCCGCTTCGAAAGCATATCGATCTGTTCTCTGCCGTTCTCATCAAGCTTGTCGGCATAATCGGTTGATATCCATTCGGCGATGGTCTTAATTCCGCGCAGAGGGGCCTTCAAATCATGTGAGACTATGTATGCAAAATTCTTTAGTTCTTGATTAATACTTTTCACTTCTTGATTAGTGTGCTCCAGTTCCTCTATGAGTTGGGCCTGTCTTTGCTCTGCCTGCTTACGCTCGGTAACATTGCGTGCGATTGCTATTATGAAGTCTTCTTCCTTTTGGCTTACGAGCTTCAGGCTGGTTTCTGTAAAGAAAGTTGTTCCATCCTTGCATCTGTGCTGGCCTTGTATGACTAAATCTTCCTTGAGTTTGAGTTCTTCTATTTGCTTGCGCCAGGAGGAATCATCCGGTATAGACTGTTCAATGTTTTTGAAGGCCATATTGAGTAATTCTTCCCGGGCATACCCAAGGCTGGTACATGCTCTGTCGTTTGTGTCCAGAAAACGACCCCATTTGGGTTCCATAATAAAGATACAGTCATTTGAGCGGTCTATTAGATTTCTAATTAATTCCAGCTTCTCTCCGGTCTGTCTGCGTGCTGCGATTCTGCCCAGATGCTCAGCAATGGCGTCTAACAAGTCATGTTCTTCCTTAAGGAAGGGTCTTTTGCCGTTTTCTTTATTTTCTCCGAGGTAGTAAACCTCAATAGTTCCGACTTCTTCTCCGTATACTTTAAGCTTGGCATACTGACTCAATTCACTTTTTCTGAAATTATCTGTTTTATAGTTTATTCCTTTGAAAGTGATTCTTACGCAGATGCTGTCAGGATGCTGAAATGCATCACGAATCAGATGGACTGTTTCCTGGAATATTTCCTCCAGAGAGATTTCCGGCTGCTCGATAAGTTTGGACAGCCCGTAAAAACAATTGAGATGTCTAATGTTCTGTTGGAATCTTTCTTGAGTTGATGAATGCCCACCAATTTCCTCTTGAAGTTTTGTGTTGATGGTTGATAGTTTATCTGTGCGCTGCCCCACCTTTTCTTCAAGGCCTGTGAGGGCTTCTTTTAATTTATGGGTCATATCATTGAAAGATTGAGCGAGGGCGCCTATTTCATCATGTGAGTTAATCTGTATTTTGGTTTCTAATTCACCCTTTCTTATTTTATCTGCGGCATCCTTGAGTTTTGCTATGGGATTTGAAATAGTCCTCCAGATAAAATAACGAACAATAATTACTGCAAGAATACTGGTAATGGTTGAGATAATAATGATTCCGGTGCTGTTGCTGATTGCTTTTTTGATCTCCCCTGTATCAATAATTATCTTTTGCCTTGTACTTTTTTCCAAGTTCTCCACAGTTTTTTGGGTTTCCAGTAACAGTGGTTCCACTTTATCCTCAAAAAACAACCTTGCTGCTTTGGAACCCTGTTTTTCCTGAAGTGCAATCGTTTCATTTATCAAAGGTACGAAACCATCTACGTTTGTTCTCAAGTTTTTGAATGTTTTTAATTCTTCTTTTGTTTCTCTGGAAGATTCGACATTAAGCTTTATTGCATCCTCCCAGAGTGAAGTGAATTGATGTAGTTTAGAAATACTCCCTCCGATGATTTCTTTTATATGCTTTTTTTGTTCCAGCTCCTCATCAATCCTCTCGAACAAGAGCTTGTTAATATTTGCCTGAATTCTTTGGATGTGGTAGGTAATCCCTATTGCTGCTCTTGCCTTGTTAGAACTGCCGGATAGTATTTGGTTAATATCGAGTATGATGTCAGTATTGTATTTTATAGCGATTGCGCCGCCGACCACTACCAACAAAGCAATCCCTATAAAGCCTAAAACTAATTTTTGGCCAATTCGCATTTTACGCCTTTTTTATTTCTTATGTATGTATCTGTTACAGCTCAGTTTTTAAGCGGCTGGTTATAAAGGGTTGTCGGCATATTAAGGGGACAATTTCATTTTAAAAGGAGTTTTTTTGATGATATTTTGGGATTTTTCTGCTATGTTCTGGGACGTAGAATATCTGGATTTTTAAGGGTTTTGGATTTTCCAACCCCCATATCAACAGTGATAAATAGTATAGCTTTAGAGGCTAATCGGTAAATTGCAAAGTGGTTTGGAACCGTATATAACAACGTCCGATTTAGTTGAAATTTATCAGTGCAGGAATTTTGTTAACGAAGATTTGTAGGCCGGATATAATTTAATTTTTGCTCCGTTTTACATCAGCCGCCTAGCCAACTCACTTAAGGATTTAAGCTCTTGAGGATCGAATGGTAGCTTGGCTTTTATTTCCGGTTCTTCTGCTTCTAAAATGTTTTCTGGCAGTGCCTCTTCCGACTGCTCATGCTGGCTGATTTGCTGCTGCAGCTTTTCATTTGCTGAAGTTAACTCAGCGACCTGTTGCCTGAGTCGTTTCTCAACTTGCTTATGTTCAGCGATTTCGTACTGTAGTTTTTCATTGGCTGCCGTCAGTTCGGTACTTTGTTCTTTAAGTCGGTTTTGATATTGCTGTAATTGCTCTTCTCTCTGGTTTCGCTCGGCAATTTGTTCATTTGTTGCTGTCAGTTCTGCGTTCTGCTCTTTGATACGTTGCTCAAGCCGGCGGCGTTGTTCCTGCCATTCGGCTTCAGCCTGCTCACGCTGACTGATTTGCTGCTGTAACTTTTCGTTTGCTGCTGTTAATCCAGCAGCCTGCTGCCTGAGTTGTTTCTCGACTTGCTTATGTTCAGCGATTTTGTGTTGTAGTTTCTCATCCGCTGCTGTCATCTCAGCGGTCTGCTCTTCGATACGTTGCTCAAGCCAGCGGCGTTGTTCCTGCCATTTGGCCTTAGCCTGTTCATGCTGGTTGATCTGCTGCTGCAGCTTTTCGTTTGCTGCTGTTGACTCAGCGGCCTGCTGCCTGAGTCGTTTCTTGACTTGCTTATGTTCAGCGATTTCGTACTGTAGTTTTTCATCTGCTGCTGTCAATTCAGCGGTCTGCTCTTCGATATGTTGTTCAAGCTGACTGTGCTGCTGCTGCCATTTGGTCTCAGCCTGCTTACGCTGGCTGATTTGCTGTTGTAGCTTTCTATTTGTTGCTGTTAACCCGACGGAATGCTGCCTAAGTCGTTTCTCAACTTGCTTATGTTCAGCGATTTCGTACTGTAGTTTTTCATTGGCTGTTGTCAATTTGGTGGCTTGCTCTTCGATACGTTGTTCAAGTTGACTGCGCTGCTGCTGCCATTTGGTCTCAGCCTGCTCACGCTGGCTGATTTGCTGCTGCAGATTTGTATTTATTGTTGACAGTTCAGCGATTCGTTCCTCAAGCTGATTGCGATATCGCTGCAATTTCTCTTCTCTTTGGCTTCGTTCGGTGATTTCGTACTGTAGTTTTTCATCTGCTGCTATTAGTTCTGCGGTTTGCTTTTCGATGCGTTGCTCAAGCCGGCTGTGCTGCTGCTGCCATTTGGTCTCAGCTTGCTTATGCTGGCTGATTTGCTGTTGCAGCTTTTCATCTGCTGCTGTTAACCCGGCGGCCTGCTGTCTAAGTCGTTTCTTAGCTTGCTTATGTTCAGCAATTTCATATTGAAGCTTTTCATTAGCTGCTGTTAGTTCGGTGGTCTGCTCTTCGATATGTTGCTCAAGCCAGCTGCGTTGTTCCTGCCATTTGGTTTCAGCCTGCGTTTGCTGTTGCAACTTTTCGTTTGCTGCTGTCAGTTTGGCACTTTGTTCTTCAAGCTGGTTGTGATATTGTTGTAGTTGCTCTTCTATCTGATTTCGCTTAGCAATTTCATTCTGAAGTTGTTCATTTGCTGCTATTAACCCAGCAGCCTGTTGCCTGAGGCGTTTCTCAACCTGTTTGCGTTCGGTGATATCCGTAATAAAACTGATAAGTCCAATACCCTTGCCACTCTCATCCCTAACCACAATCATTTTCATCTTTGTGAGGAATGATGTTCCATCCCTTCGCATGTGTTCAACCGGTCCTATGAGCTGGCCTCTACGTTTTACTTCCTCGATGAAAGGAATCACGTCACTTTTCATCTGCTTTTTATCGTGGAATATATTATTTTGTTTGCCGATAAGTTCGTGCGTTGTATTGTACCCGTGCATAGTAGCCCACGCTGCATTGACGAACTGAATGGTTCCATTGAGATCGAGCGCTGCAATTCCCTCCCCCGTTTGTTCAGCGATTTTTACCAGATACCACAGTGCTCGCATGATTCGTTTGTGCGAAGTTATTATATTATGCATTTGACTAATCCTGCCGTATCTTGGTTAGTATATTTGAGAGTCTAACCTCAAACCAATCTATTAACTGCTCACAATTGTCACACGTGGCATCTACTTTCAGCGTCCTGCAATATATTTTTCTTACCTGACATACTTGAGACGATGGGCTTTCTTTGATAATTGCCCGTCATCAATTGCTAAAAGCTACCCTTATCTTAAGAATGCGTAATTACACTAAGACATCGGCGAAAGTGAACCGGTTCTTTTCTAAAAGACAACAATCGTAAGCTTTTTGGTCAACATTAGTTATACGATGACTATTGCGGATTTTATCGGCCTTGGTCTTCTGCTAGTAAGCGGAATGCAGGTGTCCCTTTGAGGGTTTGAATCTCGCCTACCATAGGGTAAGCAACACAACGGAGAGGGCGGGATTCGAACCCGCGGTGCCCAAAGGGCACACCGGTTTTCGAAACCGGCTCGATCAGCCACTCCGACACCTCTCCAAAAAACTTTCATAACCTATACACTCAAAAAACAAAAATTGCAAGCATTCAAACAGGCCAGCATATTCGTTTTTTGAGCAGAGAGGCCTCGTCGGACTGGCTGACGTAACTGAGGCGGTTAACAGCTTTGATGGATCCCTCGGCTGCGCTCGGGATAAGATTGGGTTCGTTTGGGTTCGTTTTGGGTTCGTTTTCGATAGTCGGCTGTTCATAGTATTTTGTTCTTAGTTATTGTGTAAGCTACGCTTACGCTCATTTTTAGTCTTTTGAAAATTGGGTTCGTTTTGAATAATTTAGTTTGTTTGTAGTCCATTGTTCTTAGTTGATAGAGAATCTCCTATGGGGTTTCCATCAGCCTTAGAAACGGCGAGGTAAACTCCACTACACTATTTATTACCAGTCGTTTCTGACCCGGGCCTGCTGGCCCCAAGACCTTGCCCCGATGGGCGGTTGAGGGCAGAAAAACAACCCTTCTATAATTGGAGGTAGCCGCGGGTTTGATTCGAAAAATTGGAGATTATTCGGGGGCGAAAATCTTGTAAGTTGTTGTGGGGAAAGGAATTAAAAAATTCTGATAAAATTTTATTTTACTCAGCAGGTACCCCCATTTTTAATCGCGCAAAGCGCAGAAGACAGAAGTCAGTAGACAGGAGACAGAATAGTGAGATCCCTCGACTACGCTCGGGACGCCAGAGGCAAATTGCCTAAATTAACGGTTTAGGGGTTAGTTCAATTCGTAAAATGGGGAGAAAGGGGGGAACGGCGCTGGTTTATGAGCATATGATGGGAAATATTGGAAAACATTCGAAAACCATATAAGACCCTTCGACAAGCTCAGGGCAAGCTATTCGAAAACTGAGTACAAACATATAAAAAACTATACAGAAACGTTTGAAAATATTCGAAGATTCCGCTCAATCGCACCTAAGGCACAAGCCGCGGGGGCGAAATAGTCGCTTGTCGCTCATTACTTGTCGCCCGAAGTTGTGAAAAACCTGTGATGCGGCCGATAGGCCCTAAGTTGCTGGTGCTGCCAGAGGCAATACCTAAGATACTTAGGTATTCTTTTTGTAAACGCTGGGGTTGAGAAGTGGGGATTTTTCTGCGTGTTGACATAACTCACGATGCTGCCGATAGGCCCTAAATGCTGTTGTTTCCGGAGGCCGCAACGAGGAAACGGACAGTTAGTATGCCGAAGGCATACGTGTAAAATAGTATCCGAGCGGTAGGCAGCAGAAAAAAGTTATAAGTCAAAATGCAAAAAGCAAAATTGTGTAGCCGCACCTAAGGCACAAGCTTCGCGGGGATGATTTCGTATTGCATCGTGCGTATATCGTATTGCGTAAATAGACCGAGTAAAAGCAGGACATGCTTCGAGATTTTCAATTTGCGATTTCTTATTTACTATTTTGGTTGAAATCCCTCCACCTCGGTCTGGATGACAGGAAGGAGCAGAAGGCAGCACAAGCAGAGATTTAAGGTTTGCGGGTTCTGAGTTTGAGAGTAAAATGTTAAAATAGCGTATGGCGTGCAGCGGACAGCGTGTAGCGTGCAGGAGGAGAAAAAGGGTTGTGAGAATTTAGAAAATGGGGTAAAATTAGACTAACAAGAGGTTATTGAAAAGATAATATGACCATCCTTTATCACTATTGTTCAAATAATTCTTTACTCTCAATCATAGAGAATCGCAGGATTTGTTTGTCATCACTCTCTCTATCAAACGATTCGATGGAAGGAAAGCTAGTTGCCGAGATACTTGCGCTCATTGCTAAAGCTGATGGACTTGATCAAGATACGACGAATCGACTTCAAGATTTGGTTTTTATGCTAGAGAAATTTTTCGATGGTTTGGGTTTCTGCCTTTCAGAAGATGGGGATTTATTGAGTCAATGGAGAGGGTATGCAGCTGATGCTACTGGCGTTTCCATTGGATTCTCCAAAGATTATTTGGAACAGCTCGCAAAGGCCAGCCGCCCAGTACAGGGTTCGGATAAACCGGGTTTTACATTACAGAGAGTTGAGTATGACCCTGATATCCAGGAAGAACTTATAAAGCCAACCTATATTGAAATCAAGAAACTTATAAACGAAGGTGCGTTTAAATTCCCATCAAGGCGTAGACTTCTGGATGTGCGAAGTGATGACGAAGTAAAAAGCGATAATGAAAAGTTTAAACGGGCATTCGCGAATTTGTCTATGAGAGTGTTACTCCTTTTTGAAAAATTATTTTTGTTGAAAACCGACGCGTTTAGTGAAGAGAAAGAGTGGCGTTTGATTTCTTATCTTGTGAAGAGAGATAACACGTGCTCTTTTAGAGCTATGAATAATAGAATAGTCCCATTTAGAGAATTCGAGTTGATTGAATCAAAAAGCAAGTCCATTGCGGAGGTGATTCTTGGCCCTAAGAACACAACACCTGATTACGTAATCGAGGGTTTATTAAAAAAAAGCGGCTTCACCAATGTAAACATCTTACATTCTAAAGCTACGTATCGATAATCGTGTAAGGCGTGGTAAAAATCAATCAAGCGTGCGGGGGCGGTATCGTTCAGGGGGTGATGGTGACGATAATCCGCTTATACCTCGACAGGGGAGGACTACTTTTATCCGTGACCCTCAGTATGATATGCGCAGTTTCTGTTTGCTCGACCTTCGGAGCGGTTACAACAAGGCCAATTGCATTTTCTGCGTGAAAGGTTAACGGCGCTTTGCAGGTTCCCGCCTCGGGATACTGGAACCCAAGGAAATCCCAGGTGAAACCTGGGGCTAAATAAAAATGGATTCCGTATCAAATTCGGAATGACACTGCGTCGGCGTTCCGGCGACGGCTAAACATTTTGAGATTGCCGCGTTGCGCTCGCAATGACGGAAAATGGATTCCGTATCAAATTCGGAATGATACATAGTCGGCGTTCCGCCAACGGCTAAACATTTTGAGATTGCCGCGTTGCGCTCGCAATGACGGAAAATGGATTCCGTGTCAAGCACGGAATGACAATTCGATGGACAGATCCCTCCACTCGGCCTTCGGCCTCGGTCGGGATGACAGGGCAGGTATTGCGGTGGCCTCGGTCGGGATGACAAGGAACTGAGATCCCTGCACTTCGGTCGGGATGACAGGGTGGGTCAGCGTTGTGGGGTAAGTAATCCTCGTGCTTAATTAAGGTTAACTGTTAGTTTTGGCAGGATGCGGCCGATAGAGTCTGTTTTGTAGATGTCCCATTGATAATCTATTACTTTCAGGGCGGGGAGGTTTTGTTTAAGGACATTTACCTGTGAGTGGTCCAGCCAAAGGTTCCACATAGAAAGTGAATCAAGCTGTGGAAGGTTTTTGAGAGGTGTTATATCTTCGATTTTTGTATCTGAAATATTGAGCTTTTGAAGGTTTTTACAATTAAGCAGAGGCTCGACGTTATCAACATAGGTAAACGAAATATCAAGCGACTCCAGATTAATCAAATTTACGATATACGTTATATCGGAAACATTTTCACCCATCAGAGACAATTGTTTTATCTCAGCCAGATCATCGGTTGAGAGCTGGTCGGGTTGTTTATTTAATTGTTTTGCAATTTGTGTTTTGATTATTTCTGTGCTGTTTATTTTTCTCAGTTTAGTTCGTGTAAGCTGTTTGGCTTTTACAAATTTGTCTCTGGTGGAATCAGCAGGGTCACCGAATATAAAGGCACGAACCCAGTCCCGCAGCAGGGGAGAACATACGAGATAATCACGGTCGTATGTTTCAAACGTTACTATTGCTCCTCTGCGTTTATAAACTGTTTGCCCCTTCAGGGCCCATTTGTGATTAGGCCCGTGACTTCCCTGGGGAGAAGAACCGAAGAATATCGGCATTGCCTTTAAGGCCTTCGAACTGGCGACATTGGTAAGTATCGAGGCATTTGGATGCCGGCCGGCAGCAAAAATCAAAGCGCCCGCCCAAGGCTGCGCTTTATATTCCAGCAGGTTCGCTGCAAGCCATCCACCTGCGCTGGAACCGGAAATAAACAGACGGTCGTTATCAATTTTCAGGTGTTTAGATATTAACTTTTTAGCTTCGTAGATACTGTTGAGTTCCTGCTTTATAGAGTCTTTGAATTCGGAAGCCGTCATTTTCTTATTGCCGGACTTGAGATATCCCATCCCCACAACAATGGCGCCTCTATCGCAGGTCATCATTCTTGCTGCGCGACAAACAATGGGATTGTATTTTTCGTCTCGTCCTTTATAACGGAAAATCACCGGCCAGCTGCGGTCTTCGGTGTAATCGAGAGGAACATATACATTAAAGCTTTGAGTGCCAATCGCCTTGTTATCAGTTTCGACGTGATATTCTTTGCCCGGTTCGAATATTGGAATTTTTGTTGTGCCGGCAGTTTCCGCTGCCAAGAGCGGCCCTGTAAGGCAAAGAGCTAAATAACACACTACAGGTAAAATCGCAGTCTTTGCTTTTAAGAAGTTCATATGTCAATATTTATACAGTCTGTACAAAACGGCGGTCCTCACGACACTTCCTCTGCGAAGCTGGTCAGGTAATTTTATGTCATATTCTGAATTAATACAAACGTTTTTAACGCCCACTACGGGGACGGTGAGATAAACAGCGGTTCGAGAGGCAGTGCCTCTCCAGTCCTTTTTTAGGAGGAGGAGTGATGTCTGGCTGGAGAGGCACGCACTTAAGTACAATGTGCATATATAAAGGGTATCTACGGCAGAGATTTGTTACACTTTTTTTGAAAATTTTGAGAAAATCAGGGTGAAAACCCACGATTCGGCCTTTTTAGGCCGAGAAACTGCTTACAAGCTCGGTGTCGCTAATGCAGTATTGCTCGATTAATGCCTTCAGCGTTTTATGGAGCATATACCCATAGCGCCTTCGCCCTGCATACGACCGTATAACTTTGCCTCTTTACAAGTTCGGCGTAGGTGCTTAGAATTCAGGTGAAACTGCGTTCGGCCCTCCTGGATTAGCGTGCTTAAATGCAGGTTTCGAGTCTTTCGGTGTCAACCCGGCATTAAAAGAGTATCAGAAGGTTCGGGGCGAAAAGGATTCAAGGGCTTACAAATGTATATCATACCAGCAATCGATTTGCGAGACGGTAAATGTGTCAGACTTATCCAGGGCCGATACAACCGCCAGATAACCTACCATAATGACCCCATCGGGCAGGCGAAGGAATTCAACTCGGCAGGTGCCAAGTGGGTGCATATTGTCGATTTGGACGGTGCTAAAATCGGCGAGCCCGTTAATACCGATACGATATCAGCTATAGCGGCTCTGGGATTACTTAAAATCGAGGTCGGCGGCGGATTGCGCGAGGAGTCTTCTATACAACAATTGCTCGATATGGGAGTAGAAAGGGTCATAACAGGAACTAAAGCCGTAAGCGACTTCGGGTGGTTCAGCCGAATGGCTGAGAAATTCAGTGGTAAAATTGTACTCGGACTCGATGCGCGGGATGATAAGGTGGCCACTGACGGCTGGACAAAAAGTACTTCCGAATCTTTGTTAGAATTCGCAATCAAGGCTGCGAAACTGCCAATAGCGGCAATAATATATACCGACATTACCAAAGACGGTATGATGGCAGGGCCAAACCTTGAACGAACAAAAGCGCTGGCCGAGGCGGTGGGGATTCCCGTTATCGCTTCGGGCGGTGTGAGTGAATTGGCCGATGTTAAAAAACTGGCTGAATCAGGAGTCGAAGCAGTAGTAATCGGCAGAGCTTTATATGAAGGCGCACTAAATCTCGCGGATGCAATAGAGGCAGTAAAATAGCTGTTTTTGGTGGATTTTCCGTGTTAATTGAGTAAAAGCTGCATTGGGGGGATAAAAATTGCCTATTTTAACCTAAAAAACAAGATTTTGATTGAATATCAGGGTTAGTTTTGGTATATTACAATGTTTAATAATGTTTGGGGCCGGCAGATATTGAGCTGACAGTCGGCGAGGTTAATTACTGCGACTTCAGTGATTTTGCCGTGCAGTGGATGCTCTATAGTGATCCCGCAGACACCGGATGTGTCAATAATTGTTTTTACTTATAAAATATCACAAGGAGGAGGGTAAAGGTGCTTATTAAGCATCGTTACAGGTATTTGTTTTTAATTACAGTCCTTATCTGGTCGCCATGTTACGGCGACTGGGAATCCGATGCGAACGCCCGAATCGAGTCGATACGCAAAAGGAATGCGGAGATTACGGTAGTTGACTCATATGGTGCGCCAGCACCCGGCATTAATGTGGAAATAGAACAGATTAAACATCGTTTTGCATTCGGAACGTGCATCAGAAATTCACAAATGAGCAACACGACATATAAAAATTTCATCCTAAACCACTTCGAATGGGCGGTTTGCGAAAACGATACAAAATGGAAGGCCAATGAGCCGACACGCGACAACGTAAACTACACAAATGCCGATAGTATCTACAATTGGTGTAACAGCAACGGGATTAAAATGCGAGGCCATTGTCTGTTTTGGGAGCAGGTAAACGATGAGTTCCCGAGCTGGGTTGAGAGTTTGCCCTATGCAACTTACCCGACCTGGAGTGAACTATTGGGCGAGGTTGATGAACGTATAGACGGCGCTGTAAGTCATTTCAATAATAAATTTTACAACTGGGACGTTGATAATGAGATGCTTACCGATGATTTTTTCACGAGTCGCCTCGGCGATGCGGGAATAGCCCATATGTTCCAGCGGGCCAAAAGTGTCGACCCAGACGGCGGGATGTTTATGAACGAGTATTCCGGCAATTCGTTCGGCGGCTACGACTCCGGGCGTTATGTAAGTCGCGCCAATAGTCTAATCAGTATGGGAGCGCCAATCGATGGTCTTGGCATTCAGGGACATTTAGGTGCAGATTTAACATTTTATCCCCAACAATATTATGATGACGTCCTCCAACCACTGGCGGCGCTTGAATTGCCGATATGGGTCACCGAGTTTGATGCTTCTCACTCTAACGAAAATATATCGGCAGATAATATTGAGGACTACTTCCGTATATGCTTCAGCCATCCTAAGGTTGAGGGCATAATAATGTGGGGTTTCATGCAGGGCCAGATGTGGCGAGGCAACGCATATCTTATAACCAGCGGCGGGGCTCTTACCGCAAGAGGCCTGCGCTATGAGGCTCTGATGGACGAATGGACAACAAGCGACTCTAACACTACAGACGGTTCGGGCGAGGTGGATTTCAGGGGGTTTCACGGCACTTATGAGATAACGCTTTCCTATCCCGGCCAAACCACCGAGATACACACAATAGAACTTGAACCAGGAGGAACAACAGCGCTGTATGAAATCGAAACGGATATTGAAGTTCCCATGCCAGACACAACACCACCGACACCGGACCCGATGACATGGTCTTCATATCCGACGGCAACGGGGTCGAGTACAATTACAATGACGGCATCGACCGCAACGGACACTGATAGTCCCCCCGTACAGTATTATTTCGAATGCACAACTGACGGCAGCAAGAGCAGCGGCTGGCAAACAAGCACTACATACGTTGCTACAGGTCTTACTCCGAGCACTCTGTATTCGTTCAAGGTTAAGGCACGTGACAGCTATACTACTCCGAACGAGACGGGCTTCTCGAGCACACAATCGGCAACAACCAGCGAAGGAACAGGCCAAACTCCGTATCCTGGTCCAGATCTTCATGCAATTCCGGGGAGGATTGAAGCTGAAAATTATGACGACGATGGAGAAGGCGTAGCATATCATGACACTACCAGCGGCAATTCAGGCGGTGACTATCGTTCGGACGATGTGGACGTCGAGACATGTGGTGAAGGCGGTTTCAATGTCGGCTGGATTGCAAGCGGCGAATGGCTTGAATACTCGGTCAATGTTGCCACAACCGGCACTTATGACATAGAGGCACGTGTAGCTTCTCAGAGTGACGGAGGTAATTTTCATATCGAGTTTGATGGTTATGACGTAACCGACACGGTGAGCTTCGCAGCTACGGGCGGATGGCAGGATTATACGAGCGTTTTTGTTAACGACGTCAGCCTGACTGCAGGGGTGTATATTATGCGAGTTTCAATGGATTCAAGCAACTGGAATGTGAACTGGGTTGAGTTCACAATCACCGGTGACATAACACCTCCGGCGGCACCGACGGGCCTTGCAGCAACAGCAGGCAACGAAACGGTCTCACTCGACTGGAACGATAATGGAGAACCCGATATGAACGGTTACAATGTGTATCGTTCAACAACTTCCGGCAGTGATTACGGCCAAATAAACAGTTCATTGCTGGGCAGCTCGGATTACATCGATGACACAGTTACCAACGGCATACCCTATTACTATGTTGTAAAAGCAGTTGATGTCAGCGACAACGAATCCGGCTATTCGAACGAGGCGTCGGCTACGCCCGATTACCAGAACTGCTCGCAGGTTCTGGCCGCAGGCTACGGCCTGACTTCGGATATCTACGGTGATTGCTACGTCAATTACAAAGACCTTAAAGTCATAACCGATTACTGGCTGAATACCGAATGTGACTTATATGACAACTGTGAGGGAGCCGATTTTGAGCCGACGGACAGCGGCGTTGATTTCTATGACTTCAGCAATTTTGCCGTGCAGTGGATGCTGTGTAATGACCCAGAAAACCCGGGGGAATGTCCACCAAACTGGTAAAAGTAAGACGGAAAAGAAGTGCGTTGCTTCGTTATTGACCTTTGTGGAAATAACGAAGATAAAGTTGCGAAGGTCCCATCGGGATGCAGAGGTGGGGCGTTTTTTGCCTTGAAAACCAAAGTAATAATTTTCGCAATGGCTGCGACCAGCCAAAGAACGAAATATTTCTTTATCCAAAATTTATGGAGGTAGGAGTGATGAAAAGTGCGGTAAACAAGCAAAAAAAGTCTGTTTTACTGGTGGTAATGTTGTTGACGGTATGCCTGAGTCTTGCCCAGCCAGCGTTTAGCGCGCCCAGTGACCTGGTAGCTGGCAATATGATGCTGATAAACGATAATGCGGGTTGGTGCTGGTATCAGGACGACAAGATTATTTACGACCCTGATGTCGGTAATATTATTACCAGCACATCCGGCTGCGATTATGGTTTCGGCGGCGCGAGCGGGGAGACCAGGTCCAACGATGTAGATGCTACTACGTTTAACATTGACACGGGCCACCGAACACGAGCACTTATGGCTGAACGGGGCGGCGACGACCATAATATGGGTGGTCTTTGGATACGCCCGGATGGAAGGTATCTGCATTTGTATTGCCCGCACTACACCAATCCCCCTACAACCTACTATCGTCTGGCGACCAATGCGAATGACGGAAGTACATGGGACGCAGAGTCAAGCTATAACTGGCAGACTATCAGCGGCATTAGCGGGGGCACCCTTACTTATACGAATGTACATTATATGACGGGTGAAGGGACGGGCAACGGCCGACTGTATAATTTCGTGCGATGGAACGACACAACTCCTAACATTTCTTACTCGGACGACTATGGTGTTACGTGGCAATATATGGGGAAACTTAACGACCCTGCGGCCGCAGGTTATTCCAATTATTATCACAAGTTCAGGAGCAACGGAGTTGACCGTATAGACTTTCTCGGTTGTGAGCAGCATCCTCGCAACTACAATAACAGTGTCTTTCACGGATATATTCAGGACGGCAAGGGCTACAACTCTTACGGAGTTGTAATAGACGACGATCTTTACGACCAGGATGCTCCCTCCATAACAGAATATACGCCGGTATTTATCGCTGATGCGAATCAAGGCGAAGATTCGTATCACACGGGCTGGACTAATGAGCTGGAGCTCGACAAAAATGGTTATCCGGTTTGTTTGTTTCAGACCCGCTACGGCACAGAAGTATGGGGTGACGGCAGCGGCCAGAATAACATCGGCGCCGCGGACCACCGTTTCTTCTATGGACGTTTCGACGGCTCATCGTGGACCATCACGGAGCTATGTAAGATGGGAACGGGTCTTCATGTCCAAGAACAGGATTATCTCCCAATGGGCTGTATACATCCTGACGACGTCAACACGATTTATATCGGAACACCCTTTGACCCACGCGACGATTCAGCGCTGGTGCACATTGAGATTTTCAAAGGAGTAACGAGCGACAACGGCGCGACATGGGACTGGACACAAATCACATTCGATTCAACAGAGGATAATATTCGTCCTGCCATTCCCCCATGGGATGCCTATAACACGGCGGTATTCTGGGAGAGGGGCGATTTCCCAACTCAGGGACACTTCGATATGGTCATGGTAGGAATAGTTGAAGAACAGGATATGACACTTGGTTTAGTCAATTATATTGATGCCACCGAGAGTAACACCGAAGAGTCAGACAGCACGGCGTTTACACCAACAGGCCCGAGCGGCAGCGCCGGCTCTGCAGATAGCCAGTGGCACGAATACACAGGATACGGCAACGGTGGCAGCTGTTATACCGCCGGCGATGGTGGGACAGAAAACGCACCGACGATAAGAACCACGATCAGCGGTTTATCAGCCGGGACGTATGATGTGTTCGCATACTTCTGGTGTGACCCTGACCTGGACTGGGGCATAAGGGGCGGTTTTTCATCATCCGATATGCTTTGCTTTAACAAGCAATCCTCTCAACATGCCGAGGCATCGCAGTTCTCCGGTTCAGTCGACGTTGAAAATGGTGATTACGTTCTTTACCGTGTTTATATCGGCCGTGAAGAAGTAAGCGGAGGCGGTTCGATAGATGTTTATGTTGATAATTATGACAGTACTTATAATAATAATGCACCAACCCGCACGACTTATGACGGTGTGGGAGTGGCCAGCGTTTCCTATGTTGAAGACCTAACTCCGCCGGAACCGGACCCGATGACGTGGGCAACAGTGCCGACGGCAACGGGCTCGAGCACGATTACGATGACGGCAACGACAGCTACAGATGACACTCCGCCGGTACAATATTATTTCGAATGCACAACTGACGGCAGCAAAACGAGTGGCTGGCAGTCAAGCACGACATACGTAGCTACAGGTCTTGACGCAGGTACAATGTATTCATTCAGAGTCAAGGCAAGTGACAGCTCACCTGCTCTGAACGAGACGGGCTGGTCGAGCACCGAATCAGCAACGACCAACCCGCCTGATACTACACCGCCGACGCCTGACCCGATGACCTGGTCTTCGGTGCCGACGGCAACGGGGCCAAGCACAATTACGATGACCGCAACGACCGCCACAGATGCCGACAGTCCCCCGGTGGAGTATCTCTTCGAATGCACCACTGACGGCAGCAAGAGCAGCAGTTGGCAATCAAGCACGACATATGTTGCTTTTAATCTTGACGCTGGCACTTTATACTCGTTCAGGGTCAAGGTACGCGACAGCGCCACTACGCCGAATGAGACGGGCTGGTCGAGCACGCAATCGGCAACAACTGAGCCGCCGGATACTACACCACCGACGCCTAACCCGATGACCTGGACAGCAGTGCCGACGGCAACCGGGCCGAGCACAATTACAATGACCGCAACAACTGCGACGGATGCTGATAGTCCGCCAGTTGAGTATTACTTCGAATGCACTAATGACGGCGCCAAAACCAGCGGCTGGCAATCAGGGACAACATACGTCGCTTCTGGTCTTACACCGAGTACCCTGTATTCGTTCAGGGTCAAGGCACGTGACAGCGCTGCCGCCCAGAATGAGACAAGCTATTCAAGCACCGAATCTGCAACTACCGAGGCAGCTCCAATTGATGTTGAAATCATCGGCTCGTGGACAACGGGCACATCTCATACCAAGGAATCCGGTACTAACCGTGCCTTAATTTTCATAGCACATGGCGAGATGACCAGTTCTATGAATTTAAGCGGTGTTACATACGGTGGACAGTCAATGGACCCGGTTATCGAGAGGAACTACTATTCCGGAAGCGGCGCTTATGCTTATGCCGCGGCATATATTCTTAACGAAGCCGGCGTCGCTGCAGCATCCGGCAGCACATTTTCTGTGACCTGGAGCACCACTCCGACTGAAGTTAAATACGCAAGTGTATTTCTTGAAAACGTAAACCAAACTACTCTCCTCGGAGAATCTGACAGTGGCGGAGGCACAAGCAATCCAGTGACGACACCCGTGTTAGCAACAAGTAACGGTGATATGGTTATTCTCGGGGCTACCTGCGGCAACACGGGTACATATACATTAAACAACGGCTTTACGCAGGGAACACACCAGTCATCGGAATCATCTACCGGTGTGACTGGCTATAAATCTGCAACGGGAGCATCTGAAACACCCAGTGCAACGCACACTAACGTTAACCGTCAGGCGATTATAGGTTTCGTAGTTCAGGGAGGAGGAACGCCTCCTGACACGAATACCGCCAGTAATCCGAACCCGGGCAATGGGGCAACGAACGTTGATATTTCCACCAGTTTGTCATGGGATGCTCCTACAGCATATACGCCCACCAGCTATGACGTTTATTTCGGAACCAATACTACTGCGCACAATAATCCTAAATATACGGTTTATACGGAGAGTTACGACCCGCCTGGCGACCTTGATATTGATACAACGTATTACTGGGCGGTTGATTCCAACGATGCCGGGACAATATATCCCGGGGACGACTGGAACTTTACGACTTACGTTCCAATTACAATAGGCGGTCTCGTAGCAGATTACATAATAAGTCAGGCGCTTACAACCTATTATGCATCCGCTTGTTCTTACTATGGGGCACTTGTATATTCTGAAGTAATAGGAGATATCGATCTTAAGAACAGTGTTATTGCCGCTTATCCATCTTCTTATTACACAGGTTCACAAATGCCCCCGGAAGGCAGCGTAGACGAAAATGTGTACGGGATATTACCTTTTGAACTATACCGCCAGACCGGTGATGCTAACTACCTTACATCGGCACTATATTTAGCTGACGAGGAATTTACCCCCCCCCGTCCTGACGGCCTGAGCGAATACTCGCGATTCTGGGTAGATGATATCTTTATGATTGGTGCACTTCAAGCCCTGGCATATAAGGCCACGGGAGATCCTAATTATGCGGACCGTGCTGTTACCCAGCTTTTAGGCTATATGGGAGAAGTGGAAAATCTGCAGCAGTCTAACGGCCTTTTTCACCATACGTTAGATGCTCCATTTTTCTGGGGACGAGGTAATGGCTGGGCCGCAGTGGGTATAACAGAAGTCCTGTTGAGTATTCCCGAAGACCACCCGGGGCGTGCACAGTTGCTTACTAAATATCAGAACATGATGGCCGGCATAGTCACATACCAGGATACAAGCGGTATGTGGTTTCAATTACTTGACATGGGCGATGACCCTCGTAACTGGGTGGAATCATCGTGTACAGCTATGTTTGTCTTTGCACTGGCAACCGGTGTAGAAGAAGGATGGCTGCCTGAGAGTCCTTACAAACAGGCCGCCTTAGATGGCTGGCTCGCTCTCGAGAATTATGTGGACTCAATAGGTCGGGTTGAAGAAGTCTGCACTGGAACCGGTGCAGGTACCTCCGTACAGTATTACTTTGACCGGCCAAGAGAAGTGGGCAATCCCCATGGTCAAGCAGGGGTTATCTGGGCGGCGAAAGTGATGGAATCCACACCCAGTGACACAACACCTCCAACGCCGGACCCGATGACCTGGGCTTCGGTACCTACGGCAACAGGACAGACTACAATTACGATGACTGCAACGACCGCTACGGATGCGAATAGTCCTCCCGTGGAGTATCTCTTCGAATGCACAAATGACGGCAGCAAGAGCAGCAGCTGGCAAACAAGTTCAACATACATAGCTACTGGCTTAACTCCGGATACCCTTTATTCATTCAGGGTTATGGCACGTGACAGTGCTACCACCCCGAACGAGACAGGCTGGTCGAGCACACAATCTGCGACGACCGACCCGTCTACGCCTGATACTACACCTCCAACGCCCGACCCGATGACTTGGTCCTCGGTTCCTACGGCAACAGGACAGACTACAATTACAATGACTGCAACGACTGCTACAGATGCGAATAGTCCACCCGTGGAGTATTACTTCGAATGCACAAATGACGGCAGCAAGAGCAGCAGCTGGCAAATAAATTCAACATATGTAGCTTCTGGTCTAACTCCGGATACTCTTTATTCATTCAGAGTCAGAGCACGTGATAGTGCTACTACACCGAACGAGACCGGCTGGTCGAGCACACAATCCGCGACTACAGAACCGCCTACGCCTGACACAACGCCTCCGACACCCAACCCGATGACCTGGGCTTTGGTACCTACGGCAACAGGGCAGACTACAATCACGATGACTGCAACGACCGCTACTGACAGTGAAAGTCCACCAGTGGAATACTACTTCGAGTGCACTAATGACGGCAGTAAGAGCAGCGGCTGGCAGTCAAGCACAACGTATGTGGCTCAGGACCTGAATCCCTCAACCTCGTATACGTTTAGGGTCAAGGCACGTGATAGTGCTACCACGCCGAACGAAACCAGCTGGTCGAGCACACAATCCGCGACAACCGATCCTGTGCCTGATACAACACCTCCGACACCAGACCCGATGACGTGGGCTTCGGTACCTACGGCAACAGGGCAGACTACAATTACTATGACCGCAACGACCGCTACCGACAGTGAAAGCCCACCTGTAGAATACTATTTCGAGTGCACCAATGACGGCAGCAAGAGCAGCGGCTGGCAAACAAGTTCAACATATGTAGCTTCTGGTCTAACTCCGGATACTCTTTATTCATTCAGAGTCAGAGCACGTGATAGTGCTACTACACCGAACGAGACCGGCTGGTCGAGCACACAATCCGCGACTACAGAACCGCCTACGCCTGACACAACGCCTCCGACACCCAACCCGATGACCTGGGCTTTGGTACCTACGGCAACAGGGCAGACTACAATCACGATGACTGCAACGACCGCTACTGACAGTGAAAGTCCACCAGTGGAATACTACTTCGAGTGCACTAATGACGGCAGTAAGAGCAGCGGCTGGCAGTCAAGCACAACGTATGTGGCTCAGGACCTGAATCCTTCAATCTCGTATACGTTTAGGATCAAGGCACGTGATAGTGCTACCACACCGAACGAAGCTGGCTGGTCGAGCACACAATCTGCGACCACCGACCCGGCGCCCAGCGTATCCATTGACCTTGTAACCGGCAATATGATGCTTATAAACGATAACGGAGGGTGGACTTGGTACACGGACAACAAGATTATTTACGACCCTGTCGGCGGCAATATTCTCACGAGCACAGCGGGGGAAGATAACGGTTTTGGCGGAGTTGGCGGAGAAAGAATCAATGACATTGATGCCACGACATTTAACATCGCCACGGGCGAGCGCACGCGGGTAGTTGTACGTGATGGGCTGACCGGAAGCGGTGACGACCATAGTATAGGCGCCTTCTGGATACGCCCTGACGGTAGGTATCTGATGTGTTTATGCCCGCATTACTCCCAACAAACAACCTACTATCGTCTGGCTACTAATCCAAACGACGGCAGCAGCTGGGGCAGTGAGCAATCCTATAACTGGGAGACTATCAGCGGTTTTACTGATACTCTGACCAGCAGTTACACCAACATTTACTATCTCTCGGGCGAAGGGACGGGCAACGGCCGATTATATAATATTCACCGTGTATTCGAGCGAACTCCGTGCATCGCTTACTCGGACGACCTGGGCGCGACATGGCAATATATGGGCAGGCTTAATGGTATCGTAGGCACCACAACTTATTCCAATTTTTATCACAAGTTCGCGTCCAATGGAGTTGACCGGATTGACTTTATCGGCTGTGAACAACATCCGCGTAACTACACTAATAGTATCTATCACGGCTATATTCAGGACGGCAAGAGCTACAACTCTTTCGGAGTTGAAATCGATACTATTGACGACCAGGATGCCCCTACCATACAAGATTTTACGCCGGTATGGCTCACTGGGCCAGTGGCAGCCGGTGAATACCACACGGGGTGGACTAATGAGATGGAGATCGATAAAAATGGTTTCCCTGTTTGTCTGTTTCAGACCCGCTACGGCACAGATCCATACGGTGGTGACCCCGGTGCGGCGGATCACCGTTTCTTCTACGGACGTTTCGACGGCTCAGACTGGAATGTTACAGAGCTTGGGAAGATGGGACCGGGGATGCATACCCCTGAAGAAGACTACATTGGCATGGGCTGTATACATCCTGACGACGCCAACCTGATTTATATCTCAACACCTTTTGACCCGCGTGACGATTCGGCGCTTGCTCATCGTGAGATATTTAAAGGCGTAACCAGCGACAACGGCGCGACGTGGGACTGGACACAAATCACAATTGATTCAACAGTCGATAATATACGCCCGGCTATTCCCCAATGGGACGCCAATAACACGGCGGTTTTCTGGACGAGAGGCGCTTATCCCGGCCAGGAAAACTTTGATTTTGTCCTTGTGGGAATGGTTGAGGAACAAGATGCGACACTGGGTTTAGTCAGCTATATCGATACAGACGAGTTTAACACAACAGAGTCGGACGATTCGCCGTTTACGCCGACGGGCCCGAGCGGCAGTGCCGGCGCCGCAGATAACCAGTGGCACGAATACACAGGATACGGCAATGGCGGCAGTTGTTATACGGCCGGCGACGGTGGGACTGAAAATGCTCCCACGATAAAGACCACCATAACTGGGCTATCAGATGGGACCTATGATGTATTCGCATATTTCTGGTGTGACCCTGACCTGGACTGGGGTGTAAGGGGCGGTTTTTCGTCATCTGATATGCTCTGCTTTAATAAACAGTCTTCTCAACACGCGGAGGCCTCTCAGTTCTCTGGTTCCGTAGACGTTGTTGACGGCGATTACATTCTTTACCGCGTTTACATCGGCCGTGAGGAAGTAAGCGGAGGCGGTTCGATTGATGTTTATATTGACAACTATGACGGTTCTTATAATACTAATATACCAACCCGTACAACATATGATGGTGTTGGAGTGGCCAGTGTTTCCTATGTTGAAGACCTTTTCCCGCCGGAGCCGAATGTTATGACATGGGCTTCGGTGCCGACAGCAACCGGCCCGAGCACAATTACGATGACGGCAACGACGGCCACAGATGGCAGTCCGCCTGTGCAGTATTATTTCGAATGCACAACGGACGGTGACGCTAATAGCGGCTGGCAAACAAATCCAACATACGTAGCTACAGGTCTGAATCCAAGCACTGAGTATTCGTTCAGGGTAAGGGCACGCGACAGCTCTGCCGCCCAGAATGAGACGGACTGGTCCACAGAGGAATCGGCAACGACTGAATCACCGGATACCACACCGCCTGCGCCGGACCCGATGACTTGGGTTTCGCCGCCCGCGGCAACGGGGCCAACTTCGATTACAATGACGGCAACAACAGCTACCGACGTTAGCGGCGTGGAATACTACTTCGAATGCACAACCGACGGCGATGCAAACAGTGGCTGGCAGACAAACACGATATACGTAGCTACGGGCTTGACTCCCCTAACCTCATATACCTTTAGGGTTAAGGCACGCGACAGTGCTGATGCCCAGAACGAGACCGCCTGGTCGAGCTCCGAATCCGCAACTACCGAAGCACCTCCAACCGATGTTAATATCATCGGCTCGTGGGTAACAGGCACATCTCATACAAAAGAAGCCGGCACCAACCGCGAGTTGATTTTCATTGCA
>CAZCIR010000037.1:0-24383 GCA_964499145.1 uncultured Pirellulales bacterium | reverse complement strand
GACGGCACACCTTTGGATATTTTGTTGAATCCTCTTGGTGTGCCTAGCCGGATGAATGTCGGACAGATTCTCGAAACACATCTCGGCTGGGCAGCAAAAATCCTGGGCTTTAATGCTATTACGCCGGTCTTTGACGGCGCTACTGAGGACGATATTCAAAAACTCACGGCCGAAGCAAACGAGCTTATGAGCAAACGAATGGTCGGGCTGGAAGAAAGTAAACAGGCGCCGCCTGATGATGAGTTTTTTGTGAATATCCCACCAGCACTGAAGACTCAATTGTACGATGGAAGAACCGGTGAGCCGTTCGACCAGACTGCCACTATAGGATACATCTATATAATGAAACTGCATCATCTTGTTGATGACAAAATCCACGCCAGGGCAACCGGCCCATACAGTCTTATTACACAGCAGCCGTTAGGTGGCAAGGCAAGAACCGGCGGACAAAGATTCGGCGAAATGGAAGTATGGGCTCTCGAGGGCTACGGAGCAGCTTATACCCTGCAGGAAATGCTGACGGTAAAAAGCGATGATGTCGAGGGCAGAACAAAAATCTATGAATCAACGGTCAAAGGACAAAATAAGCTTGAAGCCGGCACCCCGCTTTCCTTTGATGTATTGTGCAACGAGATAAGAGGATTGGGATTAAATATTCAACTTGAAAAGAAACGGCTTGGAAGCGCTGCTTTGTAAGTATGATGTATGAGTCGCCGAAGGCAAGAAAAAGAGTTACGAGCGGTAAGATAAGATATTAAGGAGTTAGCTTTAAATGTTGGGAGATATATACGATCGCATTAATGATTACGGTTCTGTGAAGATTTCGTTGGCCAGCCCCAATGATATTCGTAGTTGGTCTTTTGGCGAGGTACGAAAGCCCGAGACTATCAACTACCGTACATATCGGCCGGAGAAGGACGGCTTATTTTGCGAACGAATCTTCGGTCCTGAGCGGGATTGGGAATGTGCCTGCGGCAAATATAAAGGCACTAAGTTTAAGGGGATAATTTGTGACCGCTGTGGCGTCAAAGTTACGCATAGTCGCGTTCGACGCAAGCGAATGGGACATATCAATCTTGCGGCACCGGTGGTGCACATATGGTTTTTCAAGGCAATACCAAACCATCTTAGCACTCTTTTGGCAATGAAGGCATCAAGCCTGGAAAAAATAATTTACTTCCAGGACTATGTAGTTACCGATCCCGGCCAAAGCCCGTTAAAGCTGGGTCAGTTGCTTAGCGAAGAAGAATTTCGTGAGGCATTGAGCAAATACGGCAATGCATTTAAGGCGTTGATGGGCGCCGAAGCTATCAAGGCCATGTTGGCAAGGCTTGATCTGGACGTATTGAGCAATGAGCTGAGAACCGCCATAGCCAAGACCAGCAGTAGTCAGAAAATCAAAGACCTTACGAAACGTCTTAAGACGGTCAATGCAATCAGGAACAGCAATAACAGTCCTGAGTGGATGGTGCTTGAAGTTATTCCCGTTATTCCACCGGATTTGCGACCTCTGGTTCTTCTTGAAAGCGGAAACTTTGCTACCAGCGACCTCAATGACCTTTACAGGCGAATTATCAATCGTAACAACCGATTGAAAAAGCTTATGGACCTTAATGCCCCCGAGGTGATTATCCGCAATGAAAAAAGAATGCTGCAGCAGGCTGTTGATTCGCTTCTCGATAATGGCCGATGCCGAAGGCCGGTCCTCGGAAGTAATTCTCGGCCGTTGAAGAGCCTCACAGATATGATTAAGGGTAAGCAGGGCAGATTCCGCGAAAATCTCCTCGGAAAACGGGTCGACTACTCTGCTCGGTCCGTCATTGTTGTAGGGCCTAATCTAAAGCTATATCAGTGCGGGTTGCCAAAGAAAATTGCTTTGGAGCTCTATCAGCCATTCATTATCAGGAAATTAAAGCAGCACGGACTTGCAGATACTATTAAAAGCGCAAAGAGAATTATCGAAAGAAGAGATGAGCAGGTTTGGGATATCCTTGAGGAAGCCATTCATCAGCATCCTGTTTTACTAAACCGCGCGCCTACACTACATCGAATGGGTATTCAGGCATTCGAGCCAATTCTGGTAGAAGGAAATGCCATTATGCTTCACCCGTTGGCATGCAAAGGATTCAATGCTGACTTCGACGGGGACCAAATGGCCGTGCATTTACCGTTATCTATCGAAGCGCAAGCTGAAGCACATACCTTGATGATGCCTACAAATAACATATTCTCGCCGGCAAATGGATCGCCTATGGTCGGGCCTTCGCAGGACATGGTTATGGGAAACTGTTATTTGACTTCTTTATGCTTGGACGAAAAAGGACAGGGGATGGCTTTTAGAGACACTTTCGAGGCTATTATGGCTTATCAAATGGGGAAAATAGCTTTGCACGCTTTGATTAAGGTACAGATTAATAAACCGGTCAGGGGGGCTGAGGGAGTAATGGAAAATTACGGATTGATGAAGGACGATCAACGAAAAAATAATAAGAATCGAATTCAAGAGATTAAGAAACAGGATAACACTCAGAGGATATACAAACAAATAATTGAGACTACCGTAGGTAGGTGTATTTTCAACGATATGCTGCCGGATGGGATGCCGTTTTACAATATGACGATGTCGCAGGGAAAATTGAGTAAGGTAATTAGTGACTGTTTCGAACTGGCGGGAAGTGCTCAAACGGTAGATTTGCTCGATAGAATAAAAGATTTAGGATTCAAACACGCCACGCTTGCGGGATTGAGCTTTGGTATTGTGGACTTGAAAATACCGGGGAAAAAACAGGCGATTATCGACGAGACAGAGAAAAAAGTGGGGAAAATCCAGGCCAATTATAGCGATGGTGTTCTAACGGAGGGTGAAAGGTATAACCAGGTTATCGATGCGTGGACACATGCTCGCGTGGCGGTTACCGGCGAGATGATGCGTGCCCTTAGGGAGGATACAAAGGAAGATGGTTCTCGGTATTTGAACCCGATATACATAATGACCAATTCAGGAGCAAGAGGCAGTGTCGACCAGATTCAGCAGCTTGCGGGGATGAGAGCGTTAATGGCTAACCCCAGCGGTGAGATTATCGAGACACCGATCAAGTCGAACTTCCGCGAGGGATTGACTGTTCTTGAGTACTTTAGCTCCACGCACGGTGCTCGTAAAGGACTGGCTGATACCGCATTGAAGACTGCTAATTCCGGCTATCTTACCCGAAAGCTAATCGATGTAGCACAAAATGTAATTGTCACCGAGCGCGATTGCGGAACCTTACAGGGAATTACCAAGAGTATAATCAGCAGAGGCGAGCAGATTGATATACCACTTTCTCAACTTGTTGTCGGCAGAACTGCCAGAGATAACATCCGCAACCCGATTACCGACGAAATGATTGTTAGAGAGAACGAAGTTATTACTTCTCAGGCGGCGGCGAAGATTGAGGCTTTGGGGCTTGATGCCATCAGAGTCAGAAGTCCCCTAACCTGCGACAGCACGTTTGGTATTTGCGCAAAATGTTTTGGGTGGGATATGAGTACCAGTCATCTTGTCGAGGATGGTTCGGCTGTTGGTATTGTCGCTGCACAGTCAATCGGCGAGCCCGGCACACAATTGACACTGCGTACGTTCCATACCGGTGGTATCGCTGCGAGGGCCATACTTGAAAGCGGCCAGAAAGCCGGTGCCGAAGGGAAAGTTGAGTTCAGAAATTTAGGTGTTGTTGAGGACCCGGGGGACCTTTCTCGTTCTTCCATCTCAAAAGACGAGACTTCCCCTGCGGACACAAAGCCCAAAGAAAAAAGGCCGGTCAGGTCTAAAGGAGTTGTGCTGAAACGCAGCGGTGAGCTTGCCGTATTGGACCAAAAGGACCGCGAGGTCGAAAAATACAAGGTACCTTATGGTGCACTTATGCTGGTAGAGGATGGACAACCATGTTCTATAGGTAAACTGTTGTTCACCTGGGACCCGCACCGCACGCCGATTCTGGCTGAAGTGCCGGGTCAAATTGCGTTTGTAGACATCATAGAGGGTGAAACAATTAGGCTGGAAGAAGAGAGAAAAGGTCAGCTCGGCAAACCTGTAGTCATCGAGCATAAAGGAGATACGCATCCACAAATTATCATAGAAGATGCAGACGGCAAAATACTTGATGTCCACTATTTGCCTGCGGGAGCCAGGGTTGAAGTTGCCGAAGGCCAGAAGGTCCAGGCAGGCCAGTTGCTCGCTCATCAACCCAGAGCGGCTACCGGCACCCAGGACATCACAGGAGGACTGCCGAGAGTTACTGAGGTATTTGAAGCACGCAAACCCAAAGACCCTGCTGCAATGGCGGAAATCTCGGGCCGGGTCGAGTTGCGAAGTGATAAACGCAAAGGCAAAATGACAGTTATAATTCGCTCTGAATCCGGAATGGAGAAGGAACACCACATTCCGCGTGATAGACACCTGAATGTCCACACAGGAGATATGGCAGAAGCCGGTGACACATTGACAGACGGACCGTTGGTTCCGCATGATATTCTGCGAATTAAAGGTGAAGAGGCATTGCAGAGATATTTAATTGCAGAGATTCAAAATGTCTATCGTTCGCAAAATGTAAATATCAATGACAAACACATTGAAATTATCTGCTCTCAAATGCTGCGCAAAGTTGAGATTGAATCTGTTGGTGACAGCTCGTTCCTGCCGGGCGAGGTCGTCGATAAGTTCCAGTTCCGAAGAGAGAATGAGAGATTAGCCAATAGTGTCAGGGTAACCAGCCTTGGAGATGTCACCGATTTGCAGGAAGGTCAGGTTATCAGCAGTGACGAGCTTGCTGCAAGGAATGAAAAGGTTGAAGCAATCGGCGGCACGCCGGCAAAAGGCAAAAAGCCGAGACCCGCAACCGCCAAGACATTGCTTTTGGGAATAACAAAAGCTTCGCTGCAGTCCGAGAGCTTCATCGCAGCAGCCAGTTTCCAGGAAACAACCAAGGTCTTGACTGCCGCTTCGTTGTCTGCTAAGATAGATAACCTTCTGGGCTTGAAGGAAAACGTGATACTTGGCCATCTGATACCGGCTGGCACAGCTTTCAAGCCACATTTTGAGATTAAGGTCAAACATCTTGCCGAGGCACCGCTGCCGAAGGAATTTGCAGATATTGAAGAGGTTGAAAAGACTGAGGCCAAGGCAGATGCCGCTATTAAGGAAGCTTTGGGAATCAATTAAAAGAAATCAAAATTTTGGAATCATAGCTTTACCGTACTGACTTCCTTAATTTTGTATTTTGATTTTGTAAATATAAGAAAAGGTGAATTATGCCTACTATAAACCAGTTGGTCAGAAGGTCGAGAGCAAAGTCGAAGGGACGAAAAAGAGTATCTGAAATCAGCGGCTCACCGCAGAAAAGAGGCGTATGTTTGATTGTAAGGACTCAAACGCCCAAAAAGCCGAACTCCGCTTTGCGGAAAATCGCTCGTGTCAGACTGACCAATGGCAAGGAAGTTACAGTTTACATACCGGGTATCGATCACAACCTGCAGGAGCACAGCACAGTTGTAATTCGTGGAGGCCGAGTCAGGGATTTGCCGGGTGTTCGGTATCATGTCGTTCGTGGTGTGCTTGACTGTGCCGGCGTGGCCGGACGCAAGCAGGGTAGAAGTAAATACGGTGCAAAAGTGCCGAAATAGTGAATCGTGGTTCGGCTGAGGAACCGTAAATCACGCAGTATTAAGGACCAAATTATGGCGAAAAAATTTACTGCTTCGGGTCGGCAGTTAAAGCCGGACCCTCTATATAAGAGCAAATTGGTATCAAAGTTTATTAACACTGTGATGTTGGACGGCAAAAAAAGCGTCTCACAGAGAGTTTTTTACGATGCTATGGATATCATAGAAAAAAAAATGAAGGACAACGAACAACGGACGACAGACGCCCCTCGTGACTCATCCTCCGTCCCTCGGGCCCTTGAGGTATTCGAGACCGCCATTAATAATGTAAAACCACTACTTGAAGTCCGCAGCAAACGTATCGGAGGGGCCAGTTATCAGATTCCAATGCAGGTAAGACCCAAGCGCCAGCAGTCGCTTGCGTTTCGGTGGATAGTACAATCGGCCAGGAGCAAGAAAGGCTCTGCCTTTTGTGAGCGGTTGGCTTCTGAATTGATGGATGCTTATAATAGGCACGGCGGTGCAATGACCACCCGCGAGAATGTACACAGAATGGCTGAGGCCAACAAGGCATTTGCTCACTTCGCCTGGTAATTTCAAGCCCGCACCTGTTAGGCGTGAGCCTAAGCTCAATGGGTGCGGGATTTTTTTATTCGTATTAGCAGTGTCCGGCTACGGCTCGGCGTTTAGCCGAGACGAGTGAAAGCGCGGCCAGGACGGCCGTGCCACAATAAAAAATGAACAAATTGGAACAATTACGCAATATCGGAATTATGGCTCATATCGATGCCGGCAAGACAACGGTAACCGAGCGCATACTCTATTATACAGGCAAGACCTACAAGATGGGTGAAGTCCACGACGGCACCGCGGTTATGGACTATATGGAAGAGGAGCAGAAAAGGGGTATTACTATAACAAGTGCCGCAACGAAATGTCCCTGGAAGGATTTTGAAATTAACCTTATCGATACACCCGGCCACATTGACTTTACCGCTGAGGTCGAACGGTCTTTGCGTGTTCTCGATGGCGCTGTAGCCGTATTTGACGGTAGTGAAGGTGTGCAGGCTCAGAGTGAGACGGTCTGGAGACAGGGACAAAAATATGCTTTGCCTTGTCTTTGCTTCGTGAACAAGATGGACAAAGTCGGCGCCGACTTCGAGATGACGGTCAAAAGCATTCGTGATAAACTCCTTGCTAATCTTGTTTGTTTGCAGCTCCCTATCGGAGCAGAAGATTCTTTTGCCGGAATAATAGACCTTATAAAGATGCAGGCGCTTTTCTATAGGACAGAAGAACTGGGTGCGACCTTTGAAGAAACTGAAATTCCTGACGAATTGCGACAAACCGCGGAGCGGCAAAGAAAACAGATGATTGAGCTTGCAGCTGAATACGACGAAGAGCTGATGGACGCTTACGTTCATGATAAGCCAATCGATGTTGAGGTGATTAATAAAGCGATAAGATACGCAACTTTAGCCGGCGAGCTTCATCCGGTATTTGTTGGTTCAGCCTTGAAATATATTGGTGTGCAAAAGCTGCTTGATGGTGTTGTGGCGTATTTGCCTTCTCCATTGGATAGGCCTGATATAGTTGGACACAGACCGGCTGGTAAAGGTAAAGATAAAAGTAAAGAAATATCGATTAAATGTGACCGAAATGCCAGTCTTGTTGCTCTTGCATTTAAGGTTACTGGCGATGTGCACGGCGATTTGTACTTTCTAAGAATTTATCAGGGCAAGTTAAAGCCCGGCACGAGGGTCTTAAATGTAAATCGCAACAAACGAGAAAATATTACCAGGATATTTGAAATGCACGCTGACGAGCGAAAAATTTTAGACATAGCTGCTGCTGGTGATATTGTCGCAGTTGTAGGGTTAAAGGAAACGCTTACGGGCGATACAATTTGCGACCCCAAAAATCCCGTTTGTTTACCGAGTATTACATTCCCGGAAACGGTTATTAGTATGTCAATAGAGCCCAAAACCGGCACAGAGGCGGCAAAACTGGCAGATGCCTTGGCGGATTTGAGACGTGAAGACCCAACTTTTGAATGCAAAATAGATAATGAAACAGGCCAGACAATCATTCGTGGAATGGGCGAGTTGCATTTGGAGATACTCCAGCACAAGCTGGTAAGGGACAGAGGCGTAAATGTCAGGGTTGGCAAGCCAAGGGTTGCCTATAAGGAGGCTATTACCAGATCATCTAAAGCAGTGGGTAAGTTTGTGCGTCAAACGGGCGGTCGTGGCCAATATGGACATGTGGTTTTGGAGGTTGAGCCACTGTTGACGGAGGATGGCCATTTTTGCCGCGATGTTGAATTTGAGAGCAGGGTGGTTTCCAATGCGGTACCGAGGGAGTACTTTGCTGCAGTGGAAAGGGGGGTAAAGGATGCTTTGGGCAGTGGTGTATTGGCGGGTTTTCCTGTTGTGGGAGTTAGAGTTACGCTCTTAGACGGCTCATCTCATTCAGTGGATTCTTCGGATTTGGCTTTTGAGCAAGCTGCCATAGTGGCAGTGGAAAAGGCGTGTAAAGATGCGGAACCGGTTTTACTTGAGCCGGTAATGTGGCTTCAAGTAGTTGTGCCGGAGGCCAATTTGGGGGCAGTACAGGGCAATTTGCTCGGAAAAAGGGGTTTAATTATGGATTGTCGCGTGCATGGAAATATGCGGGTAATTGATGCCAAGGTACCCTTAGCTGAGATGTTTGGATATTCCAGCGATATTAGAAGTGCCACGTCTGGCCGGGGAACCTTTACTATGGAGCCGTTAAGCTATGAAAAGGTGCCGGAACAGATTGCAAGGCAGATTATTTTGTGAAGATACCTTATATTTTTGTGTTCTTAGACAGAATTTTTTCGATATTTTATTTGATAAAGACAGATTTATGTAGTACTATCGTTCGTTTTCAGCCGTAGCGAGCATAACCAGGGATTGGTTTTGCGTTTACGAGTCGGGCTGTTACATATCTGTAATGATGTGGTCAGGGATGGTTTGTTAATTATTTTGTTAAGGGGAACGCCAAAACTGATGAGTGGTTTTGGCAGGGCCGTAATCGGTCAGAACCCGAAATTCTTTAAGGAAGGCGAATTTATTGGCTGGGTGTCGTGTTTCTAGTCGCTCATCACAGCGTACTCCGTGACGTAGCTGGGTCGGGTATGCAGCTAAAAGCAGTCCGATAAGAAATGCCTTTCCTGCCAAAATCAAACCAGGATGTATTTGGTGAATAGCAGAAGGACTATATGCTGGGGGTCTCCGTTTTGCGGGGTCCCGGAATAATTGTGTTGCATTTTGTTTATGAGTATGTAATATTTAAGGTTTTTACAAGTTTTCAGATTAGGAATTTGAAGTAAAAAGGCGGCTTATCGGAAACGGGAAGGAAAACTGTGCCTACCGAAACTGAAAAGATAAGAATTAAAATGGAATCCTACGACCACAGAGCTCTTGATGCATCTGCCAAAGAGATAGTAGAGCACGCCAGAAGGACCAATGCCCGTGTCAGTGGTCCGGTGCCGTTGCCTACGCGGATTGAAAGATACACTGTTTTGCGAAGTCCCCATATTGATAAAAAATCGCGTGAGCAGTTTGAGTTGAGGACTCACAAGCGCCTGATAGATATTCACGAAGCTAACGCACGAACGGTTGAGGTGTTGAACCGTTTGGTGGTACCGGCCGGCGTCTTTGTGAAGATTAAAGCCTGAGGTACGAGATAATGGCAATGTTGCTGGGTAAAAAAATAGGGATGACTCAGATGTATGACGAAGGGGACAAATTGCTGCCTGTTACAGTACTACAAGCCGGTCCTTGCACTGTTATGCAGGTCAAAACGACGGAAATAGATGGCTACAACGCCGTTCAACTGGGGTATAACGATGTAAAACCGTCGCGCAGAAAGAATCCGCAAACTGGACATACCCAGAAGGCCGGTTCAGTGCCGAAGAAATTCGTCAAAGAGATGCGTCTGCCGAACGATACCGAACCGGAGTATAAAGTCGGAGACTCTCTTACAGTTTCGGTCTTTGGGAAAGATAAATTCGTTGATGTTGTAGGTACAAGCAAGGGCAAAGGTTTTGCCGGAGTGATGAAACGGTACGGTTTTCACGGTTTCCCCGCCTCGCACGGTACGGAACGAAAACATAGAGCGCCTGGCTCAATCGGAGGTTTTGCCAGCGACTGTGGTCACGGTGGGAGCCCCAAAAAAGGCAAGAAAATGGCGGGACATCTGGGTAACCACAGAGTGACAGAAAAAAACCATAGCCTGGTGGTGATAGATGAAGAGAAAAATTTATTAGTGGTCAAAGGTTGTGTACCAGGCCCCTCCGGCGGTTATGTTATAGTCCACAGCGCTAGAAAAGCCTGATATATTTGGAGAATGGAATTCGGAAATGATTGATTTGTCTGTTTACAACAAAGAGGGTCAGGAAGTCGACGTCTTAAAAGTCGACGAGTCACTTCTTGGTGGCTCGGTTAGATATCCCTTGCTTAAGCAGGCAATCGTTATGTACCACGCCAACAAGCGTGTTGGAACTGCCGCGACGAAAAGCAGAGGAATGGTTGAAGGCTCGACAAGAAAACTGTTTGCGCAAAAGCACACTGGCAACGCCCGGGCAGGAACAATTAGGACGGGCAAACGAGTAGGCGGCGGTGTTACTTTTGCCAAAATCGCTAGAGATTTCGGCAAACGTATGCCCAAGAAGCAGAGAGTATTAGCCAGAGACTCGGCGATTTTGGCAAAACTTTTGAGAAACAATATTGTGGTGGTTGATGAGCTGAAATTTGAAAAGCCGCGCACCAGCGATTTTATGAATGTCTTAGGTAATTTGAAAATTGAGAGAGGTTGCCTGGTGACGATTAAAGGCTATGACAGCAATCTTTATAAATCAGCCAGAAACATTCCTGGGGTGGTTGTTATGCCCGTGGCTGAATTAAACGCTGGTGATATATGCAACCACCGTAAAATACTGATAACTCATGAGGCGTTTTTGTCCCTCTTGAAGAGAAACCAGAGCAGTGAGAATTAACGGCGAATGCTTAACGACCTTAATATAATAATTAGGCCTTTGATTACAGAGCAGGGGATGCACTTTGCGAATGTAAAAAGTGCATACTCCTTTGAGGTGAATAAAAGGGCCAATAAAACCCAGATAAGAAACGCTGTTGAAAAAATATACAGCGTTAAGGTGAGCAAGGTTAGAACGGCTAATCGCAGAGGCAAATACCGCCGCAGAGGCAGAAATTCCGGTGTGACAGCGAGTTGGAAAAAAGCCGTTGTGTTTTTGGAACCGGATTATCACATAGATTTGTTCTAAAAACAACAAGCGTATGGAGCAATAATTATGGGTATTCGAGTTTACAATCCGACGAGTCCGGGACGGAGAAACAGTTCGGTCAACGATTTTGCCGAGTTGACTACCGATAGGCCGGCCAAGTCACTTTGCGTCCGCATAAAGAAGGCGGGCGGCAGAAATCACAGCGGCAAGACGATGGTGCGGTTCAGAGGAGGCGGGGCGAAAAAGATTTACCGTGTTATCGACTTTAATCGCGACAAGGATGGTATCCCGGCCAGGGTGGCGACGGTTGAGTATGACCCGAACAGGAATTGTTATATATCGTTGCTGCACTACGCCGATGGTGAAAAAAGATATATATTGGCGCCGCTGGGTATAAAGGTTGGCGACCGGGTGGAAAGTGGTTCTGATTGTGAACCTAAGATTGGTAATGCAATGCCGCTGGTGGCAATTCCTGCCAGCCTTGAGATTCATAATATTGAAATGACCGCAGGGTCGGGCGGAAAGTTAGTTCGAGGTGCCGGCAGTGCTGCAAAAATCGTGGCGAAAGAAGGTAACTGGGTTACCATCCTTTTGCCAAGTGGTGAAATGCGGATGGTTCGCAAAGAATGCAGGGCCACAATTGGCCAACTGAGTAATCCCGACTACCAGAATATCAGCTGGGGTAAAGCGGGACGAACACGTTACCACGGTCGAAGGCCTCATGTCAGAGGCAAGGCACAAAATCCGGTTTCGCACCCGATGGGCGGTGGCGAAGGCCGGGCAAATGGCGGACGGCATCCCTGCTCACCTACCGGCGTGCTGGCAAAAGGTGGGAAAACGAGAAATCCACGAAATCCAAGTAATAAAAGGATTATTAGAAGACGAAAAAGAGGACGTTTTCAATTCGTAGCGTAATTATTGAAGTTTGAAGGTTGAGTAAATTCGAATGGGAAGATCTCTTAAAAAGGGGCCATATGTTGATGGGAAGCTTTTTGCCAAGGTCAACAAGCGAGTTGAATCCGGCTCTCATGAGCCGATAAAAACCTGGGCGAGAAGATGCACGATAATTCCCGAATTCGTTGGTTTTACCTTTATGGTCCACAATGGTAAAGTTTTTCATAAGGTTTTCGTTACCGAGGATATGGTTGGTCATAAGCTGGGCGAATTTTCACCTACGAGGATTTTTAGAGGACATTCGAGCAAGAAAATAGCAACAGCAACATAGCAGTAAAGCGCCAGGAGATGGTCGAGATACGATATGTTAAGTGCTGATAAGTTAAAAAAGCTTTGCGAACAACGACAGATGGGCATAGAGCAGTTGGCCGGCCAGCTTGTCAGAGGCGGATTGAATAAGGCAAAAGCAGCGTCGGCTGTTAAAAACTGGCAGAAAGGCCTTTTTAAGCCTATACCACGCAGGGATGATATTCGTCGTCTGGCAACTGCCTTATCTGTCGAGTTAAATGATTTGGTTGATTGGTGTTCGTCTTATCGCTTTGCTCCGGTTTCTGCTCGTAAGGTTAGATTGGTTACAGAATTGATAGTCGGCCGAAGAGTTCAGGACGCAATGGATATTTTAAAGTTCACAAGAAAACGAGCTGCAGAAATGGTTAACAAAGTTCTAAAAAGCGCCGTGGCCGATGCCGATGAGCAACAAGCTGACGTTGATAACCTCTATATCAACGAGGCTCGTGTTGACGATGCAGGGCGGCGTATTGATACAAAAAGATGGATACCGAAAGATAGAGGTAAAGCGCATCCAATTAACCAAAGGGCCTGTCACATACATATAACAGTAACAAAAGCGGGAGAAGTATGAATTGTATTCGGCTTGTTATAATACGAAACGCCGGATACGAGATATGAAATTATGGGCCAGAAAACATCGCCAATAGGTTTTAGAACGGGAATAACGCGTGGGTGGCAAAGCACATGGTTTGCTTCCAAGAACGATTACGGTGATTTTCTTGTCGAGGACCAGAAGATACGCCGGTATATTGACAGGAAATTTAACCGTCAGATGCCCAAGGGCGCGGTGGCGAAGATTGAAATCGTCCGAACACGTAATGAAGTGAAAGTAACACTGCACAGTGCTCGGCCCGGTATAGTCATTGGTCCCAGAGGTGGTGAAGTCGACAAGTTGCGAGAAGAGCTTGAGGAGATAACGGGTCGGAAGATGGGCGTCAATGTTATCGAGATAAAAGAGCCGGACCTTAATGCTGTTTTGGTGGCTGAAGCAATTGCCGAGCAGCTAAGTAAGCGGGCCTCGTTTAGACGTACGATGAAACAGTTTTGCGAGTCGGCGATGAACGCAGGCGCCAAAGGAGTTAAGGTTATCTGCTCAGGACGGTTGGCAGGCTCAGAAATGGCGCGTAAGGAGACGCAGAAACTCGGTAGTATTCCGCTACAGACCCTGGATGCTGATGTAGATTACGCCACGGCAACATCCAGAACAACATACGGAGCAATTGGTATTAAAGTTTGGATTTATAGAGGCAAATTTGGTGAGGAAATTGAGCCGAGGCAGAGTCGCCGGCGTCGTCCACCGAGGCGCATTGACGCAGGCCGCAGTTTCAGGAGCCGGACTAAAGCTGCAACGGCACAAGACGGCCAAAGCGCTGCCAAACCTAAGGAGGAATCTAGTCAAGGAGAACCCAAAGAACACGAAAAACCCGGAGAAGTCAATAATCATTAATTAGTAGTTAATCTGCAGGGATCTGAAAAATGGCAACGATGCCGAAAAGGGTAAAATACCGTAAGAGCCAGCGCGGCAAAATGAAAGGCAAAGCCTGTCGAGGCAATTTCGTAGCGTTTGGTGAATACGGCTTGCAGGCACTGGAAACCAGTTGGATAAGTGCCAAGCAGATTGAAGCCGGTCGGGTTGCGGCAACCCATTTCCTGCATCGTGAAGGAAAGGTTTATCTTAGGATATTTCCACACAAGCCGGTAAGTGCCAAGCCGTTGGAGACGCGAATGGGCAAGGGTAAGGGTGAGCCCGCATTTTGGGTCGCCAGGGTCAGACCGGGACAGGTTTGCTTTGAAGTCGGTGGAGTAACCGAGAACGTCGCAAAGCAGGCATTGGGCAGAGTTGCTAATAAAATGTCGATTAGATGCAGGTTTATTAAGCGAAGACATTCATTATAGGGTTGCCATTTTGCAATAAGTGGTAAAACGGTAACCTTTATAAAAGGGAAAGTACGAGATGAAAGCCCAGCAGTATCGTGAAATGGGTCCGGATGAGCTTAGAGACAAGCTTGAGGAACTGCAGAGGCATTTGTTTGATTTGCGCTCGCAGTCGGTTACGGAGAAGCTGGAGAACTCTAAAGCCTTAATTAATGTCAGACGTGATATTGCAAGGATTAAAACGATAATGCGTGAACCCCGCCCCTCAAAGGGGCTGGGTGAAAACAGGTGATGGTTTGCCCCCTGTTTTCTTGCGAAAGCAAGAATGGCAGTGGTTGGAAAATGAAGATGCAGGATAAGAAATTAAAAACTGTAACCGGCTTGGTAGTAAGCAACAGCGGTGATAAAAGCATCAAAATTGCCGTTGATTTCAAGGTCAGGCATCCGGAGTACGGCAAATACGTGAGGCGTAGAACAAAGCTCGCAGTCCATGATGAACGTAATCAGGCTGGTGTTGGTGATATCGTTGAGGTGGTTGAGTGTAGGCCCTATAGCAAAACTAAGAGCTGGCGTCTTATAAGAGTTTTGGAAAAAGCAGTTCAGCAGCAGTAACCCAGATATAAGAAACGGGAAATAACGTGATTCAGCAGGAAACAATGTTGGATATAGCCGACAACTCGGGTGTTAAGTTGGCGTTGTGCATCAGGGTTCTTGGCAAAGGTGGGTCGAGGGGAAAGTTCAGACGCCCTATAGCCGGTGTGGGCGATATTGTCTGTGTTGCTATCAAGAAATCGCTTCCGACCTGTCAGCTGGATGATAAGAAAGTGCATAAATGTGTTATTATACGAACCACAAGCCCTTTGAAGCGCACTGACGGCAGCTATGTAAGATTCGACAGCAATGCCGCTGTTATGATTGATAATGAGGGCAATCCCATAGGGACAAGGATTTTTGGTGCGGTTGCCCGTGAGCTTCGTGAAAAAAACTATATGAAAATTATTTCGCTTGCGAGCGAGGTAGTCTGAATAAGTTGATTATTGTTGTGTAAAAGGAAATACGAAATTTAAGGATGGCCTTACATATAAAAAAAGGTGATATGGTTGAGATTATAACAGGTGACCATAAGGGTGCTACCGGTAAGGTGTTGCGTGTCATACCTGAGAAGGAAAGCATAGTAGTTCAGGGACACAATATAGCGAAAAAGCACGTTCGGCCTTCACGCAGAAATCCGCAGGGAGGTCGTATTGACATCGAGCAACCGATACATATAAGCAACGTCTTGCCGGTGAATCCAAAAAGCTCAAAAGGCAGTAGGGTTCGTTATCAGATAAACGCTGATGGAAGTAAACAACGTCTTGCAGCCGATGGTAATGAAATTGGCGTTGTTAAAAAGGCTAATAAAGCCTAAAACGGGATACGAGATGGCACGTTTGAAGGATTTATATAAGTCCAAGATAGTTCCGGAGTTGGCCGGTGAGTTTGGCTACAAAAACCCTATGGCTGTGCCGCGGATGGAAAAGATAGTTGTCTCTATGGGGGTGGGTAGAGCCACGCAGGACAAAAAATTTCTGGAACTTGCCAAAAATGAGCTGATGATGATTACCGGCCAAATGCCGGTCGTGTGTAAAGCTAAAAAAAGCGTCTCGAACTTCAAACTTCGTGAAGGTAACGAAATTGGTTTGAAGGTGACTATTCGCCACGAGCGAATGTATGAATTTATGGATAGACTAATTAGTCTTGCAATCCCGCGAGTAAGGGATTTTCGGGGCCTTAGCCCAAAAAGCTTTGACGGCAGAGGCAATTACTCGATGGGATTAGCTGAACAGAGTGTTTTTCCGGAAATCAATCCTGCAAAGGTCGAGTTTCAGCAGGGTATGAACATAACTTTTATAACCACGGCCGAGACCGATGAAGAAGCAAGGAAAATGCTGTCGCTTTTTGGTATGCCATTCAAAGAGTCAGCAACGCCGTGACTGTAGTATTTAGTAATTGTTTGAAGGCAAACGATTGTTTTGGAGATGTAAGTGTCGACTAAAGCGCTGGAAAATAAAGCAAAAAAGAAACAAAAGTTTCGAGTCAGGCAATATTCGCGTTGTCAGCTTTGTGGAAGAAGCAAAGCTGTTTATCGCAAATTCAAAATTTGCCGCATTTGTTTTAGAACTTTAGCCAACGAAGGGAAAATCCCGGGAGTGAAAAAAGCCAGTTGGTAGTTGGAGATTGATTGGAATACGATTATGAGCGCCAGTGACCCAATAGCTGATATGCTGACGAGAATTCGCAATGCCATCCGGGTAGATAAGACCGAGGTTAACATTAAGACGTCGAATATCTGTGAAGGTATAGCGGCTGTGCTTAAGCAGGAAGGTTACATCGAAGATTTCAGCCGAATCGACGATGGCAAACAGGGAATACTGAGGATTATCCTGAAGTATGACCAGAACGGCCAGCCTGCTATTAGTGAGATAGCAAGAGCAAGTAAACCCGGCAGAAGAGTCTATTTGCCTGCTGACCGATTACCGCATGTTTTGGCCGGTTACGGTATAGCGATTGTTACGACAAATAAAGGGGTAATGAGTGATAGAAACTGCCGCAGGGACAATGTTGGCGGCGAGATACTTTGTACGGTGAGTTAATGAGTCGTATCGGCAGAAAACCAGTTATTATCCCTGAAGGGGTAAAGGTCGAGCAAAGCGGCTCCTTTATAAAGGTTTCAGGGCCGCTCGGCAGCTTGCAGTTGGACTGTCACCCCCGGATAAAAATAAAAATCGACAGTTCCGCAGGAAAAGTATTGGTTGAAAATGAACATCCTGAAGTTAGCCGGGACAGGCAGTTGCACGGCACAATGCGCTCCTTGATTGCCAATATGATAATCGGCGTCAGCAAAGGTTTTGAAAGGAAGATGCGGATGTACGGCACCGGTTATAATGTTAAAGAACAAGGGGGCAAGCTGATTGTGCAAGTTGGCTTTTGCCATCCGGTGGAAAGGCCAATACCGAAAGGTATAAAGGTGAACATTGAGACTGCTGCAACCAAAGGCGACGAAGTCCCCGCCAGGTTTACGTTTTTGGGGATGGACAAGCAGCTGCTGGGACAATTTGCTGCGGATATAAGAAGGATAAAGCCGCCGGAACCCTATAAAGGCAAAGGTATCCGTTATGCCGGCGAATACGTCAAACGCAAAGTCGGCAAGGCTTTCGCTACAGGAACAATGTAATCAGGTTTAGTTTTATGGGAATTGATGGGACAAAAAGGGCAGCCCTCAGGCGTAAATACGGCGTGAGAAAAAAGGTCTTTGGCTCGTCGGACAGGCCGCGTTTGTCGATATTTCGCTCTAACAGACATATCTATGCCCAGATTATGGATGATATTGCAGGGGCGACACTTGTTTCTGCAAGCTCAAGAGCAAAAGCCCTGCGGGACCAATTGCCCCACGGTGGTGACAAAAAAGCCGCTCAAATCGTAGGTGAAGTGCTCGCAAAGCAGGCGATGAGTGTTGGCATTAAGTGCATTTGCTTTGATAGAAACCGCTATAAGTTTCATGGCAGAGTCGAAGCTCTTGCCGAGGCGGCGAGAAAAACCGGATTGGTTTTTTAAAGAACAGAGTTAAGTCTGGAGAAAAGAATTGACAGCAGAATCAGCTAATCCTGTTGGAAGTGAGATCCCGCAGAAGGGTGTCGTACCTTTGGTGCGGCCTTCCAGTGAAGTTAAACTGTCTACCCAGGAAGAACAGACGTTGGAAGATACGGTCGTAAAAGTATTTCGCTGTGCCAAAGTGGTCAAAGGAGGCCGACGGTTCAGTTTTGCGGCGCTGGTTGTAGTTGGTGACCGTGCAGGCTCGGTGGGTGTCGGTTATGGTAAGGCTAATGAAGTCCCGTCAGCCGTCGAGAAAGGTATAAAAGATGCCAGGAAATCTTTGCACAGGATAGCTCTGGTTGGCCGAACGATTCCGTACCAGGTCAGCGGAAAATACGGAGCAACAAAGATAACATTGGTTCCAGCCAGTCCCGGCACAGGGGTTATCGCCGGCTCAAGTGCTCGAGCGGTGCTCGAATTCTCCGGTGTGCAGGATGTACTTACAAAGGTTTATGGAAGCACCTCCGCTAAAAATGTTGTCAAGGCTACGTTGGGTGCATTGTTGAAGTTGCGCAGTAAAGAAGCGGTTGAGTCTCTTCGTGGTGTGGAAATCGAAGCTGTGAAAAGGTGGTGATAATTTAAATGTTAAATTTCGAAATAACTTCTGTCGCAGGTGGGCGTAAAGCCCGCAAACGTGTTGGTAGAGGAACCGGTACCGGCCATGGTAAAACCTGCGGACGAGGCCACAAAGGTAGCGGCAGCAGGGCGGGTGCTTTTTCCGTATCACTTTATGAAGGTGGGCAGATGCCTTTGTTTAGGCGATTGCCCAAACGTGGATTTAGCAATTTCAAATTCGAAACACGCTACAAAATTGTTAACGTATCGCAGTTGGAGAGATTTGACGAGGGTGCCAACGTTGGTGTGGAACAGTTATCCAATGCCGGACTGATTGACAGCCTCAGGAATAAAGTCAAAATTCTTGGTGATGGTGAGCTGACAAAAAGATTGTGGGTAACGGCTCATAAATTTAGCAAAACCGCAGAGCAGAAGATTGTGGCTTCCGGCGGCACAGCGAAAATAATAGAGTAACTGATGTTAATTGTTATAAAAGTGAGAGATTAGCGGCGAATATAAAAATGCTTGGAGCGGTATTTAACATATTCAGGATCCCGGACTTGCGCAACAAGGTTCTTTTTACTTTGGCGTTGCTGATGATATACAGGATTGGTTTCCATATCCCTACGCCGTGTTTTGATCAGTCGAAGTTGGAAGCCGCCGCCGACACAAGGGATTCAGATAGTCCTTTAGGCAGAGCTGCTGAATATCTCCAGATGTTCACAGGTGGAACCTTGAGCCACAGTAGCTTGTTTGGTCTGGGAATTATGCCTTATATTATGTCATCGATTTTCCTTATGCTGCTGGCCGAGGTTGTTCCCGCCTTGAAAAAATTGCGCCAGGAGGGCCAAACTGGCTATAAGAAGATACAGGAGTACACACGCTACCTGACGGTGCCGGTATGTGTTTTTCAGTCGATAATGTATATGAGGATGTTTGGGTTGGGGGCCTATATCTATGCCGGTATGTACACTCAGGCTATGATAATGGGCGTTGTTAGTATGACGGCTGGCACCATCTTTCTGATGTGGCTCGGCGAGCAGATAGACGAATACGGCATAGGTAATGGTATCAGTTTGATAATTATGGCAGGCATTATCGACAGAATGCCCTGGGCAGTCCATATGCTTTGGCAGAATATTGACTTTAGAGTTGGTGCGCCGCCCGGAACCATAGGTCCGGCAAAGGTATTATTCCTGATTGTTGCGTTTGTGTTTGTTGTTGCGGGAGCCATACTAATAACTCAGGGCCAACGCCGAATACCTATTCAGCAGGCAAAACAGATGCGTGGTCGTAGGATGTATGGTGGTCAAAGGCATTATCTGCCGCTTCGGGTCAATCACGGTGGAGTGATGCCGATAATTTTCGCATCGAGTTTTATGATGTTCCCTCCGATAGTTATCGGCCAGTTGGCAAACAGGTTCCCAAATTCGGTATTTCTTCAGAGCTTGCAGAATGCTTTGGGGCCGGGTGCTTATACTTATAATGTCTTGTATATGTTATTGATATTTTTATTCGCTTATTTCTGGACAACTATACAGTTTCAGCCGAAGGAAATGGCCAAAAATTTGCGGGATTCAGGTAGCTTCATCCCGGGACTTCGACCGGGACGCAGAACTGCTGACTATTTGGAAAAGGTGATGACCAGAATCACTTATTTTGGGGCCGCATTCTTAGCCATAATTGCCGTTGTACCATCGGTGGTTACAATATTATTAGGAGTTGATTGGAGAATAGCAACTTTCCTGGGCGGCACCGGCTTATTGATAGTTGTGAGTGTCTCGCTGGATATGGTGCAGAAAATCGAGGCCAACCTCTTGATGCGCAGCTACGATGGTTTTAGTGAAACAGGCAGAATTAAAGGAGCTCATGCGTGAGGATAGTTTTATTGGGTGCTCCGGGAGCAGGCAAAGGAACGCAGTGTAAGCGCATTGTTGAAAAATATGGTCTGCTCCATTTATCCAGTGGAGACATCTTACGACAGGAAAGGGCTGCAGGAAGCGCACTGGGTAAAAAAGCCCAAAAGTATATGGATTCAGGTGAGCTTGTGCCGGATGATGTAATAGTTGAAATGATGACTGATGCGATTAAAAAAACATCGCAGGCAGGTTTCGTACTGGATGGTTTTCCTAGGACCGTTAATCAGGCCGACAGACTTGACAAATCGTTGGCTTGTAACGGCAAAAGAATAGATGCTGTTTTGAATTTGAAGGTAGATGATCGGATGGTAGCTCAGCGAATGACCGGCAGAAGAAGCTGCCCTAAGTGTGGTGCGGTTTATCACATTGAAAACCTAAGGCCGAAGGTCGAAGGAATATGTGATAACGATGGCACCACGCTCATTCAGAGACCGGACGATAGTCTTGAAGTGGTTACGAATCGGCTTAAGACATACCACCGGCAGACGAAACCGGTGGTGGATTACTATAGAAAGAACAACACTGTTTATGATATTGATGCTAACAAAGATGTCGATAAGGTAGGCGCTTTATTGTTTGAGAATTTGGATATTCTCGCCAAAGGGCGAAGAAATTAAATGGCTATAACGCTACGCAGCCAGAGAGAAATTGAGCTGATTCGTAAAGCAGGTGCTGTTGTAGCCGATGTTCTTTCAAAATTACAAGAGGTTGCAGAGCCGGGAGTAACTACTGCCTGGTTGGACAGCATAGCTTCGCAGATTACAGCCCAGGCCGGGGCGGTGGCTTTATTTAAGGGTGTACGCAGTCCTTATGCTCGCGTTCCATTTCCAGCCTGCATTTGCGCTTCTATAAATGAGCAGGTCGTCCATGGAATTCCTTCTGAGACCGTTATACTTAAGGACGGTGACATCCTGAGCATTGATTTTGGCGCCAGACTCGAGGGCTATTGTGGAGATGCCGCTGTTACGGTCGCTGTTGGCCGGATTTCTGAGGATAAACGTAGACTTGTAGATGTGACTAAGCATATTCTCGATATCGCAATAGCTCGAGCGAAACCGGGTGTCAAGTGGAGTAGTATAGCCGCTGAAATGCAGGATTGTGCTGAATCAGCCGGCTTTTCGGTGGTTAAGGATTTTGTCGGACACGGCATTGGTAAAAAAATGCATGAAGAGCCGAGAGTGCCCAACTTTGTCAATGATGAGTTGCTCAGATGTGATATTATGCTGACTGAGGGTATGGTCTTGGCAGTGGAGCCGATGATTAATGCCGGAACCAGTGATGTGCGAACACTGAAAGACGGATGGGCAGTGGTAACAAAGGATGGAAAATGCTCGGCTCATTTTGAGCATACAATTGCAATAGTGAAAAATGGTTGTGAGGTTCTGACTGTAAAATGGTGAAAGCAGAAAAACTCAAAGCGAAACTGCAGAGCTTTGATACGTCTCAGGCGTATTGAATTCGAAAGTTTCCAGCTTTTGGCTTCGGGAGATGCCTATGGCAGGAAAGGGCGCAATAAGATTGCAGGCCACAGTGATTGATGCGTTGCCGAATGCAATGTTTAATGTGGAATTGGAAAACGGCCACAGGATTTTGGCACATGTTTCAGGTAAGATGCGAATGCATTTTATTCGGATTTTGCCGGGTGATACCGTTACGGTTGAAATGTCACCGTATGATCTGAATAGAGGCCGAATAATTCTGCGAAATTAAAGGGACCCTCGCAGAACGGCAGCTGGAAAGTGCGTTCTGAATGAGATATAAGGTGTGAAAGTAGATTGTAAAAAATGAAGGTTAGAAGTTCTGTAAAACGTATATGTGAAAATTGTAAGGTTGTTCGTCGCAAAGGCGTTGTGCGGGTGATTTGTACCAATCCCAGACACAAGCAACGCCAGGGTTGATTTGTTTCATCGCGCCGGATAACGAAAAGGAGCTGATATGCCCCGTATAGTAGGTGTTGATATTCCTAATGACAAATCCATATGGATTTCATTGACTTATGTTTATGGTATAGGTCGGCATACTTCGGAAATGATTTTGAAAGAGGCCAAGATTGAAAAAAGCACCAGGGCCGGAAAACTCAGCGAAGACGAGCTGAGCAGGATAACTCAGATTATCGACCACAATTACGTCGTGGGAGGTCAGCTTCGCAGGCAGACCTCGCAAGATATCGCTCGATTGCGCGATATAGGCTGTTATAGAGGCATTCGACACAGGAAAGGTTTGCCTGTTCGGGGCCAGCACACTCAGAGTAATGCACGAACTCGCAAAGGCCCAAGAAAGACAGTGGCAGGCAAGAAGGGCGTGAAAGAGCAGCGATAATGGTTCGATTTCGCAGCTTAAAATTGATAGTTTTGTTATTTGGAGATAGTTCTAATAATGCCAGCGGGTGCAAAACGAAAAGTTAAGAAGAATGTCGCCAGGGCTGTAGTGCACATAAAGGCGACGTTCAACAATACATTGATTACTATTACGGACCCGAATGGTGACACGATTTGCTCGGGTTCAGCGGGTTCTGTTGGTTTCAAAGGTTCGCGCAAAAGCACTCCTTTTGCCGCTCAGCAGGCTGCGCAGCGTTGTGCCGGTACTGCTATGCGTAATGGTGTGCGCGAGATTGAAATTAGGGTTAAGGGGCCTGGTTCGGGTCGTGAAGCTGCCATTTCAGCTCTGCAGCAGGCTGGATTGCGCATCTCATCGATAGAAGATGTCACACCGCTTCCGCATAATGGTTGTCGACCGCCGAAGCGAAGACGAGTATAAAGCAAAAGGTGCCGGAACATATTTTCATTTTGTGGTCTGGTTGCAAAATGAGATAACCGGCGAATGTTTTTGGAGATAGATAGAAAAATGGGACGTTATCTTGGTTCATCCTGTAAGTATTGCCGTCGTGAGGCAATGAAGCTGATGCTCAAGGGCGTCAGGTGTGAGACGGCCAAGTGTCCGGTCGAAAAAAAGCAGCGTAATTTGGGGCCGGGCATGCACGGCTGGCACAGAGGCAGAACAAGCGAATATGCTGTTCGGTTGCGTGAAAAGCAAAAAGTCAAAAGGTATTATGGCCTTTTGGAGCGACAGTTTATGAAGTATTTCCACGAAGCAGAGCGGATGAAGGGTAATACCGGCGAAATTCTGCTGCAGTTGTTGGAGAGGCGTTTGGATAATGTGCTGTATAAGCTGAATTTCGCGCCTTCGCGAAAAGCTGCCAGACAATTGATTACACACGGCTATATTTATGTGAAAGGACGCAGGGTTAGTATCAACGATTATATTATAGGGATCGGTGACAAGATAACAGTCAGGGATTCCGAAAAAGGTAAAAAGAGGATAAAACAGCAATTGGAAAGTAACCCAAACTTTACAACACAGAGTTGGTTGCAGTTGGATAGTGAAAAGCCCGAAGCTACGGTTGTTGCACTACCCACAAGGGATGATATTCAGATTCCTGTTCAGGAGCAGTTGATTGTTGAGTTTTGTTCAAGGTAGCATTTGAAGAAGGCTCCTGCACACCGGATAAGGTGTTTGGGGTTTCTCTCGAGTGGCTATTTTTGATTTTTTAAATTTTGCTGGTCAATAGCGAATTGTTAATAGACGTTATTGTAAGGAGGTACATATGCGAGTTACATGGCGTGGTTTGGAGCTGCCGACTCATGTTGAGCGAGATACAATGGTATCGAGCGATAAATATGGCCGATTCTTCATCGAGCCTTTCGAACGTGGTTTTGGAACCACTGTCGGGAACAGCTTAAGACGCGTATTACTTTCGTCTCTGGAAGGCAGTGCTGTAACTTCCATTAAGGTGACCGGTGCCGACCATGAATTTACCTCGATGCAGGGCATAATGGAGGATGTCACCGAAATAGTTTTGAATATCAAGAATCTTATTATTCGGCTCCAGGGCGAAGGTCCGAAGGTAATGAAAGTGTCGGCGAACAAAGCCGGAGTGATAACGGCTGCTGATATAATTGCAGACCCGGCTATAGAATTGATAAACAAAGATTTGGTGTTAGCCACTTTGACGGAAGATGTAAATTATGAAATGGAAATGGTAGTTGAGAAGGGCCGTGGTTATTTACCGGCTTCAGAACGAATCGCCGTCGCCGATAGATTTGAGCAGGAAATCGGAAGAATATTAGTCGATGCGGTATATTCACCGGTTACAAGGGTTCGCTACACGACTGAAGACACCCGCGTGGGGCAGCGAACCAATTATGACAAGCTGATTCTGGAAATTTGGACCAATGGAACAATTA
>CAZCIR010000036.1:0-24877 GCA_964499145.1 uncultured Pirellulales bacterium | reverse complement strand
TGGCCTCCAGTTTTTGAAGGCCATTATAGCCATTAACTGTTACCCATGTACTTGGTATGTTCTGTAACCTATGTTACAGGTTTGTACCCCGTTTAGCCCCTCGGCCTGCCGAGGGATTGTTTCACCTGGGGTTGCAAACATGAGGAAAACTTACTCCATCCGAAAGCCCACCGGTTTGTCCAGCGGGTTTATTTCTTTTGTCATTCCTCTGACCTTCAACTGCCCGTCTGTAGCCCTTATTTTCCTTGACTCTCTCCAACACAAAAAAATATAATTTAGATCGCTTTTGACTGAGGGCAAAAGACCTAAGGGAAATAATATGAAAAGAGATACGTGTCTAAAATTAAGTACAATTTGTTTAGTGTCATTATTTTTGGTGGTAACGGGCGACACAAGGGCGGGCACTTGGGCTACACTCGACGTGCCGGGAGCAGATTTTACATTAGTATATGACATAGATGGTAGCAATATTGTCGGTACCTACTCCGATGCTTCTGGTTTACACGGCTTTCTCTATAATGGGCTAACATGGAAAAACATCGATAAGCCCGGAGCAACTGATACTCGTGCACTTTGCATAGATAACGGCATTATCGTTGGTGAGTACTCTGATGTTTCTGGCAACTATAGCTTCCTCTATGATGGGGCAACATGGGAAATTATCGATAAGCCAGGGGCAAATTTTACACAAGTATTCGGCATAGATGGCAGCAATATTCTTGGTGCGTACTCTGATGTTTCTGGCTTACATGGTTTTCTTTATGATGGGGCGACATGGTTCACCCTCGATAAACCAGGGGCAGATTGGACTGATGCAGCCGATATCGACGGAGGCAATATTGTTGGCACGTTCTCTGATGCTTCTGGTGATCATGGTTATCTCTACGACGGGTCAATATGGAACTCTCTAAATATGTCTGGAGCAACAGGCACATATGCACTCGGCGTCTCTAGCAACAATATTGTAGGCACGTACTTTGATGCTTCTGGTTATCACGGTTTTCTCTATGACCAGTCAATTTGGATCGCTCTCGATAAGCCTAGGGCAAATTTTACACTAGTATACGGCATAGATGGCAGCAATATTGTTGGTGCATACTCTGATGACTTCGGCGACTACCACGGTTTTGTCTACACTGTTCCTGAACTTTCCACTTTCTTTCTTCTCGGCCTTGGCGCGGTGGTTTTAAGCAAACGTAAAAAATAATAAGTCTACGTGACACCTGAGTAGGGCTGATTTGCTATTGTTGCCTTCTGCTCGGATACTTGTTTTTTCGTATGCATCCGGCATACTAACCGTATGTTTCCTCGTTGCGGCCTCCGGCAGCACTGCGCATCGGTTAGTTCACGACTTCCACGATTCTCAAATCTCTAACTTAAAAACCCTCTGAACCTTCTCGCGCTATATGGCATTGCCACATAGTGAACCGCCTCTCTCAAATCCCACGCAACAAAAATCCCTGCTCATTAGATCATGACATTAGTATATATGCATATACGTACATACTAATATACTTTTGATTTTCTATCCTCTCCGCCTTTGGCGGGTGACCTCCGGCAGCACCAGCAATTAGGTAAAAAAGTCCCCGCGGCGATTGAGCGGAGTAAAATCAATCAAAAACGGGGGTACCTGCTGAGTAAAACTAAATTTTTTCAAATTTTTTTAACTCCTTAATACACAACGACTTGCAAGATTTTTGTTTCCAAAAAATCCTCGATTTTTCGCATCAAACGCGCGGGTACCTCCTATTGTAGAAGGAGGTATTTTTCCGCCTCCGGCGGAGTTTGAAAAGGAGGCAATTTAGTGAAATAACTATCAGCTATTAAAACTTGTTTGGAGCATTTTTAGTCCGGCGTCTGGAGTCTTGTGTCTTGAGTCTGCCGTCTTGTGTCTTGAGTCTGCCGTCTGGTGTCTTGAGTCTGTCGTCTGGTGTCTGCTCTCCGTCTGCGCCGAAAGGAAAATCAATCAAAAATGAACACAATAAATAAAACAAAGCCAATTTTTCAGATGCCAAAAATGCTTATAACGCCAGTTAAGACAATAATTAATAACAAAAACCGATGAACAGCCGATTTCTAAAACAAACCCAAACAAACCCAATATGAAGCCACTACATTCACGATTTCTAATTCCAAAATCTTGCCCAAATCCCCATTTTAAGATTGCATTTCTAAAGTGGCCGTATTATTCTTTGCTCTTTAAAAACTTTCCCGCTCAAATAATCAGTGAAAGTTACTTTGACTACCAGCGCCTCCTCGTCGCCGTTGATTTTATCATCTGTGTCAAAAGGCAATCTGTAATTAATGGTTATCAGAGTAGCACACCAGAGCTTTTTGAGCTGGCTTGGCGTTATATGCCACTGGCAGAGCTGAGCTTCGCCGTTATCTTTATTCAGGTCCCAGAGCTCGACATCCACAGAACCGCTCGCCTTTACTATATCTCCTTCTTCATCGATTGGCTGTATGTAAACAAGCAACTGTTCTTTTTTGCCGTCGTCGTCTTTGTCATAAAGATTGGTGTATCTGGTAATCCTGATTTTTTGCAGGTCGTAAAAGTACTCAAGTTGGGCCTCTGCCGGCAGATTGGAGAGGGTATGCACCTGTTTTTTTAATTGTTCGACCTCTGATTTAGATTGCTCGATTTGGCTTTCCAGCTCCGCTTTTTCCTGCCTGAGCGTCTTGACCTCTTTTGTAAGGTTGTTACTGTCACAGCCAGCGGTAATGGCAAGCAGGCATCCGGCCAGGATGATGGTTATTGTTCTCACTTGTATAAACCTTTCAATCTGGGCTTTTTAAGCGGGCTACTCTTGGTTCCTAACGATTTCGGGCGCTTTCTGCAGTATTCTATCGACCAATCCATAGTTGATTGCTTCCTCTGCCTCCAGCCAGAGATTTCGGTCGCAATCCTTTTCCACTTTTTCCGGGCTTTGGCCTGTATGTTCAGCAAGGATATTATAAAGCCTGGCGCGTTGCCGCAATATTTCTTTTGCCTCGATATCCAAATCGGTAGCAGGCCCTTCCAGTACTCCCGAGATTAACGGCTGATGCAAAAGCACCCTGCTGTTGGCCAAAATGAACCGCTTGCCGGCTGTGCCGCCCGTCAGCAATACTGCCGCCATACTTGCCGCCTGTCCGACGCAATAAGTCGCCACATCACATCGCAGAAACCGCATCGTATCATATATGGCAAGCCCCGCTGTGATTAAACCGCCCGCCGAATTGATATAAAAATGGATATCTGTCTTATTATCTTCGTTGCTCAGGAACAGCATCTGGGCGATAATTAAATTTGCCGTATCGTCATTAATTACACCGCCCAGAAACACTATTCTATCCTTGAGCAGTCTGGAATAAATATCGTAAGCACGTTCGGTTCGCCCGCTTTTTTCAATTACTATCGGCACTAAATTTTGATTAATCGTCATATCTCTCTCGTATCTCGTATTGTGTTTTTACTTTTTACTTTTGTTTTTCTTGTCTTCATTTCCTTCGTGGAGCACCTCGTCGATAAGGCCGTATTCCTTAGCTTCATCTGCGGTCATATATCTGTCTCTTTCGGTCTCTGCGGCGATTTTATCAATCGCCTGGCCGGTGTGTTTCGCCAGAATCTCGTTTATCATAGTTTTGGCTTTAAGTATTTCCTCCGCCTGGATTTTGATATCCGCCGCCTGGCCGCTAACCCCACCCCATACCTGATGCAGCATAACTTTAGCGTGCGGAAGAGCGAAGCGTTTGCCCTTTGTGCCCGCCGCCAATATAACAGCACCTCCGGACTGAGCCCTGCCGATACAATAGGTCGCAACAGAAGAGCCGACAAAGCGTATAGTGTCATAAATAGCCATCGTATCATCGACACTGCCGCCCGGAGAATTGATATATAGGCTGATTTCGCTGTTTCTTTTGAGATTATCTAAATACAGCATCTTCATAATAACTTCAGCCGCCCTGGCGTATGATATTTCTCCTATCAGAAACACGATTCGGTTCTCCAGCAGCATATCATCGAGACTCATCTGTCGGTATCGCTGATACTGGCCTGGCGGGCCGTATTGGTCATATACTTCCAGGTGTTCCAAAATCTTTCTTTCGGGATGTTCAATAAACATTGATTACTTCCTTTATTACTTCCTTCATACGATTGATTATCGATACCCAAAATATCTTATCGGATTTTTTTGCCCTTTGGTTTTCTTTTTTGGGCTGTTGTTTCGCGCTTTTGAGACCGTTTTTCTTCTGCAGTAGCTGCCTTTTTAGCTGTTTTCTTCGCTGATTTCTCGGCTTTTTTCGTTTTCTTTTCGGGTTTGATTTCCGTTATTTTTGCTGATTCGAGCAATTTGGCGATGCATTTATCTTCCCTGACCTGTAATCTGAATTGCGCCAGCGAGCCGTCGCGCACCATTTCTTCTCTCATCCTTTCGGGCCGCTGCCCCCGTTGAACAGCCAATTGTGCGATTTGGCCGTTAATCTCCTCTTCGCTGACGTCAATATCGAGCTTCTCGGCAACTTTAGCCATAATGAAGAACGTCTGTAGCTGTTCTTTGGCCTGTTGTTCACTACCTGCCCGTAGCTGTTCCATCTGCACCTCGATCTGCTCACGGCTCAATCCGCGCATCATCAGATTGGAATACTGTCTTTGCAGCAACGCCGTCGATTGTTCTGCGACTACATCCGTAGGCAGGTCAAATTCGGTATTATCGAGCATATATTTGTAAATCTGCTTGGCCATCTCGCCCTGTGCCTGCTGCTCCAGCCTGCTTTGCAGACTATCCCGTAGTTTCTCCCGCAGCTCGTTTTCGTCTTTGACGCCGAATCTTTTAAAGAAATTCTCGTCCAACTCAGCAGCTTTTAACCATTTTGCTTCTTTGACGGTAATCCGAATATCTACCTTTTTACCGCGATAATCCTCTTTAAAATACGTTTTTGGTACATCTACACTTGTTTGCACAGCATCCCCGAACTTGGCGCCCACAAGGAGCTTATCGAGTTTCTCTACAGGAATCGCCCCGACAAAACCGTTCTGCCTCACATATATCTCGATATTATCAAGCTTCTGCTCTTCCTCGAGGCCCTCGGCCTTTAGTACCACGTCGGCTATTACCTGGTCGTCGAGCTCAATTTTTCCGCTATCCCGCGGCGTCCATATACCAGACCATTTTTGTAACTGCTCAATTTCTTTATCGATTTGCTCGTCTGTAACTTCCAGTTTCCGTTTTTCGACAGGGATTCCCTCAAGCTCAGGCAATTCAAACTCGGGCCGCACCTCGACCTCGAAGTCAAACTTTAACGGTCCTTCAGCCGGTATTTCTATCTTTTCAAAATCAATATCCGGCTCGCGAAGAACATCCAGCTTATTGTCCTTAAGGGCTGTATCGCTTGCCTCAGCCAATAATTTCAGCTTGATTTGCTCTGTTGTTTCTTTGCCGAACCTTTTTTCCAGAAGCCGGTGAGGCACCCGCCCTTTTCTAAAGCCCGGCACTAACGCTTCCTTACGTAAAGTTTCATACTGCTCATCGGTAGCGTTTTTTACTGTCTCCTCCGGAACTTCTATAGAGACCCGCTTCTTGCAAGGCCCGGCTTCTTCGATTGTTACCGTGTTCTTCAATGCTGTAGATTGTTGTTCTTCTTCGGCCATCTCACTGCTCCTAAACGATTATGTCTTCGCAACAATTGGGATAATAAACAAAAAAGGCATCAGGAAAACAACTTTCCTTAGCCGGATTTCAGCATCTTTTTCAACATATCGGCGACCAGTGCCAAACTACATTTAGCCGGTAACTCGCCGATACTATATCCTCGTAATCCTTTATGAAACAATCCTTAAAGCGGGTGATGGGACTTGAACCCACGACAGCCACGTTGGCAACGTGACGCTCTACCACTGAGCTACACCCGCATCAATTATTTTCTATTTACTATTGATGATTGATTATTTTAACTTGTCAAGAATATATCGTAATTATACGGTTGTTTTGTGCAGGCGACAAGGCCTTTTTTTGCAAAAGTTTGCCGGTTATATCGGCTAAAAATAGGTTTAATGTAGGGCAAACAGGAAAATTTCCGGCTTGCGTTTGGAAAGAATTGGAGGATAATTAATATACTCTTACATCTAAATTGCTCTCTATGCAGATTATAAATAAGGATTGGTGGCAGAATGAGTGCAAAGTTTTTGAAATTGTTTAAAAAATGGATGCATGTTGCCCTGTTTTCACTGACAGCATTTGTTTTTCTTGCAGTCGTCTTTGCTGAACCGAATCAATTGCCGGCAGATGCAAACAAATCAAAAGCCGAAGAAAAAAAAGTGCTCCGTCCCGAACATAAGCATCCGGCTTTTGCCCAACGCATTAAAGAGCGGGAAGAAATGGTTGTGACACAGATTCAGGCCAGGGACGTCCGTGACCCGAATGTTTTAAAGGCGATGCGAGTTGTGCCGCGGCACGCATTCGTCAGAGAGCGCGAGCAGCAATTCGCCTATGCCGACCATCCGCTTCCAATAGGTTTCGAGCAGACCATAAGCCAGCCATATATCGTTGCGTTTATGACGGAGGCGCTGGAGCTGAAACCGGACTCGAAGGTATTAGAGATAGGCACCGGCTCCGGCTATCAGGCGGCGGTCTGCGCAGAGATTGCCGCCGAGGTCTATACCATCGAGATTGTCGAAGGGCTTGCTAAACAAGCTGAAGAGAAACTGAAAGAATTAGGTTATCCGAACGTTTTTGTCAAGGCCGGCGATGGATATTTCGGCTGGCCGGATAAAGCACCATTTGACGCCATCATCGGCACAGCGGCAGCCGGGAAAATACCCCCGCCCTTATTAGAGCAGTTAAAACCGGGCGGAAGGATGATTTTGCCGGTGGAAAACCAATTCGGATTTCAGTATCTTGTCTTGATAACCAAGGACCAAAAGGGCAATATCAGTAAAAAAAATGTTATGCCCGTCCGATTTGTCCCTATGACCGGCGAGGTAACAAAACCAGAAGAAAATTCTCAAAAATAGCCTTTCTGCAAACAACACCTTAACAGGTCAAATGCAGGGCTGCGGCAACATCTACACCCCCTTGTGAAAGCTCGTTAAACTTTATAACGGCTTTGTAAGTATCCAGTGCCTCTAACCTTATATTTTGCTTTTGAAGAATCTGCTGTGTCTGCTCTGATATTTTCATCAACCCTGATGACCCACAGCCAACCACCAGGACAGAGGGCCTGGCTGATAAGACAATTTCGATATCTTCAGCAGATAATAGATGGCCCTGTTTTCGCCACCAATCTGGCCTTACAGAGCCACCGAGGATTATACAATCGCTGCTGTAGCTTTTGCCCTCAATAACAATTCTGCCGAATTGATATGAATCAATATGCATACCTGTTTTTTAGTATAAGGTATTTCGATTATCCATTCAAATCTGCCGTAGCTGGATTGCCGCTTTTTCTTCTACAATTAACATAACTTACAGAAAAAAAACCTGTTTTCGACACAAGTTGCTGTGCTATTCTTCCGTTTTTGTTAAAATCACATATTAAAATATTACGGTGTATATTCCGCAAAAAAAGAAAGCTGATTATATGTTCTGGCTTAAGAAACGGCGACGGAAACGGCTTGCTGACAGGGAATTTCCCCAGGGCTGGTTAAGGATTATCGAAAAGAACGTGCCTTTATACAGAAGGCTACCGCCAAATGACCAGGTCGAACTTAGGCGCCATATACTTGTATTCGTCGGCGAAAAGCGGTTCGAGGGCTGTCGCGGACTTAAGATAACCGATGAAATAAAGGTCACTATTGCCGCGCAGGCGTGCGTACTTCTTCTGCATCGAAAAACCGATTATTATCCGGGGCTTTCTACGATACTGGTATATCCGCAGGCTTTTGTAGTGCGCCGAGCCGAACATCTGCCCGGCGGGGTAGTGTCTGAAGCTCCACAAGTGCTTCTGGGGGAATCGTGGCGTCGCGGTTCAGTTGTTCTATCTTGGGACGACGTAAGACACGGTGCCGCTGATGTTAACGACGGTCACAATGTCGTATTTCACGAGTTCGCACATCAAATCGAAAGCTCCGGCGGTAAAAGAGACGGAACGGTCGTTCTGAAAAACAGCTCAAGCTATATTGCGTGGGCTCGTGTGTTGCAAAGGGATTACAAAAAGCTCAGGCAGGCAGCCGCTCGACATCAGCAGACTTTTTTAAATAAATACGGTGCAACCAACCCTGCGGAGTTTTTCGCAGTTATTACGGAATTCTTTTTTGAAAAACCCAAAGAACTGAAAGAGATTCATCCGCAGCTTTATAACGAGTTAAAGCAGTTTTATCAGCAGGACCCCGTCAGATATTTATCCTGAGCGCAAACGATTCGTAATCAAGCAGCTTGAAACGAAATCAAACAACGTTATAATGGTTCACAGATAATTTTAAAAGGGTCTAATATAGGAAAGAACTATGGAGAACCATCGTAAGAGTAAAATTAAAAAACGACGAAAGAGCGGTTTCAGGGCTCGGATGCGAACCAAAAAAGGACGTAAGATACTCAGCAGAAAACGCCGAGTGGGACGGTCGGTTAATATTAAAGGCATTTAAGAATATAAATATAAATCATAAGGGGCTAATATGAAAACCGTAGGATTGCGGCGCTGAGCCTCCTTAAGAGAAATCCGCTCAAATCGGCTTATATGGTTGAATTAAATGTGAGGTTGTAGATTATTACGATATCGGAGTTCGAATTATGAAGACCAGGTTTTTGCTTCATTTACTATTGTTAGCAACAACCGTCATAATCGGTTGCAAAGCACCCCTGAAAAAGGTTGTTGCACCACAATACGATAAGCCTCTGCTGCCCGGACAACCGGCACTGCGTAAAATAACAAATCCGTCGGAAATTCCCGACTTTACCTTGGCCTGTTTCAACATCGAAGGTCTAAAGCCGGCTATAGAAAGAAGTCTCAATTACCTCAGCAAGCCGTCAAGTAAAGGATTCTTTCCGGTCGGCGATATAAGTCATCAAATGGCAGTGGACAGCTTAAAAGAATTCTCAGCGCTGCTGGCTTCGGGCTTGAAAGGCGCGGATTTGGACGCCGCCATTAGGGACAAATTTGATGTTTATATGTCGGTGGGCTGTGATAACCACGGCACGGTACTTTTCACCGGTTATTATACACCAATTTTCGAAGGTTCTTTAGAGGCCGGCGACCGTTTCAAATACCCTCTGTATAAACAGCCGGACAATTTAGTTAAAGACGCAAAAGGTGAAATACTCGGACGACGTATGACTGACGGTAGCATAATACCATACCCTCAGCGAGCCGTTATCGAAGATGCAATGATGCTTAGAGGCAAAGAATTAGTCTGGCTCAGCGACCCGTTCGAGGCCTACATAGCACACATACAAGGCTCAGCAAAAATAAGACTGCCGGACGACAAGTTGGTGACGGTAGGTTATGTTGCACATAACGGCCATGAGTATAAAAGTGTTTCGCAGGCTTTGGTGAACGACGGCAAGATACCCGGCTCGAAACTGAGCCTTGCCACAATTATAAAGTACTTCAAGGAACATCCCGATGAGGTGTTGAGATATACCCGCTTGAATCCGAGATTCATCTTTTTCGGTATGCAGGAAGCAAACCCCCGCGGCAGTTTGAATGAACCGGTAACACCGATGAGAACCATCGCCACAGACAAATCAATCTTTCCACGCGGCTGTTTAGCCTTCATATCCACTATCCTGCCCTGGGATGAGGCCGGCAACGTTATCCTACGGCCTTATAGCGGTTTTATGCTCGATCAGGATACAGGTGGTGCAATCCGTGCACCCGGGCGCTGCGACGTCTATATTGGTGTGGGAGATATGGCCGGTGAGCTTGCAGGACAAACCTATCAGGAGGGAAAGCTGTATTATTTGTTCTTGAAGCAGGCGGCATCTTATCCTAAAAAATAGAGAAGGATACTTTAGACAGCCCCTGTAAAAATCCTCGACTCGAAGCTATACGATATCAAAGTCGTCTACGGCAGCATCGGTGTTGCTATGCTCCTTTATTCGCGAACTCATAACGGCCTGCCGTTCGTAGCGAAGCGAAGAACGGAGCAGGAGGGATTCGAACCCCCGTTACCCAAAGGGTAAAACGGTTTTCAAGACCGTTTCTCAAAATTCACAACTTCAAGATAAACATAGACTTACAGATTCACAAAACAATAGCTTACAAACCAGCTTACAAACGAAAACAGAAAATAGCCCAAAACCGACTGTAAATCAAGAGCAAAAACTGCCCGATGATTTAGCGGAGATAATAGCTGTTTGGCCTGACCTGCCGGAACATATCAAGCAAGCAATAAAGGCACTGGTTAAAGCTGCTGATACTCATAGAAGCCACTGACACAGAACGAAATCAGTCTGGTGAGATTAGGTCAAATATATCTAATTTGCGTCTCTCATAAGTTGGTTTTTCAGTCGTTCCAAAATCAACATAGCTTTGTCCCACTCGAAGCCAAACGTGGCTGGTCTTTGTATCAAGTATGTAAATACCACTATTAGTCTTAACGTGCAGTGCGTATCGTCCATTTTGGTTGTTTTTATGAATGGTTAGCAGGATAGCGGTAAGCAGAAAACAACACAGGGTTAATAAGCCACAAGTGATAAGCCATTTAGTGTCTTTTTGTGCGGTGTTCTCTGGCATAAGGTATTTCTCCTGATAGTTATTGTCGGCTTTAAAGTAATCTGTAATTTACTCGATTTTCATACCTCTTGGTGGGTGGTAGCCCCGAAAAACAAAACTATGTAAGGTGGTCGATACCCCATCTGAAAATTTCTATGGTTCTTGATATTTTTGCTTCCGGTCTCTCCCATAGTAGCTGACCAGCGTTGTTTATTTAAGTAATCAATGAGAGGGAACATACTGCCAAGACCTGTCAAGGGGATTATATTTTAACTGTGAATCTGAAGGAGCATACTGCCATTTGTTTTCCATATAATTGTATTTCGACTGCCAATTATCACGCTTATTATCACACTCCATATTGTTCCAACGCTGTTGCTGTTCAATATCATCAAGTCTGTTCGTAAGCTCTCGCTGTCGCCTTTCTTGTTCTTGCTTTTGAGAAAATTCTTTCATATGTTGGTCAAACTCTTGATTGGCACGTTCTATCTTCTCGATAGGTTGCTGTTGAGTAAATTCTACCTGTTGCTGCCTCTGTTGCCGTTCAACTTCGCTAAGTCGGTTCTTCATCTCTTGCGTTTCTTCAGCAGAGTTTAGGGGAATGGAGTTTCCCGCTTTATTTATAATACGATTTCTGACATACTCTTTTTCATCCCAATTAAGAACATCAGCTTCATCAATAATTCTAAACTTCCCTTCTATTTCATTTTGCCAAGAGTTAATTTTAGCCATATTAAGAGTATATCTTTGCTGGGCAAGACTTTGTAAAGTTTTATTGTCTCCGGCATTAGACATATCTATTTCATACTGTGCCTTAGCTCTATCCTGATATAGTTTGTAGTAGAATTCAAAAAGTTCCAAAGCGCCCTCTGGCGGTGAAGGTAAAATGACCTTTTGTGTAACAGGATTAACCGAAGGCGTATCTATTCCACGACCTGTTGAAAGTGGCTCATCTTGCTCTCTTTTTGGAACATCTAACCTACTTGTATAATTTGGCTGACCTGACAGAACCTTTTGGCTATCTATTTTGGACTCTTCTGTTTCTGTTTGTTTTGAGGCCACTTGAGGAGCGGCTGAGTGTTCTTTTTCAATAGCGGTCTGTGTTGGCTTTTGAGAATTTCCCCCTTTGATACACCTATATAACAGCTTAAAATTCCCGCTACTGTAGTAGCATACAACTCCAACAAGCAAAATTACTATGACATTGAAAACCGTTGAATTTGTTTTCATAATCCACCCCGAACTTAATCTTTTGTATTACAAAGAGTTATAGATTCTTAAGCCCGCCGTGTAATCAATTATTGCCTCTACTTAAAGGGATTTATCGCTTTTTCTGATTATCGGCTCATTAAAGGGCTTACTTAACAAGGGTATGGGTGGTAGCAGGGATTTTGAAAGCTACTAACGGTGGTAGATATGCCGTATCCGATTTTTTACAGATTTTGGGATTTTTTTTACCCCTGCCAGAAGCTATTAGCGGAATAATCACTTATACAGGTCAATCTAACTGCCGATAAAAAAATAAAGCTATGAGTGAAAATACAGATAACGAAATATGCTCACAAGCAGATTTTGAACGATTCAAGTCCATATACGAACGCTTTATGCAGTATATAGACGGCTCAAGTGGTATCAAAGGTGATGCAATGTTACAGCTTGAAGACGACATCGAGAACTTCCTTCCGAAAATGGTAGGGATAGGCAAAAAAGTCGGAGTAAAACTGAGAGCGGAAACTTTTAACGAAATACCTATCGGAAATTGGCCTGAAATTATACAAAAGTCAAGGGGGAATTGACTATGGGGTGGGACTACGAAGACGATAGCTGTTATGATGATGACGCAATGGGAAGTGCATTGCAGGATGAATACGAGAGGCAACAAGACGAATATAGAGAACAAGAGAAAAGGGCAAAGCAGTTTGTATCAGACCTTAAAAGCATTATGGTTGCTCTGCTTAAAAATTTTAAGCGGTTGTCCCTTGATAAAGAGTATGTTTTCAGGAGAGAGGGACACTTTTGGATTGTTGGCCTTGAGAAACCTGCAACTATAATCGAAGACAGCAAGGGAATGTCTTATATACATCAGCTTTTACAAAATCCTCACAAAGAAATACCGGCAACCCAGCTTGCTAATTCAGATTTCGATATACCTTTAGGGGGGCAGCAAAAGGTAGTTGACAGAGAAACAATTACAACGTGTAGAAAACAGATTGGACAACTTGACAATGAACAAGAAAAAGAGCAAATTGAGAATTATCTGAAAAAAGCTACAAGACCAAATAGTCAGATTGATAATTTCCCTGACGAAAGAGAAACCGCACGTAAAGCAGTTAGTAACGCTATAAGTAGGGCGATTAACAATATCGGGACATACAAACAAGACCTCTATCAATACCTCAAAAATACAATTCGCACTGGTCTATCCTGCATATATACGCCGGATAAAAAAATCGACTGGGAATTATAGAAATTTTGTAAAATTTTTCTCCCCGCTACACGATTTGTAGCATTGCCACTCCGTTTATAGCCCTTTAGAGATAGTAAAAGATAAATTATTATTTCTTTTTTGAAAGGGTTTACAAAATGGCAAATACGAATCTTTTAACCGCACAAGATGTAGCTGGAATACTGAGTCTAAGTAAAAGACAAATTTTCCGGCTCAATAGCTGTGGCAAAATCCCAAAACCAGTGAAAATCAATAATACAGTAAGGTGGAGACAGTCTGATATTGAAAACTGGATTTCTCTTGACTGTCCTGATAGACACGAATTTGAACAGCGAAAATCCGCTTAAAGGGGGGATTATGAAAAGCTGTGGACTAATCAGATTCTTAAAAGGAGACCTTTCACAAGGCATTGTCGGCTGTGCAAATTACGACCATTACTACGGCGGTTGTTTATTTAGTAATCATTGCAACATAGAAATTGGAGAACGGTGTAGTTATTTTGAGAAAGCCGTATTGCCCGTTGCTGTTGAACTTGGAATCAGTGAAAAAATAAACTCTGCTTATGCTAAGCAAGTCGGTCTGAAAGAATATCATACAAAAAGAAACAACAAAACACGCTATTGTGAGTGCGGTGCGATTCTAAAACCAAGACATAGATATTGTGAAAAGTGTTCAAAAAAACACAGGCGGCAGGGACAACGGGAGTGGTGGAGAAAAAAGAAGAAAAGATAATCTGTAAGACTCGACAATTAACGTGATTTTGGCTTTTGTAATTTATTGTAAATAAAGGACTTAGAAAATGACAATTTTGAGGTCTGACCAGTTTCAAATATGAAAAATTGTGGGTAGAAATATGCTGTTAAAACAAGCTCTTGGTTACTACAAACGTGGGTGGTCTTTAATTCCTATTGCTTTTAAGAAAAAGCCACCAAAGGGATTCACGTGGGCTAAGTATCAGACAAACAGACCAACGGAATCTGACTTACAAAAATGGTTTGATGATAGTAAGTATAAAAATCTTGCAGTGATAGTTGGTGATGTCTCTGGCGGGCTTGCGATTATCGACTTTGATTCTATACAGGCGTATGAATGGTGGAGCAGAAAGTATCCTGAGCTTGCAGGAAAACTGCCAACTGTTAAAACATCAAGGGGTAGGCACGTTTACTTTCGCTCAAAATCGGGTGAAAACAAAAAATATAATAAAATCGACCTTTTAGCTAAAAATAAATACGCAATACTCCCACCTTCGTTACATCCTGATACAAAATCGCCGTATGAATGGCTAATTCCACTTAACGGAGAACTACCTGAGCTTGACCCTTTGACTTGGAATTTAGAGGAGTTTACAGAAGATACAGAAGATATAGAAGAAATAGAAGATATAGAAGCAATTAGTAAAGAGGTTTTTGCTTTTGAGAATTTGGACAGAGAAGCACAATCGTATATTAACGAAGCTATAAAATGCACACTGCCCGATAAACAAGGGTATCGCAATTCCCTGATTTTTCAGTATTGTCGATGGCTAAAGGGGTATAGTAAGTTTGAAAAATGCGAAGCCGGACAGTTGAAACCACTTGTCAAGCTCTGGCACGAAAAGGCACTACCGGCAATCGGGACAAAATCGTTTGACGAAACGTGGGCTGATTTTGCTTATGGCTGGCCGAAGGTTAAATATCCTAAAGGAGAAGACAAGCTGAAAACCGCAACACAAAACGCACTGAACGCAAAAAACATCCTTACTGCTGAGAAACTTTACGAGATAACGGAGATTAAGCTGCTTGTCAAGGTTTGCTATGAGCTTCAGCAATTACAGAACAATGAGCCATTTTGGTTGTCGTGTCGTAGTGCCGCTGGTATATTAGGGGTATCACCTACAACGGCTAATAAGTGGTTGCAGATGTTAGTAGCTGATAAAGTGTTGATACCAGTGGAAAAGCATACTGATAACAAAGCAACGAGATATAAATTTATTGCAAAATAGTTAAAATTTGGTATATATACCACTTGACATAGCACGGTAAAAAGATTATACTTTATATAATGAAGCATTTAGAAAAACAGATTAGAATGGCCATTAAGAAAAGTGGTTACAGTATTTACAAACTTGCTAAAGAATCCGGTGTATCCCAGCCAGTTTTATGCCGGTTTATGAATGGCAAGAGGGGAATTACGTTAGCTACTGCTTCTAAACTGGCCGATACATTAGGGCTTAAACTGATTTTGGAAAAGAAAAAAATGAGAGGGTGAAAAATGGCAAGCATATTCAGACAGAAATATACAGTAAAAGATAAGGACGGTAAACGAGTCCGCAAGCAGTCTCAACACTGGTATATTGACTACAAGGGTATAGACGGAATACGCAAACGAGTTAAGGGTTTCAAAGATAAAGTTGCTACGGCTCAATTAGCAGCTAAGTTAGAGAAAGAAACGGAGCTTGCAGAGGCAGGTATTATCGACAAATACAAAGAACACCGCAAAAGACCTCTGGCCGAACACCTTGACGATTTTAAGACCAGCTTAATTAACAAGGGGACGACAGAGAAACACGCCTGCTTGGTTTATAACAGGGCTAAAGCAGTAATTGAAAATTGTGGTTTTATTTTTATCCCTGATATATCGGCTTCCAAAGTGCAAATTTATCTTGGAGAGCGTAGGCGTAGTGGATTATCAATTCGTAGCTCTAACTTTTACTTGCAGGCCATAAAGCAATTTAGTCGTTGGCTTGTAGCTGATAATAGAACCACTGAAAATCCTTTGGCATATCTACAAGGCCAAAATCCTAAAACTGATATTAGACACGCACGCAGAGCGTTAAGCATAGATGAGTTAGACCAGCTTATAACAGGCACACTCAAAGGCCAAGAACATAGCAATATGACCAGTAAAGAACGTGCAATTCTCTACACGCTGGCAGTTAATACAGGGCTTCGGGCAAGTGAATTAGCATCTCTTACTTGGCAATCGTTTAACCTGAGCGATTCTAAGCCCTCTGTAACGGTTTTAGCAGCTTACAGCAAACATCGCAGAGACGACATTTTACCTCTACGGCCAGATATAGCTCAGCAGTTAAAAACTTTTAGACAGACGCAGACAGAAGAAAAAGTATTTGCTAACTTTCAGCCAAACAAGGCGGCAAATATGTTTCGTAAGGACTTGGAGATAGCCGGTATAGATTATATCGACCAGTCGGGCAGAGTAGCAGATTTTCACGCCCTGAGACATACGTTTATCAGTAATCTATCACAAAGCGGAGTATCACCTAAAATTGCACAGTCATTAGCTCGACACAGCACTATCGGATTAACAATGGACACCTACACTCATATCGGCTTACACGATGAAAGAGCGGCACTTGAGAAGCTACCGGATTTGCCAGCGATAGATGATAAGCAAAAGGCCGTTGCTATGAAAAGTGGGACTGACGATATGTATGTAAATACAGACGAAATAGCTTACAAACCAGCTTACAAAAAACTTGCAAAAAATGCTTTCTCCATAAGTAACCAGTCGTCTTTGATTGACAACAGGGCAAGCTCCGAACAGGACAAAAACCCAAAGTCGGTCGAAAGCAGTATGTCCTTAGAAACAGGTATGTTAGGTAACGAAAATAATCGGTTGTCCTTACTTGACACACAAAAAAATCAACGGAGCAGGAGGGATTCGAACCCCCGTTACCCAAAGGGTAAAACGGTTTTCAAGACCGTCGCGATCAACCACTCTGCCACTGCTCCGAATTACAATGCTATCGGCAATTTAAGAAAACCAGGTCAAAAAGAGCTTTTTGAGCAGATTTTTCACTAATTTTATGACGAAACAGCCTTTTTGCAAGCAAATTTGGCCTGATTAACCTCAACAATAAATTCTTGAAAAAATTTTTTAAATTATTCAAATTTATGATTGACATTGCATAGTATGTATAACATAATATGTAAGGTAAAGTAAAGCATAAACTTGCAAAATTTTAGGAGTCTATAATGAAATTTGAAACTCAGTTATTAAAAGGAATTGCACCGGCTGTTGTCCTGGAGATTCTATCTCGCGGCCAAATGTACGGATACGAACTGAGCCGGGCAATCGAGCAGCGAAGTGGTGAAATCCTGACGCTCGGTAAAGGGACGCTGTACCCTCTGCTCTACAATCTCGAAGCGAAAAGGCTTATCAGGGGCAAGTGGGAAAAAACCAACTCCGGCCGAAAGAGGCGGTATTATTCCATCACCAGTAAAGGCAAATCCCAGCTTGCAAAGCAAAAGGAACAACTCAAAGAACTGCAGGCAGGATTGAGTCTTGTCTTCGGCGGAGCATTTGTGCCGGCCTAAATTACGGATTGCCGTTTTTAACTTTTCTATCGAGAACTTCACAATGGCAAAGAAACTGAAAGAAAGTGAATTGCAAAATCTTCCCGTTTGTGCCGCGGAGTTTATAAAACTCGTTATTAAGAAAATGCGGTATCGTAAAAAAGTCCGGCTGGATGTGCAAGCCGAGCTGGCGGCGCATTTCGAGGATGAATTGCGAGATTGTAAAACAGATGAAGAAAAAGAGCAAAAGGCCAAATGGCTAATCGAACAGTTCGGCGATGCGAAGTTACTCGGTGTTTTATTGCGCAGGGCCAAAAAGCGATGCCGACCTATCTGGAAAAAAGTTCTTGTGCGAGGTTTTCAAGTTATTGGAATAGTTTTCTTATATATTCTGATATGTTTTGCTCCACTGGCCATAGGCACGCCGGCCATCAGTGTTAACTATATCAACTGGCTGAACAAATTGGTGAGGGCAAACAAGGAAGAAATAGAAAATGCAAAGCCGTATTACGATCGGGCTATTAAATTATATGTTGAATGCCCGGCAGTCATTAAGAAAAAAATATTGGTTCCAGTAAGTGACTTTAATGACTTGGAGATGAAATATCTATTGAAGTGGCTCACTGACAACCAGCCCGCATTTGAAATGTTAAGACAAGGTTCCCAAAAAATCTATTGCTGGACAACTTACTGTGGCGATGAAGCCGAATTGATGGAAAGCAACATGCTGCAAAATGCTACAAAGCCGCTGTCCGGCTATAAGAATATCGCTCAAGCGCTAACTTGGCAAATTCGGTATAAAGCATACAGAGTAGATACAAAGTCTGCGTTGAAAGAATGTATAGTTCTACAAAAATTTGCCAATCATCTACAAGGCAAAGGTTTATTGGTCGAACAGTTGTTTGGTATTGGGATTGAAGCCCTCGCCCACAGGAACACTTTTATGATTTTGGCGAAGGTGGATGTGCCGGGAGGTGTTTTGAAAAATGTTCAAGAAGAACTTGAAGAAATTTACGCCAAACATTCAGTGATTATCAATCTGGAAGGTGAAAAAGCATTATGGTATGACCTTGTCCAGCGTGGCTTTACAGATGACGGCAAGGGAGGTGGACGAGTATTAAAAAACGGTTTACCACTTGTGTTTAAGGATGCGAAAAGCTCTCTAACGGGATTTTTTCTCTGGGATTACCCGGACAGAAGAGACGTTACAAACACAATTGATAAATATTTCCATGAGGCAAAGGATTTAATAGCAAAAACTCCATGGCAGTTGCATGCCAGAGGACTTACCAAAAAATGGAATGAAATTGGGAAAGAGTGCTTTATACTCAAAATGATTGGTCCTGCATATGGCAGTTTCGGACAGTTAGGCTGGCGGGTCAAAACGGCGAGATTAGGCCTATTGACGGTGTTAGCAGTATTACGGTATGAAAAGGAAAAAGAAAAGTATCCGAATGATTTGGAAGAACTGGTTGCAGCCGGGTATTTGAAGGAACTGCCGATGGACCCATATACGGATAAGCCTTTGATTTATAAGAATACGGGTGACAATTTCATGCTATACAGCGTCGGCCTTAACTTCGAAGATAACGGAGGACAAGTTTATCGCGATGAAGAAGGAAAACCACGGTTGTGGGATGATGAATTTGGCGATGCGGTATTCTGGCCGGTGCAGAAATAAAACCGTCTAAATTTAGAATTGGTGATTGCAGCAGGAATTTGTGGAAGGGATTTTTGTTAGTAATTGTAGCTTGCAACTCTCTGGGCCTTGCGCATACGCCGACGATTTTTTTCCGAGGGTTTTTCGTAGTAGGCATTACGCTTCATATCCCTGATTAAACCCTCTTTTTCGCACAGCTTCTTAAAGCGTCTCATCATTTGCTGGACCGACTCACCTGTGCGTGACTTGACTTTTATCATAAAAAAAGGACCCTTTCAACCCTTCAAAAATCCCAGACAACGGGAAAAACAACACTGTTTTTTAATTCGTCAAAAAAAATGAGAGCCGTTAATATAAGTCGGATTTTATGTCTTATCAAGTCAAAAATCTTTTGCTGGTGGTTTTTTATGCGAAAACAGGCTTTTTGGGCTGAAAAAGCAAGGTTTTGAGTTAAAAAGCTCTTGAATTTGCCGAATATTAAGGCCCTATTGAGTAATATGAGCAAATATGTTAAAATACATAATAAACGCGGTTTTGGAGACATTTTTTAATTGGAAAAATTACGCCAGACGCTGAAAGTCAGGAAAGAACGGGCCATTTTGGTGGCCGCTGTCCTCCGTAAGGAGTTCACAGGACCGCACAGTCACAGCGATGGGGACGATTTAATCGAGCTTACGGCCCTGGCGGAGAGTGCCGGGGCGGTCGTCGTAGATAGATTTCAGCAGAAAATCCGGACAATAAATCCGACTACATATATAGGTAAAGGTAAAGCCGACCAGCTTGCCAAGCGAGTCAAGCGGTTCAAAGCCGACGTTATAATATTCGATAACGACCTTTCACCGGCTCAGATTCGTGAGCTTGAAGAGATTATCCACATCAAAGTCCTCGACCGCAGCGAGTTGATTCTGGACATATTTGCTACCAGAGCCAAGACAAAACAGGCCCAGCTTCAGGTCGAGCTGGCTCAGCTTGAATATACCTATCCGAGATTGACCGGAATGTGGTCGCACCTCGACAGCGTAGCAGGTGCCGGTGGTGCAACTACTGCAGGTGTTGTCGGCGCCATAGGCACCAGAGGGCCGGGTGAGCAGCAGTTGGAAATCGACCGACGTCTGGTTTCTAAACGAATCAGAGACCTTAAGCGAGAGCTTGCGAATATTGACAATCGCAGGATTCGTGAGATTGATGCTCGAAAGGGAATGTTCAAAATTTGCATCGTCGGCTATACCAATGCCGGCAAGAGCACGCTCTTAAACGCACTTACCAACGCCGGCGTTCTTGTCGAGGACCGGCTCTTTGCAACTCTCGATACGCGAACAAGAAAATGGATGCCTGCCAAGGGTGTGGAAGTCCTTATAAGCGACACAGTCGGTTTTGTGAAAAATTTACCTCATCAATTAGTCGCCTCATTTAAGGCAACGCTCGAAGAGACTGTCAATGCCGACCTGCTTCTTCACATCATTGATGCGTCAAATCCTGACGTACTCAGGCAGATTGAGTCTGTGGATAATGTTTTAGTCGAGATCGGCTGCGGCAAAAAGCCGATTTTGAAGGTCCTCAATAAAGTTGACCTCGTCAGAAAAATCGGCGACCTTGAAATGCTGCAGACGCTCTTTCCTGATGCCGTTTCTGTCTCGGCCAAGAGCGGTCTTGGCCTGGAACACTTAAGTGCAGATGTCTCAGCAAAATATAGAGGCGATGAAATTTTGCTGCGAGTCTGCAGCAGTCAGGCGGACGGCAGGATGCAAAGCTTCTTACGAGCACACGGGACTATTATTAAAGAGCAATATCTTGATAGCTCTGTTTTAATTGACGCCAGGCTGGGCCGAAACCAGTTACCCGGCTTGCAAAGACTTCACCCTGAAAATCTCGAAATCCTCCAAAACTAAAATTTCGGTTCTGAACCACACGAATTGGCTATATTTCTCTTGATTTGCAGCTTGAGAATTCATATAATGCACTAAACAGCAATAATCTTTGGAGAAGGAGGCCAAAATGAAAAACCTAATCTTAATTGTCGGTTGTCTGCTGATATTGGTACCCTGTCAGGCGGCAGAACAAGAAGAACAAAACCAGTGGCAATTGGAAAATATAGAAAAATATATCTCACAGCAGCGCCATAATATAGAAAACTATTACAAAGGCCAGCTCGTCGAGCTAAACCAGCGTGCTGAATCAGAAATTAGACTGCTCGAAGTGGCTGACAAGGCAGTCTATGCCGGCCTTGCAGCACAGGCTGAAGCAGCTAAAACAGTGTTGAACATCGACAGTTCTGAATATCGAATGCTGCAAATCAAAGACGACGGTGAGTTTGCAGACAGTATTAAAAAATCGCCTGTGCGATTTGCCGTAGCACAAAGCCTGATAGCTGAGAGAAAGAGCCGAATATTGGCGAACCTGGAGTGGGAGGTTGTAAAACTCGAACAGCGAAAGCAGTATGCTTTAACTGCCGGGTTAGAGCGGCTTGAAAAACGGCTGAAAGAAAACCTGCTAAAACCTAAACCTGAGGTAACACACGGGGTGGTAACCGGCATACTCTACTGCCCGGACAAGCCGTCCGCTGTTATTGATAATAAAATAGTGCACGAAGGGGACACAATAAAAGGCGTGAAGGTAATTAAAATATTCAAAGATAAGGTTGTGTTCGAGAAAAAGGGCAGGGGCTGGGACCAAAAGGTACAGGAAAAGCCGGCATCTTATTGGTAACAGATGAATCATAAGCCCGGCCCATTCGGATTTATTACTGATTAGATCCCTCGACTTCGCTCGGGACAAGATTGACTTTGCCCTGGCACCGCGTAGGGTGCAGGGCGAAATTGGGTTCGTTTGGGTTTGTTTTCGAAGTCGGCTGTTCATAGTTTTTTGTTATTAATTATTGTCTCCACTGGCGTTATAAACATTTTTGGCATTTTTGAAAATTGGCTTTGTTTTATATATTTTGTTCATTTTTGATTGATTTTTCCTTCTGCGCAGATGGTCTACGGAGATAAATCCGAAGCACGAAAACGGATAATCGATATAAACGAATTTTAATAGTTTATTTGTTGGACCTGAGACCTTGCCCTGCTGGGCGATGTGCAGTCCTTAAAGGACTGGGGAGTATTATACCAAATTTCGGGCGAAAATCAAGGAAAAAACAGGTCCTTCGACAAGCTCAGGATAAACTCCGTGCTGCCGGAAGGCATGGAGGGAGAAGATCGGCTTCATGGATCGCACTGGAGTTATAGGGATGTATATCTATTTCTTAAGATGGTGGAGTTCCTTATTCGACTATTAAAAGCGGTTTCAATCGAACAAATTCTTTACCGTACAAAGTGAATTTTGTATATTTATTGATGCCGTACGGAGTAAATTATGTTTTGTAACCGTTTAAATGGTGAGTATCATTTAGAATGAACTTTGGAAAATGGAGATGTACAATTCCTGACTGTGATACAAGAAAGCAAGGAATCATTTTTTTCAGTTCAGACCCTAGTTATGCCTACAAAACATGTGATACTTGCGGTGCTCCACTCAATAGAATATCTGGTCCTGATATGATATATTTAGTTGGTGATTCAGACAAATATTCAAAAAATGTACTAAAAGCAGGGATTTTGCCCATACAGTTTCACCCCCAAACAGACATCGATGATATAAAAATCCATAGATCCATAGCCTCCCTTGATGATCCTGATGTTGATTTATATCCTAATCTTGATGAAGCAGTTGTAGATCCAACGTTGTTTGCTCAGGATATCTACGATTATTTACAAACAACGGATCTTTTCTTGGCTAAATCCGACGGTGTCGCTGTAACTGTAATTGTTGCCCGCTGTCCCTCACATCATCTTTCCGTCCCAATTTCTCATGTACCTTATCACTCTTTACACATGGAGGTACACAGGATTGGTGATTATGATGTTTTTGGAATATACCCTTTATTGTGGGACAACTGCTATAAGCCCTGGTATACGGAACATACAATAATACCCTATGATGAAGTAGGTGTTAACGATGAAGAGGTTTCCCAATTTATATATGGATACAGGTGGAGGAAACTTTTTTATATCCTTACTCAGGAGATTACGCCATTAGTATTGATTGATGAAAATCATAAAGTTGTGGGGGTCAGGGAAATAAGGAAACCGAAACGACATGCTACGAAATTTAGGTCTCTCCTAGAAAGACTTGGGACTATCTCGGAGCGTCAAATAGCAAAACAAGAAGATCTGAATACCGGGATAGAATACAATAATGCAGTTCCAATTGACGAAATTAGAAGCCGTTTTCCAAAAATGGAGGACGTATGTAATACGGATTTGTATCTTGAGAATATCGAATATAAGTCTTGGAATGTCCGAACTGCGGTCAGAAAAATAAAGTTTCATTTCGATTGGACTTGGGAATCCTAAAGTGCGGTGCTTGTAAGGCTTCAATTTGCGATACTCAAGATATCTGGTGGAACAATCCGCCCCTTGAGAAACACCCTCTTTTTGATGAAATCATTAATAGAATAGACGATAAAGAAAAAAAGAATTTGGTAAAATCGATGAATAGAATTGTCGGAATATGCGAATTATATGCTGTTTACGACTCTGACGAGTTTCTTAAGGATTGCCAAACTTATCTGGCAAAGGTTAGTAATGACTACATCCGTGTTGTAGTACGCCACAAAAATGGTGGGGGAGATGTTTATATTCGTTTGACTCCTCCCTTCCCCTTAATATCCTATCTTTTCCTGATTGAGTCTCTAGTGCGTTGTTGTAAGGAGTTGTTCGAATTCAGGGATGGGAAGATGAGAAATTTATCAGAAGTGAAGCAAATGAATGAAGCTTTAGGAGAGGGGGTACTTCCCAGTAGAATATACTATGAAAAAGGCAAAAATTTATATGACATGAAAAAAATGGATGAAGCCATAGCTGCTTATAGTAAAGCTATTGAGTTGGAACCAAGTTATTGCGAAGCATACAATAATCGCGGTATTGTTTTGAATTGCAAAGGAGAACCGGAAAAGGCTTTGGAAGACTATAATAAGGCAATCGAGTTAAATCCATATAATAGTGCAGTATATTATAATCGTGCACATCTTTGGGATAGCAAAGAAAAAGCATTAGAAGATTACAATAAAGCGATTGAAATTAATCAAAAATTTCATGAGGCATATCAAAAACGTGCTTCTATATTTTATGAGTATGGAGAAATGGATAAAGCTTTAATGGACCTTAATAAAGCCATTGAGTTGAATTCAAATTTATTCGAAGCATACAATTACCGTGGTCTTATATGGCTAGATAAAGGGGAAAAAAATCAAGCATTGGCTGAGTTCAATAGGTCATTGGAAATAAATCCAGATTTTAGTACAGGATATTATAATCGTGCTTCTGTATTGCTGGAGTTAGGTGATTTAGAAAAAGCATTGTTAGATTTTAATAAAACTATTGAATTGGCCCCAAATGACAGTGATGCTTATTACGGTCGTGGCTTTATTTGGTATCATAAAGATAAATTGGATAATGCAATATCAGATTTTAGTATGGCCATTAAAATAAATCCACACTTCAGCAAAGTATACAAAAATCGAGGGTATGTTTGGCAAAAAAAAGGTGAACGTGACAAAGCAAGTGCTGATTTCCGAAAGGCACAAGAACTCGATATTAATCAGTAATTTTGCGTCCTTTTCATTGTGAGCAAAGCGCGGCAATCTCCATAGTAATTCCCATGAAAACGGGAATTCATTTTTTAACTGACGAACAATGAGTCACGAGCGACGAAATAAATAGGAACAGGAAACGAATAGGAGGCAGCAACATGTGTCAACTAATACATAGGTAACAGTTTATACCGACAACATGGGTAACACTT
>CAZCIR010000035.1:0-25697 GCA_964499145.1 uncultured Pirellulales bacterium | reverse complement strand
ACCCTCTCCTAACTAAATGTCTCAATCTGTGCCACTTTCGCTGACGTCAAACACTTGAATGGATGGAAGATAGTCTTAGCAAAGAAGGTCTCCGCTTTGTTAAAAATTGTCTCACAGCGGTTGCAAAGGAGTTTCGTCTTGTAGAGATCTTGAGACCTACTTGGCTGGCCCTCTGTGTCAATTGCAGTTAAGAACCCAGTCGCAGACGTCTCCTTAAGATATTTACCAACAAATCGCGGCAGTATATGACTAACCCGAAGGTCAACACTATCTTGGCAAAGCTTGCAGAGAGGGCTCACTGACTTCATCCTTTCGGCAGCCCTAACTTCTGTTCATATGGTTTCATATAAGACTAACCTCTCGTTTTTCGCTACGCAAATCTTTTTTGTTAATCTCTGTAATACTTTAGCTCTTTTGGAAGTGTTTTTCCAGCCAGCCGGAAATGGTGTTATCCCGGGCGTCAAAATGTTTGACGTAAGGTTTTATGTCCAATACCGGCGTATGGTCTAAAATGTCAACCTCGCTAAAGCGTAATTTATTTTCTTCAATACCTTCGATTTTTACTATCGAGAGGCCGATATGATTCGGGCGATGAGGGCTTCTTATCGCAAATATACCGTGCTCTTTATCTTCGAGGAATGGTTTGCCGAGGACTTCTTCTTTTTGAGACTCGTGGAAATAGTAGATAATAATAGCATGGCTAAAGCCGTCTAAATCCTTAAGGCCGGGGGCAAACTCACCTTTTAATTCGACGTAAGCAGTAACCTCAGGTTCGAATTTGCCCTGAATGGGCATTGCCTTAACCTGCTTATATGGTGAGTGTACGATGCCAATAGGCGTCATTGTAATTTCTTTCATAGTTTATTCTCCTGAGCAATATTTGGATTATCCGCTTTTGCCGCCAAAAGCAAAGAAAAAACCGTTAAATCCGCGTTACGATTCCGGAATCCGAGATAAAGTCAAGCAACTAAAAGCCCGACCTAATATTGGGAATTAAGCGAACAAGAAAGGGAAAAATCATGAGAGTGAACCTGAAACGGTATGGGCTTTATCTTTTAAGATGGCAACTGAGCACTCCAGTACTAGTGGTGACATTGATGGTGCTGGCTTCGCTTGGCAAACTATATGCGACAATCGCAGCGAACCTGATAGGCGGGCTGATATTTTTCTGGGTAGATGGTTACATATTCACGTCTCGGCGGTTCGAAGCCCAATGGCAAGTCAGGGAAAATGTTGTCTGCTGCGACTGCCATAAAGAGGCACGAGGGTACCGGTTAGTGAGGACCAGAAACTACGACAAGAGCAGCGCTGAACCGCAGTTCCGATGCGAGGCCTGCTCTCAGAAAAAGACGGAAAAATTAATAGAAGCAGGAGTGGTTATTTAGTCACTGTTAGAATGAGCTTACAGCAGCTGTTGGCATTTCAATGACAAATCCCATCAATAAAATGATGGCGCCAACCAAATAAGAATACCCCGCGCTAACTGCAGGCGAGATGGGGGGGCGAAAGTTCTTGACAAATCGCTTTGATTTAGGCATTATACGTTTTATATATAAAAAATAAGGAGAAATTATGTTTTTTAGCTATAAAAATAGAAAATCCGAATATCGTATTGTCTGCGTCTTTGTCTGCATAATGCTCGTGACACTACCTGTGATTGCACAGCCGTCAGGCGGGCCTTACGGGCCGATTCGACAAAAATACGAGCTGCCCAAGGTAACAGGTAAAATTTATTATGTTGCGCCGGACGGAAAGACAGAGGAGACAGGAGAGACACTGGAAAAACCGACGACGATTGAAGCGGCCATAGAGCGTGTAGTGAGCGGCGATGCAATCGTGATGCGCGGCGGGATTTACCGGACAGGCGAGCTGGTATTGAATCAGGGAATTACTATACAGCCATACGAGGATGAGCAGCCGATTTTGAAGGGGACCTTTGTTGCTGCGGAATGGGAGAGACTAAGAAACGGATTGTGGAGGACGTCGTGGGACCGTTTATTTGCTGCGAAACCACTTGACTGGTGGAGGCGCAGCTTTCACGGGAGAAAAACCCCGATGCATCGTTTTAATAATGATATGGTGTTCGTGGACGGGAGGTTCCTGCAATCGGCCGGCTGGGAAGGGGAAGTCGACGATAATTCGTATTTTATCAACTATGATACAAAAGAAGTTCTCATCAGCGTTGACCCGACAGACAAAATAGTGGAAATCACCGCTTTTAACGGCGGACTTACGCGGACAACCAAAGAATGTCACGGCAAGAGTTCGGATGGCAAGGGACCTGTGATTCGGGGTCTTACTTTTACTCAGTATGCCCACCGGGCGATAGAAATTGAAGGGACTGAGCCGGAAGCCTTATCCGCTGAAAGCAATCACGGCAAGGAAGTGATGGGGACGACTTTGGAGAATTGCACGATTACTTTTTGTTCGCGGGTAGCAGCTTATTTACGCGGAGATGGTTTGACGATTCGCAACTGCAAAGTTAGCGATACGAGCACGGAAGGGATTTACATCATTGCTTCATCCGATGTTTTATTGGAGAAAAACATTTTCACCCGCAACAATATCGAGAACATTACGGGCTATTTTCCTGCGGCGGTTAAAATATTTAATCAGAGTTACCGCGTTACGTGCAGGGACAACTTAGTAATCGACCTTCCGAATTCGAACGGCGTCTGGTATGACGTAGGGAATGTCAACGGCCGATTTTTCGATAATTGGGTCGAGAATGTAGGCGATGTGAGCAGGAAAATCACCAGAGGGCGGTGGTGGCCGAGCGACAGCGGATTTTTCTTTGAGATATCCAAGGGAGTTATTTGTGCCGGGAACGTATTTGTGAATTGCGACCAGGGGATTCGTGTGCTTAATAGCTGCGATGCTCAAGTTTATAATAACACACTGGTGAACAGCACGGTATTTTTCGGGCGTACAGATAGAGGTATGGTTGAGAGCACTTATGGGTGGAGTCATTCGAGCACCGGCCCGGATGTCAACGATCGGGACGGGCACATATTCGTCAATAACCTTCTTACTGCGGATGAAAAATGTCACAGACAGCTTCTTGTTTTCTGGCAGCCGGACTTGCTGTGTGAACGGCTCGATAAGCCGCAAGTGAAACAGCTCGATTATAATGTGTATGTGCGCGGCGGAGACAGTGCATCCGAACCATTAATTCAATGGAGCCCGGCAGAGGGCAATGATTGTCAAGTGAATTTTGAGTCGCTGGAGGGTTTACAGAAATTACATCCGGAGTTTTCTGCTCACAGCCGATATTTCGCAAACTATAACGGTCCATTATTCAAGAGTTCCGAACTGGGTAATTACCAGTTATTACAGGCATTTCCAGGGGCTGGGACAGCAATTGTTCTGCCGGCAGAAATCACAGAGCTTCTCGGCAGAGCGAAAAAGCAAGCCCTATTCACAGGAGCTTACCCCCCTACTTCCATAAAACAGTAATAATTATTTATTATTTGGTCGGGTTTGCATCTGCAGGAGAGAGAGCTTCGGATGCGTGTTTCAGGTATTTTCTTGCTTTTTTTGTAAAAAGTTGTATTCTGTCTTTGTTACTCAGGAAAAGGGATTTTTGAGTTACTATGGCGTATAATATACGAATAGTAAGCACGTATCCGCCACGAAGGTGCGGAATAGGCACATTTTCGCGGGATTTAGCTGATGCTTTGGAACATTTCACGGGTGAAGTGGGCCATATAAGAGTCAGCGCAATCGATAACGAAGGCCTGCCTTACAATATCCCTGTGGATTTGGTTATCGACCAGTCCAATCCTGCCGCATGGAGCCACGCTATCAAGGACATTCTGGCCCGGTCTGTCGAAGGCACGAACCCTACTGTTGTCATATTACAACACGAATACGGTCTCGACCCGGACAAGAACGGCAATCCCGGCGAAGGGACTAATTTCGTGGATATGGCAAAGGCATTCAGCTCCAAAGGTATTACAACGCTTGTGTATCTGCACACTGTTCTCGACGCACCGAACGACCATCAAAAAATGGTTGTGCAGGAGCTTGCCAAAAACAGCGACGGTTTAATTGTTACGACCGAAAGCGCCATCCGAATACTCGAATCACACATATATGGAATAGACCATTCAAAACTTAAACATATCGACCACGGCATCAGGATGCAGCACCCGTCTCATTACGACCGGTTGGCAATAAAGGAAATGTTCGGGCTGAAAGACCGCTATTTAATTACAACATTAGGGCTGCTGTCGCCTGATAAGGGATTGCAATATAGTATTCGAGGTTACGGCAGATTTTTGCAGGAGTCCTGTACGGACAGCCAGAGAAAACAAATTGTGTATCTAATCGGCGGGCAATACCATCCTGAATTTGTAAAATTGGATGGTGGACAGCCGTACCAGCAGTATCAAGACGAGATAACGAAGGCACTGGAAGAATCCAAGCTGAACTGGTGCAGAGTCAAAGAACTCAGGTACGCGGACTTCGGGATATACGATGTTGTTTTTCTCGATACGTTTTTAGATGAGAAGACCTTATTGAGACTTTACGGTGCGACAAATACTATGGTGCTGCCATACCTGGATATGCAACAAATATCGAGCGGTGTACTGGCGGATACTTTAGGGGCGGGCAGAATTGCAATAGCAACAAAATTCAGATACGCAGCGGAGCTGATTCACTCGAACAGGAAATGTTCACCGGGCCTTATCTTAGGCCGCCATACGAGAGGTATTTTAGTTGACCCCGGTGAAGCATCGGTCGAGCAGATAGCTGAGGCACTTGATTTTCTGGTTTTTAACAAGAGCAAACGGCTTTTAATGGAAAAGCAGGCACACCAGAGAGGTTATCAAATGAGGTGGCAAAATACGGGCTGGGCATTACTTCAGCATATCGAATTTGTCAGAGAGGAAAAGGAGATAATAACCGGCAGAGGACTAACATTCAAAAGGGAAAAACCATCTGTATTCCAGAGAAACGGCCATTAGCGTCAGGGGGATAGTTTTATGGTAGGGATTGTCAGTAAGCCAGGGACCGGCGAGAAATTAGAGATACTTAGCGCCGATGCGCAGTATGACCTGGCGTGTGCTTGCAGCGCCAGCAGCGAGGAAAGCAGAAGACGAAGCAGCAGCGGGAAATGGATATACCCGGTAACACTTCCAAACGGGGGTAAAAGTGTGCTGCTTAAGACGCTGATTTCGAATGTCTGCACGAATGACTGTAAATACTGTCCGCTAAGAAGGCAAATGGATGTTCGGCGGTGCAGTCTTGGTGCGGAAGAGACGGCGAAAGTGTTTCTGGATTATTATAGAAAAAAAGAAGTTTTCGGCCTGTTTTTGAGCTCCAGCGTGTGCGGGTCGACTGACACTACGATGGAAAAACTCAACCGGGTGGCGAGACTGCTGAGAAAGAAATACGGCTTTTGCGGTTATATTCATCTGAAGATTATGCCCGGGGCGAGCGATGCGGCAATCGAGGAGGCGCTGGGACTGGCAAATACAGTGTCAGTGAATATCGAGACGGCGGGTGAGGCGAACCTGGCGAAACTAACAAATCAGAAAAATTATATCAGCGATATAATCGAACCAATAAAACTGATAAGCAGATTGACCGGACGCGGTGCGAAGTATGAAAGGGTCAAGCAGACAACGCAGTTTATAGTGGGGGCGGCGGGAGAGTCGGATGCAGAAATCGTGAAGTATATGTGGGGACTGTATGACAGGTTGAAAATGCACAGGGTGTATTTCAGCGCTTATCAGAAAGGACTGGGGGACGAGTCTATAGCAGGCGAAAAAGTAGAACTGGAAGAGCCGAAAGATGTGTTTGTGCGGGAGCATCGGCTGTATCAGGTGGATTTTCTGCTGCGCAAATACGGATTTAAAGAGTTGGACATTGTTTTTAACGAGGAGGGTAATCTTTCTTTGGCCTGCGACCCAAAAGAAGCGTGGGCGCAAAGGCATCCTGATGCGTTTCCGGTGAATGTGAATCGGGCGTCCAGGTGGGAGCTTCTGAGAGTGCCGGGACTTGGGCCGGTGACAGTGAAGGGGATTCTGCAGCAGCGAATCAAATGGCGGATAAGTCGCATCGAAGATTTGGGGAAAGTGGGAGTCAGGCTGAAAAAAGCGAGCAAATATGTGGTTTTTGATTAACAGAGAAATTGCGTGAAATGACACCGGCAACAGAAGAACAGGCTGCAGTGAATAAAATTCTACAGTTTGCAAAAGACATTAACATTGATATTAAAGGCGGAAAGATTAGGAGAACATCATCACGGTTATGCCTCGGAGTCGAGCACGGTGATTATAACGGGACAGAACTGTTCGGCGTGGGAACCGATAAATTTATCTGGTTAGGCTATCGGCCTAACGGCAGCAAAGATGTGAAATTGTTCAGCGGGAATTTTCCCGACGATGGGGTCATTAAATTTAAGCTTGGGGAGGTTCCTGGGCCGAAATCGGAATCTATTGCCGATACGTGGGGGCGTTTTGCATACGGGGTGGAATATATTTTGAGGCGGGAGGGTTTGAAGCTGGGTCAGGGAATCGATGGTGTTATTTATGGCGACATTGCCGGCGGCGGAATGAGCCGGTCGGCTTCACTGAGTCTGAATCTTATTTTGTCGCTGCTCGATGCCAACAATATTGAAGTAGAAGATAAGCTCAAGATTGTCGATATGGCGCAGGCGGTGGAAAACGATTATATCGGCTCTCCGTGCGGACAGTTAGACCAGATTATGATATTGTTTGCAAGAGAAGGGATGGGGACTTATTATAATCCCAAGACAAGCAGTATTAGTTACGTGCCTCTCGGCGCCGGTGCGACGGATTTTCGGATTGTGGTGCTCGACACGGGAACAGTCCGGACCGGGCTGGAAAAATCGACTTATAAGATTCGAAGGGCTGAGTGTGAAGAGCTGGTTTCGCTATTGCAGAAGGCCAAATATAATATAAGCTCTCTGGCTGATATTAAAGACCAGAAGGTGTATGAGAAGATATTGAGCCGATTCGAGGGTGAATATCCGGATTTATGCGACCGGTTGAAATATATTTTCGAGGCCCAAAAACGTTTTGTTACAATGCTTGAAGCTTGGAAGGCAGGAGATATCGAAAGAGTCGGAAGTATATTTCGCAAAGACGGCATCGGGCTTCGAGACGATTATAAAATCTCCGGGCCTGAACTGGAGACGATGTGCGATATCGCGCGAAATGTGCCCGGGGTTCTCGGAGAGCGGATGTTAGGAGGCGGCGAAAAAGGAGCGGCGGGCGCTTTGGTAAGGACGGACAGTGTCGATGCCTTGAAGTCGGCGGTAGGAGCCGGCTATCCGGAGAAGTATCCTGAGTACAAGGATAAATATGGCGTTCGGACCTGCAAAATGGCAGAAGGAGTAAAAGTATATGATAATTTGCTTTGATGGGCCTTTTTAACGATTATGACAAGTGAAATTTCCGAGCCAAATAAGGGAATGTTTGATGCGGTTGTGCTTGCTAATAAGTGTATCAGAGAGAGGTTCTATCGGCTTGGATTGGAATTTTCCAGCGATGGAGCGTCGGCATTTGCAAAGGCCGGACCCGGGCAATTCGCCGAGTTAGACCTTTCCGGTGTTGCCCTTCCGCCGGCAGAGGAGATACCGGAAGATTTGCACGATGCGGCCGAGCGAAAGATATTACTGCGGAGACCCTTTAGCTTTTGTGATATCAGCGGCCAGAGGGAGAAGACCAGAGTCGATATTCTTTATTGTGTTGTTGGGCCGGCTACTTTGCGGATGACAACCCTGTCGGAGGGCAAATCGGTCAGCGTAATCGGGCCTTTGGGAAATGGTTTCCAGATGCCGGATGGTAAGAAGACGGCCCTGCTGGTGAGCGGCGGAATAGGGGCTGGGCCTTTAATCCACCTGGCAAAGGTTCTTATAACTGATTATCCCGAGATGGAAGTGATTGCATTTTCCGGTGCGAAAACGAAGTGGGAGCTGCCTTTTGAAAAGCCATTGGATGAAATTTCGCAACAACTGGGTTTTTCATTACATGAGTTTGCAAGATATGGTGTAGAATCACAAATAGCAACGGACGACGGCTCGGCAGGATATCAAGGGCTTGTAACGGATTGTTTTTCGCAATGGCTCGGGCAGCGAAACCTATCGGCCGAGGATACGATTATTTATAGCTGCGGGCCGGAGGCGATGCTTGCGCAAGTGGCCAGGATTGCTGAAGATAAAAAAATCGTTTGTCAGGTCAGTATGGAGCGGATGATGGCATGCGGGATTGGAGTGTGTCAGAGCTGCGCTGTGGAATGCAAGGTTGAAGGTTCAAGTCAAACCATTTATAAACTGTGCTGTAAAGATGGGCCGGTATTCGATGTAAAAGAAGTAGTTTTTTAGCCACAGAGAAAAAAGAAATGTTAAAGGCTGGAGCGATTATTCTTACTATTGGGGCAGTATTTAATTTGTTTTTGGCGGCGGGCATACTTATCGCAATTATGTTTTTCGGGAAAAATCCGCCAATTTTATATGTTTCGATGGGGCAGTCAGAAATAGCTCAGTTAAATAAACCGGCCATTATGACGTTTAAGTCTTTGGCGATTTATTTCAATTCGGCTGTGTTGACATCCTGCATACTGGGTATTTTCGTAATTTGGATGGGCCTGGCACAGGGACAAAAATGGGCTTTCTGGGCGCTGCTGATTACAACGGTAGTAGGCCAGGTATCGGGTTTTGTTGCCGATTCTTTTATAGGCAATAAGACGTTAGGAATTAATATTGTATTCACAGTTCTGTATTTGTTAGGAATGGGGCTATCGTGGTATGGCCTATGGATGAAGTGAAGTGTTAGCTATGAGTGAAAAAATTGATATATCGATTGAATTTTCGAAGTTGAAGCTGGCAAGTCCGGTGTTCGTAGCGTCGGGGACGTGCGGGTACGCAGATGAATTGGCTGACTTTATGGATATAAACCAGCTCGGTGGAGTTATTACCAAAAGCATTACGCTAAAGCCGAGAAAAGGTAATGATACGCCGAGGGTCGTTGAAACAGATTCGGGGATGCTCAACGCGATTGGATGGGCGAACGTCGGATTAGATAAATTTATCGAGGAAAAAATACCCATTATCGAAAAGCTCAAAGTGCCGGTTTTTGTTAATATAGCAGGTGAAACAATCAGCGAATACGCGGCTGTGGTTGAAAGATTGTCGGCCGAGAAATCGATAGCGGGATTCGAATTGAATATAAGCTGTCCTAACGTAGAGAAAGGCGGGATAAGCTTCGGAACCGAGCCGGGGCAGGTGAAAGAGGTTACCTCGGCAGTAAAGAAAGCTTGCGGTGAAAAGGTCTTAATCGTTAAGCTGGCGCCGGCAGTTACGGATATAAGCGTAATCGCCCAGGCGGCGGTCGAAGCAGGCGCGGATGCACTTAGCTTGATAAATACATTTACGGCAATGGTTATTGATATAGAGAAACGCAGGCCGGTTCTGGCGAATAAAACAGGAGGACTTTCCGGCCCAGCGATAAAGCCGATAGCGGTATATTTGGTTAATAAGGTATATAACGAAGTTACAAAGGAGCGAGGGATACCAATTCTTGGACTGGGAGGTATTCGAACGGCGTCGGACGCCATTGAGTTTATTATTGCGGGGGCGACGGCGGTGGCGGTCGGGACGGCGAATTTTGTTGAGCCGAACTGCACAATAAAAATCATCGAAGGTATAAAAAAATATTGTGCCGGCCATAACATAACTAATATGAAAGAACTAGTGGAATTGCCTTAGGTGGGCTGACAAATGGAGACTTTGAAGCTATTACGAGATTATTTTCCGACGGCGGTTTTTACGGGCAAGTGCCTTGTGTTTATAAGCGAGGACTGGCGGGTCGAACTTACCGAGCATAAAGACAACGATTTCAGCAGGGCCGACGCTCAGCTATCCATTATCCGAGTAAGAGTCTTCAAGAAAGCTTTGAACGGAGATTTTGTTCCGGGTCATTATGAAGATTTTCAACTTCCATCACTGGGCGAGCTTGCCGAGGAGATTGAAAAATATGTTCAGTCGGCGATTGGCAGAAACCTGAGAGAGAGCATTGAATAATCGGCCGATTCGAAATGTCAAAGGGGGTGTGGTTTTTACAGCGAAGGTCATACCCGGCAGCAGCAGGACGGCTGTGTGCGGCATAATCGGGGGTATGGTGAAGATGAAGATTGCAGCAGCGCCACAGAAGGGTAAAGCCAACCAGTTCCTTGTGGAGTTTCTGGCAAAACAACTTGGTGTAAAAAAAAGTGCCGTCAGTATAATCTCCGGCCAAACTAATCCAGTAAAACAAGTGCAGGTTTCGGGAATTTCGGCAGATGAGCTGAAAGAGAGACTGAACCTGAATAAAGAAAATGACTGACGAATCGATCTTACTTTCACAAAGCAGCAGCGCCGATGAGACTTCACTTAAGTATATGCTGAAGTTAGCGGCGCCGATGGTGGTGACGAACATATCTTTTACGGTTATGCAGTTCGTCGACAGGTTTATGGTTTCACGTCTCGGGACGGAGGCATTGGCGGCGATTCTGCCGGCAGGCATTATCAGTTTCGTGCCTGTGAGCTTCGCAATAGGTGTGATGACAAGCGTCAATACGTTTGTTAGTCAGAGCTTAGGCAGAGGACTGAAAAAAGACTGCTCGAAATATTGCTGGCAAGCGATATATATGGGATTGGCATATATTTCGATTACAGCTGTGATTATGTGGCTGGCGGCTCCGCAGATTTTCAGAGCGCTGGGACACGAGGCGGCGGTTGTTAATTTGGAAGTAGTATATCTTAGAATTATGCTGTATTCACAGTTTCTGGCGGTATTTACCTGGTCAAGCAGCCAATTTTTTATGGGAGTTCATCGGCCGATTATTACGATGTATGCAGCAGTGGTCGGCCAGGTGGTCAATGTCGCCGCGAATTACGTATTAATTTTCGGCAGGTTCGGATTTCCTGCGATGGGGATTGCGGGTGCGGGATGGGGGACGTTCATCGGGATAGCCATCAGCGCCGGTATAGGGATGGCAATGTTTTTGGGTAGTGACATAAACTCATACTTTGCAAGCAGAAAGACGAAGAATATCGATTTGACGAAAATAAAAGATTTGCTGAAAGTGGGGTTTCCCGCGGGATTTGGGTTTATGATGAATATGATGTTCTGGGGGATAATCCTGTTCGGGCTGGTCGGCAGGTTCGGCAAAGAGTCGTTGGCGGCGACGAGCGCGGTGTTTTCATGTATGAGCGTTTCATTTATGCCGATTGTAGGGCTTGGGACCGCTTTGACCGCAGCAGTGGGTAAGTCAATCGGCAAAGGCAAGAAAAATATGGCGATTAAACAAACCGGCGTTTGCCTGAGAGTTGCCCTGATTTATATGGGACTGGTTGGGCTTTGCTTTTTTATATTCAGGAATGATTTAATGGTATTCTGGTCCCCTGACGATAAAGAAGTGGTTCGTATAGGGACTAATATTTTTATTTTTGCAGCAGTATTTCAGGTTTTTGATGCGATACTGCTTACCTACTATGATGCGCTGCGCGGGGCGGGCGATACTTTATGGCTGGCGATTGTTGAGGTTTTGAGCGCGACAATTATATTGGGACTGGGCGGCTTTTGTATGTTGAAGTTTTTTCCGGAGCTTGGTGCTCTTGGGCCATGGGTTGCCGCTACGTTTAAGATTATCGCGGGGGCAGCGGCAAACCGCTGGAGATTTAAGAGCAATAAGTGGATGCAGATAGATTTGTTTAAACGGCGTCCTCTCGGTGTGCCGGTCAAGATTGAGGCGGTTATTGAATAGTTATGGGTTTTTAGTTTTAAGTTTTGAGTAAGGCGAAACAAGACTGAAGGAACAATGAGAAAGGTTTTATTAATAATCGTTTGTGTTTTGTTATTTTCGGCTGGGGTATCCTTCGGCGGAAATGAATTCAAGGTCAACGAAAACAGGGACGGATTGTATGCGAGGTCGCTTGAGCAGGTTCTCAGATTAGACGACGATGAGGTCGATTTGGCTACGGCGGTATTGATTGCCTCAGAGCAGTGGAGCGATATCGTAGCCGGAAAGAGGTATCTGTCGGACCTGGATGATATGGCTTTTGAAATTCGAGCAAGACTTAAAGAGAAGAAACTAAAGATGAGCTACAAGGCAATTGCGGTGATAAACGAGTATTTGTTCGACGAACTGGGATTTATTTCAATTTCAGAGGCAAGCGACCCGAATGATTTGTTTTTGCATACAGTGATGGATAAAAAACGGGGGTATTGTCTGAGCCTGTCGATTCTTTACCTTTCGCTCGGTGAACGGCTTGGTCTGCCCTTGTATGGTGTGGTTGTGCCGGGGCATTTTTTTGTCAGGTACGACGACGGGCGGGTGCGCTTTAATATCGAGACAACCAGTAAAGGCGGATATGCTGATGATGAACACTATATAAATAAATTCAAGGTGCCGAAGGACAATGATAGTATTTATATGGTGAACCTGAATAAGATTCAAACGTTAGGCTGTTTTTTTAATAATCTTGGGAATAGTTATAATAAGATAGGCGATACGAAGCAGGCGATGCTGGCACTCGAGAGGGCCATTGAGATAAATCCGACCCTCGCTGAGTCGCATGTCAATTTAGGTAATATTTACCTGATGAAAGACAGAATAAACGATGCGATAAACGAATACGAAGAGGCTTTGGAAATAGACCCAAGAAATGCCAAGGTGCATAATAACCTTGGGAACGCATATACCAGACAAGACCGATTGAGTAATGCGATTTATCAGTATACCCGCTCAATCGAACTGGAGCCGAATTTCACGGAAGCATACAAAAATCTGGCAAACGTTTATTGCGGGCAGGAAAGGTTTGGACTGGCTGCAACGCAATTGAAACAAGCGATGACTCAAGAGCCGGAAGAGCCAAATCTGTATAAGCAACTGGGCGATGTTTACGGCAGGATGGGTGAATATGAAAATGGGATATTACAATATCAAAAAGCTTTGGTGATAAAGAGAGATTTTGCCGAGGCATATTATGGTATGGCAGTTTGTTATGATAAACTGGGCCTTGCTGATAAGGAAATTCAAGCATACAAAAAAGCTTTGGCGATTAAGCCTGATATGGCGGCTGCCCTGGTGAGTTTAGGAAATGTGTATTTTAAGAGACTGGATTACAGCGCAGCTATCGAACAGTATAGAAAAGCCGTCCTGATAATGCCCGGTGACAATGCGATTCATTATAACCTCGGGGCGGCGTATTCCAACGAGGGACAATATGAACTGGCGGTGGGTGAATATAAAAAGGCGCTAGAGATCGAACCGCAAATGGGCGATGCGCATAACGGGCTGGCGTTTGCATTGTACAGGCTGGATGAATATGAACTGGCGTGGCAACATATAAAAATAGCAGAGGAATTGGGAGCCAGGGTTTCCAGAGACCTGATTGCTGCCATTGAGAATGAATTGAAAAAGTAATTCGTGTTTTTTTTGTGTTTATTCGTGGTTAATTATCCTTATTTTTAATATTTTCCAGGAAGTCCATTCCCCAGCCGATAAGCTTTCCATTATCGAAAACAAGAGGCGTCAGCTCGTCATCTGAGATGGCGGCCGGATTGGCGGCGTAAATCACACTTTTTATATCCGTGTAGTAATACAGCACCTCGAAGGTTTTATCTCCGCTCTGTAAAATTTCGCTTTTATAGGGGCTATTGACCGTTGGTTCGCCAAACCTTCCGCCGCCGCTTTTGTGGCCCATAATCGAAAGCGCCTGCTCTTTGGTCATACCCACAGAAAGTTTCAGGAGATTTTGCCTGTTTGCAGTTCTAACGCGGTCAAGCGAAGAAGTGCAGCCAGCTGACAACATAAACAAGATAAAAACAACCGCTGTTTTTTTCATAATCAGACCTTTCATTGAAATACAAACTGAGGATTTTAGCTTAACGGCAAATTGATTAAAAGGCAATAATGCACTCAAATTTTCCTTCGCGTGCCTAGCAAAATTGGCTTTGGCCATTGCTACGGCGGGTAAATTTGGGTTCGATTGGGTTCGATTTGGGTTCGTTTTTGGTAGTTCATAGTTCATATTTTTTTGTTCTTACTTATTGTGTAAGCTACGATTACGCTCATTTTCAGTCTTTTGGAAATTGGGTTCGTTTTGAATAATTTAGTTTGTTTGTAATCCATTGTTCTTAGTTGATAGAGAATCTTCTATGGGGTTACCGATCACCTTAGAAACGGCGAGGTCAACTCCACTACACTATTTATTACCAGTCGTTTCTGACCCGGGCCTGCCGGCCCCAAGACCTTGCCCTACTGGGCGGGTTGGGACAAAATACCCCGATGGGATAGCAAACAGCGCATCCCACAGGGCAGGCTATCCCTTCATAATTGGAGGTACCCGCGCGTTTGATTCGAAAAATGGAGGATTTTTCAGAGGAGAAAATCTTATAAGTCGTTGTGGGTAAAGGGATTATAAAAATATGAAAAAATTTGGTTTTACTCAGCAGGTACCCCCATTTTTGATTGATTTTACTCCGCTCTCCGTAAGGAGTCCATAGGACAAGCGCACCTAAGGCACAAGCCGCGGGGGCGAAATAGTCGCTTGTCGCTCGTGACTCGTCGCTCGTAAAATGGGGAGAAAGGGGGTAACGGCGCTGGTTTATGAGCATATGATGGAAAATATTGGAAAACGTTCGAAAATATTCGAAAAATGTATAGAAACAGACAAAAACTGTATAAAAATATTCAAAAGTTGCATAGAAACGTTTGAAAAAAATGGAAAATTTTGGACGCCACCAGGGCACAAAGGCACGAAGAAAAATTAGCCACGGATGGACACGGAATAACACGGAATTTTTTTGGCAGAGCTCACAGAAAACACAGAGATGTAATCAGCCTGGTGTACTCGGCAAATTTTGCTCTCAAAGCAAGCTTTGTCACAAATCTTTACCTTCGTCCACAAGGCCGTGAAACGGCCTTTTTATAAAGCTGATTACAGAGGCACCGAATGTCCTTAATTGAAAGGATTGATATGGATTTTATGGTGCGGCGGGGGCTTTTTGGATTTGCGGGAAAGTAATCTCGTGGCTTGTGAAGCGTAAAGCGTATCTCAAGGGAGGAATTTTTGGCGTTGTAAAAGAGTGCAGTTTGGGTAGAATTATATATCAATTAAAAAATTAAAACTTGGAATGAAAAGAGCGGATGTGACCGAGAAGGAATTACTCGAATTAATAATGTTGATGCGAGAAAAATAGCGTGGACTTTTCGACAACCCCACGGTTTCTAATTATTTGTTTTTTGGAAGGGAGTATGGTTATGAGTAAGCAAAGTATTCCAAGTGCGTTTATAAATTTTGCTAAAAATTTGCCAAAGGCTACTCTTATTTGTCACGCAAGCATGATAGGATCAATAGGCATTTTCTTTTTAGTTGGACAAACTTTCTCAAAGTATTTAGACTTGACCAGTGAATCACACCATCAATCTTCTGGTTTAGTAATAGCAATAGAATTGATAGTGGTGTGGCTAGTCGCATTCGCGTTAGCCGTGAAGATAAGGCCCGCAAGATTTCATGAATATCCGCCCTATAAGATGATGGAAGGAGCGTTTGCCTTATCGCTTTTTTATGGGCTAATTCTCGGAACGATCTCAGGAATTATAATGGGTTTTGGGTTGTTTAAATCGATTCTATATACCTTGCCATGTATTTTTGCCACAACTATTTTGATAATGATTCTTTTTGTGCCGACTATTGCGGCAACACTAGCGGTTATTGAAAGGAGGAGGGATCCAACTCTTGCGACAACCTATTCCTACCGAAATATTTGGCTCTTTTCTGCATTGGCGGTGTTGATAATAGGTTTATTGCTTAAGTGGATAACAGGCGAACAGACTGTATTAACTCCTTATTTTATAACGATGAATAGTGCTCTAATAACAACCGTGACTTACACTGGTTTTGCTTCTGGTTACTACCCATAATCCTGTCCCTTTGATTACGCTCAGAGGGAGATTTTTAAAAGTTGTAGGAGATTAGTAAATGGGGTAAAATTTGTTTGCGAGAAAAGGCGAAATGTTGGTGCTGAGCTTAACATTAGCTGGCCAATAAAATAAGGGAAGGCTTAATATGGGAAGAACAGTTATTCAAAAACGGATGAGCGTTATTATTGGTAATCTGATTCGTGATGTGAACAGTATAACCGATTTAAACCAAACCGGTATCAAAGGAACATTGGTTGAATCTTTTAATAAAAATATCTTGGATTCATTTTTGACAAGCCAGTTTGGTATTGGTTATGGAGTTATAGTGAACCATCTTGGCGTACAAAGTGATCAAACAGATATAATTATCTACGACAAACGGATTTTGCCTCCGTTTATAGTAGCAGGTGAGTTGGGGGCTTATCCTATTGAAAGCGTAGTAGCCACGATTGAAGTAAAGATGAAACTAGATAAACCAAAGCTTTTACAAGCTGAGAGATCTGCGAAAAAATTGCGAAATAGAGTATTTGATAGAAAAACAATTCTATTAGACTATGCTAAATATCCAGGAATGTGTCGCCCACCTCTGTGTGCTGTTTTAAGTTTTGATGTTAGTGGGCTCACTGATTTAGACTCTTTCGAAAAAGGCAAAATATGGATAAGCAATAATATTAAAAATTTGATTGCTATATGTATTACCAACAAGTTTTCTTGGCTGCCTGCAGGTGCTAAAGGATGGAGTATTTGCAAATATGATAAAAATACAAATGAGGAAATCAAAAGATTTGTGGCTGTGCTTTTAGATAACATCAGGACAATTGCTGAAAACATATACTATGTTAATTTAGTTGGAAAACACAAAGACTGGTATTCTGCTTATATAAGAAAATAAGGTGATATTATGTCAGAGGAAACAGGAAATAGAAAACATGTCTCGTAAAGACTGGTATCGAAATAGCACTTGGACAAAGGATGTAAAAACTGCATTCTTCAAGCAACTGGACCGTTGTCGAAGTTCTTATAACAAAGCATCATATTTGCGAATCCAAGCATCACATTTACAACAAACTAGCAAGAAAAAATATATTCTTGCTGCTTTGGAGCTATTAGATTTAATATTTGAAAAATGGCCTGAATCACAGGAGTTGGCTGCTGCTTATTTACAATGCGCTCAATGTTTCGAATATTTACATGACTATAAATCTGCAGTTAGTGCATACAGGAACAGCATTAATGCTGAATGTGAACACACCGGTGTAAGAGTAGAGGCTGCATTGCACTTTGGTTGGTTTGTGGTAACACGAGGAATGAAGGAACTTTACGATGAAGTTCTTTCGGCACCTAAACCTTGCGAAGCGGCTTTATTGTGGCCAGAGTATCAATTCAAGTATTCTTCGATCTTTGCGATTATTTTAGATTATAAAGGTGAAATTGTACCATCAAGACGCTTTGCAAAGACAGCACTGGAAGTAATGGCAAAACAAGAATCACCATTTCGTTATCACAAAAAAATTGGTTTAGTTAAAAACCCAGACAAAGCAATTGTGAAAAACTTGAGAAAGATTGCAGCTGTTTAAGGACTTGCTAAACTTACAGAGTTGAGAAAATTGAATAAAATCGAGGAATATCGCCTACGGCGATGCTATTCTGCGGGTCCCTCGGCTGCGCTCGGGATGACAGGGAGGTAACCGCGCTTCCGTCTTCGCTAACGCTACGCCGGACAGGTCGCTCGCAATGACGTTTTATGTCAATTCATGGGATGAAGGAACAATCCACTTTGCAGGGTAACCCACCGGATAAACCGGTGGGCTAACCGATAATGTCGTATCTTGTGAAGCGTGAAGCGTATCTCGTGTAGTTGAGATTCTTCGCTTTGCTCAGAATGACCCCGATGAGATAGTAAAAGGCACCCCGAAGAGATAGTTTCACATCTCATAGGGTAAACATCTCACGGGGCAGGCAAACCCCGTCATACAAGATGACGGGGCTAAGCTAAATTGAGATTGACACGCTGCGCTGGCAATGACGTTTTGTGTCAATTTGCGGGATGAAGGAACAATCCACATCGAAAGATAACCCCCCAACCACAAAAGACCCCCGACTACGACGTTCGAGGGCAAGCTTAAGTTGGGTGACTAAACATAGTCGCCGTCCCTTGGGGATAAATGCCGGCGACGGCTAAACAAAGAAGATTTGGTCGGACATTTCGAACTATAGTTTTGTTCAGCCCATTCGACTGCGATCAGGGCAGGAAAATCATTGATATTACAAATATAAGGGTGTATATTGCTTCTGTGGCGTTAAATATAATAAATTTTGCAGGAAAGATAAAAAGTGGAGGATTCAATTGTGCGGCTGACTAAAATAATTATAGCAATTATCATTTTGTCGCTTGGACTGTTGACGGAGGAAACAGCGTTAAGCAGCAGCGGCGCTGAATTGGTTGACCCCAATAGTTTGGCAGATTTCTACGGGTTCGACGAGATGGAGATAGTCAAACTGGAATGGGGTATAGAGGGCCTGAGAATTGCTGAATTCAACGGTGACGGCAAAAACGATATAGCAGTAGTTAATGACAGGAAAGCGAGGATTGAACTGCTGATTCAAAAAGAAACTATCGGGCCGGGAGAGGAGCCGGTGGCTGTTGACCCTAACGACGTTGATATAAATGTAATCAACCCCCCTACCCGTTTTCAAAATCAGACTGTAGCAATCTCGCAGAAAGTCTTTAGTTTCGTCTGCGGAGATTTGAATTCGGACAAAATGACGGATTTGGCCTTCTATGGTGAGCCGAAGGGACTATACGTGATATTACAAAAGGCCGGTGAGCCCCGCCCCTTCGAGGGGCTGGGCGAGGCTGAAACGGGACGTCCGCAGACTTTGAGCTGGAGGACAAGAAAAAAAATAAAGATTGACGACGGTCTTGTAACCGCCAACGCGCTTGTGTGCGCCGACCTGAATAATGACGGCGCCGATGATTTAGCATTGGCCGGCCGTGATGGGATTTATATCATTCTGCAAAAAGAAGACGGCTCGCTGGCTGAGCCGGTGAAGTATCCAACCACCGCACTAACGCTTGGTGTCGAGGTCGGCGATTTGAACGGCGATAATATCAACGACCTTATCCTTGTAACAAATGACAAAGAGAAACCATTACACGTGCGGTTTGGTCTTGAGACGGGCCAATTAGGACCGCAAGTTCAATTTTTTATCGAAAGACCACTGGCGTTGGAGCTTTGTAATATAGACGGAAAAGCCGGCGACGAAGTATTGACTATCGATGCGGTAAGCAAGCGGTTAATCTGCTATGAATTTGCCTCTGAAGAAGAAACAGACAGCGATTGGCCGATTCTGTTTTATCCGCTTACTTCGGGTGAGGGGAGCACGAAGCGGGATTTAGTGGTCGGTGATTTTGACGGGGATGGTCTGACCGATGTAGCGATAAGCGAGCCTGGAGCGGCGGAGATTATTCTCTATAAACAAACAGCAGGGGTCGGATTGGCTGAGCCGGTGAGATTTCCAGCTTTTGCCGATATCGAGAATTTGTCCGCTATGGATATCGACAACGATAAAAAAGTCGAACTGGCAGTTTTGAGTGTTAAGGAAAAGATAATCGGTAAAGCTGAATTCGAAGATGACAGATTGTTATTTCCAAAACCTGTTGAAATCATCGGTGAGCCGGTGGCAATGGAACTTGCCGATGTCGACCGCAATGGTAAGACCGATTGTATATATATATCCAAAGATGTTAATGATAACAGACACTTGAGGGTAATTTATAATCTTGGTGCGAAGAAGAAACGTGGTAACAAAAACAAACGGTCTAAGAATACTGAAGAAGCCGATGATGCTGAATCTGCTTTAGAACTTAAAGGACTTGTGTCCAATCCGGATGGTCTAAAAGTCTTAGACGTTGACCAGGACGGCCTGGAGGACGTTCTGATATTTGTCAAATACGAACTTCCCATATTGGTTCGCCAGGTACAAAAGAAAGAGTTTAAGGTAGTTGATTCGCCGGGCGCACAGGCAAGTTTGATTAAAGATGCGACTATAGGGTCGGTAGCTGTTGCCAACGTGGACGGCAAAGCCGGCGATGAACTGCTGGTGGCACAAAAGAACTTTGCGAGGAGCCTGGTTTTCGCTGACGGTAAAAACTGGAGTGTAATAGACCAATACAATGCAAAAGGCACGGAGAATAAAATATCGACAGTTGCTGCTTTTGATATAAAAGACGAAAGCCCTCAAGGTCGTCCCGCTATCCTGCTGCTTGACGGTCGAAAAGGTGAGCTTCAGATACTCAAAACTGATATTGATAACACCTACCGGTTTGAAAAAGAATTAGATGTCGGCACATGGAATACAGCAGCAAAGCACCTAAAATTGTTGTTTGCACCTCTGACAGGCAGCGAAGCCAAGAGCCTTGTATTGTTCGACGGCGATAAATTTGCACTTATAACGCCGCCGAGCGGCAGTTTTTCGCCGAAGCATTTAGAACGGCAATTCAGTTATGAGACAAAGATAAAAGATGGTATGTATGGTAATCTGACAACAGGGGATATTAATGGTGACGGCCGGGTCGACATTATTATGGTCGAATATAATCGCGATCATATTGAGATACTTGCGCTTGACAGTGATATGAAGCCGATTCCTGCGATGCGTTTCAAGATATTTGAGCAGAAAAGCTATCGCGGCAGTAAAGAACGGGCCAGAATTTCTATTGAGCCGCGAGAGATGGAAATTGCTGATGTAACCGGCGATGGTAAGAACGATTTAGTAACTGTTATCCATGACCGGATAATTATTTACCCTCAGGACTAAAAAGGTTTTTATTGTACTCCCGTAAGGGATGGCCAAGTCCATTAACGGAGGTGTGGATAGCTTAACTGCTGGTTCTTACTGTGCCGGAATTGCTTTGATTATGCAGGAAGACGAAAACATCCTGAACCTGCTTAAAGAAAAGGGAGCTGAAGCAGCTCGGCGAGCCCTGCGTGGGGTGATATTGCAACCAGGTGCAATCGGTGATTGTATATTAACTCTACCTCTGGCTGAATTTATGAAAGACTACCTCGGATTGGGCGGAGTCGAGATTCTGGGGCATACCGAGTATATCGGTATTCTGCCGGGCAGGACGTGTGTGGACGGCATTCGTTCCATAGATTCGGTAGATTTGCATCGATTGTTTGTTGAAAGTGATACGTTTGAGCTTGCGGATGGGGATGCTTTGATAAACGTTTTCAGCGATTATGCCTGGATTGTAACATTTTTGGGTGAGCCGGACAGTAATTTCGAGCAGAACCTGATTTTCACCGCCAATTGCAGCCGCAGCGCGGAAGTAATAACTTTGTCGATGAACCCCGCCTTGGGAAAGGACGGGGTGAAGCCGACAGAAAAGTTGTCGGCACATATAACTGATTTTTATATAGAGCAGTTAGTTGCTCAAAGCGGTTTGTCTTTAGAGCCACGGCCGGTTTGCAAGACAAAAAGCTTAATAAAAGCGACCAAAGCAGATATAAACAGAGGCAGAGCGCTACTGGAGGAAGTCCCAGTAACGCTGGATTTTGAACAGTCCGGCCATAGGCGGATTGATTCCTATGAAAAAATTGTAGTAATTCAGCCCGGCAGCGGCGGTTCTCATAAATGTTGTCACATTGATAATTTTCTGGCTGTGGTGGAGGAGCTTGTTTCAAAAGATGTCAGAGTGATATTTCTGTTAGGACCGGCTGAATCGGAACAATTCAGTGACTCAACCATCAAAAGAATAACCGGTATTGCAGAATGCTTGTCGGATTTGTCTCTGACGGAGGTACTGGGGCTTTTGAGCTGTGCGGATTCCTTTTTAGGTAATGACAGTGGGATTACACATCTGGCAGCCGCCCTTGGAGTTAAGACAATCGATTCTTTTGGCCCAACTAATCCAGATATATATGGTCCTATTGGACCGGCTGTAAAAGTACTTGTAAGCAGCGATGCGGATTTCGCCAAGAAGCCTTCAGCGAGTTTACAGCAGGAGTTTCTGGATGTTTTGATGGCGTGAGGTCTAAAATGGGTTTGTCCTTGGGACTGCTTACGGAGAACTACATCCGGGCTTAGGCAGAATACGAGAAATGGAATGAATGGAGCGGTGTTGACTGCATCAGCCGTTTTGCTATAATACATCAGAGACCTTTATAAAAACTCGCAATGGGCTTGGCCATCCCTTATAGGAGATTGGGACCTTAGGAAGGTTGTGTAATTGATGATGCCGGATACGAAAGGAAGAGGAGCGTTTATATGCAAGCGAAAACTCTGGGTGAATTAGCTGAATATGTAAGGGGTAGAGTTGTCGGAGACCCCAACGTAGTAATCAAATCAGCCGCTACCCTTGGGCGAGCAGGCACAGGAGACATCAGCTTTTTGGCCAATACTAAATATGAAAAGCAGATTCGAACTACTAAGGCCAGTGCTGTAATCGTAGGCAAAGAAACACCTAATGTTATGGTTCCTCTTTTAGTAGCGGAAGACCCATATTATGCTTTTATGCAGATTTTGGTGCTGCTTCACGGCTATCGAAAGCACAAAAAGGTGGGAATCAGCTCGCGGGCGATGATTTCGGACAGTGCAAAAATCGGTGCAGACTGCCACATTCATGATTTCGTTACTATATCCGATAATGTAAAAGTCGGGAACGGCTGCATAATTTATCCCGGGGTGTGCGTTGGACAAGGTGCACAGCTCGGCAATGACTGCATAATATATCCTAATGTGGTCATTTACGACAGGTGCAGAATAGGCAATCGTGTGATTATAAACGCCAATGCCGTAATCGGGGAGGACGGTTTCGGTTATGCCACACATAAGGGTGTACATCACAAGGTACCACAGGTCGGTGCTGTGATTATAGAGGATGACGTGGAGATTGGTGCCTGCTGCGGAATTGAGCGAGGCACGCTAAATGATACTATCATAGGCCAGGGTAGTAAGTTGGGTGATTTAGTTGCGATAGGTCACGGTACAAGAGTCGGTGCACATTGCCTGCTCGTGGCTCAGGTAGGTATTGCCGGTTCGACCGCCCTTGGACATCATTGTATAGTCGGCGGCCAGGTTGGTATTGTCGGACATATTATGGTTGGAAACAATGTTACCATTGCTGCTCAGGCTGGCGTTATTAACAGCATTCCTGACGGCAAGACGATGCTGGGTGCGCCAGCTATTGAGGCGGAACAAGGCAAACGAGCATACAGTATGATACAATACCTGCCTGAGATTCGACAAAATATTCGCAAGCTCGAAAATCGGCTTGAGCAGATAGCCTCTTCAGTTGAACCAGACTCTGAAAAGTCAACCGAGCAATAGGTATCTGTTTATTGGCGGTATTCTGATTTTTTGTCGGGCCGTGGAGTATTATATACTATTATGAATAACAAAGACGTACTTGGCTTGATTGCAGGGGGAGGCAGATTGCCCTTTCTTGTAGCTGCCGGCGCCCGAGAAGCGGGATTAAAGGTAGTTTGCGTTGGTTTGGTGGATAATGCAGGGCCAGGTTTAGCTGACGAAGTTGATGTTTTTTATACAGTAGCGATTGCCCGGCCGAGCAGCTGGATACGGAAGTTAAGAAAGCACGGCGTAACCAGAACGGTTATGGTCGGCAGGGTTGCCAAATCGCGATTGTTCACGCCCTGGAGAATTCTGAAGTATTTGCCCGATTGGCGCGCGTTTAGGATATATTACTGGCGCCTGTGCAGCAAAGATAAACTGACGGATTCGGTTTTGTGTGCCATAGCTGATGAGCTGGCAAGCGGCGGGATAGTATTGGAGGACTCAACGATGTATTGTAAGGAACATATGGCAACAAAGGGTCCGATGACACAAAAGAAACAACATTCGTCAGTCGGAGGAGATATTGAATTTGGCTGGGATATAGCCAAGCAGATCGGTAAACTGGATATAGGCCAGGCGATTGCGGTGAAGGACAGGGAAGTTATTGCCGTTGAAGCAATAGAAGGAACAGCAAAGATGATTGAGCGAGTCAGCCAGTTTTGTAAATCGGGCGGCTGGACGCTTATCAAGACCTCGAAGCCAAATCAGGACATGCGGTTTGATGTGCCGTGTGTCGGGCCTGATACTATCAGGAGTCTGGCTGAAAACGGAGGCAAATGCCTCGTTGTAGAGGCGGGTAAAACGATAATTATTGACAAACCTGAGACGATTAAACTTGCCGACCAATTGGGCATAACTATTCTGGGGCACTGACCTCTTGAACAGCAGTTACAATAAAATACGAGGGGAAAACTGCACGTTATTTGTTCACAAAAATTTTCGCAATAGTATCTTTGAACAGGCTTTATTAGACAACGAAGAAAAACTGGGGGAGTGTTATAGATTAACAACAATTCAGTCCTCAAAGTTTGCCCGTGTGTACAAACTCACCGTCAGGTTTGATAACGAGGACAAAGGGATTTATTTCAAGCAATATCTTTGCAGGTCGGTTCGAGATTTTATTAAGAATTTTGTGCGTGCCAATCGAGCCTTGCGGGCTTTTAAGGCGGCTGAGATGCTGGGCGACGACGGCTTCGATGCTCCTACCATTATCGCAATAGGCGAATCCAGATATGGCCTTTTTCATACAACAAATTTTATGGTGACTCTTGAGATTGAAGATGCAAAACAGATTTATCAGCTTATCTGTGATTTGCAGAATGGCAGCGAATTGGAAACCAAGAACAGACGTGGACTAATACGAGCATTTGGGCGGACGGTAGGCAAAATGCATGCCAAAGGTATTTTTCACGGCGATTTGCGACTGGGTAATATACTTGCGAGGCTGGAGAAAGACCAATGGAGGTTCTTCTTTCTCGATAATGAGCGAACAAGAAAATTTCGTTATTTACCGATGCGACTGCGATTAAAAAATCTTGTGCAGATAAATATGTTGCCGTCCAATGCTATGAGCAATACAGACCGTATGAGATTCTTCAAAGAGTACCAGGCACAAAACGAAGAAAGCAACGTCAGAAAAACGATGTTAGTAGAGAAGGTCCTCAAGAAAACCAGCAAGCGCCTAAGAAAAAAGATGAAAGCCAGTAGATAACCACCGAATCTTCAGGGGGAAGAGGCAAATTTCAGAACTGGTCGAGGAAACGCAGGTCGTTTTCAAAGAGCAATCTGATATCGTTGATGCCGTATTTTCTCATTGCGAGTCGTTCTACGCCGAATCCGAATGCCCAGCCGGTGTATTTTTCGCTGTCTAAGCCGACGGCATCGAAAACATTGGGGTCAACCATACCACAGCCGCCCACTTCCATCCATTCTTCCCTGCCTTGTTTATTTACCCATAACAAGTCAACCTCACCACTCGGTTCTGTAAATGGGAAAAAGCTCGGCCGAATCCGCCATTTAATTTCAGGCCCATAATAGGTATGGATGAACTGGTCAATGGTGGTTTTCATATCCACCATACTAATATCCTCATCGACAACTAGCGCTTCAATCTGATAAAACATATACATATGTGTTGCATCAACAGTGTCCGGACGATAAACTCGCCCCGGTGCAACTACACGTATTGGTGGTTTGGTTTGTTCCATAACGCGGATTTGAACCGGTGAAGTGTGGCTCCGCAGAAGAGTGTTATCGTCGATGTAGAAAGCATCAAAGGGGTCTCTTGCAGGGTGCTGAGGCCCGATGTTCAATGCGACGAAATTATGCCATTCGTCCTCAGCTTCAGGTCCGTAGGCCACGGCGAAGCCCATTCGGCCGAATATCTCCAGCAGCTC
>CAZCIR010000034.1:0-27314 GCA_964499145.1 uncultured Pirellulales bacterium | reverse complement strand
AACTGTTACCCATGTACTTGGCATGTTCTGTAACCTATGTTACCGGTTTGTACCTGTATTTAGCCCCACATTTCACGTGGGGTTGCAGGCGGAGGAATTCTTTATCTTTATTTCCTCTTGCAAATTATTCGGCAGGTTTTACACTAATGGCCTATGGGAAAGAAGAAGAAACCATTAAACTCCATCACCTTTATGCCAAAGCTATCCTCGTTTCTAAAATTAGCCGTAATTCTCGGTCTCGGCCTTACCTTGCAGTTCCCGTCGGTTCGCGCAGCCGAGATCACTCGATCCGCCAGTCCCGAACAACCCGGCAAGCCGCATCGATTGGTTGTCCTTACTGACATCGAAGCAGATCCGGACGACACCCAGAGTCTGGTCCGTTTGCTGCTCTACTCGAATGAGATCGACATTTTGGGACTGATCGCGACCACATCCATACACAAACAAACCTCCATCGCCCCCGAATCCATCCGAAACGTAATCCACGCCTACGCCGCAGTTCATGACAATTTGCTGAAGCATGATGCGAGCTATCCAACGGCGGAGTCTTTGCTGGCGCTGGTAAAACAGGGCTTGCCTGAATATGGCATGAAAGGCGTCGGCGATGACAAGGACTCCGAGGGGTCCGATTGGATCATCAAGACTCTGGAACTGGACGATGACCGTCCTTTGTGGGTATCCGTCTGGGGCGGGGCAAACACACTGGCACAAGCGCTGCACAAGATCAGAGCCACGAGATCCGCTCAGCACGCAAATCGCCTTCTCGCAAAGCTTCGAGTCTACACCATATCCGACCAAGACGACAGCGGCATTTGGATAAGAAGAAATTTCCCGGAACTCTTCTATATCTTAAGTCCAGGAGGTTATGGCGCCGGCACATGGACCGGTATCAACCACGTTGTCCCAGGATTCGACAACTCCACTATCAGCAACAGATGGATTGCAGAAAATATCCAACAGGGCCACGGGCCGCTTGGCTCAGTGTATCCCGATGTCGTTTGGGGTATGGAAGGAGATACTCCATCGTGGCTGTCGTTGATTCCTAATGGTTTGAACGCACCAGAGCATCCCGAGTGGGGCGGCTGGGGTGGACGCTACGAGTTCTATATACCGGAACTGTCGGCGATGGACCCGAATGGTTTCACCGGCGGCGTTCCGGTTGAGTCGGAGAGCCGCCCAATCTTGACCAACGCCGTCGACGAATACACCCCACTTGTAGCTCCCGAATACGGCCGGGCAACCAAGGCCGGCGAAAAATTATTCAAGGGATTTCGAACAACCGTCTGGCGCTGGCGTGACGATTTCCAGAACGACTTTGCCGCGCGAATGAATTGGACAACAAAACCTTACAACCAGGCCAATCATCCGCCTAGTCCCTCCCTCGAGCATCCGGACAGAATCACGGTGAGGTCCGGTGAAATGTTCGGACTTGGCGCTCGCGGCTCGTCCGACCCGGATGGTGATAGTCTAAGTTTCTACTGGTTTCAGTATCCAGAGGCGGGAACCTGCAAAGCGCCATTAACCTTTCACGCGGAAAATGCAATTGGCTTTGTTGTAACCGCTCCGAAGGTCGAGCAAACAGAAACTGCGCATATCATACTGAGAGTTACGGATAAAGCAAGTCCGCCCTTGTCGAGGTATAAGCGGGTAATCGTCACCATCACCCCCTGAATGATACCGCCGGATTGAACACGATTCGTCTCCGCTTACTCGGTGGCGCCAAATCCCTCATGAAACACGACAACCCCCTCCGCCTTTTCTTCTCTAAACGGCAAAGCCAGGAAATTCTCCTTTGGAACCCCCTTAAGGACCAGCCCCGGCACGTTCCGGAACCCAAACCGCTCATAGTATCCCGGATCGCCCACCAGCACACTCCCTTTTCCGCCGGCCGCCCTGAGCCGCTCCAGCCCCGCCCGGATCAGTGCTTTTCCGATCCCCTGCCGCTGCCGCTCCGGAAGCACCGAAACCGGCCCCAGCCCGTACCACCCGCAGTTCTTGCCGCCAACCGTCACAGGAGAAAACGCGATATGCCCTACCACCCTTCCATCAATTTCCGCCACCAGTGAAACAGTCAGCGCACCGGCTTCCCTCAATGCCCGAATAATAAACTGCTCCGTATGGTTGCCGTACGGACAATCCGCAAAAGCGGCAACGGTGACTTCCGTAATAGCCCAGATATCCCCCGGCCTCTCATCACGAATAATCATCACGCCATCCGGTTTGTCTTTGATTCTTTCAAACTTTCACACCTTCACACATTAGAAAACAACAAAATTTTACCCCATTTCCCCCAACTTTCAACCAACATTAATTGCTTGTGCTGCCTCCTGCTCAGATATTGTTTTAATGTTCGCTTTCAGCGAACTACTGTTTGTTTCTTCGTTGCGGCCTCCGGCAGCAAAAAACAGCTGATTTGAAAATATTTTTTCTCCTTCCCCCGCACTCCGCTTGTTCTGAGTGAAGTCGAAGATTCCAAGGATTGAATGAATAAAATTTACTTATAACCGCTGACGGCTGTCCTCATAGCAGCCCCACCCTCTGGGCTGGCTTCTCGTCTGGATTCCTTCGCACTATTGTGCCTGCTTCCGCAGTTACGCCTGAATTCGGAGTATGCCTCAGCGCCCAGCCGGATATTGCTCCTGTATGAGAAATTGCCCACCAGAGTAATCAGCGGTTCGCGGCATCGCCACAAGTTGCCCAACACCCTGCGCAGAATGCGCGGCATGGAATAGAAGTCGCGGTCGCAGGAAACCATCTCTTTTATGATGCCGTCCATAGAAAAATGCTTATACCGGGCTACAGGGAAAGTTAGTGTGTAATATTTCCAGTCTTCAGGGAACGTGTCGAGGGCGATGCGCCCCTGCGATTTCATCTGCTCCCACAGTTGCGTGCCGGGCAATGGAGTCAAAAACAGCACATTGAGATTGTCCACACCGTACTGGCCGGCTGCCTCGGCGATATGCTTACCAATGCCCGCTTCGTCTACATCCAAACCCATGATAAAGGAACCCGCTACCAGAATATTGTGCCGTCGTATCCGTTGTACGGAGGCGCGGAAGTCCCGGCCCTTCAGAATGTTGAATTTCTTGCCGACCTCCTGAAGCCCTTCCGGCGAGGGTGACTCAAAGCCGATGTAGACTCCTCTGCAGCCGGCCCTGGCCGCCAGCGTCAGTAGCTCTTCGTCATCGGCAAAGTTAATAGTGACCTGCCCTATCCACTTCTTTCGCAGGTTCGCCTTCGCCAGGGCGCGGAACAGGTCCTTGGCACGGGCGATATGTTCGGTACGCGTGCCGATGAGGTTGTCGTCCACCACTAAAACACGTTTCTCACGAATCAACTGGAATTCCCGCACGACATCCGCAATGGGGCGATGCCGGTACTTGGCCCCGTTGAACGCCGTCACGCTGCAGAAGCTGCAGTTCAATGGACAGCCTCGCGTCGTCTGAATGGCTCCGAAGGCATATCCTCTGGAAAGCAAATCATGGCGGGCAGCCGATACATCTTTTATCTCGGCGAGCCCTCCATCGTACCGGCGCTTCAGCCTGTGTCGCAGGGCGTCCTCAAGAATCGACGCCCAGACACTCTCAGCTTCCCCGGTAACGACCGAATCCACACGCTCCATAACCTCGTCTACGCACATTGTTGCGTGAATGCCGCCCATTACCACGGGTACGCCCTGATTCCGGAAATGACTGGCCACTTCGTAAGCGCGGTTCGCCTGCGAGGTAAAAGCGGTAATGCCCACCAGGTCAGGCCGAGGCATCGCACGATAGTCCGGCACACCGAGGTTCTCGTCAACTATCGTGATTTCCCACTCCGGCCCGGTCAGTCCCGCCAAAACCATAAGGCTCAGTGGTTTCCACACGCGGTAGCGTTTCCATCGGCTCTCCTTGGCTTTGATTATACCGACAAGCGGATTTGACGGATTTATCAGATATAATCGCATAGCATCCATTCTATTATGGCTTTTGCATCGCTTCCATCTTATTTAGTCCCCTAACCCAAAGGTCGTTAGGGGGCTGCTTACTAAACCCAAATCATAAACAATAAATCGAAGATTGTAAATGACCTTGTCATCCTTCCTGTCCCGCATAAAATAGCAAACTTGCGTTATTTAGTGCGGGCAGCGATGCCAAAGGTCGTGGCAATTGGCGCAAAGCGTCATCCCTGAATGCTGCTCCCTTGCCTGCCCCAGCATGTCTTTAGCCGGGGGCCAAGTACAGGGGAACAATATTCTGCCCTTTACCGATATCCCGATTTTCTGATAAAGTGATTTTCAATCAAAAACGGGGGTACCTGCTGAGAAAAATCAAATTTTATCAAAATTTTATAACCTCTTTTCTTACAACGACTTACAAGATTTTCGCTCTCGAAAAATCCTCGATTTTTCGAATCAAACGCGCGGCTACCTCCAATTATAGAAGGGGTGCACTTCTACCCCTAATCGCCCAGCAGGGCAAGGTCTTGGGGCCGGCAGGCCCGGGTCAGAAACGACTGGTAATAAATAGTGTTGTGGAGTTTAACTCGCCGTTTCTAAGGCGATCGGTAACCCCATAGGAGATTCTCTATCAACTATGAACAAGAAAATCGATCAATCAAAATGTATAAAATTATGCAAAACGAACCCAATTTATAATATGCTAAAATGAACTTAAGCTACAATACTGCAAAGACTTATGGAAATATGCTGCGATGTCAAAACGAACCCAAAACGAACCCAAACGAACCCAATCTTGTCCTTCATAGATGCGAATTTTATATTATAGTACCGCCGGCGACGATGTTATCCTTTTCGTTATAGAGGACGAGCTTCTGGCCGGGACAGGGTGCGAACTGGGGCTGGTCAAATTCAACAGTCATCGCATCTTGATTTAATTCGGCGAGCCTGCACGGATGGGAATCGATGTAAGAGCGAATCTTTCCGAAGAATCGGCTGGCTATGACAAGCTCCTGCGGGATAAGAACATTTAGCTGATTTGCTTTGACAATCCGAAAACTTACCTCGCTTCTCTCGCCGAGCGCGATGGTATTTTTTTCGGCATCTATCTTTGCCACGTAAAGGGGCTTTCCGCCGGCAAAGCCGATACCGCTTCTCTGCCCGAGCGTATAATTGGCGATTCCCTTATGCTCGGCAATTTTATTGCCCTGCATATCCGTAACGTCGCCGGGCTTACTAAAGGCGGTATCGGTCAAGACCGCCCGGTAGTTGCCTTCGCCTGCGAAACATAGCTCCATACTCTCCGATTTTTCGGCGACGGGCAGTTTCGCATCGGCAGCGATTGCGCGGACCTGCTCTTTTGTCAATTCGCTTAAAGGCAGAATAAGCTTCGCAAGACGATGTGAAGGGATACCGTAGAGAAAATAGCTCTGGTCTTTGACTTTGTCCTTCGCCCTGCCAAGATGCACTTGGCCGTCGGTTTTATAAATACCGGCATAATGACCCGTAGCGAGGAAAGAGATGCCGAATTTTTCCTGCAATAAATCCCATACAAGGGAAAATTTCAGAAACGAATTGCAGTCAACACAAGGGTTGGGTGTTCGGCCTGCTGCGTAAGATTGGCGAAACGGTTTTATTATAATCTCCTCGAAGGCCTCGGCAACATCGACGGTATAATGGGCTATCGTTAATTTGTCACAGACAAAGGCGGCATCGGCCCCGCAACAAGTACGCTTTTTCGCTTTAGATAAGACAGGGACTTTCATTGTAATACCGAGAACATCCCAGCCCTGTTGTTTCAGAAGATAAGCTGCGACACTGCTATCGACGCCGCCGCTCATAAGGACGGCGATTTGTTTGTCGGTCTGCTTAACCGGCTGCCACGAGAGATGGCTCGACCTCTGTAATTTGATGTTCCACTTATCCACTTTCATCTTTCAGCTCGGTGATTGTTGGACTTCGGCTGCAAAGCGGACAGTCCGGATTACGGCTAAAATGCACCTTGCGAAACTCCATTTTTAACAGGTCATAGGTCAGCAATGTGTCGGTCAATAAATTGCCGATTCCCAGCAGATACTTTATCGCCTCAGTTGCCTGCAGTGTACCAATGACACCCGGCAATACCCCTAACAAACCTGCCTGTGAAGATGGAGGCACTGCGTCGGCAGGTGGAGGAGCGTTAAAGATGCAGCGATAACAGGTTGTTTCGCCCGGTAAAACTGTTATCAACTGGCCGTCAAATCCAAGAACGCCCGCGTGCGAAAATGGAACCTTCTCAAAAAAACAAGCATCGTTGATAAGAAACTTTGTGGCGAAATTGTCGGATGCATCGACGACAAAATCGTATTCGGTGATTATTTGGCGAATGTTGTCGGCTTTTACCCACATGTTATAAGGCCTGACAGTAATATCAGGGTTTAACGCGTGCATTTTTTCTTCGGCAGATTTGACCTTTTCGCAGCCGATGTCGGCGGTGCGATGAAGGATTTGCCTGTGAAGGTTCGACAGCTCGACTTTATCGGCATCGACGATTCCAATAGTGCCGATGCCTGCGGCGGCTAAATATAATGCAGCAGGAGAGCCGAGACCACCGGCGCCGACAACCAGCACCTTCGATGACAACAGCTTCTGCTGGCCAGGTTCGCCGACTTGGGCCAACATCAGATGCCGGCTGTATCTTTCTCTTTGTTCTTCGTTTAATGCCACCTTCGGCCCTTCACAATTTTAATCTCAATTATATATTACTTTTGCTAAACTGCCAATTATCGCCTTCGATGCGGGTCAATGTGAAATTGCCGTTGAGGATTTGGCCGTTTAAGGCCAGCTCGATTCGGTTGTGGGCCTGATGCAGTACTTTATATTTGCCGGACTCGACTATCCGGACGCTGCCAAGGCCTTTATTTACGGGGCCTTGGTAGGTGAGGAATTTCAATGGATGGTCGAAGATTTTTACGGCATTAGCGGGATTTTGGGTAAGCTGCTGCGGGGATTTATCAAGGCGGTAGGTCTGGAGAGAGCCGGCTGATTCGAGCATAAAATCCCAGTGGATATCCGGCCCTTTCGAGTGCTGCTGGATGACGAAATTTTTATCTTCCCGTTTCATTTTAATATATTATAATATACTCGAAAGAGCTTTTATAAGCCAGGGGAGCCAGCCGGGGAAAATCCGGTTGAAGGCTGAGAAATCCGCTTAAGGCGGATGACCCTATGAACCTGATCAGGTTAAAACCTGCGAAGGAAGGCTGAAAAAAACCAATTTAAGGCACTTCTTTTGCAGGAGTGCTTTTTTGTTTTTTGCGGTGTAAAAATGGAAGTTTTGAAAATAAACGGCGTTGAGAAACATTTCCCAGCCGGGTTGATGCCTTCGACAGTATCTGCATTGTTAGAGCAATTAGATATCAAGGCAGCAACAGTAGCAGCTGAAGTCGACGGACAAATAGTCGAACGAAACAAGTTCACAGAAGCAAAACTTCTCAGCGGACAAAGAATCGAATTAGTGCGTTTTGTCGGCGGAGGTTGATTGAATGGACAAACTGGTAATCGCAGATAAAGAGTTTAATTCCCGCCTGCTTGTGGGGACAGGTAAATTTGCGTCGTGCGAGATTATGGCTGAAGCCCTGGAGAAATCAGGCACGGAAATCGTTACTGTTGCGCTTCGCAGAGTGGACATAGAAAATAAAAACGACGATATGCTACGTACAATCGATGTTAAAAAATATCTGCTGCTGCCTAATACCTCCGGGGCAAGAGACGCTGATGAGGCAGTTCGTCTGTCGAAGCTGGCAAGGGCGGCGACAGGGATTAACTGGGTGAAATTAGAGGTCACGCCGGACCCGTATTACCTGCTGCCGGACCCGGTAGAGACACTAGAGGCAGCGAAGATTTTGATTAAAGAAGGATTCGTCGTTTTGCCATATATCAATGCAGACCCTGTCCTGGCGAAGAAACTCGAAGATGTCGGGACATCAACGGTAATGCCGCTCGCCAGTCCTATCGGCTCAAACCAAGGGCTAAAAACACGCGAGGCATTAGAGATTATAATCGAGCAGGCAAATGTGCCTGTTGTAGTCGATGCGGGATTAGGTCTGCCATCACACGCGGCAGATGCAATGGAGATGGGCGCCGATGCTGTTCTGGTCAATACGGCAATTGCAACGGCAGGTGAACCGGGACGGATGGCTGCAGCTTTTAAGCTTGCGGTCGAAGCAGGACGAACAGCTTATATAGCCGGCGCAGCAGTAGCCGGAAAGAGGGCAAGTGCTTCAAGCCCGCTAACAGGCTTTTTAAGAAATAACAAAGAAAAATGAACAGTGTAAAAACAATACTGGCTCAAAAAGGTCTCGATGGCGACGGCGAGTTTTGGCAGGGGCGGTTTAATCAAATCAATGGTCGTGATGTCGAGAGGGCTTTAAGAAGTCCTGCGGGCATTTACAGTTTGGAGAAGCTGTTGGCGCTTGTATCACCGGCGGCGGAGGATTATCTCGAAGAGATGGCGCAGGCGGCCCGGCAACTTACCATACAAAGGTTTGGGAGGACAATCCGGCTTTACGCGCCGCTATACCTATCCAATTACTGCGTAAATAGCTGCCTGTATTGCGGGTTCAACAAAGATAATAAATCAGAGCGGAGGAGGTTGACTATTGAGCAGGCGGTTGAGGAGGCGAATATTATCGCCTCGGAAGGATTCAGGGACATATTGCTCGTCAGCAGCGAGGACAGGAAATTTATCAGTATCGATTATCTTTGCGAGCTTGCCGGCAGATTGAGAAGCAAATTCAGCTCCATTTCAATAGAAGTATATCAGATGAGCACTGCTGAATACGCAAAACTTTTCGATGCGGGCATTGAAGGGGTCACGCTATATCAGGAGACATATAACCGCAGGGCTTACAGCTATTACCATCCATCAGGCCCGAAGTCCGACTACGATAACAGATTGGATACTGCTGGGCGTATAGCTGCAGCCGGTATGCGTGAGATTGGGCTGGGTGCTCTTTTAGGTCTGAAAGACTGGCGGCTCGAAACTTTGGCCCTCGGCGAACATGCTCATTATCTAATCAAGCGATACTGGCAATCTCACGTTTCATTTTCTTTTCCGAGACTTCGGCCGGCAGAGAATGTTGACAGTTCAAAGTTTTCACTTCTCCCCGATAAAAATCTTGTTCAAATGATAATTGCACTGCGATTGTGCTTCGCCGACGCAGGGCTGGTACTATCGACACGTGAAAGGGCTGAGCTGAGGGAACATTTAATCGAAGTCGGCGTAACCAAAATGAGCGCGGGCAGCAAAACCAGCCCTGGCGGTTATTCACAGCCGAAAAGTGCTATCGAGCAATTCGAAATTGACGACACACGCAGTCCTGCTCAGGTAGTAGAGATGATAAAAGCAAACGGGTTCGATGCGGTTTGGAAAGACTGGGACAGCGCTTTTGTCGAACGTAAATAACTACCTGTTAACGTGCACAACTGTGGGGCCACTGAAACCGTTAAATTTAGTCGCAGCAACGATGCTATAGGCGCCGATATTTTCTGTGTAAAGGAAATCACCGATTCGAAGGTTTGCAGGGAGCTGTTCCGAGAGAGAGATTTTGTCAAAGCTATCGCAGGTGGGGCCGACGACGGCACAGACTTCCTGCCTGCCCCGCTTAAAGGGGCAGAAGTTGGGAATCCAGTGGTCGAAAACAACGCCTGAAAAGGTTTGATAGACGCCGTCATTTATGTGATAGAAGATTTTGCCTTCCCGCCGTGCCTTTCCTATTATTTCCGATACTGAGACGGCCGCATTGGCAACCATAAACCGTCCCGGCTCGGCTATAAGCTCTACATCCGGCGGAAAAAGTCTTTCGCATTCGCAGCGGATTATTTCCGCAAGCTGCTCGAACCGTGGGACCTGCGAATCATAGGGCACCGGGAAGCCGCCGCCTATATCGACTATATTTAAGTTGAATCCCTTTTTCCTCGCGAAGTTAAAGATTTCAGATGTTATCTGCAGCGCAGAAGCGTAGTTGTCAAAATTGGTGCACTGGCTTCCCACGTGAAAACTCAAACCTTCAACTTTAAGTCCAGCATTAAAGGCCTGCTTTAACAGGCGTGGGGCGTCTGCAGTTTCGGCGCCGAATTTCGAGCTTAATTCCACTTTCGAGCCGGTATCGGGGACTTTCAAACGCAAAATCAAGCCAGCCGTCGGGCAATGCTCCTTTATTTTCCTGACCTCGTCGGCGTTGTCGTAAGTAACGAGCGGCTTATATTTTTTGATTTTTTTCAAAGTGTGCCGGTCTTTGATTGTATTAGAGAAAATAATCTTATCCCAGATGAAAAAGTATTTATCACTTTTTTGAAAATGCTTCAAATACCTGTAAACCTGTATGAACTCGTTGTAGGATGCAACGTCGAAGCTGGCACCTTCTTTGAACAGCGTTGCGATTATTTCCTGATTCGAGTTTGCCTTTATAGCGTAATACACCTGCACTTTAGGCAGATTTTTTTTGAAAATCCGATAGTTTTTCCTTATCTTGTCGTGGTCGATAATAAACAACGGCGTGCCGTGCTTTTGAGCTAATTTAACAAGTTCTTTTTTCATAATTGTTGGAGTAATAACAGATAACTGTCTTGCAATCAAGATTTTATTCGGGAGATTCGGAGCAGGAAAATTGGGTTCGTTTGGGTTCGTTTTGACCAAGTGTCCAATTCCATTATTTCGCTGTAATTGCTTATCGCAACTGCTGTTATAAACAATTTGACTTTGTCCTAAATTGGGTTCGTTTCGCATATTTTTGTTCATTTTGATTGATTTTTCCTTTCTGCGCAGACAAGCTGCGGCGATAAATCCGTATCTCAAAAGCGGATAATCGAACTAAACGAATTTTAATAAATTTAAGTGGGCCTACTGGACCTGAAACCTTGCCCTGCTGGGCGATTTGCGTTTATCTTCTGATAAACTGACAAATATTATAACATATTTTCAAATAAAAGTAAAGCAAAAAATAGCATGTAGCGTGTAGCGGACAGAAAAGAAAGTTCAACCACGAACGGACACGAATCAACACTATTGTTTTTTTAACTACAGAGGACGCAGAGGTGATACCTAAGATACTTAGGTATTCTTTTTATAAATTCTGGATTTTAGAAACTGGTTTTTTAAATCGGGTTCCCGAAAATGGGTCCCAGCCAACAACGTGCTGGGATTTGCTCTACGCTTCGAGAGGACGCGGAAGAAAATTAAAAATCAAAATTAAAAATAAAAAATGCGGAACCGCTTAGTAGGGATGATTACAAAGGGGCGAAGTAAAATAGAAAGATGGACGAACCGAAGGACACAACAGAAAATTTTAATATTTGCGGAAGATAGAAAATAGTATAAAATTGGATAAGTAACAGTGATAATTTTTAATCCACGGATAAAAGTTGGCGTGGAGTAGTGATATTTGTGGGCCCAGGCTTAGGAGGGGCTGTTATGACTACAAAATACACAGGAAATGAGTATATACCTTAGTATGGAATCTCGCACGTGAATGCCATAAGCGATTTCAAAATGTTTTTTGAAATAACAAATAAATATAATACAGCAGAACTCAACCAAGTATACCTTTTGATATTTTCTGTTTCTATATGTCTTTGTGGCCTGACGGGTCTTTTGATTCGAAAAGTCAAAGGAACAAAATGGCCGAAAACATGGTATACACCATCGGTAATATGTCTTTGTGGCATCGTATGGTCTGTAGTTGTACTAATGGATTTCATTCCTATGCGCAAGGAAGCGGAAGAATTATATCGAGCTTATGTAAACAAGCAATACGTGATTGCTGAAGGGCCCGTTCGAGTTATACATCAGCAACCTATGCATGGTCATGATGGAAATGAAATAATAGAAGTAAATGGAATTAATCTGACAATAAATCACTTTTCGCACACTAATGCTTATAAGCAAACTATAGCATGGGGTGGGGTGCTTCGAGAAGGCGTTTATGCTAGGATTTATTATTACAGAGGCAAGATCCTGAGGGTAGACGTACGTAAACCTGCGAATTCTCAGAATATTGGAAATCAATATTGAACATAGCTACCTGAGTGCCGCGAGGGCTTTAAGATACTTTTCCGCACACTGCTGAGCGTGAAAACATGCGGCATCGTAGTTAGGATATTCAGCAGAATTTTTCTCCCGTCCGGCGGTGCGAAAGTCACCTTCAGCTTTTTCAACCCATTCGTCAGTTTCAGGCCTCATAAAGCGTTTTTCCTTTCTGCGTAATGTCCCGCATAAACACATCATGCATCGCCAACCTTTGGCGAAGCTGCTGCGGCGTTCGCACAAGTAAATCCATCGGAAAAGTCGGCCGAGTACGACTGCGAATTGTTGAAGCCATTTTCCAGGTCTTGCCTTCAAACGGCAGAACGACAAGTAAATCCACATCAGAATTGGGGCCGGCTGTGCCGGTGGCATAGGAGCCGAATAAAATTATCCGCTCAGGATTGAACTGATTTACGATGCGGTCGGCTAACGCCTGGATATCCTTGAATTCCACCATTTTATCTCCCTGATAACGCCATAATTATAATGCGGATTTCCGGTCTCGACAAGAGAATTATGCAAATCGTCCAATATAAACTCCGACTTTATTTTAGCCGATAAGCTTGGTTTTCAATATTTAGGATTTATAACAGAACCTAAAATGAATTCGACAAAAAACTTCTGGATTCCCGATCCTTCGACCTTGCTCAGGACAGGTTTCGCGGGAATGACAGAAGAAAATAGGCAGTTTTGCCATAATTTCTTAGTTCACAGCTTTTTGATGAGACCCTTAAGTTTTTCGATTTCTTTGTTGTTCTCAAGATAAGACTTTATTAGTTTTTCGTGCAGCTCATCGGCTCTGTCGTATAATCTTTTTTGTTTTTTGGGTTTAGCGGCCTGTATAACATAAGCGGCCATAATAGGAAACGCCACCGTAACATCAAGATATGCAGTGACGGTTTCGTCGAGCTTGGTCGGGTCGATTTTTCCCCAGCTTGCCGCTTCAGAGGGCGGGGCACCTGAAAGGCCGCCGGTGTCAGGCCTTGCGTCGGTTATGTTGATATCGTAATCCTGTCCCATTTCCGGTATCATTAGCACTTCCTGAATCTGCGGCTCGGTCTGCAACATAAAATTCTTGGGACTGCCGCCGCCGATTAAGATGACCGCGGTTTTTCCTTTTTCATATCTCTTTGCGTTCAGGACTATGGCGGTCGAATCGTTGACATCGATAGAGGGATTGATTTTCAATTTGAATTTGTCCAGCAAGCCGGCGGCTTCGGCCAGCAGCTCGATGCCGGCGATGTTCATCCCGATGGTCGAATCACCCGGCGAAGACGTGAAAACAGGTATGCCGTTTCTGTAAGCAGCAGCTAAAATACTTACCTGGCCTAATTTATTTTTCTCTTCATATTCGGCGAGAAGTTTTCCTAAAGAATAATAAAATTCGCGAGTGCCCATCTCTTTCTGGAATTCCGGGCGGATAAGTATCTGCCTTAATCTCCTGTCGGTCTCCATTAAGACGTCCTCATAGTCGAAGAGGATGTCGTAGATTCGAGTTATGCCTTTTGCCCGCAGGTCCGCGTCGTCAACGGTATGGCTGCCCCTGAACATCGGCAGATTAAATGCGTAATGCAAGTCGTGATACATATTTGCGCCGGTTGCAACTATCCAATCGACAAAGCCGTGATTCATAAGCGGAATTATCGTCGAAGGCCCCAATCCTGCGGGGGTCAGGGCACCGGCAAGACTTAATCCGATAGTAACATCTTGCTGAGAGAATTTGTCCCGGAGCAAATGGCAGGCGGCCCTTAATCTTCCGCCGTTATAAGCATCCATATTATCTATAAGCTTCACTATGTCTGTGTCTTTGCCAATCGGCTTCGGAAGGATTCTCTTGCCTGCCAGATAATCAGCTTTGTCGGGGCAGTTCGATTTATGGCCCTTCATCTTTTCCTTTCTGTTCTGAAATTCATTTAAGTTGTTGGGGCTGCGGCCCCATTCTGCATATTATTAGGCAAATCAAAATATCAGGCAAAATAAAACTGGACAGAAAAACGAAAAAAAGGTAAAAATTGTGGTAATTATCCAATGGAAATTACCGGTTTTCGGTTACCAGTTAATAAAGGGGATATGTTATGAAGAAATTAGTTATATTACTTTGGTGTTTTATGTGCCTGGCTTTGGCAATGTCCGGCGGCTGCAAAAAGGAAGATGCCGACAAGTCGGAAGTAGTATTGAAATTGGCCCACAGTCTCGATGTGACCCATCCAGTCCACAAGGCGATGGTGTATATGGCTGAGAAAGCAAAGGAAAAGTCATCCGGCCGATTGCAAATTCAAATCTTCCCGAGCGAACAGTTAGGCACAGAAAAGGAAAACATAGAATCACTTCAGCTCGGCTATCTTGCAATGACAAAGACATCGACGGCGGTAATGGAAGGGTTTGTCCCACGAATGAGAATTTTCGGCATTCCCTATCTTTTCAGAGATTCCGAGCATTACTGGAAGGTTCTGAAAGGACCTATAGGCAAGGAGCTGCTTCTGGCCGGCCAGGACAAAGGCCTGCGAGGCTTGTGCTTTTATGATGCAGGGGCGAGAAGTTTTTACGCAAAGAAAGAAATCAACAGCCCCGCCGACCTTAAGGGTCTGAAAGTCCGTGTTATGAAGAGCATAATGTCGATGAAGATGATAGACGCTATGGGCGGTTCGCCGACACCTATTCCCTGGGGTGAACTTTATACTTCACTCGAACAAGGTGTTGTTGATGCAGCGGAAAATAATCCGCCTTCGTATCGTACTTCGCGGCATTACGAGGTATGCAAATATTACACGCTGGACGAACACGCAAGGCTGCCTGACATACTGATGATAAGCGTAAAAGTGTGGAACGGCCTTAGACCTGAATTTCAGCAGATACTTCAGGAGGCCATTGATGAGTCCGTCGAGTATCAGCGCAAGATTTGGGCCGAAGCTGAAGAAGCAGACCTGAAAACAGTAGAACAAGCGGGGGTTAAAGTCATATACCCGGACAAGAAACCCTTTCAGGAATCGGTCAGGAGCGTATGGGATGAATTCGAGGGCACCGAAATCGGCGATTTAATCAAGCAGATACAGGAGGTAAAATAGTAGTGTTCAGGTCGATAAAAAAGATATTAGACCATTCGCTCGAACTGCTGGTTATAGTAGTCGTATCGGTTTTGGTAGTGGATGTGCTGTGGCAGGTCTTTACACGCTTTATCCTGAAAAACCCAAGCACCTGGACGGAAGAGCTGGCGGTATTTATGCTCATCTGGGTTTCACTTCTCGGGGCGGCTGTGGCGCTAGGCCGAGGTTCGCATCTGGGTATCGATTACTTCGTGGGCAAGCTATCACCCAGAAAAAGACTTTACACAGAAATCTTCGCATTTTTGTGCGTATCAGCCTTTTCATTGACCGTAATGGTCATAGGCGGAATTGAACTCGTCAGCAACACGTTGAAGCTGGAGCAGGTATCGCCGGCTTTGGGGGTGAGGATCGGTTATGTCTATCTCGCAGTACCAATGAGCGGCTTCTTCCTCGTGCTTTATTCGGTCATCGGGCTAGTTGAAAGACTGACGCAACTGTTTAAGGGCGGACCTATCGTTACACAAGAGATAACCCATCATGTTGAAGAGGGGATTGATTAGTAACCAAACCGGATGAACACAGCACCAAACTTAAAATTTGAAAGGACGTTTACGTGGACACACCTGTATTGGTGCTGGTCGTAAGTTTCTTCATACTGCTTCTGCTAAACGTACCAGTTGCGTTCTGTATGGGCATCGCAACAGTTCTGGCTGTTATGGCCATAGGGGGACTGCCTGCATTCGTGAGTGTGGCACATAATATAGCTACCGGTATAGACAGCTTCGCACTTTTAGCGATACCGTTTTTTATCCTGTCAGGTCAGCTTATGGGTCACGGAGGTATCGCCCAGCGACTAATCAACTTTGCCAATGCGCTGGTCGGGCGATTCCGGGGAGGACTGGCTTTCGTAAATGTACTGACTTGCATGCTCTTCGGCGCAATAGCAGGTTCGGCAACAGCGGCGATATCCGGGGTAGGAGGTTTTATGGTGCCGCTGATGAATAAAATGGGCTATGACAGGGACTTCAATGCCTCGGTGACTATAACCGCAGCAACAACAGGGCTACTGATTCCACCCAGTAATGTTATGATAGTCTATTCATTGGCCACGGGTGGTTTTGTGTCGATTGCTGCTATGTTCATAGCAGGATACCTTCCCGGCATTTTAGTAGGGCTGGGATTAATGGTCATAAGCGGATGGATATCCATCAGGCATAACTACGGCAAAGGAGAAATCATCGCTCTTAAAAAGGCTCTTGTTTATTTCCTTCAGTCAATACCGCCCCTGTTACTGGTCGTTATTGTAATAGGCGGAATCCTTATGGGATGGTTTACCCCGACGGAAGCCTCGGCAATCGCTGTTCTCTACGCATTATTCCTGGCTGTGATTGTATATCGTGAAGTGAAAATCAAAGACCTGCCGAAGATTCTTCTTCAGTGCGGCGTCACCACTTCGGTAGTCTTTCTGCTCATAGGAACGAGCATGGCGATGTCGTGGGTCCTCGCATCGGAGAGGGTTCCTCAGGATATCAGTGCGGCGCTATTGGGCACCACAAACAACAAGGTTTTGCTTTTACTGATGATTAACGCCATCCTGATGGTGGTTGGATGTTTTATGGATATGACGCCCGCCATTCTGATATTCACCCCCATCTTTTTACCCATCGTTGAGAAACTCGGGATACATCCGTTGCATTTCGGCATCATTCTCATTATGAACTTATGTATAGGCCTGTGCACCCCACCGGTTGGAACCGCCCTTTTCCTCGGTTGCGGCATAGCCAACACAACGGTAACCAAAGTAATACGTCATATTGTTCCATTTTTTATCTCTATGATAATCACACTTTTGATTTGCACCTTCGTGCCTGAAATATCAATGTGGCTACCGGAGAAATTCGGACTTGTTAAGTAGGCGGATACGCTGCATCTATCCGCCACAATCCAGTCGGCCTGATTGTGGCTTGACAAATGCACAATTGTGTCGTAATATCGTATTATTTAATTGGAGCCAAAATATGCAATACTTGAAGAATATGTTATTCGTGCTATTTGCTGCAGCGCTGGTTTGTTCGACAGCTGCAGCTGACGACGGTTACAAACTTTGGATGTCCTACAAAAAGCTGGATGATGCAACTATATTGAAAGAATACCAACAGGCTTTTTCTTCTATTGTAGTTCAGGGCCAATCCGAAACGCTCGGCATTATCCGGGAGGAAGTGAAAAAAGGACTGGATGGACTTTTAGGACCCGATTGGCCTATACAAAGCACACTTGGCACGGGCGGCGCTCTTGTCATCGGTACACCAAAACAATCCGAACTCATACAAAAATTAGACTTGTCCAATCAACTGGCTTCTTTAGGACGGGAAGGCTTCTTGATTAAACAAACTAAGATTGATGATATTCCATTGGTAGTCATCGCCGCAAACGAGGACATTGGCCTTTTGTATGGTTCCTTTCATTTATTTAGACTTATGCAAACAGGACAATCCCTTAAGGACATAAACATCTGTTCCAAGCCACTAATTCAATATCGACTTCTGAATCACTGGGATAAGCTCGATGGTTCCATATCGGACAATCGCGGCTATGCCGGTAAATCCTTATGGAAATGGGACGAGCTGCCGGAGACCATAGACCCGCGATATAAAGATTATGCGCGGGCAAATGCCTCGCTCGGCATCAATGGGACGGTCATCAACAGTGTTAACGCCAATCCCGACATTCTTAAGCCCGACTACCTCAAAAAAGCTGCCCGACTGGCTGACGTCTTTCGTCCTTACGGCATCAGGGTATTTCTCTCGGCCAATTTCTCCTCTCCAATATCAGCCAAGTTTGCTCACGAAGGCAACCGAAGAGGCGGCATAGGTGACCTTGAAACCTCCGACCCGTTAAATCCAGAGGTCAGATTATGGTGGAAGAACAAAGTAAAAGAGATATATCAGCTCATTCCTGATTTCGGCGGATTTTTAGTAAAGGCCAGTTCAGAGGGTATGCCTGGTCCGCAGGAATATGACAGGACCCATGTCGACGGGGCTAATATGCTGGCTGAGGCCCTGGAGCCGTATGGCGGCGTTGTTATGTGGCGTTCATTTGTCTATAATGCCGAAGTCGACCCCGACCGTGCCAAACGCGCGTATAAGGAATTTGTTCCATTCGACGGGCAGTTCAGCTCGAACGTCTTTATTCAATCTAAGAATGGCCCCATTGACTTTCAGCCCCGCGAACCGGTGACTCCCCTATTTGGAGCGATGCCAAAAACACCTTTGATGCTGGAACTGCAGATTGCACAGGAGTACCTGGGACATTCGAAGCATTTGGTTTTCCTTGCGCCTATGTGGAAAGAATACCTGGAGTTTGACACTTATGCCAAAGGTTATGGTTCCACCCTTGCTGCAATCGTAGACGGCAGTCTGCACAAGTACCAGATGACCGGCATTGCAGGTGTGGCTAACACCGGCAACGACAGAAACTGGTGCGGACATTTCTTCGCCCAGGCCAACTGGTATGCCTTCGGACGCCTGGCCTGGAACCATACTCTCACCTCAGAGCAAATCGCAGATGAGTGGATAAAAGCGACATTAACAAGAGACGTCAATGCTGTTAATACCATAAAGTCAATGATGATGGGTTCCCGGGAGGCGTGCGTCAACTATATGACACCCCTCGGTCTGCACCATATTATGCAAAATGGCTTTCACTATGGCCCGGAGCCTCAGCTCAACAAGAGCGGCAGAATAGACTGGACGAGCGTTTATTACCATCGTGCAGACGCCAACGGCCTTGGTTTTGACCGAAGCTCAACAGGCAGCAACGCAACAAGTCAATACTTCTCACCAAATGCCGAGAAATTTGACAGTCTTAAAACATGTCCTGAAAAATACATGCTCTGGTTTCACCATGTGAACTGGGACCACAAGATGAAATCGGGCAGGACCTTATGGGACGAGTTGTGTTATAGATACAATACAGGAGTTAATTACGTAAAACAGATGCGTCAAAAGTGGGCTACTCTGGAAAAGTATATTGACCCTGACATATACCTGCATGTCCAGGAGAAACTCGCCACACAGGAGAAGGACGCCGCCATTTGGCGAGATACCTGCATTAACTATTTCCAAAAATTCAGCAACAAACCGGTGCCTGAATATAATTGAAGTGATGATATTTAATAACTAAGGAGGTTCGTTATGCGAGCAACCAGTTTAACTAAAGCTATTTCAACAACTGCATTGTGCCTGTTTATTTTGAGTCTTTCTTCTTGTATGGCCCCCGAAGCGCGGCGTGAAGCTCCGGTCATTGGCCGGTTGCGTTATGTGGACACCGTTTACAGCGAAGGCAGTTTTCAGCTTGCGAAGGAAAATAAAATTGCGGCCATTTACATCGATTTTGAAGACTGGCCTGGCGTAGTTCGTGCTGCAGGTGACCTTCAGGCGGATATTAAGAGAGTTACAGGCTGCACTGCAAAGATTACACACAAAGAAACCAAGCTCGGGAAAAATGTAGTCCTCATAGGTACGATTGGAAAAAGTAAAATCATCGACCAGTTAATCAGGAATGATAAAGTTGATGTGACACCAATCGACGGTAAGTGGGAATCATTTATCATCACGGTTGTACCGAAACCTTTGGCGGGGGTCGATAACGCCCTTGTTATCGTCGGAAGTGATAAAAGAGGAACTATCTACGGCATATACGACCTCTCCGAGCAGATTGGAGTATCACCGTGGTACTGGTGGGCTGATGTGCCGGTCGAAAAGAAAGAAAATCTTTTTGTCAAGGCGGGCAAATATGTGCAGGGGCCTCCGGCCGTCAAGTATCGGGGCATTTTTATCAATGATGAGGGCTGGGCGCTTGGCCCCTGGGCGGGAGAAAAATTCGGTGGCTTCAACCATAAAATGTATGTTCACATGTTCGAGCTTTTGCTTCGATTAAAAGCCAATCATCTATGGCCTGGGATGTGGGGCAAGTACTTCGGCAGCGACCCGATGAATCCGAAACTGGCTGATGAATACGGCATCGTAATGGGCTCGGCTCACTGTGAACCTTTGCTTTTCAACAATGACCGCGGAGCAGGAATGTGGACAGAGAAGATGGGTCCGTGGAATTATAATACCAACAAGAAAAATATATGCAAAGTTCTGGATGAAACCGTTGCGGCAAGGGGACAATACGAGAATGTATATACAGTTGGTCTGCGGGGAGTCCACGATACAAAAATGGAAGGTGATATAGATATAAAAGCACAGGTTGCTTTGCTGGAACAGTTATTCAAAGATCAAAGAGAAATTCTCACTAAATATATAGATAAAAAGATTACAGATATACCTCAGGTTTTTGTTCCTTATAAGGAAGTCCAGGATTATTTCGACAGCGGCCTGAAGGTCCCCGATGATGTAACAATAATGTGGAGTGACGACAACTGGGGAAATATCCGCAGGCTGTTTAAACCCACAGATAAGCCAAGAGCCGGCAGCTCGGGCATTTACTATCATTACGATTTCCACGGCGGACCTCGCTCATACGAATGGCTCAATACCAGCCCTATACCAAGAATATGGGAGCAGACGCACCTGGCCTATCGTCACGGGGCTGACAGGGTCTGGATTGTGAACGTCGGTGACCTTAAACCGATGGAGTTTCCAATCTCGTTCTTTATGGATTATGCATGGGACCCTGATAAATGGCCGGTGAAGCGTTTGCCCGAATACGCTCGGCTCTGGGCGGAGCAGCAATTTGGCCCCGAGTACGCAGCGGACATCGCCGACATCCTCACCAAATACACAAAATACAACGGCCGGCGCAAACCAGAGAGTCTCGCTGCCGATACCTATAGTCTCTCAAACTACCGCGAGGCGGAAATGGTTGTCGCCGACTATGAGGAAATTGCGGAAAAGGCCGACGATATTTACAAAGCTATGCCCGCCGAATATAAAGACGCTTATTATCAGCTTGTGCTTTATCCCACGGCTGCCTGCGCTAATTTGAACAAGCTTTATCTAACCCTTGGGAGAAATCAACTCTACGCGAAACAAAGACGTGCCGCTACAAACGACATGGCTGACAAAGTCAAAGAGTTATTCAACAAGGATGCTGAGTTTTCCCATTATTATAACAAGGTCATGGCAGGCGGAAAATGGAACCATATAATGGACACGACGCATATTGGCTACACATCATGGAATCCGCCACCGAAAAACATTATGCCCGAGGTCAGTAATATTACAGTACCCAATGCTGCGGATATGGGAGTTGCGATTGAAGGGACGGAAAACTGGTGGCCGATGAATAAGAGCGATTCCGTGCTGCCGGAGTTCGACCCGTTCAATCAACAAACATATTACATTGAAATATTCAACCGCGGACAATCGCCTTTCGATTATAAAATTGAATCAGGGCAGCCGTGGCTGCTTGTTATGCCTAATCAGGGAAAAATCAATAAGCAGCAGCGAGTGTGGGTAAGTGTTGACTGGCAAAATGCGCCGTCAGGAGAAAATAGCACCGCGATTACCATAACCAGCCCGGATAACTCGCAGGTCGTTGTTCATGCTCCCATTCATAATCCTGAATCTCCAAAACCGGAAGAGGTTACCGGCTTTGTCGAGAGCAACGGCTATGTCTCCATAGAGGCCGAGCACTACTGCCGTGCTATCAGCGCTGACCTAATCGAATGGCTGTGTATCCCTGATTTGAGCCGTACACTTTCGGGAATGACCCCTGTGCCGGTAACATCTCCGAGTCAGAAACCTGAAGGAGATAGTCCCCGCCTGGAATATCCTATATATCTTTTTAACGGCGGCAAGGTGGAGGTGAAGGTATATGTATGTCCTACACAGAACTTTCTTAATACTGAAGGATTGCGGTATGCTGTTTCGTTCGACGACCAGGCGCCGCAAATTATTAATATCCACGAGAATGAAACTGTTCCCGACTGGAAGTATCCTCCGTACTGGAATCAGGCGGTAATGGAGAATATTAAACTGACAACCTCCGAACATATCCTCGAAGAGCCGGGTGAGCATACCTTGAAATTCTGGATGGTTGACCCTGGTATCGTGCTTCAGAAAATTGTTATCGACGCCGGCGGCGTCAAGCCAAGCTATCTCGGCCCGCCCGAAAGTTATCACAATTGAGAGAAATGCGTTTCGAAAGCGAAAACAAAGCCGGCAGACTTATACCTGCCGGCTTTTTAACTTTAGAAGCGAGGCCGAAGGGGCTCGAACCCTCAACCTTCGGATCGACAGTCCTCAACAGGGTTTTGTAAGTATTTGTCAATATAGGATTAATGATTATCAAAAAAGAACTTATTAAGCTGGCCGAAGCCGAATTTAATCCCAACCGAAGCCAATATAAAGGTTGTTGTTGCGCGCTTGTTGCGCACCCTTGACTTGGATTGATCCATTTTGAGTCTATTTTTGGTGAGAATTTTTGTGCAATACGCCGGCTCATGTAATCCATAATTCAGACCTTATATAACATTATTTTGACATCGCTTTCATTCTATTCCGTAATCAATTCTAGCTTATTCGCAAATATAAATAACTTTCAGCTTATAATCATAATGTTAAACTTGGACGAACGGTTGACAGTGATAGAGCAGCGGCTTGATAGCCAAAAGCGGTAAGGCTGCATTAAGTAGGTTTTGTACCAACTGAAAGGAAAGTTGGGCATAGGATTATATAACCTTTCGACTTTCATTTCGTATAATAATTACAAGTAGTTATATAACAACTTGTTATGATTTCCCCCAGTTGCTGTCTTATTGAAAATAACAACCAAAACTACAACTAATTCGGTATTATACGAAAAATATAAACTATTTATTCGAGGAGGTAGGATTATGAAAACTCTAAAAAGAAAGACACGCACAGACAAGTTTCCACTGACGCTTCATACAACAGGACAATACTGTAAAAAGATCAAAGGAAAGATCTACTACTTTGGCTCTGACAAGAAACAAGCGCTCGAAAAATACCTGGATCAGGCAACATATCTGCACGGATACCAAAACAATCTACAACAAAGAAAAACAGGCATCTAAAGGGATTTGCCATTATGGCCGGAAACTGTTGAATCAATTGAGAAGATTCCGAGGAGAGGCAAACTTGTCTTTTATACTTTAAGAGGTAACCTATATATGAAGACGCTTGTTAAGCCTGATGGTAATGGGAATGGCAAATGTGTAAGCGTAAATACAATAACCACAAAATTTTCAAGGCTGATTAAAAAGTCAGGTTTTGATGTTCCCAAAGGAACAGGTTTTTATACGCTCCGAAGAACTGCAGCTACGATTGCAGCTAGGTCAGGGGACCCGTTTGCGGTTCAGCGATTGCTTGGCCATGCAGATTTACAAATGGCAACAAGGTATGTGCAGGATGTTTCTGCACAAACGGACAGAGTTATTGAAAATAGTAGAAAGTACCTAATTCAGGTAAAAACTTGAAGTTGTTATAAGGTTTTATGGAGTTGTAAGCGGCATGCAAACCAGAATTCTCTATCTTCCAATGATCATTTTATGAATCCCCTCTGCCGCTATTTTAGCATCGGCAATGGCAGTAACTGCATCTAAATTCATATTTACTATGTCGCCGCCGGCAAACATTCTGGGGATTGAGGTCATACCATTTTCGTCAACCTTTACTTTTCTTTGCGGAGTAAACTCCAGTTTTTCGAAGAACTCTTTTGGCAGGAACGAAAAGTTAGAAGCTTGGCCAATGGCCTCGATTATCATATCGGCGTCCAAGAACATTTGCTTTTCTTCATAAAAAGAGGGGCTGAATCTCCCCTGTTCATCAAACACCGACCTAACTTTTACACATAAGAGTCCTTTTATTCTGCCATTTTCAACTTTAACTTCTTTTGGTCCCCAGCCAGGATTAAATTGAATTCCTTCTGCCTTCGCTTCTTCAATTTCATCCTTTGTTGCGGGCAGCTCGTCCCAATCTTCCAAAGAAACCGTTCTAGTTACTACCTCTTCATTAGGATATTGCATACATTGCAAACGCAGGGCCTCTCTGGCTACATCCATAGCCACGTTTCCACCGCCGATAACGATTATTTCTTTACCTACTTTGGTTCCTTGGCCGATTTTGTTCTGTTGCAGGAAAGGAAGGGCCAGGTAAGCTTTATTAATGTTTTTGACATTTGTGGAACGGCTTATAGTTGTTCCTATACCAAGATAGATTGCATCATATTCTTTTAGAATATCTTCAAATAGAACATCTTTGCCCACTGTAGTATTGAATCTAAACTCAACTCCCAAAGAAGCAATATGATTTACATCCTTGTCTATCGCCTCAATGGGTAATCTGTAAAGCGGCGGGCCTATCCGCAACATTCCGCCGCCGCCTGGCAGGGAGTCAAAGACGGTGACCTTGTGTCCTTTTAAGGTAAGAAAGTAAGCTGTAGATAAACCGCTTGGTCCTGCACCTATAACAGCAACCTTTTTGCCTGTAGGTTCGGCGGCTCGGAGTTCTAAAGCAGCTTTGTAATCTTTGATAGAATCCGCAACGAACCTCTTCAGCCATCTTACGGCCAGCGCTTCTCCTCGTATACTCAAAGAACAAGCTGTTTCACAATGTTTCATACATATTCTTCCACAGATTGAAGGAATGGGATTGTCCTCAAATATTTTCTTTAAAGATTCGTCGGACTTATCCTCATAGATGGCTTTGATATAATCAGAAATCTTCAGATGTGCCGGACAGGCTTCCTCGCACAATTTACATTCCAGGCAGCGGGAAGCTTCTCTTTTAGCTTCTTCTTTATTGTAACCTATAACCTGTTCAATAAAGGATAGCTTCCTTTCCTCAGGCGGAACCTCAGGCATAGGTACTCGCTGCGGCTCGAACAAGGAGTAGTCAATATCTGGTGCGAATCCTTCGTAGTTTTCTTTGCGGTGTGCCAGGCTTGCTTTAAGTATAGAGTACTGTCCGGAGCTGAGGAAATGTTCTTTATCCGTTTTTTCATCCTTCGGGAAAAAAGCAAAGGTATTCGTATCGAAGTGTATATGGAAATAGTCTCTCGATAATCTCAAGCAGCCGGCAGGGCAAATGTCCACACACAAACCGCAAAAGCAACATCTGCCATAGTCAAGTTTGGGTCTTTCATTCTTTATACCTTCGGCAGGTTTGGGCTTCAATTCAGGGATCTCAACCATCTCGATTGCTTCATTGGGACATATATCAGCGCAGTTGCCGCAGCCGGTGCATTTTTCCCAATCGTTTAGATGAAAACCTCGGTATCGCAGCGCTGGTTCTTTCAGTTCAAAGGGATATCTCAAGGTACGCGGCTTTTTGAACAAATAGTTAACTGCCTTGAAAGGACTCAGGAGACTACCTTTTTTATCTGCCTTCTTTTGTTTCATCTGTCTATCTCGGGGGCAACTACATATAAACTTATCATTATATTTCCGACATCAGCAATACTGGCATTTTTCAGTAACTTTTCCAAAATAATCAAACCGTGAGGATAGGAAGGGGTTCTAAAGTGTACCCGGTAAGGTTTGTCTTCACCGTTACTGACGAGGTAAAGGCCTAACTCTCCACGTGAAGATTCACATCTTACATAAACATCGCCTCTGGGTACTTTCCATTTAAATGGGTTGGGTATCCTGTTATAAACGGTCCCCCCCGGCATAGCATCAAGCAGTTTGAATATCATATGAACGCTTTCGATCATCTCATCTCTTATCACCCAGACTCTTGAATAAGCATCGCCATTTTCTCTTACGGGGACATTCCAATCCACCTTATCGTAAGCGGCATAGGGTTCAATCTTTCTGATGTCGTATGGCATACCTGTTGCCCTCAAAGTTTGCCCAGTTGCGCCCCATTGTTTTGCTTGTTCCTGGGTTAATTGGCCAATCCCGTTTGCCCTTTCATAGAACAGACGGTTATTGAAAAAGGTCGAATCGTAATCCGGTACACAGCCGCCTATGGAGTGCAGAGTGTTTACAATTTTATCCTTAAATACTGACGGGAAATCACGCCTTACACCACCTGGCCATATGTATATGTGATAGACTCTGCCGCCAGTAAGCTCCTCAAACAAATCCAGAATAAGGTCGCGATGATACATTGCCCACTGAGCTACGGTGTCAAAACCGAGCATGTTAGCATAGGCCCACAGGCCAAACAGGTGTGAGCCGACCCGGGCAAGTTCAAGATATATACTTCTTATGAAATGGGCTCTTTCCGGAACTTCTATTTGCGCCAGCTTTTCAACTGCCATTGCATATATCATTTCCATTGAGTCGGGTTCTACCACATTTATTCTGCAGACCATCGGGAAATTTTGTATCCAGCTTCTTAGTTCCATCAACTTTTCAAAGCCTCGATGGAGATAGCCGGGATTGGCCGTAGCTTCCAGAATACGGTCACCCTCGACCTTAAGGGTAATGCTAAAATTACCAATCATTCCCAGATGCTGCGGCCCAAAATAAAGTTCAAGCTCTCTGGCAGGTGTAACTGCCTCGCTATTCAAATTCATGCTCAAAGTTTCCATCCTTCTTTAGCCATTTTCGCAAATTTATCGCGCTGTTCTTGACTCATCTGCTCAATATTTATTTCCACTTGGATAGAGCTATCCAGATCAGACAACGTCTTTTTTATGCTCTCAATTAGAAGGTCTTTAACGGGAACCTGCGGAAAGGGAAGCTTCAATGTGAGGCTTACTTTCCTTTCCTCACATACCACATCCTTAATCATTCCAAGATCAGCTAAACTGTAGTTGATCTCCGGATGCATTACTTTAGACAGTGCTTGTTCCACGTTCTGTGGTAAGAATTTATCCATAATTTCTCCTCATTTATCCTTGTTCTCCACAAAGGGGATTTTTTCAAAAACATCTTCCACATATTTTCTGGTATCAAAATCCTTTCGGAACGGAGGAATTTTATATTCTCTTTCCAAGAAAAGCGGCGTCAGTCTCGGATGACCTTCAAAACTTATCCCAAAAAGCTCGTGCATCTCACGCTCATAGGGTTCGGCATTCGGGGAAATACCGATTACCGTTTTGAACTGCGGTTTTTCTCTTGGAATCCTCGTCTTTAGAATTATATGCAGTCTTTGGCGGCCCGTTACTTCATCATCATTTTGCATATAAGAAGTAAGAATAAAACAGAGCTCGAAACAATCGTCTTCTATCCAGTCCACAGCAGAGAGAAGCGCTAAATGGTCAAAACCAGCGTCTTTGAGAAATCTTAAAATAGCCGGAACACTGTCGTTTTCAGCAGTTACGGTTATTCTGCTCTCTTCAGGAATAA
>CAZCIR010000033.1:0-29392 GCA_964499145.1 uncultured Pirellulales bacterium | reverse complement strand
AGGTCAACAACACACTCGGCCAGGGGCTTTTGGCAAAATATATGGGCAAAACCAAACTCATTGCCGAGACCGGTGCTGGCCAGCACGGCTTGGCAACGGCGATGATTGGCGCTTTGTTCGGAATGGAGACGAAAATCTTTATGGGTGTAACAGATATTGAGCGTCAAAGCGTCAATGTTCATAAGATGAAACTGTGCGGTGCGGAAGTCGTACCTATTGAAGGCGGAACAGGGACACTCAAAGATGCTATCAACGACGCCCTTCGGTACTGGACGGCTCACGTTACTGATACGTTTTACCTTTTCGGCTCAGCGTGCGGGCCGCATCCATATCCGACAATAGTTAAACATTTTCAGATCTGTATCGGCAAAGAAACGAAGCAGCAGTGCCTCGAACAAATTGGCAGATTACCAGATATGATTGTTGCCTGTGTGGGGGGCGGCAGCAATGCGATAGGTATCTTTTCGGCTTTTCTGGATGATAAAGATGTGAAGCTAATCGGTGTTGAAGCCGGTGGCAGGAGTCTGGCCGGCGGCAAACATGCCGCAACGCTTGTAGCCGGGCGATTGGGCATCCTGCATGGGGCAAAATCCTATCTGCTACAAGACAAAGAAGGACAGGTTTACGAAACGGAATCAGTAAGCGCCGGATTGGATTACCCGGCTGTCGGACCGGAGCACTGTTTATTGAAAGACACCGGCAGGGCTGAATATGTTGCTGCGGAAGATGCTGAGGTGCTCGATGCATTCGAACTGCTGAGTAAAAGTGAGGGAATACTACCGGCCCTGGAAAGTGCACACGCTTTGGCCTACCTTATGAGTCAAAAGGGAAAGTTAGGGCCGGAACAAATAGTAGTAGTAAGTCTTTCCGGCCGAGGTGATAAAGATGTTTCGATTGTGGAAAAACATCGACCTTTACAAAGGGCAAGTGATTTATGAAAACATACAAAGAACTTTTTTCAGAACTGGACAGAACTGCATTGATACCGTTTTTTGTAATCGGCGACCCTGATTTTGATACAAGTGTGCGAATCGTCAAAACAGCTATCGATGCCGGGGCTGATATCTTAGAGCTCGGAATACCGTTCTCAGACCCTATAGCAGACGGGCCAACAATTCAAAAGGCCGATATTCGGGCAAGGAACAGCGGAATGAGTGTCGCAAAAGCGATGGAATTTATCCGAAAGGTCAAAGATTACAAGGACATCCCAATAGGACTATTGATGTATTACAATCTTATTTACCAGTATGGAACGGAGAAGTTTTTCGACGATTTTCACAAGGCAGGTGTCAACAGTGTTTTAGTCGCTGATTTGAGTATCGACGATGCGGATGAAATAATCGGCCCTGCTGCTTCAGCGGGACTTGATACTGTCTTTATGGTTACCCCCAATACCGACACGGAGAGAATGAAACGAATTGTCTCCAGGACAACAGGTTTTATTTACACAGTATCGCTATTCGGCGTAACGGGCAGCAGAGAGAAGCTCTCTGATATGGTCGAAGGACTGGTTCAAAAGCTAAAAAAAATGACTGACGTTCCGATTTGTGTAGGCTTTGGAATCAGTAAACCCGAACATGCGGCGGCAGTTGCGGCAACAGGTGCGGACGGCGTAATAATCGGCTCCAGGATTGTGCAGCTAATTGAAGAGAATTTGGACAACAAAGAGAAGTGCCTATCTGAAATTTCAACCTTTATAGGTGAAGTCAGAAAAGCAATCGAAAAAGCAAGGTAAAGCGCCAAGGTTTTTCCCGTCCTCGCTGCATCATCGTGATATTGTTGGCGTATGTTAGTCACCACGAGGAGGAATAGGTCTTGGCCTGGAACAACAACGGCGCCAAATATCTTTGATATCCTCTCGAATATCCTGAATCTGTGTCTCAATAGTTCTTGTTTGTTCAATAAAATCCTTGTTCATATCCGCAACCGTATTCTGTAGCTGTTGATAGTCGCTTTTCATGTCTTCTGCGGTTTTATCAAGGTGTTTGATGCTCTCATTCAGTTTGATGTTGCTTTCGAAAACCTGCTTTTCGAGGTTTTTGAGCCGGTTTTCAGCCTCGGCATCATACTCGAGCTTCTTGAGTTTGGCACGTGACTCGACCTGGCTTTCCCAGACTTCCCTGTCTTGCTTAATTTTTTTTATTTCATTATCTACCTGAGCCACTTTTTCCTCATCCGCACCCGCATTCAGAAGAGCCTGCTTTGCCTTTTCGTAGCAGCGAATGACCTGGATGAAATCGTCAGGGTCGTCTGAGAAATCCCAGGTCCGGGCCTTAAAATACTCGGCAAGCTGAGCATAATACCGCGACTCGGGGACAATCCTGGTAGTAAGCGTGCGAGAGTCTATCTTCTTTTTGGTATATGACCTTGTAACAAGCGTGCTGTCGCTGGTTTGCTCAACGACAACCTGGTTTTTGTCGTCGCTGAGCAGCCGGCCGGAAACAACGTTGCCGTCACGTAAGTAGAAGTCGGCCATTGTCACGGTATCCACTCTCGGTTTTGATTTTGCAGCAAAGGTGTTTTCAGATGCGAGACTGCTTTTATTCGGCTCACTGATTGCAGCCGCAAAGCAGATTGAAAATAACAAAAGTGTTATTGCTGCATTTTTTAGAGAGATAATACGCTTCATTTTTTTCTGCCTCCAAATTGATGTTTTTTAAACGGGGTGCAATTATAACGAAAAACCAGGTGAATTGGAAGTATAGAAAAATCTAACGATTATTCCCTGACCATCAGATATGCACGGATAAGCTCTGCTATGCTCCAGGCCTGAGCGATACAGCCCCTCGGCCTGTGAGGTGCATCACCATCGAATATCTCACAGAGCTGTCCGAGACACCCGTCTTTTGTTAGATGCTGCAATAGGGGGCGGATAAATTCGGCTGCCTTTTTCTTGCTTTTTTGACTGAAACCATTGACCTTCAGATAGCTTTCCACGAATGGTCCGAGCAGATACGGCCAAACCGTTCCCTGGTGATAAGCTTCGTCACGCTGTTTTTGGGGGCCTATATATGTGCCTTTATAGCGACTGTCTTCGACGTTTAACGTTCTCAGTCCAAAAGGTGTAAGCAGGTTTTTTTGCACCACATCGACTACGGCTTTTTGCTCCTTCTCAGACAGAGGTGAAAATGGAAGTGAAACAGCGAATATCTGGTTCGGTCGAAGACTTGCATCAGCTGAACCATCCGGCAGAATACAATCATAAAGATATCCTGTTGCCTCATTCCAGAACAGCTTGCGAAAGCTGGCCTTGACTTTATCTGCCATAGCGTGATAAAGCTTTGCGTTCTCGATATCCTGACAGTCATAAAATTGTGCGAGCCAGCAAAGGGCGTTATACCAAAGTACGTTAACCTCAACGGCTTTTCCGTGACGAGCAGTGAAAGCCACTCCATCGTATTTAGCATCCATCCAGGTCAGCTGCGTCTGCTCATTACCTGCGGTTATAAGACCGTCGGCCTCAGCACGAATGTCAAGCCGTGTGCCATTGTTGTAGGAGTCTATGACACATCGGATTACCGGCAGAAGCTGCTGGGTAAAGGTTTCTGAATCGCCGGCCGCGTTCAAATATTGAAAAGCTGCGTTGATAAACCAGAGAGAAGCGTCTATGCTGTTAAAGTAGGCGGTGTTGCTGTAGTCATCGAACCGATTCGGAATCATACCTTCATCAATTGCTGCGGCGAAGGTTGTCAAGACCGATTTTGCCTCTTCAAATCTTCCGGTTGACAGCAGCAGCCCCGGCAAGGCTACAAAAGCATCTCTGCCCCAGTCTGCAAACCAGGGGAAGCCTGCTAAAATAGTGGTTCGTGATTCGCAACCCTCAGACGGCTGGCGTTTTGCAATGAACTGGTCCGCAGCTAAATAAAGTTTTTGCAGTTTTTCATCCTTATTTCCCGCAGCGGCAATTACACTGCTCTGATGTTTCAATAAATCCTCGCGAACTGCTTCAATATCCGCCTTTTCTTTGAGCATGTCGGATGCAGCTTTATCGCTGCTGCCTAAAGTAGCCCAGAAAACAATTCTGGTTGGCGAATCTATCGCTCCCTTAAAGAAGCCCGGCGTCCACAAATCTTCGGTAAAATCCTGGCCTCTTCGTTCATCATTGCGATATAAGAAATTGAACCACCATTGCTGGTCATTTTCGAATTTCATAGATGAGCAGCTCAAAAACAATTCACAGCTGCCCGGTATGTCGTGGCGAAGCAGCAAGCCCACATCAAGCCAGGCAGCGGAAATGTGAGCATAGGATTTTTGAAGTGTGTGGAAATCCCTCAAGCCGATAAAGGGTCGCAAAACAAACTCCAGGGGGCTTCGCACAGCAGTAAAGTCATATACTAAAGCGACAACATCCGCATCGCGGAGAAGATATACTGATTTAGTCAATTGCAGCTGCGGCAGTTGATAATCAAAATTGGCAGCGATATCCCGACGGAACTGCTTTAAAAACGTAAAGCCCTCCGGGGCGAATTTTCCACTGAATTCAAAGGTTGAAAGATTAAAAACATTTCCATTCGATATCACCATTTCCAGGCAGTTTGCCAGCGTCATTATCCTGTTAGTGGGAGGGCTAAGCGAGCCGATAAGCAAACCGTGATACCTTCTGGTATTACAGCCGACAATCGTTGATGACGCGTAGCTACCGCGCTCGTTGGTCAACAGCCATTCTTTAGTCAGCAAATCCTCAATACTTTTTTTGTCTAACGGTATTGAGACAATTTCATCGCTGTTGGTTTTTTGTAGCGTCAACACAATTTTACTTCCAAAAATATCATCACGGTAAAACCCAACCCCCGTCGCTTCAAGTAGCAGCAAGCGAATCAGGACAGGTAACCCGCTGTTTGTGTTTCCAAATTGAGCGAGTCTTTATTTTTCGACAGGCCACAAGATGTGTTCCCTGTTGTCCCCCCGGAGCACCGTTTGTGGAGATTGCCCAACACATTCATAAAGTTAATATAAGAATCGTAAGGTGAATCATAGGGATTAAAGTATTTATGCACATCGCCATCGGCAAAGTATTTTGTACACATATAATAAAAATGGTCTGAGGTCTGCAATTTTCGCCAGTCTGTAATGATTTTATCGTCGGAGGCTTTTTTGACGTCCTTTTCAAGCCGGTAAAGCTCATGAAGAGCGTTTGATTGCATTGCGTTTCCAAGCCAGGCTGAGAGGTCTCTTTCGATATCGGCCCAGCTTATCAGATGCGGCACATCAACCGTATCAACGGGCTGAAACAACTGAACTACCTCGCTGGGAGTTTTGAAATCGTTATTAGGGTTTTTTAAGACCTGTTCCGGCAGATGCCTCATAAAGTCGAATATGCCGGTATCCTTCCATTGGTGTTCGCCGAATGTCTCATAGTCCATAAAGAGGTTGATGACATCTCCGCTAATATTATTTATCCATGCAGTGAACTTATCTGCTGTTAACGGCCACTGTGACCAATCACGGTTTGAAAACCTAAAGGCGATATCATCGCTGAGCTGATAGTTCTTCAACAGCAGTTTTAGTTTGTTGCATCCTTTCGGGCGATAGAGAAAATTGGGGCTTCTAAAGCCGAGGATATGGTCTGCCCCTTCAGCCATTATCGCATCGAATTTGCCTGTTGACTCGATAAGGGCAGCGAGTTCATTATTATATATCAACTCTGTATTTCTAAAAACCTTCGGCTTTTGGCCAAACAAATGCTCGATAGTTTCAGTGTGCTTATTTATCTGCTCTATGAATTCATCGTACGAGTAAAGATAGCTTAAACTGTGATAATACGTTTCAGCCAGGAACTCCACGCAGCCGGTTTCCGCCAAGGCGTCAAAAGTGCTGATAACTTCAGGCGTAAAGAGCTGGAGCTGTTCCAGTAATACGCCGGTCAAGCTGTATGCTATCTTGAATTCACCCTGAAATCTGCGGATCATCTCCAGAAGCAGCCGATTGGCCGGCAGATAACATTTATCTGCCACCTTTCTGCAAATGGAAGCATTTTTATAATCGTCAAAGTATCGGTCGTTTTTGTCAAATACCGTATAGTGCCTCAATCGCAAAGGTTGATGCACCTGAAAATAAAAACATATCGAAGCCATATTTCAAATCTCGTTCTTTGTATCTCATCTCCCGCTCGAGGGGATACGCCTCTCAAACCGCAACCAGTGTATCTTCGTAAATTTTCAAACACTTTTGAGCACTATCCTTCCATCGCAGTTTTCTTACCTCAGAATTGCCATAATTTCGCAGCGTTACTCCTAAAGGTGGATATTTCAGCACAGCTATAATTTTGTTGGCAATTTCGTTGACATCCCAGAAATCGACTTTCAAGGCGTGCGCCAAAACTTCTGACACGCCGCTTTGCTTGCTTATTATGACAGGAACATCATTGTTCAACGCTTCCAAAGGTGCAATCCCAAATGGTTCTGATACCGAAGGCATAACATATAAGTCGGCCATTTCATAAATTTTCCGGACATCTTCACCCCGCAAAAAGCCCGTGAACAGTACTTTTTGACCGATACCGAGTCCTGCGGCCATTTCAATTGACCGGTGCATTAAATCGCCGGAGCCGGCCATAACAAATTTGACATTATCCATTACTTCAAGGACTTTTTTAGCTGCCTGCAGGAAATACTCTGGGCCTTTTTGCATTGTAATTCGGCCTAAAAACAAGACGATTTTCTCGTCTTTTTTGATGCCGCTTTCGGCCAAGGTCCAGTTGTTGTTGCCGTTGCGTTGCACACTGTTGTAAACCACTTCAACTTTTTCACCACTAATGCCGTATCGGCTGATTATAACACTGCGTGTAAAATGGCTGACAGCGATTACCTTATCCGCATGCTCCATACCCCTTCGCTCAATGTCGTAAATCATCTGGTTGACGTTCTCTCCGCTACGGTCGAATTCTGTCGAATGGACGTGAACAATCAGCGGTTTTCCGCTGATTGCCGCCACTGCAATTCCCGCAGGGTAGGTCATCCAATCGTGGGCGTGAACAACGTCAAACTGCTCAGATGCGGCTAATTCAGCGGCTACAGCAGCATAACGATGAACCTCATCGTACATATTGCCGCCGTAGTGCGTTCCACCGATAAAAGCTGAATCAACATTGCCACCGTGTATTCCTCGTTTTTGTCTTAAAGTTTCTTCGATTCGTCGCTGGTAAATATCGGGGGTCGAATACGGCTGCAACGGTGATTTGATTGTGCGGAATGTTACGTTTTTCAGCTCACTTAAATTCAGGGTAGCTGCGGATAGCTGGGAAGATGGAGTTAACAGCTTCACATGAAGTGTATAATCGCTCTCAACCGTTTTTGGCAAACAGAAGATTACATTTATGCCGAGTTGATCTAATGCTTTAGTAAGTCCGTAACAGGCTGTACCAAGCCCGCCGCTGATAAACGGCGGAAACTCCCAGCCTAACATAAAGACCCTCATATTGCTCCTATCACGCTAATCTGTGTAAGGCCTCCCTGTGTGGAGAGCCCTAAGAATTTATAAAACAGGAACTTACAACTAATTTTTTCTAAAATCAACGTCATGTCCTTGGTAATTTGTTCCGACGTTGGGCATCACTGGCACATCCTATCGGCAGGAAATCTCGCAGTCTTAATTTCAAGATACTAAAAATGCCGTATTTTCTGGTAATTCCTAACCGTTAAGATGGCTTACGCTATTACATAAATCGGGGTTTTTAGTGTAGTAAGTTCAACAAATTTTCCAAGAAATGTGAATTTTGATACTAATAATGGGGATTTTACCGGTTGAAAACCGGCATTAGAAATACCATAAATGATATACAACAATATGTTTATTATTATGGTATTTCCGGTTGAATGTTCTTATCGAAAGGAGCCGAAGGACTGATAACTTATATTAAATGATTCGATTCGGAGTGCCTAAAGTGCCTACTGTGAATTAAAGCTACGGCAATAGGCACTTTAGACACTTTAAGCTTCAGGCACTTTAATCCTGCGGTAATCTTTTTGCAGAATTATGGTGTCCTCTCACAGGTCCTGTGGCTTGACAGTGCTGCGACGATTGGCCTTGGTTCGTTCAATGGCCCTGTCGAGCATACGATAAACACCGTCACTAATTGCCCCAATTGCATCGGACGAGGTCATCATCTTTTTGCTCTTGATGTAGGCCTTAACTTTGCTGGCTACTATTAAAGACTCTTTCTTTGCCATTGGTAAAAATCCTCCATGTTAAAAAAGTTAAATTTTAATAGGCCGGTACCAAATCCTTGGTGCAGGCACACTACAAGTGCTTGTTATTACAGAAACCAGCCGGTATTTGCAACAAAAAAATATGCTCAAACATTAAATTTTTACGATTACAGAGCCGATAGCAAAAAGTGTTTACGTTGCTTTTTTAAAGTAGTTTGCAGCGTAGAACAAGTGAAAATCCGGTCTTGAATGACATTTTTTTCCTAATAAGCCGGAATTTTAATAATTCAGGCGGTTTATTTTGACGAAAAATACCTCGAAAAATGGTTATTTTTCACCTGTAACGGATATTAAAACTGACAGAAATAATATATATTAGCTTTATAGCGGAGAAATAAAATGGCAAAGCGACCTCAAAAAAGCCGAAAATCGCAGACCAATCTGTCGGATCTTATTGTTGTTACTTGTGCTGAGGATATGGAACAGGCCAAAGAATATGAAGCTCTATTGGTGGCCAATGGTATTCCCGCTACGATAAAAGAGCAGGATGAAGAATCAGCAAATACTAAGAGTATTGCTGTAATGGTTCCGGAAGATTATCTCGATGAAGCACATGTAGTAATCGAGTCGCAGGCAGCATATGATGATTTTTATGATTTTGCCCTGGAAGACGAAGATGAAGATGAAGGTGATTTTGACGGCGATCTCTTCGAGGACGATTTTTAATCTTGGGTGGTAAAAATAGTGAATTGAAATGAGAAAACCATACATGACTTTAGGTACTTCGAGCTTTAACTCACCAGCTCTCTTCTCATCGAAATATAAAGCAGAATAATAAATGGATAAACAACACTTAAAAAAAGAGCGGCGGTCCGGCGATGATCGCAGACAAAATGTTGTTGACAGACGTTTGGGGCTGGACCGGAGGCGAGGACCGGGGAGGCGCAGAAGCGATGAGCGAAAATCCGCCGAAGAAGGCCATATGTCCGACGAGCAATTTGAATTTCTTATGGCTATTAATGAGTACAGAAGAAAAAATACAAGACCCTTCCCTACCTGGACAGAGGTTCTTGAGGTGATAAAGACCTTAGGCTATAGGAAGGTTGCCGAACCGCAACCACTTAATCAAACTGGGAAGAAAAAACGTAAATCCACACGGTAAAAAAATATCACCCTTAATAGTTAGCTCAAACCTGCCTTAGATACCGAGTTCCCGCCAACGATTCCGCCAAAAAATGGTAAAGTAAACTACGATGGTGTTATTTGAAGATAATCCGTATTGATTTCTCCTTTTTAGAGAGGGTTACTTTTTTCTTCATTCCATTCGAGGTGATTAGATAATCTCCGAAAAATGCTTTTGTTTTAAATAAGCCGTTTTTGTTGGCTTTGCCTGAGGTCCGGGTCCACCATTTGTCAAAGAGAAGGTCACGATAAGCTTGGCCTGTGGGAGTTATAGACCAGTCTTTTTTCCACAAGGCAGCGTTTGGCCTCCACATAGCACCAGCCCAGAAGCCCCACAATACAATAGCTTCAACACTGGGGTGCGCGAAGCAAATCGTATATAATTTTCTAAGCTCATTGACCTTGGTTTGTTCATCATCGTAATCGAAATCACACTCTGTAACTTTTATTGGGAGATTGAAAATGGCAAACTGGTCGAGTATTTTCTGCATATCCTCTACCGGGGTAAGCCACTTGTTGAAATAGCCAAAGTGTCCCTGCATGCCGATTCCATCAATGGGTACACCGTTGTCAAGAAGATGCTTGATTTGTTTGAAATAAACGAGGGCATTATAACCGCCATCGACGAGGATACCATAATCATTTGCATAGAGAGTGATATTGGGATTGCCGTACTTAGCCATATAGGCCATCTCGTTGATAACGCCGTAACCGAGGCGTCGTCGGAAGAACTCACCGTGAATCATTTCGTTATTGAGGTCGAACTCATCGATGCGTCCTTTGAAGTGCTTTGTAACACCGATGGCTCGGCGGTTGATTGCAGCGCGGAGCCGGTCGTTGTCCAGTTCTCTGAGCCAGGGCATAATGTGCTCGTCCATCTCCCAGAATATACAATGTCCCCGCATTGGTATATTATGACCGCGGCAGATTTCCCAGATTCTGTCTGCAGCGGCATAATCAACGACATTGGCCCGTTTTTCGCATTCATACCATTTGAGTGCATTTTCGTGGACGGCGTAGTTGAAATTTTCGGAGAGGATTTTGAGGAACATTTTTCTATCTTTGATGGAGAGAGCTTCTTCATCGGTTTCAATAAGGCGGTTTGTTATTGCGGTGCCAAAGAAAAATTCGTGCCTGGTCTGCTGAATTTTAATATCGCAGCCGGGTTTGGTTTTTACTACAATATCACCCATGCGGATTTTCGCTATACGGGCGTTTATAGCAGATGGAGTGATCTTTTCTGAAACATCGCCAGAAGCAAAGGCGGCAGGATCCGGATCCGAACGGGTTTTTATAAACTTTGCCTTCATAATTTCCACTCTTTGTTTTAAATTGATTAATCTTTAAGTCAGCCAAACATTTGGTTAACTTTACTTACGAGCAGAAAAAAGTCAAGACAAATGAGGAATAACAAATAGAGGTTGCCAAGAGTTAAGTACGGTGTTAAACTTATCTGACGAGCAGATTTTTGTATTAGAGCTATGAAGGAGAAAATATGGGTAGTAAAAAGTATAGTTTAATAGCTTTAGTGATTGTGGCGGTGATAGCGGGTTGTGAACCTGAGAAGATGAGTGTCGTTGCAAAAGGTGCAAAAGTTGAGAAACTGGCCGGCGGATTTATGTTCACCGAAGGACCGGCGGTCGATACGGAGGGGAATATTTACTTTACGGATATTCCCAACAACCGGATTCACAAATGGTCTATTGACGGCAGCCTGTCGACATTTCGCGAAAATTCGGGAGCGGCCAACGGCCTGTTCTTCGACAAAGAAGGTAACCTTCTGGCATGCGAAGGAGACAACCGCAGATTAGCTTCGATAAGTCCGGAAGGCAAGGTGAAGGTGCTGGCTGATAAGTATAATGACAAGAAATTCAACAGACCGAACGACCTATGGGTTGACCCGGAAGGCGGAGTTTATTTTACCGATCCATACTTCGGTGACAGAAGTAACATGGAGCAGGACGGCGAACATGTATATTACTTATCTGGCGATCGTAAAAGATTACTAAAGGTAATTAATGATTTATCCAGGCCTAATGGAGTTATAGGGTCTGCCGATGGTAAATTGTTTTATGTAGCGGACTACAGCCAAAACAAGACGTACACATACACAATCTTTCCGGATGGGACATTGTCACATAAAAAACTTTTTGCGCTGGAGGGTATGGACGGGATGACTATAGATAACGAGGGCAATATTTATCTGACGACCGATGTTGTAGTGGTTTATAACAAAAACGGCGAAAAAATAGAGACAATAAATGTCCCTGAGCAGCCAGCCAACGTTTGTTTCGGCGGCAAAGATAAACAGACGCTCTTTATTACGGCCCGGACATCATTATACTCTTTGCGGATGCGGGTGAGCGGAGTGGAACAGCCGTGGTGAAGGCTGTTGCATTTCGTCAGCAAGGACGTTATAATTATTTTTTGATTTTTTGTCAGGAGCAGGTATGTCAGGTCATTCTCACTGGGCAGGCATAAAGCATAAAAAGGCGGCCGTTGATGCCAAGCGCGGCAAGGTATGGAGCAAGGTAGCCCGAATGATAATTGTCGCAGCCAAGGCTGGCGGGGGCGACCCATCTGCGAATTTGTCTTTGCGGTATGCCATCGACAAGGCCAAAGCTGTTAATATGCCGAAAGATACGATTGAAAAGGCAATCAAAAAGGGAACCGGGGAGATCGGGGCTGTTAATTTTGAAGAAGTACTCTACGAGGGTTATGGGCCGGGCGGAGCGGCCATAATGGTGGAGGCATTGACGGACAACCGCAACCGAACCGCACCGGAAATTAAGAGGATTTTCGAGAAGCACGGCGGCTCGTTGGGAACTGGTGGATGTGTCAACTGGATGTTCAACAAGAAAGGGCTGATTACCATTAAGACCACTGACGCAGGGGAAGACGAACTTATGGAGATTGCTCTGGCCGCCGGTGCAGACGATATGCAAAACACGGGGCAACTGTTCGAGATAACCTGTGATCCCGCTGCCTATGAGCAGCTAAAGAACACACTGGAAGAAAAAGAAATTGTGATTCAAAGTGCTGAAGTCTCGATGGTGCCGCTGAGTACCGTACCGATCAGCGACAAGGTGACGGCAAAGAAAATAATTTCGATGATGGAAGCCTTCGAAGACCACGACGACATTCAAAACACATACGCTAATTTTGATATACCCGATGAGATAATAGCTGATATTTCGTAGTGAGTGTTGCGTATATCGTACTATGGGGGTGCCCGGCCTGTGAGGAATTTTATTCGCTGCTTCGCGTTTTTGTATTTTTCTTCACCGAGTCGGCTGAAGATTTCACGTCCCGGGTACATTATCCTGAACTGGCTACGATAAGCGTCTTCGATCTCGACCGCTTTTTCGTACTGGGCGACGGCGATATCGGTCTTATTCAAAAGTTCGGCGACACGGGCCGACTCGATTCGCAGCCGACCAGAGCCGGGATAAAGCTCGATGGCAGAGCGCAGGCAATCGAAGGCCTCATTCAGCCAATCGGTTTTTTTTTCTTTTGGTGAGTTTATTGCGAGCAGAATATAGACGTTGCTCAGCCTTTCGTAATTTTTGAAATCTGCCCTGTCACGAGCAATAGCGGTGAGAAAACATGCTTCGGCCTTTTTGAGCAAGTCCAGTTGTGCGTTCGGAGTTTCGCTGTAATGTTTTAAATAGAATCCTCCGTTTAAACTCGGTGATATCGGGTCGAGTGGGTCCTGTTCCGCTGCATTATCGAGGAGGTGGTGGGCATATTCACCAAGCTGTTGTTCCTGTTGGACAGCCTGCTGATTTCGAACTGATGTTTTTGCCACTGGAATCAGGGCATAATTAAAATAGCTCCAAATTAACAGCAGGCCGGCCCCTACTGATATTATTCTTACAGGAAGAGCAGGTTTTACGACAAATATCGGCCGAAAGTTCTGTTGGAAATCCGAAGCTATGAGGCAGGCGATTACCGCGCATAAAGCAGTAAACACGGGCGGCTCAAAAATAACAAAATCTATTAAATTATGTACAAGTACACCTAAGGCAGCACAAAAAAGAGCAGCGGAGATATACGCGCCCTGTGTATGGTGATTTGTGGCTCGTGTTGTCAGAAGCCAAGAACCAACAGCAAATGCAATCACGGGTACAACATATAATGTGAATATCACATCAATTATCACGCCCAAAGTGTTGTCGGCGGTGAAAGGCATAATCACCGGTCTGATGAACAGCAGGGCAACGGAGATGATAGTTAAATAAGTCACAGCTAAGGTTCGAAAAGACAGCTGGTGGTTAGCTTGTTTTTTCTCGGTCCTCGATGAGGAAATTGTTCTCCATAATGGTACCAAGAGCATAGCTAAAAAACCGACAAGGCCGAGGGGGCCATACTGGGTCAATACAGAAAGGAGAAAATTGTGTGGGTCTGCAATGGACTCTGCAGCGGCAGCAGGTTTATAACGTGTATAAAAATGGCCGAAATTGCCCGGGCCTACACCGGCAAGCCAATGGTCGGCATACATTCTCGCAGATGCGTGCCAATACTGCCATCTGACAAGCATAGAATTTCCGCCCGGCAGCCGGTCTTGAGTCAATCCATAGGCAGCCGTTGCAGAAACGGCAGCGATGAAAAACAGTAAGAACAAAAGCAATATGGTTTTTTTGTGCAATTTCAGCCAACTGCCGAAATAAAAGAAAGCAACAAAGGTTGCTGTTGCAATAATAGATGCGGCGATTGCACCTTTGCTGTGTGTAATAATAAGGCCGGAAACGATAACAGCTACTGCGATACCGCAGGTAATAAGAGGTAAAGGCGTGGACGATGGGGACCGGCGATTTTTGAATTCGTCGATAAACAGAACAAGAGCGGCGAAGCAGGCCAATATTGCAAAGGAACCTGCGGCATTGCCGTTAGTGAAAAAGCCCCTGACATTTCTTGAATAAAGGCGATGCTCAAGAAGAAACTGCTGGACGGTGCCTGGCTCTATAGCAAGCTGATCGAGCATGGCTTGAGGGGCCTGCTGATATTGGTCAATCGCCACTTGGTTGCTGACGAAAAACTGTTCGGCACACTGATAGGCGCAGACCACTCCCAGGGCGGCAATGACCGTCAGCGCAAGCTTTATCTTCGACTGCGAATCCAGTATCTGAACCAACAGGACAGCCATCAACAACGGAGTAATAAGACAAAGAAAGTCTGTAATTGCGGCCCGCTTATTTGAGGCGGCGAATCCGGAAATTACAGCAGCTAAGCAAAAGAGACACAGGCCGATTTCTATGGTAGTGAACCGATATAAAAACTTCTTACTACAAAAGCAGTATATAAACCAGAATACAAATGATAGGAACAAAACAGTCGATACGGACAGACTGTAAAGATTATTGTTTAGATTGGCGGGAATAGTAGATTGTATAGGCGGGCCTTCGGTATAGGTCGTGCGAAGTGCAATCACGCAGAGGCAGAGAGCAAGAGTGATGTATTCTAAAATCACCTGCCCCTTACTTTTTGACAAGCTCGTATCAAACGGTATTTTTTCCATTTGCTGAGGTAGTTTCGAGAATGGCGATAATGGCTAATATCATAAATGTTTGGGCGAAGATCAAGAACGTACCGATGAGATTAACCTGATAGAGGAAAGTTGCGCCGAGGCCGGTACACAGCGTAGCCAGATATAGTGTCAGAACTGTCTGGGTGTCGGTCAATCCACGTTTTTTCAGTCGATGGGAAAAATGCTGGGTGTCACCAATAAAAGGGCTTTTACCCTGTTTTATGCGCAGTACAGTCACGCTGATAAAATCGTAAAGCGGGACCGCCATAACAATGACAGGAGTAAAAACCGAATACCACTGGCCGCTTTGTGCCTGGTGATAATAGGTGGTGCGCAGGGTCAGCAGCGCTAAAAAAAAGCCTATTACAAGAGAACCGGCGTCACCTGCGAAGATTTTGGCGGGAGGGAAATTAAACACCAAAAAGCCCGACAATGTCCCTATGAAAACAACCGCCAGGCCGCCTACAAAGACTTGGCCGTTTACAGCGGCTGCGGTGAATAAAATTGAGGACGCTATGACGGCGATACCGGCGGCGGCGCCGTCCATATTGTCAAGAAAGTTAAAGGCATTGATAATCAGAACTATCCAGACGGCTGAAAGGGTGGTGGTGATTATCTTGTTTTCAATGAAAAGTTCGACCCTGACCTCTGCAAAGCCAGCGACGGTTATTGCAACTGCGAATTGAACGGCAAGCTTGAAAAATGGGCCGAGCCTTTTTTTATCGTCCCATAGGCCGAGCAAAAACAGGACAAACGCACCGAGTAGTATAATCATGAGCTGGTTTGTTTTTCCCAAAAAATAGGCTGGATCGATTTTAGCTGATTCTGTGAGCCAGGGCAGACGGCCGGGAACGAGCAAAAATTTTATTGCGACTGCGGCAGCAATTATAACGGCGGTTATAGTAGTAAAGATTGCGATACCACCACCGAGGGCAACTGTTGACCGGTGATACCTGTCTGCGGCCGGATGAGCAACGAAACCGATACGCCCGGCCAGCTTGCTTACTACAGCCGTTAAGTTGACCGACAATACAAACGAGCCGGCCAATAAGATTACTGCTGATAACGTTAACGTTCCGATTTTAGCTGCTCCACTAAACGGGTCCTGACTTTTTCAAAAAAGTCGAAGTAACACTGCTGCCTGTAATCGGGATAGGTGTAGTCAAAAGATTTCCAGCAGCCTTTGTTGAAAACAAGCGTTACTTCAGCGTATATTTTATTGCCTATATATATGCGATGCGAGTAGTTTTTCGTCGTCGCAAGAACTAATTTCGAAGGCTCAATCACACCGGGGTCCAGGTTTACCGGCCTTGATAAGTTAAGGTTTAATTTTGTCGCTAATTTCTGTTCGAGACTATTTGTTTGGTGCTTGATTTCTGCCAGGCTGGCCGGGGCAATCAGTTTTTCGATACTGACAAACTGTCTTAAGATATTCTCACCGGTTTCGTCCTTGTAATAATCGGTCTGGTCGAATGGCCAAACGTCACTAAGAAAATCGGTTTTGCCGAAATTGGCGTTTATTGCTTCGAGAGCAGCCTTTAGACACCCTTCATCGGCTGCGAGGATACCGATTATAAGTTTTGCGGGTTTAGGAGCTTGTAGCTTCCACATTTGCGTTTATTAATCGGCTTAACAATTCAACTGCTTCTTCAGCGAGTCGACCAGCTCAATGGTTTTATCTGCTGCTTTTTCAATAGGGATTTTCTCACTTTTTGATTCACGGCGCAGCTTGATTTCAATATTGCCTTCTTTAAGGGATTTGCTGCCGACGGTTACGCGAACGGGTATTCCGAGCAAATCGGCGTCTTTGAATTTAACACCGCCGTGAAGGTCGCGGTCGTCGAGTATCACATCGACATTCTTTTCGAGCAACTGCCGATAAATCTTCTCAGCGGTCTCGACCACATCTTTATCATCCTGATTTACGCAGGTAATGATAACTTCAAAAGGTGCGATACTTATAGGAAAGATAATGCCATTTTCGTCATTGCCTGCCTCGATTGCCGATGCGGTTATTCTGTTTATACCGATGCCGTAACAGCCCATAAGACAGGGTTGTTCTTTTCCGGTTTCATCCAAAAATTTGCAACCGAGTTTAGCAGAGTACTTTGTGCCGAGTTTGAAGACCTGGCCGACTTCTATGCCGTGTTTGAACAGCAGTTTCTTTCCATTATGAGTGTCACCTTCGATGGCATTGTGGATATCGGCAATGATGATATTTTTGCCTTCGAGCGGAAAATCTCTACCGGGGATGACATTTCTGATGTGACAATCGGTTTTATTTGCACCGGTAACACCGACGGCCATAGCAGCGACCGCGTGGTCGATAATCAATTTTGAGACTTTGCCTGCGAGTCCCATTGGGCCTGCAAAGCCGACCTTGGCACCACTGATCTTTTCTATATCTGCTTCGTCAGCTAGTTCAACGGGTTCACCAACGACCTGTGTTAGTTTCTCTTGATTAACCCCGTGATCGCCTCTAGCTAGCACAGCATAAGGAACATACCATTTGGCTTCCGAAACCATCAGCCCCCTACCATCTTTATGTTCTGCTTGGTATGCTCCCATTTCCTTCTTAACTTCTTTGCTACCGTGAGTTCTGTATATCAAGGTTTTAATCATATCCTTCGGCTGGGTTTTCAGGAAGGCACAGACGGCCTCAATACTGCCGACGTTTGGCGTGTGGACTTCTTCTGTCTTGGGTCTTGTGTCTTGAGTCTTGGGTCTTGGCAAAGCATCGACGGCGGCTTTTTCGATATTAGCGGCGTAAGAGCCGTCTTCTGTATAGACGATGATGTCTTCGCCGGATTCACAGGGGATGGTGAATTGGTGAGAGCCGGAGCCGCCCATCTCGCCGGACTCAGCCTCGACGATGATGTATTCAAGACCGCAGCGTTTGAAGATTCGGCAGTATGTGTCATACATAATTTTGTAAGTTTCATCGAGACTGTCCGGGTTGGCGTGGAAACTGTATGAGTCTTTCATTATGAACTCACGCGAGCGGATTGGGCCGAAACGTGGCCGAAATTCGTCGCGGAATTTGAAGCTGATTTGATAGATATTGAAGGGGAGCTGTTTATATGAGCTTATTTCGTTTGCTGCGATACTTGTAACTACCTCTTCGGCTGTTGGGGCGAGGACGTTACCACGGCCGTGGCGGTCGGTGAATGTCGCCAGAGTTTCGCCGTAATCGACGTCTCTGCCGGTTTTCTGCCACAGCTCTATCGGCTGAACGGCCGGCATAAGGATTTCCTGTGCACCTGCCTTGTCCATCTCTTCTCGGACGATTGCGATGATTTTTAGCAGGCTGCGCCAACCAAGAGGCAGATATGTATATGTTCCGCTGGCAACTTTGCGCATCAGGCCGGCACGAATCATCAGTTTATGACTGGTTACTTCCGCATCGGCGGGTACTTCCTTGACAGTCGGTATCAGCATTCGGCTGTATCGCATAGTTCGTATTCCGTATTGCGAATATCTATATCGTATTGCTTCAATTCAAAGCCCACTATATAGCCCAAAACACGCGGAGTTGCAAGATTATATTTCTTCCTGTGAATCGGATTGTTGAGACGACACTGGCCGGGTAAGAAATTTGAGAAAAATCAAAAAATAGTGTGAGTATTTTTCTCCCTTGCGTATAATAATCGAAACATTAGCGGTTTTTAAAAAGGAGACCGAATTATGAACAGTAAAACAAACAAGCCGAAAATATTTTTTCTGCTGCTGATATGCACCGCAGCGGCACAGGCAAGAATTAAACTGGTTGCGCTACCCGAGCGGGCGGCAACGGTTATCAGGCTTGACAATCCCCGGGCGACATTGATTGAAGAAGAGCGGGTTCTGACTTTGCAAAAAGGGATTAACAAGGTTGATTTTTCATGGAATGGTGTGAGTATCGATGCCGACTCGATTCGACTTTCGGTGCTTAATCACCCCGACAAGGTAGTACTTCTTAATGTGAGCTATCCACCGAATGAGGCCGCCCTTGTCTGGGAAATCAGCAGCGACAGTGATTATGCAGAAACAGTTCGGATAAGTTATTTGCTGTGGAATATCGACCGGCTGATAACATACAAGGCCGTCGCCGACAAGGCCGAAACCGCAGTTGACCTGACGAGTTACCTTGTGCTGCGGAATTTTTCAGGAGAGGATTTTGAGCAGGCAAAAGTTTTGCTGGATTACGGCCGGGCTTTCGAGCGGGGTATCGCCCACGAGGAGACCAAGCAGATGCTGTTGCTCAATGTTCCGAAGGTTCCTGTGCAGAAGATATGGACTTTTGACGCTGCCATTCTCCCCTGGGACCCGGAAAAGCTGGAAAATAAAAATGTTGGCATTCCGGTGAGCTATCGGATTGTCAATGATTCCAAAAGCGGCCTGGGCAAATTCGCCCTCTGGGGCGGCAAGACGAGAATTTTTCAGGATGACGGACACAACAGCACAATCTTCCTCGGCGAGGACACGGCCGGATTAGTGCCGGTCGGTGAAAAGACGGAACTTTATATCGGCGACAGCAGGGACATCGTTGTTACCCAGCGGAAGATGGAAGACAAGCAAATTAATATCCGAAGGAACGACAACAACCAGATAATCCTCTACGATACGGATGAGGTAATCACGGCCAAGATTGAGAATTTTAAAGACAGTCCTGCCGTGCTTACGGTGATTGAGCACATTCCCGGCCAATGGGATATGGAAAAGTGCAATATGGAATACGAGCGTAAAGATGCAGAAACGATTCAATTCGAGATTAAGCTCGGCGCTCACGCCAAAAAGGAACTGGAAATACACTATCATCGCCGCAACGTAAGGCCAGGCAGCAGACCAGTAATTATGAGGTAATTTCATCCGGACTAAAGGAGTGATAATATGAAACGTATAAAATTGATATTAATAATAGTTCTTTCGATGGCCGGGGTCAGCCTGGCAAAAGTTGACCTTGTTACGCTTCCATCACGCGATACAGTCCAGCTTACAATTTACAATTCAGCGGACTTGACACTGGTGCGGGAAAGCAGAGCACTTACATTAAAACAGGGCAAAAACTCTCTTCAGTTCTCGTGGGCAAATACCCTGATTGACCCGACCAGTCTTGAGATGTTTCCTAATGCAGCCGCAGACAAAATCGAAATTACCGAACTGACTTATCCGCCGAGAGTCAGGAATTTGGGGCTGTGGAATATCAAAAGCGGGGTGAGCGGGAGAGTGCCGTTTGAAATCACATATCTGACGAGCGGTCTATCCTGGCGGGCGTTTTATATGGGCACGCTTACCAAGGATGAAAAAACTATGCGCCTGCAGGGATACATAAGGGTCACCAACAACAGCGGCGAAGATTATGAAAACGCCCAGACACGGCTTATTGTCGGCAAAGTGCATATACTCGACGAAATCGCACAACTTGCCTCACGGCAGTATCCTTACGGTAGACCCGGCGAAATGATACTGATGGATGAAGAAGGACGCAGCAGGCCAATTAGCAGAGAAATGAAAGGGGCAATGGAAAAAGTGGCTGTTGGCTACGCAATGGCGCCGAAGGCCATTGTGAAGGAGGGACTTAGCGAATATTTTCTCTATACAATCGAAGGCACTGAGACAATACCGAACGGCTGGTCGAAACGGCTGATTAGTTTCGATGTGGACGCTGTTCCGGTGGTGAATCTTTATAAGTTCGAAGAGGAAAGATACGGTCCTTCTGTTGTTAGATTTCTGAGTTTCAAGAATGATAAAAAGCACTCGCTCGGCGAAACGCCGATTCCGGGCGGAATTCTGAAGGTTTACAGGAATGTGGATAAGCAGCAGCATTTGAGTTATGAAGGCCAATCAGAATTCAAGTATATCCCGGTCGATGAGGATGTGGAACTGAATCTGGGAGCGGTGGCTAATGTAGTTGTCGAGCCGAAACTTATGGATTTTAAGACCGACAATTACCGCTTTGATAACAAGGGCAACATCTCCGGCTGGGACGAAATCCGCAAGTACACTATCGAGGTGAAGAATACCCGTGAAATGCCTGTTAAGGTTGAAATTCAGCGAAACTTCGGCACTACATACTGGGAACTTAAAAAGAGCGGGGATTTCGGAGATTTTGAAAAAGTTGACTCCGACACGGTGAAATTTACGCTCAAACTTGAGCCAAGGTCTGCGAAAAAATTCGAGTACACCCTGACGACGTATCACGGCATCAGGCAGGATGATTCAAAAAAGTCTTGGTGGTAAAGAGACAAGTAACTTCATCTTGTAGTTTTGCGGTGGATAAATAAATCCTGGGCCTATATTTGCATATAGGCCCAAGTTGTTTTTGCGAGGAATCATTACTTGCATAAAGGTCTGTAAGATAATATGATTTTGGAAAATCAAACTGTGGCAGACAAACATTAACATGGAGCACAGAATGGCGCATAAGTTTATCAATGAAATCGAGCCGGGGCAGACAATCAACGATATTTATATGGTAAAAGAGCCGGTTCTGCGAAGCACAACGCGAGGGGATTTATATATAGCTATGTTCCTTTGCGATAAAAGCGGCCAACTGAACGGCCGAATGTGGCAGGCAACCGAAGCGGTCTACAACTCACTGCCGAAGCCTGGCTTTGTCCATATAGATGGAAGAAGTGAGCTTTATCAAAATAACCTGCAGATTGTTGTAAATAATATCAGCATCGTCGATGTAGGCAAAGTCCGCATTGAGGATTTTCTGGCGCGGACCGACAAAGATACAAAGCAGATGTTCGAAGATGTAAAAAAGATTGCAGCAGGAATAAAACAAAGTCAGTTAAAGGCACTGGTCGAAGAATTTTTAGCTGATACCAAGCTGATGGAGAAATTCTGCACCGCCCCTGCTGCAACAGCGCTGCACCATAGTTATATCGGCGGGCTGCTGGAGCATACCCACAATATGCTGCGAGTAGCTGTTGCGATACTGCCTTTTTATCCGCAGGTGCAGGCCGATTTGGTTTTGACGGCAATTTTTATCCATGATATGGGCAAAACCGAAGAGCTTTCATATGATATGGCCTTTTCATATACTGATTCAGGACAGCTAATCGGCCATATTGCTAAAAGCTACCTTTTACTTCACAATAAAGCCGGTGCACTGGCGGCGAAGGGGACAAAGATTGATGAGCAGATTTTAGATGCTCTCGGGCACATTATTTTATCGCACCACGGCAAATATGAATTCGGCTCGCCGAAGCTGCCAGCAACACCCGAAGCGTTTATGGTCAACTATATTGACGATTTGGATGCCAAGATAAATCAGGTAACGTCGGCAATTGACAATGAACGGGGCGATTCGAACTGGACAGGTTACCGAAAACCTTTGGAAACGCGGCTTTACAGGAAACGCATCGAATGAGCGGGTGGAAACAAATGCTCCGAAATAAGCCCAGCCGAGCTATCCCCTCCAGGATGGTTAGCTCGGCTGGATTTACAGTTGCATTGGCTTTTTTCTGTATCTGTGGAATATATCGGTGATTTCATGAGATCTTAACTATATTTTTTACCAGCTCTGTGCCAACTGTATGTCACACCTCGGGGGGAAATTTGTAATTCAAGCGCATTTTATCCGTAATTGGATGTCCACGTGAGACTTAACGTCTAACTTACGGGGCTGTGCGTAGAGTCTCGTTTCAGGACAATGCCGGAAAATCGCCAGATATCCTCGAACTGCTCATAGGAAAGCGACATTTTGCCTGAAACAGGGTCGGCAATAATAATCGTATTGTCCAGCACTTCCAGGACAGCGACACAGTGGTCCGACAGAAATGCGCTCTTTACTACAGCTAAGGTAAGACCGGCATCTTTTAGCTGAGTAATCGAGTCGAAGCGGCGGTACTGACATCTCAGGCCCTTGTCACCATAGTGGTTCCGAAGCGCCGACTGGAGGCAGCCTGGCAAAGTGCCTGCGACAGGGCTTGTGTGAGAAATTATAGCTATCTCGCCTTCCTCGGCGGTCAGTCCCAGCTTCCTTAGAACTGTAACAGCAGCGGCTGGAGCACAAGTATAATCTGTGGTCTGAAAACAAACACCGTCGGAATCAATAAGTGTTGTGAGATTGGCCAGACGGCCCTGAATCAAAGCGGGGACAAGAAAAGGCAAAACCGAAAACCAGCCTACAACTACAACCATCAAAATGAAAATTGCGACCTTCTCGAATTTGTAAGGCAGCCGTGACAGCGGAGTGGTTAAGCCCATTGTAACGGCGAGGGTAAAAATGACGAATTTTACCCGCCCGGCCGTGATCCAGATAAACATCGGCACAAAGGCCAGGGAATTGGAGTATCTGGTTATTAACAGAAACAAAATGAGTAAAAAGGACAGAGCATAGCCTATTATCCAATAGGCCTTGCGAGGACGCGAAAACACTTTGCCGAGAAAAACACCCAGCAGAGCTACTAAGATAATACCTATAGTTTCAAGCCACGGATTCATTCAGACCCTCCTCAATTAACTCACCCCGATTAGACAGGCCTATTGTAACAAATTGAAAACTCCAAATCAAGGGAATTATCAGGAAAATATACGTATCCGACTGGTATAAAAGGACTTACGAAACACCAAGTAGGTAATGTATCCATTTTGAAATTGGGTTCGTTTGGGTTCGTTTTGGGTTCGTTTTCGATAGTCGGCTGTTCATAGTATTTTGTTCTTAGTTATTGTGTAAGCTACGCTTACGCTCATTTTTAGTCTTTTGAAAATTGGGTTCGTTTTGAATAATTTAGTTTGTTTGTAGTCCATTGTTCTTAGTTGATAGAGAATCTCCTATGGGGTTTCCATCAGCCTTAGAAACGGCGAGGTAAACTCCACTACACTATTTATTACCAGTCGTTTCTGACCCGGGCCTGCTGGCCCCAAGACCTTGCCCTGCTGGGCGGTTTGGGGTAAAAGTACACCCCTTCATAATTGGAGGTACCCTCGCGTTTGAGTCGAAAAAAGTACTCGATTTTAGATGCCAGATTCTTGTAACTCCTTGTAGGGTAAGGAATTATAAAAATATGAAAAAATTTGATTTTTCTCAGCAGGTACCCCCGTTTTTGATTGAAATTTTGCCACGAAGACGCCAAGGCACAAAGGAAAATGAACAACGGATGGACACGGATTAACACGGAATTTTTTTAGCCACAAAGTGCACAGAGGCGGAAATCAGGGAATCAGCGTAGGAGGTAGTGGACATCAGGAGAACAAGATATCAGGAAGGGTGAGGAAAGTATGCAATACCTAAGATACTTAGGTATTCTCTTTATAAATCCTGGATTTGAGAAGTTGGGATTTTCAAGAATTGGGTCCACTGTACTCGGCCAAGGTAGTATCCCCCGACTACAACATTCGAGGACAGGCTCTCGGGGATCTTCGCTGCGCTTCGATTAGCCGGAAATTGCCTAAATTAACGGTTTAGGGGTTAGTTCAATTCGTAAAATAGGGAGAAAGGGGGGAACGGCGCTGGTTTATGAGCATATGATGGAAAACATTGGAAAACATTCGAAAACCATATAAGACCCTTCGACAAGCTCAGGGCAAGCTATTCGAAAACTGAGTACAAACATATAAAAAACTATACAGAAACGTTTGAAAATATTCGAAGATTCCGCTCAATCGCACCTAAGGCACAAGCCGCGGGGGCGAAATAGTCGCTTGTCGCTCATTACTTGTCGCCCGAAGTTGTGAAAAACCTGTGATGCGGCCGATAGGCCCTAAGTTGCTGGTGCTGCCAGAGGCAATACCTAAGATACTTAGGTATTCTTTTTGTAAACGCTGGGGTTGAGAAGTGGGGATTTTTCTGCGTGTTGACATAACTCACGATGCTGCCGATAGGCCCTAAATGCTGTTGTTTCCGGAGGCCGCGATGAGGAAACCTCGAAGAGATAACTTCTGCTTCTGTTCTTGGAAATCTTGCCATTTTTCAATTCCTTTCAGTAAAAAAGTTATATTCCTTTTTTCTCCCCGCAATGTTCCGGGGCTTTTAGCCATTCGCATTAAATAATGTTTGTTGAAAAACAGGCAAACCTTCTAAGTCGCTTTTAGATTCAGCTGCTTCTATCCTTAACAATGACTTTTCATAAAAGTCTTGATTTATCTCAAAACCAATAAACTCACGATTCACGTTGATAGCAGCTACAGCAGTTGTTCCGCTTCCCATAAACGGGTCAAGAACAATTTGTTCTTCACGCGTTGTTAGTTTTATGAGATATTCGATTAGATCAAGCGGTTTTTGTGCTTCATGGATTCTTTTTTCATTTCTTCTGAATCCAAACTCAAGAAGGTTTGTAGGGCTGGAGCCATTTAGCTTACATTCACCGGTATTCATTGCACCTACTTCATTTTCTATGATATTATCTGTGATAGTCCCACCGATCTTGTATGGCTTCAGAAACCAAGCTATTGGTTCCCAAATGGGAGCTAAATTTCCTAATCGCCACCCCTCCCATTTTTTTGCTTCATTAGTAAGACCTCTACGTTCAAGAACAATACTGACTCTCTGTGCTCTATGATGAGCAGATGGTTTTTTCCATGCCATCGTATCTTTAAGCAGAAAACCACTGTCTTCAAAAGCATTTATTACTCGATGTATTGTCCTTCTAGCTCCGAACACAAATAGGAATGATCCTCCTTTCATCTTTGGGTAAACTATGCTTGCCCAAACCTTACACCATTCTTGGTATTCTAGTCCAATGTTTCTATCAGCTTGTGACCAACCATTTATTGGTTTACCTCTTCGCTTAAACCCCGTTTTGCCTTCCTGTGCTGGTGACTTACCAAGTAATGCTGAATTTGTGTTGTTATGTAATACGTCCCAATCATCCAAATTGATCCCGTAAGGAATATCTGATAAAAACAGGTCAATACTATCATCCGTAAGGTTTGGGATGTGATCCACGCAATTGCCTAATGTAATTTTATTAACGTATTTCTCATTCATTTTAATTTTAGCCAACACTAAGAAGTCCGTTATCAGCGACACGCTCAATAGCCTTAATCTTGTTTTCTATTTTACTTGATTTGAGCACTTCTCTAATTGCTTCCTCTTTCGTTAGTCTCATAATCCGCTCTCTCTCTGCGGAAAGGAACATAAGCGCTTCACTTTTAGATATATCAATAGATTCAATTGAAGCTTTTTTTTCATCCTTCCAGATATTGCTTAATACTCGGTCTGAATCAAGCATTTTATGATTTACAATCTGCCAGTAACTATTAGCATTTTTTGTTGGATTCATTGCCTCAACTGACCTGAAAACCTCATGGAGTAACTTCATAGCTTTATTTTTACTTGTATCTTGAGCGTAACGTACAAGAACTGCAAGGTGTGTGTAGGTCATGATACAAACAGCCCTTGATGCTGCCTGTTGATATATCTGACTGGCGCTAGCAGGCAATTGATATACCGGGCACACTATCATTGCATATGGTTTACCATGCTTCCAGTCGTCCATTGCTTGAACTTTGAAATCCTTCTGATTTTTTGCTGTTCGGCTCAATCTAAATGCTTTCGCATCGGCTACGAAACTATAATCATCATTCACGCATTCAACATCCGCCACATCTGCTCGCTCTTTTAGAACCAAACTTTTATAACCCATAGCGATGAACGCTTCGTGAATTACAACATCTGTATATTTCGAGTATAGTTTTTCCTCGCTTGTATCATGTCCGTATCTTTCTGGGATTGCACCACACAGACGCAAATGACCAAGTAATGAATCAATGCCATCACATTGAATTTCTTTCGAAATCTCTTGTTCAACTTTTTCGGCATCTACCCCGAAATTGCCACTAAGACGACTTATTTCGTCTATCCAGTAATTTCTTTTATCCAGCTGATACTTTGTGATTATCTCATTCGTCATCTCTATTCCTGTTTTTCGCCTAACTGCCTTAAAATAAACGACTTACCTATCTTTTTGCCCATTTACAACGCCTCATTGTAAGCCAACAATACCGCAGTGTAAAGCAACAACGCCACGTTGCAAGCTAACAATAACACGATGTCAGCTTACAATGGCTCAATGTAACATCACAACGCCACGATGTAAATCAACAATGCCTCGATGTAACCTTACAATGGCTCAATGTAACCTTGCAATATCACGATGTTAGCCGACAATACCACGGTGTAAGTCCGCAAACCTAAATTGCTGGTATTTTTGTTCCATAAAATACCGGTTTTTGTTTTGAGTCAAAATTATTTCTCGTATCGTTTCATTGCCTTGTTCACGGACTTACCGCCGACCTTCACGTTGGCGACGGCACGGTTGTAAGTATCCCGGGCAACCGTATCAATACGCACTTCTTTCCCGAGAATCTTTTTTTCGAGCGCTTTCCGTGCGATTGCGGAACCCGGCTGACCCTTTTCTGGGGTATCAACATTCGCAAGCCTGACTGGTCGAGTTCTACTGCCGGTCTTGAATGTATCGCCGTCGATAACCTTGGTTACAACTTCTTTCCTTGCCATTTTAAAATTCCTTTCAATAAAAAGTTACATTCCTTTTTTATTTACCTTGATATATACCAAAAATACTCCTATTGCCCCTGCTAAGCCAGATAATAACAAACGTAAAACTCCGTAAAATGACGGGTCTAAGTCCAGATCAGAGAGTCTAATAAAAAACATCAAGCCTGCTCGAATAAGTATACCAAGAACGAATAAAATAATTGATACGGCAAACTGCTTTTTGGGTGCAATCATAGCCCCTGAATAAACAAATATTATTGAACTAAGAATTGGAGATAGAAACCTTTCTATAGGAGCCATATCTTCGATAGGCATTTGTACGATGCTACCTTTTACTAATGTAAAATATAGTATCCAATGCAGGGGGAATAAAACTATAAGCCCGCATAATATTCCACCAGGTACTATGGCAATCCATCGGCCAATTTCTAATAGTCTATTTTTCAATTCGTCTGCTATGATTCAATCCTTTCAAAAAAGCTTCTTGTTGGTTTTTGGCTCGCGGAACGCGGGCAGTTCTGTTTATTGTCAAACGTGTGTTTCTTCATGCGTCTTGATCCGATTGTTCTGCATTCTGTCTCTCTTCATCTGACGTGTTTTTGGAGATGCTGAGCCAAAAAGCGAGGCCGGAAGCGACGAGAAGCATGACCACAGTGCCCCAATCAGGACCGGTCAGAACGATATCCTCACCCACGGCTTCCATCCCATCACGGGTCTGAATCCACTTAGTGTTGCCTACATGGGTGTCGGCCGTTGCCTGAATGATTGCGAACACGAGCAACACGCCAGCTGTTGTGCCGGCGAGCGTTCGCTGGAGCCGTCTTTCGGTGTGTATGTCAGGCTGCCATGCCTTCCAAATCCATCCGAGGATGAACCACGTGGCGAGGGGAACCAGAATGAGATAGGCGATTCGGATTGCGAGCCACGCGGGCCATGAGTGATATATTGGCCCCCAGATGAGCAAGGCAACTGCTACCACCCCAACGATGTATTTACGAGAACCCATACCTTTCCTTTGCCTAACAATGTTTATATATTTTCTTCATAAAAGCACTATCTTTTCCTGTTCAGTTAATTTCATCTTTCATCTTTTCTGGCGTTTTTTGCCTAACTTCCTTAAAATAAACAACTTACCAGCCATTTTGCCCGTTTAATCTGCGGCATATCATACCTTATCCACCTAATATAACACCTCATCTGCGACATATCACGCATTATCTATGGCAGATAACGCTTCACCCGCCTCATATCACACGTTATCTATGACATATCACGCTTCGTCCGCGGCAGATTACTCGTTATCTATGACATATCATGCCTCATCTGTGGCATATCACGCCGACAACGCATCATTGTAAGCCGACACCCAAAACTATTTTCCCTGCTCGTTATGTTTTGGTTGAATCGTCTTGATTGCGGCTGCTTCTTTCTGTTTTGCCTCCGCAATGCTGCTAAACTGTTCAATCTGAACCTTGGCACCGGGAACATAATCTTTTCCGTCCGGCAAATGATCTTTTAGCCTTTCTTGTACGTAGCCCTTTTTTGCTACTCTTACATAATTGACATTGCCGCCTTCTGTTTTGATCTTGTACATGACCGGCTTGTCGTTGGGAAGTTTGCCGATACTCGTTTTGTTATTGTTAACCGTTTTCTTTGCCATCTTTGTTCCTTTCAAGTCCTTTTTTGCAAAACCACCGTCACGGCATTACTGACTATGATGCAAGCATGGAATTTTTTAAATAGCTCGCCGACTCACTTAATAAGTTAACATTACATCTTTTGTTATTTGGTCAAATGGACCCAGGGTTGTTCGTGTTGCTGAGACAGATTGAGATTCATTAAGCTTATTAATTATGGCTTGTGATTCTGGATTCAATTTCATATCAAATCCCTTCCTGCCTAAATAAAAGTCGGCATAATTTGCGGCTAAAAAAAGATTCAATCTTCTCGCTGCAATTTCCCTTAAAGTAATTCAATTGAATTTTACCAAACGTGAGGTTATAAAGCAACAATTAAATGATGGATGATTCCTTCAGTGTGTCAACTAATACATAGGTAACAGTTTATACCGACAACATGGGTAACACT
>CAZCIR010000032.1:0-29431 GCA_964499145.1 uncultured Pirellulales bacterium | reverse complement strand
GTAAGAGCGTAAGAGCGTAAGAGCGTAAGAGCGTAAGAGCGTAAGAGCGTAAGAGTGGAAGAGCGTAAGAGCGTAAGAGCGTAAGAGCGTAAGAGCGTAAGAGCGTAAGAGCGTAATAAGAAATCAGAATTCAGAAGACAGAGCCCATTAGAGTAGACGACACTCTAAGCAATGAGGCAAGCAGAATAATTTAATAGTTAGAACTGAAAAGTTTAAAATTTGCCGGCAAAGCTGCTTTCTTAATTCACATCTTCTAAAGCCGGGGGACAAACGCACAGATTCTCCAAGAATATACTTGACAACGGCGAGGGACAGTATATAATAACATAATGCGATAGCGCTAGTTGTTTTCCAAAATACAGAAGGAAGCAACAATGAAAACATACAGCGTGCCATTTCGGTTCTTCAAGAGTTCATCAACTCAGTGCAGCTCTTAAGAGACAGCAGAAAATGAAACGTAGGTTTACAGTTATAATATGGGTTGCGGTGATATCAGGTTGTATAGTCCTCGGCATTTGGCAAAGACAGAATCTGTCTATTTTCTGGCGTGAGTATCACTGCCTATGGCGCGATTACAAGTATCAAGAAAACAATCTCGTTAGATGCACGCCACTAATATCTGAAGATGTCGTCCGAAGCGACCCTGAAGCAGCAGCAATCGTGGATATGATGTTGTTACAATATGATTGGAGTAAGGATGAACGTTTGTCTACTTTTGCTGAAAATCTACTTCAATTCCCTAATAATGAGTATTTCTTGTTAATGGTTATCAATGAAATTTACAGATCAAATGAACTGGACCAGGAAGTTGCCTTGAAACTAGCTGAAAAGCTGATAGAACTCGATAAAGGCAATTCGCTTTATCACTATCTCAAGGCAGCATTTCTGCTTGCCAACCGGCGAAATAATGACATTACACCTGTGCTCGATGAAATTAATACAGCAGCAAGCTATACCAATTTTTATTTTCCTTACTCTAAGTATCATCAACGGGCTGTTGCCATAGCTGAAAGAGCATCACTGCGTCCCAAATTAGTGGGAGAGTTGTCAAATCCGTTTAACTGGGCAGCAGGGGTGCATAGCATCGACAACGTTTTAATGCGTTATGCACACAGGGCGTTCACGGATGGGGAAGTGGAAAAAGGTATGCTTATAAGCGATGCTATCAACAGCATCGGGAAAAATCAGCTCGATGCCGGTCATAAAGAAGCAAGTGACATTATGAGTTGTAAATATAACTATCTTGCATTTCGTTTCGGTAATTGGTACTGCCCTGAGATACTTGAGCTTCAGAGGGCAGACATTACCGAAGAGCGTGCTCGACAAAATAGACTTAAGCTTTGTCCATATGCCCTATCGCAGGAAACAGAAAAACGCAATAAAGATGATTTTTATAACAGGTTGTCAGTCATTGAGGACTGGATAATTCTTGTCGTCCCGATTGCGTTGTATAACGGCCGAATGTTTCTTGCCACAGTCGGCGTATGTATAGTACTTGCTGCTATTTGTATAGTACGCGGTTGGTCAGGTAATCAAAAGGCGGGGTTTTCAACTCTACTGTTATTTGGAACAGTGTCTCTATGTTACTTTTTCCTGGTAAACGGGCGGCTTTTCAATCCGTTCACGTTTATATGTACCTGTTACTTTGTGCATCCATTAATGATGCGTCCAGAACCGCTGGGCTTGAAATACATTATTGATTTGCCAACGCATACGTTTGTGTTTCTGATTTGTCCAGTTCTGGCAGCGTTATTCATATGGTTAGTCAGTCGGCCCAGAGTACGTGAGATGACCTTCTGGAAGAGGATGTTGTTAAAATTAATCTTAGCCATTGCTGTTTCAGCAATAGCAGCCAGTCTGCTTGGCATACTTATGCATTTTTCTCCTGAACGGATACGTTTGCTTTTGCTGAAAGTTGTCTTCATCTTCGTGTTGCTCATCATAATGCTTGTATCAAAGATTTCCAAATCAAGATTTGCGAAAGGAATACTGGCAGCGATGCCGTTAGGTGTTTTGACCGCTATGGCGAGTTCATACGCCTACATTCCCCAAATACTATCAGTCTTGTTTGTGTTGATATGCATGGTGATTATCTTAAACAAGCCGTCGGACCAAATACCTTTTATGAAGGCGTTACGAGGCGTTTTCGGCGGGGGGTCTGAATCGGCAGCGATTCGCGTCAGGGCTATTAAGCTTCTTGCGCCATTTATTATTATTCACTGGCTGTTTTTAGCAGCTTCAGTTCCTATCTTTGCTCGGTATATAAAGCAGTCGCATACTTACTATCCGAAATCAACTTTAGCTCCTGCTGATGAGACAAGCTATCAAGAAGTCCTGGCGAGATTCGATTCAAACGATTTTAAATTAATGGATTTCTGGAAATTAATGCCACTTGTTATGCCGGAGGATTTGCCAACAGTGATAAACACTACTAAAAACAAGGGGTTTACTTACCCTAATTCACGTTGGTCCCTGAAAGGTTCAATCGAACAGGATCTGGTGATACAAAAACTCAATGATGGACATATTATCACTGCGATGCAGGGATGCGGACGGGATGTAACGAATATACTCACTGATGCTATGGAAAATCCTGAGCAGGATTTTGCGCTAGTAAGCCGAGCCCAACTTGGCGATGTTCGCGTCAAGGCGAAGCTAGAGGAGCTGCTCGAATCGCGTCTCAAGAACGGCCAGCCACAGAGACCAAGTAAGCAGAGTCATTACTGGGACATACCCGCATGGAAAAGTGATATTATACGCGCCCTGGCCTGTATTTCGGAGCCAAACGAGGCAGGGGCGAGGTTTCTGGATTATATTGCCCGCAGCGATATAACACAGTTAAAAAGAGACAACGAATTCCTCAAGAGTATTACATTGCTACCAACAACTCAGGCCAGAGAGGTTATCAAGGCATACCTCGCAAAGGCGCAAGAATGGCAACCACCTAAACATGTAAAACACAACGGTGAAATATTCCTAGAAGATGTGAGCGAGACACTTCGGCCAATACATGAAACGGCCAGAATATATGATGACAGAGATATCGCTGAGGCGGTTTTGAAGATAATGCTTCGCTCAGAAAATAAAGATATTATAGAGCTTTGGTGTTGGCCATGTGAAGTTCCGCAGGATTTCGATGGGCAATCGGCTGAGCTATTGAGACAAGGCCTTGCATGCAAAAATGAACAATTGCGAGCGTGGTGTGTATGGCAGTTAAGAAAGACAGGGTACATATTCAGTGAGGAAGAAATATCTCGACTTTTGGCCGATGAGAGCTGGAAGGTGCGCGCCAACACAGTTATGGCAGGCGGCCTGAAAACAACTAAGCTGGTTTCAAACGACCCAAATCCGTTCGTAAGGTGGGTTGCAAGTTTTATTGCCATCGAATAGAATAAAAGAACGAAAGGAGGCAAGAATAAGTTGTCAAAGAAAGCGTTATGAAGAAGATTATATTTATAGCACTTGCGCTGATTATTGCAGTTTATTTGCTCTGTTTTGCAAACGGAGAACGGACTCGTCAGAAACCCGAAGAAAACGAAGGATTACCATCTGAGAACTGGAAAGAATATCATAGCATAGTTGGAATATGGCCGCGATTGAAGAAAGAAGGAATAGAAAGTATCAGATTTTGCTCTGCATTTGGTCTGGAATATGGAGAAGATAATGAATCGGATTTTTGGGGAGATGCAAATACTCCTGATGATTTTTTGGGAAAATTCAATACTCCCCGCGAGAGAGCTGCAGATGTTGTCAGGTGGTGGCCTTCTGGATATGCAATTTCAAAGGAAAACCTGACGGAGTGTATCAAGATAATTGACAAGACGATAAAGAAGGTGAAGAAAAACGGGCCTCATTGGATGGTCTCACCATCAACAAAGATGCTGATTGTTACAAAAAAAGGTAGGTATATTGTTCATGTAGAAATGGATATTTCAGAAGTAGCTGGACCAAAAGTATATGGAGAAGAGTGGATGTCGCGTGAATTAGGCAAATTCATTGCTAAATATTGCATCCAAGCCTATAAACAAAACTACTTTATTTCGCCAGAAGAACAGACCGTGGCCATTGTCATATTCACCCATAAACATCCTAAAAGCGGTTACGATTCAATGCTTATTTGGCCTCCAATAGCATTGTTCGGTGATAAAAAAGAGGCGGAGAAGCTTCTGAACAGGTCGTTTGAACCGAAGATGATATTCGAGGGACGTGATTGGCTGGAAAAAATAATAGATGCTCACGAAATTGCATTCAATGAAGCAAAGGAGGCGAATTACCCTGAAAAAGGCATTCACGCTACTAAGGGATGGATTGTTTTTTTGACTCAGGATAAGTTTTATTGGCATGGAATCGGTATTAATGAGAACTCTGTCCTTGAGGACTATAAAATAGAATCGAAACAACTAAAAGCATACTTCGATGAACTCGGCTTGACGGATGAATTATTGACGGGAGAGCCAAATAAAGTGTCTCAGGATTAGTTGAGGATTCTGAATACAGCTAATGTTGCGAAAATTACTATCGGATTCGGCGATGAGGGTGTTCAGGCGGCAAACAACGGTGTAGTATACTTCGATAATATCCGGCTGTATCAAGAATATCCTGCCCAACAGCAACAGCATAAGGTAGTGTATAATGGCAGTTCCAACAATTTACGAGGGGGATGGTGGCATGTATGGAATATTGAGCTGGCGGAGTTTAACGACGTGAATCTTGCTAATATCAAGAGGATTACGATTGGCTTCGGGGACGGGAGTCAGGCTGAAAGCGACGGCACAGTGTACTTCGACGATATTATTTTAAGGTACGGCAAAGCCGAAGCCCCTCCGAATCCTATCAACGAATTCCCGGTTTATCTGGATGAGGACCCGTTTGTTAATGGCTATCGATGCTATCCATACTTTTTAAAGCAGGATTGCCCGTTGATTGATGCAGGATACCGGTATATCGAGCAATCTCCGTATATTATAGGCAAAGCAACCGATGTAAACTGGGCGCCTGATTCGAACGTGGCTGATATAGGCTTTCATTTTATTAACTGGAGTTATGTAAATGCAGGCAGAAGTCCTGCTGACCTGGATGACAGTAATACAGTCGATTTCAGGGATTTTGCAATCCTTGCTGACGGATGGCAAGCGAGCTACGATATTAACGACCTGAAAATAATGGCTGATGAATGGCTGAAGGCGGCAGAGCCGAACATACAGCTTCAGATTGCAGGGGATGGCAATAACGGTTTCGTTGAGTTTGGGGCAGATGGATTTTTACCCGATACTCAGAGGATATTCCTACTGGCTGATGGGCAGTATGTAGGGGAAATATTCGGATTCAGGGAAGGATATCCATTCGGTATGGATGTATCAGAATTTGGCGGAGGTGGGCATCTACTTAAAACAATAAGCGTTAACAACGACTGCCACATTACATGCTCGAATATCACTGATACCGCGTTTACTTGTCCGTTGAATTATTGCATGTTACCCGAAAGTTACGAGCCGAACAAACCATTGTATTTCTCGGCGTTTAATCCATCTGATGGAAATGTTTCTATTAATGTGTATGCGGACTGCGGAAATTTGGTGTGGTCGCAGGATTATAACGGAGTCAGCTTTTTCAATTCTATTCCCGCAGAGATTACCGGCCGGCATGAGATTGATTATATAATTTTTAATAAAAGCGGTGTAGGGGCTATTATGAAAATACCAGACCCGGCAGAACCCGGGCCTCGTTCAGGTGATATCAAGGCTTTAATCATTCTTCACCCTGATTTCTATCGTATTAATATAAGGCAAGTAATGGCGGTTCAAAAAGCTTTTGATGATAGGGGAATAAAAAAGAAAAGGTTAATTGGAGATGCTACTTACGATAATATCTCCTTATATGTATTCTATAATCCTATCAAATATATTTATGTAGGTACACATGGTAATTATCACCTTGGGGGGTTCTAAGAACAAATATAGAACTATCTGACGGCCCCATTGTTTCTGTGAAACAATCTGATATCGGGGCACCTTCCTGGTGCGGAAATTTGGGGTCTTGGGAAAGAAAAGTAAATAGTTTTTATTCAATAATAGGTTTTACTAACTTGGAGTTCGCTTACTTTGATGCCTGTTATTCGGGTCGGTTAAAAATATCCAACGGCCGATTAGTAGAAGGTCAGCCGGGGCAAACCGGCATCGCCTTCGATGGACCTGAATCTGATATGAGCTGGGCATTATATATGTACAACCCCGACAAAAGCCAAGTTTACCAAGGATGGTGGGGACCAATCCCAATCGGCCAGCCTCCGCCAGCACCAGAAGATGAATATCAAAAGTGGACCAGGCTTGAGTGGGAGAGGTTAGGGGAAGAAGATAGTCTCTACGATGCATTGACGTATGTTATCAACCAACAAACGAATTTTGGTCCACAAGACCCTGTGAACAATTATAGGTTGAAAGGACATGGGAATATTTGGGACATCTTTTTAAGAAACAATTAAGGAGAGTATTTTTATGAAAAAGGTTTTACACACAGTACGCCTTACAGCATTTATACTGATTGTGCTTTATTTTGTAACGGGTATCAATTGTTATGGAGCAGTTGACCCAAATCGTAACGCTGATAGTAACGACATAAAAGAGGCGATAGTCGGAAATACCAATTTTGCCTTTGACCTGTATGGCAAATTGAGCAATGAACCAAATGCAACAAAACCCAAGGGTGAACCCAACGGGAATTTATTTTTCTCGCCATACAGCCTTTCAACGGCCCTTGCGATGACTTATGCAGGCGCGCGTGGCAATACAGAAAAGCAAATGGCGGAAACGCTACATTTTACATTACCCGGTCAGCGTCTGCATATTGCATTCAGCACCTTGCAAAAGCAGATTGTTCAAGATGATAAATCACGAGGTTACCAGATATTGCTTGCAAATGCTCTTTGGGGTCAAAAAGGTCGAACCTTTTTGAAGGAGTTTCTGGATTTGAACAAGAATTATTATGGGGCAGGTTTTACTCTGCTTGATTTTGTTAACGAAACGGAGAAGTCCCGACAAATAATCAATTCGTGGGTTGAGGAAAAAACGAAAGAAAAGATTAAAGACCTCATACCGCCAAAAGGTATTGATGAATATACTGTGCTGGTTCTTACCAACGCAATATATTTCAAAGGCGAATGGAAGACAAAATTTGAAGAAAAGGATACTGAAATTGCAGATTTTTCTATCTCTGCCAATGATAAAGTCAAAGTCCCTCTGATGCGTTTGGAAGAAGAGTTTAAATATTATGAAAATGAAAAGATGCAGGTTCTTGAATTGCCATATAAAGATAATAAGCTAAGTATGTTGGTGTTTCTGCCAAAAGAAACAGAAGGCATTAAAGAATTAGAAGGCTCTATTACAGCCGAAACCCTCGATGGTTTACTGTCAAAAATGAAGGATACAACGGTTGATGTATATTTCCCTAAATTCAAGATTGTCTGGGGGAGTTTTTCTCTGAATAATGCCCTCATTGCATTGGGAATGCCCGATGCCTTTAATCCCGAAAAAGCTGATTTTTCAGGTATAAACGGCAAAAGAAATTTATGGATTTCAAATGTTTTCCATAAGGCATGGATTGAAGTTAATGAGGAAGGCACAGAGGCGGCAGCAGGAACAGGTGTTGTTATAGTGTGGGGCATTCACGATGTACCAGTTTTCCGTGCCGACCATCCGTTTATATTTATTATTAAGGACAACCGGTCGGGCAGCATATTATTTATGGGAAGAGTAATGAATCCGGCGGGTTCGACAAGCTCACCGCCCTGAGCAGAATCGAAGGGCTGAGTGATTTAACGACGTGAATATGGCCGATATCAAGAGAATTACTATCGGCTTCGGGGACGGGAACCAGGCGGCAAGCGACTTACAAGCTCACTAAATCTGTGTAAAACCACAGGATTAGTTAAATTGGGGAAGGTAGGATATTTGGGGAGGACAGAATAAAAAATTAAATTTTTTGGATTTTTTTGCTTGCGAATAGCTTTTGCGAAGAGGAGAATACCAAATGTTCAAATCAGGGAGGATAAAATGGGGGGATATTGTAGGCCGCAGGAGAAAACAGGGAAGTATATTCTTGCTGTAGAATTTTAGGCGGAGATTGAACTATTATATTTAAGGAGAGTTTAGGATGAAGAGAAAAGGGTTTTTCAAGAGGGTGGGGTTCGGCGCTATTGTCATTGCATTAACAGGGCTGACGGCCTTCGCTACGACAACAGGAATTGTAAATGGGGATTTTTCGATACCAGACCTATACGGCTGGACGGTCTACCCCGGAGGTAGTGTCTTCGCTTATGATGGTAAAGCAATTTTTTCTGAGAGTTCTTCACTTTTTGGAACACTCAGCCAAAAATTTACCATTTCAGCACCTATTACAGGGCTTTCCTTCGATTTCCAATACTTTTCAGGCGGGACTAACGAGACGGACATATTTACTGCTTCTCTGCTAGATCCAGATACAAATTTACCACTAATAGGAGACCCAAACTTTTTTTATTGGGACAGCACAGGTCTTGTTTTATGGGATACGATGAATGTGACACTCTACTACCCAAGCGAACCCAATACCATAACAATCATGCTTGATATCCCCCCCAGCACTTATGACTCAAATGCACTTCTGTATTTTGCCTTTTCGGCCGACGATGATGCTCCGCTCACCACAGTTAATGTGGATAATGTGGTTCTTTTAATTCCTGCTCCTGGGGCATTGCTGCTTGGTCTTATCGGTACAGGTGCGGTCGGCCTTTGGCGCAGATTCAGCAGGTAGACCTGGATAACCTTTGAAGAAGAGAGAAAATCGCTGAGTGTACAACTCTTCAATTGTGGTGGTGAGTTTTGCGCTCTTGGGGGAGGATATGACCGTAGATTTTCAAACCTTGCTATTTTTATAAAAATAGATACAATTTAGCTGTTAGTCGATGGTCGTTAGTTGTTGATGAAATGAGATTGCTTCGCTTCGTTCGCAATGACGGAAAAAAGTAAAGGTCTTTTGGAGAACAGTAATGATTAAGGTTCTAATTACAGACAAGCTTGCACAGGAAGGAATTGACTTGCTTAATTCGATAGACGGCGTTGAAGCCGTTGTTAAAACCGAAATCAGCAAAGACGAGGACGAGCTTGCCAGGATTATCGGCGAATACGATGGCCTGATTGTCCGAAGCGGCACAAAAGTTACCGCTAAAGTCCTGGCCAATCCCGGTAAACTAAAGGCCATCACCCGGGCAGGAGTGGGAGTAGATAACATCGATGTGCCGGAAGCTACCAGAAAAGGGATTCTCGTTATGAATACGCCGGGCGGCAATACCCTCAGCGCTGCAGAACATACAATGGCTTTAATGCTTGCAATGAGCCGATATGTTGTCCCTGCGTGTAACAGTCTAAAAGGCGGAGCCTGGGACAGAAAAAAATACATGGGAAATCAGCTCAACGGCAAGGTGCTCGGCGTTATAGGGCTGGGCAGAATCGGTATGGCTGTGGCAAAAATGGCAAAAGGCCTTAATATGAAAATCCTCGGCTATGACCCGCTTGCAGCACCTGCTGATGCAGAAAAAGTCGGTGTTGAGGTAATAGACAATCTCGAAAGAATCTTCAAAGAAGCCGATTATATCACTGTTCACGTGCCGAGAAATGAGCAGACGCTGAATATGATTGGCGCCGAGCAAATCAAAATAATGAAACCGACCGTGCGGTTGATTAATTGCGCCAGAGGCGGAATTATTAACGAAGACGCGCTCTATGATGCACTTGCTGAAGGCGCAATTGCCGGCGCTGCACTGGATGTTTACCCCAAGGAGCCACCTGACAATACCCGCTTTAAAGAGTTCGAAAGCTGCCTTGTTACGCCGCACTTAGGCGCCAGCACCGAAGAAGCGCAGGTCGAAGTAGCAGTCGAGGCAGCAGAGATTCTTGTCAATGCCATCAAAGCAGGGGTGATTCGAAATGCAGTGAACGCACCATCTGCTGCCGGGGCCATGCCGCCAATTGTGCAGCAATATACTGAGCTTGCCCAGCGTATCGGCACACTTGTCAGCACCATTGCGACAGGCCGAATCAAAAAAGTCGAGGTCCAATATCGCGGCTCAATCGCCGAAACGGCTGTTGAACCAATTACTCTTAACTTTCTAATCGGCTTATTGGGCCGGCATTTCGATATGCCCTTAAATACTGTCAATGTTGCCATCCTCGCGAAAGAACGCGGCATAAGCATCGACGAAACGAAAAACACCGAGGCCAAGGACGTCGCCGCAAGCTTCAGCGCCAAAGTCGTTACCGATAAGATTACACGCACGGTAACCGGCTCGGTCTTCGGACAAAAACTGCTGCGAATTATCGAGCTCGACGGTTTCAATATAGAGATGACTCCGCAGGGAGCGGTTCTGATTATCTTTAACGACGACAAGCCCGGCGTTATCGGGGCCGTAGGAACTGTTTGCGGCAAGCATAAAATCAATATATGCACGATGGGTGTAGGGCAGAAGCCCGATGAGCAAAAAGCAACTCTCGCCGTCAGTCTCGACAGAGAACCCGACGCAAAAGCCGTTGAAGAAATAAGAAAACTTGATTTCGTAAATGAGATTTACGTCTGTAAGCTGGATTAATATGCCTGAGAAACTAATAATAAGTATCAGCGGAATGAGGGGTATCGTCGGTGAAAATCTTACGCCCTCAATTGCCGCTGAGTACGGCTGCGCTTTCGGTAAATTTTTGAAGAACAATCATATCGGCAAGGGGAAAAAGTTATCGGTGTGCATCGGTCGGGATTCCCGGTCAAGCGGGGAAATGCTAAAATCGGCTGTGGCAACGGGATTATGCAGCGTCGGAGTTGACGTGATTGATTTGGGGCTTGTAACCACACCCGGCGTCGGTATTATGGTAAGAGAGCTGCGATGTAACGGCGGAGTTATCATTACCGCTTCACATAATCCAATTCAATATAATGGAGTGAAACTATTACTCGGTAACGGCATCGCTCCGCCAGCCGATGTAGCAGGACAAATCAGGCAGTATTTTTTTGATAAACATTTTGCTATTGTCGATTCACACAGTCACGGCAAAGTAACTTCTAATGAGCAGACCGATACAACACATATCGCCAAGGTTTTGGCGATAGTTAACAAGGAGGCAATTGCGGCGAAAAAGTTCAAGGCCGTTTTAGATAGTATCAACGGAGCAGGGGGAAGGGTTACTAAAAAAATGCTCTCAGAACTCGGTTGTGAAGTTACAGCAATAAACGATAAACCAACCGGTATTTTCGCCCACAGACCTGAACCAACCGCCAGAAACTTAACCGGCCTTTGCAGAGTAGTAAAAGAGAAAGAAGCCGACATCGGTTTCGCCCAGGACCCGGACGCCGACAGACTTGCAATTGTTGATGAGGCCGGGAAATACCTTGGCGAAGAGTACACACTTGCCTTGGCCGCCAAATACGTTTTCAGCAAAGAAAACGGCAAAGCAGCAACAAATCTTTCAACATCGAGGATGCTCGACGACATTGCCGAGGAAGCTGGCGGTCAAGTTATCCGTACCGCTGTCGGAGAAGCAAATGTTGCCGGGGCGATGCTCGAGAATAATTGCATCATCGGGGGTGAAGGCAACGGAGGCGTGATTGATTTAAGGGTCGGGCCGATACGCGACAGTCTTGTTGGTATTGCACTTGTGCTGCAATTGATGGCCGAGACCGGAAAAACCGTAAGCCAACTGGCCGGCGAAATCACCGGCTACTATATGAGAAAAGATAAATTCGCCGCAGTGCAAACACAAGCCCGACAAATCCTGGATTTAGCGAAAAAGACCTTTACCGATGCAAAACTCGATACCACCGACGGCTGCCGATTCGATTTCAAGGACGGCTGGCTGCATATGCGAGCCAGTAATACCGAACATGTGATGCGAGTCATAATTGAGGCGAAAAATCAAAGCATTGCTAAAAAATATATCAATGCAGTTCTAAACATCCGCAAGGAAATATTAGGTTAATCTGCAGATGGACAGCAACTCCAAACTGGAAATTGCCGGTAAGCAAATAAAATCGATTACATATCTTGGTTTGGTAGTAAACGTTTCTCTGTCAGTCATTAAGATTGTAGTCGGGTTTTTTGCCGGTTCTTTAGCATTGATAGCTGATGGTATTCACTCACTTTCGGATTTGGCCACTGATGTAGCGGTATTGCTGGGTGTGCGTCTGGGTTCGAAAGCGCCGGACCAGGACCATCCGTACGGCCACGGGCGAGCAGAAACTTTCTCAGCAGGATTGGTTGCGCTGGTCTTAATTCTCGTGGGTGGGGGTATGATGTACTATGCTACAGTGGCCATAGCAAGAGAGGAAATAACCAAACCAAGTATTGCCGTTCTTATAGTTGCAATACTTTCAATAGCTTCCAAAGAATGGCTCTATAGAGTAACACAAAAAGCCGCCATCCAGTCTCACAGTACCGCGCTTTATGCCAATGCCTGGCATCATCGCAGCGATGCATTAAGTTCGGTAGCTGTTGTTGCAGGTTTTATATTTCTGGAATTCGGCTTTGGCCATGGCGACCATGTTGCCGCTATTGCGGTCGGTCTGATGATTATCCTGGTAGGGGTAAGGGTGATTGGGGATTGCCTGCATGAGCTAACAGAAAGTGCAGTCGATTCGGACACGATTGAGCATATAAGGGATATAATTAACGCCGATGCCTCAATACGCCAGTGGCATAAGCTTAGAAGCCGTACGGTCGGCAGAGAGGTTTTTCTCGACCTGCACATCCTTGTCGACCCCAATTTGAGTATAACCGCCGCCCATGAAATAGCTGAAAATCTGGAAAAAGCAGTAGCTGAGCAGATAGCTCAGCCGGTTAATATTACTGTTCATATCGAGCCGGACATACCCGAACTTAGAAAACCAGTTTAATAAAATCGAGACAGGGCTAACGAATAAATAGCTTTGCAAATCACCTTGATATGAAGTAGTATAGTTTGCCTTTAAGAACTATTTTTTATGTTCAGAAAGGTTACTGACTAATATGGCTCTAAAGAAGTTTTTCAATCCAGGCTCTGTAGCTATCGTCGGGGCGTCCCGAACAAAAGGCAAAGTCGGCTATGAGATTCTCAAAAGTATGCTCGAAGCAGGATACCAAGGCAGCATATTCCCAATCAATCCAAAGGCGGAGTTGATAGAAGGGCTTAAGTGTTATCCAGACCTTTCATCTATCGGGCAGGTGCCTGAACTTGTGATTATTTCGGTGCCTGCACAGGGAGTTGCGGCGGTTATGCAGCAGTGTGCAACGGTTGGAACCAAAGCGGTTATCATTATTACATCCGGTTTTAAAGAGGTCGGCCAAGAGGGCAGGGAGCTTGAACAGCGTGTTATTCAGATAGCAAAGCAGGGGCACATTAGGGTAATCGGTCCGAATTGTCTTGGGGTGATAGTACCGGCGAACAAACTAAACGCCAGCTTTGGGGGGGAGTTGCCCGCTACTGGGACGATAGGATATCTGTCACAATCGGGTGCGTTGCAGGCGGCTATTCTTGATATGGCCAATGCCAACGGCATCGGGTTCAGTAAACTTGTCAGTATAGGCAATAAAGCGGACATTAATGAGCTTGATGTTATAAAGGCACTTGCCAACGATACCGAGACGCGGGTCATTGCGGGATATCTTGAGAGCATTGTTGACGGCAATACTTTTGTCAGCCAGGCAGAGCAAATTTCACAGCAAAAGCCTATATTGCTAATGAAGTCCGGCAATACATCGGCGGGGGCGAAAGCAGCATCGTCTCATACCGGCAGTCTTGCCGGCAGCGAGATTGCCTACGAGTGTGTATTCGAGCGAGCCGGTATTATAAGATGTAATTCTATAAGACAGCAGTTTGATTATGCCCAGGCCTTTGCAAATCAGCCACTTCCCAGAGGTTCGAGAGTTATCATTATCACCAATGCCGGCGGCGCCGGCATTATGGCGGCTGATGCCGTTGAGCAACAAATGCTTAGTTTTGCGAAACTGAGTGAAGAAACAACAGCTAAACTGACAGCTAAACTGCCAGCTATGGCCAATCTTAACAATCCCATAGACATTCTTGGCGATGCCTTAGCCGATCGCTATGAGTTTGCTCTTGAGACTATTCTCGACGACGATGGTGTTGATGTAGTTTTAGTGCTTCTGACCCCTCAGGCAATGACCGAACCTGCTGCAACTGCGGAAGCGATTGTCAGGATAATGAGCAAGAAGCCGGCCAAGCCGGTCCTCGCCTGTTTTCTCGGCGCCGGTAAGATTACCGAAGCAGCAAAGATATTAAGGAAAGGTAAAGTCCCACTATATGATGCTACGGAGGCGGCTGTCTCCACTATCAAAGTAATGACTGGATATCTAAAATGGCGAACGCGGCCCAAACGAGTTGTAAAGCTGTTTGCAGTTAATCGGAGAAAAGTCGAAAATGTTATAGAGAGGCATCTGCGACGCGGGATTAAGGAGATCAGCGAGGAGGACTCGAAGGAGATACTTGAAGCATACGGATTTGTGACGCCGAGAGGTTCTATTGCAACCACGGCGCAGCAGGCGTCGAATATAGCACAGCAACTGGGATTTCCCGTGGTATTGAAAATATGGTCTCCCGATATATTACATAAGTCGGATGTCGGCGGCGTCAAACTGGGCTTGAACAACTCCACCGAAGTGATGGATGCTTTTGACCTGATGTCGTACCGGATACCGAAACTGGCGCCCGATGCTAATATCCTCGGGGTTCTCGTTCAGGAGATGTGCGGAAGCGGTAAAGAAGTAATACTCGGGATGCATCGCGACCCTCATTTCGGACCATTGATGATGTTCGGTATGGGTGGGATAATGGTTGAGGTGCTAAAGGATGTATCATTCTATCTGGCGCCACTGACGGCAGAAGAGGCAAAGCAGATGCTTATAAACACCAGAACATACAAAATACTGAAAGGTGAGCGCGGCGAAGAGGGAGTGGATATAGATATAATAGCGGAAGGATTGCAGAGACTTTCACAATTAGTCACCGAATTTCCACAGATTCAGGAAATGGATATAAACCCGTATGTTGTCGGCCCGGCAGGAACAACGCCAATCGCAGTCGATGCAAGGATAAGTGTAGAACAGGCTTAACTGAGAAAGATGACTATGCAGAAATTTGACTGGAAGGAAAAGTACAAGGAAAAAATAACGACAGCAGCTTCGGCAATGAAGCTGGTTAAATCCGGCAATCATATTTTTATAGGGACCGGCTGTGGTCAACCACAGCATCTTGTCGAAGCCCTGGTCAAGTATTCCAGCGGAATTACAGACGCCCATATAGTCCATCTGCTGACGATGGGGGCCGCTCCATACACCAACGAGAAATTCCGCGAAAAGTTCAAGATGAACAGTTTTTTCATCGCTGATAACGTTCGCGATACTCTAAGCAAAGGTATCGGTGACTACACTCCAATATTACTCTCGGAAATACCACAAGAGTTTGAACAAGGCAGAATTCCGATTGATGTTGCGTTAATCAGCGTAACACCGCCCGATGCAAACGGTTTGTGTAGTCTCGGCGTGTCGGTGGACATTGTGAAATCAGCCGCTGCCAATGCGAGGTATGTTATAGCGCAGGTAAACAGCAGAATGCCCCGGACGCTCGGGGACAGCTTCATACATATCAATACCATCGATGCACTAGTGCCTTACGATGAAGAAATCATTGAAACCGCTATACCCGAACCCGACGAGACCCTTCGCAGCATTGGTGAGAATATTGCCAGACTTGTCGAAGACGGCAGCACGATTGAGTGCGGCATAGGACAAATACCTCATGCGATTGCTGAGTTTCTCGTATATAAAAAGGACCTTGGTATTCATACGGAGATGTTTAGTGACTGGATTATAGGGCTAATTGAAAGCGGAGCGGTAACGTGCGCCAAAAAGACACTCAACCACGGCAAAATCGTGGCAAGCTTCTGTATGGGCTCAAGGCGACTTTACGATTATATAGACAATAATCCCTTTTTCGAATTTTATCCCACCGAATATGTTAACGACTCTTACATAATAAGCCGGAATGAGAAGATGGTTGGGATTAATGTCGGTCTGGAAATCGATTTAACGGGTCAGGTATGTTCAGACTCATTAGGTTACAGATTTTACAGCGGCATAGGAGGTCAGGTTGATTTTATTCGGGGGGCGGCCAGAAGCAGGGGGGGTAAGGCAATTATCGCGATGCCCTCCACTGCAAAAGACGGGAAGATAAGCAGGATTGTGCCTCATCTGACCGAAGGAGCCGGCGTGGTTACCACACGCGGCGATGTTCACTATGTAGTCACTGAATATGGGACCGCCTATCTGCACGGTAAGAGCATCAGAGAAAGAGTGCTGTCGCTGATTAACATTGCGCATCCGAAGTTCCGGAAAGAACTAATTCAGGCGGCGAAGGCCCAGAATTACATTTACGCCGACCAGATAGAACTGGATACCGAGAAGGTAAGGTATCCGGAAGAGCTGGAGAGGTATGATACTTTACGTGACGGCACAGAGATATTCTTCAGGCCTGTGCGGCCTACCGATGAAGCGGCGATGTCTGAGATGCTGTATTCACTAAGCAGCAAATCTGTTCAGACACGCTATATGACCCATACAATTGCGTTTCCTCATAAAGACGTGCAGCAACTGACGAATATCGATTATCACCAGAACCTTGCTATTGTAGGGACGGTACCCGGGGTTTCCAGTGAAGAAATAGTTGCTATCGCCCAGTATTTTCTCGACCCGAAGACTCAAGCGGCAGAGGTCGCCTTTATTGTGCAGGATGAATGGCAGCAGAAGGGTATGGGGACCTTTCTGCTGGATTACCTTACCCGAATTGCGAAGAAGCGCGGCGTGAGGAGCTTTTATGCGAAGGTATTGCCGGGCAATAAGGCTATGCTGGCAATCTTTCATAACTCCGGCTACAAAGTTAACACAGAGTTTGACGGTGAGGTTTACAGCGTAACATACGATTTGGCAGAAAAAGAAAGGTAGGGGGCAGCCTTTGGGGACGAAAGAAGCGGTATTTGTTTATTCGGAAGAACTCGAGAAGTATCCGTATCCTTCCGAGCATCCGTTTAATACAATCAGAGCCAAAAGGGTTCGAGAAATTTTAAGTTCAATGGGGCTTTTGACGGGAACGGGCAGAAAAGAAACGGCACCTGAGCCGATTGAGAGAATTATCCTAAAGAAGTTCCACTCAGCACGTTACCTGAGAGCTTTGAAAGAGGCATCGGCAGGCAAATTCAATCCTGAAGCGCTCAGTATGGGAATCGGAACGTCGGATTGCCCTGTCTTTAAGGGATTATACGAAGGGGCGATTCTAGCGGCAGGGGGGACAGTCGTGGGTGCCAGGCTGATATTATCTGGCAAAGCAGACACTGCGTTTAATCCTTCGGGGGGATTTCACCATGCAGGGCCTGAACAGGCATCGGGGTTTTGTTATATTAATGATGTTGTGCTCGCGTGTATGATACTGGCGGAGGCGGGGAAGCGGGTTTTGTATCTGGATGTGGATGTTCATCACGGCGATGGGGTCGCATACGCTTTTTATGACCGGCGGGACGTGATGACTATATCACTGCATCAGAACCCGAGGACGTTATTTCCGGGAACAGGATTCGAGGATGAAATCGGCAGCGGGGAAGGAAAGGGCTATTGCGTAAATGTGCCTCTGCCGATAGGCACTTACGATGAGATGTATATGAAGGCTTTAGAGGAGCTGGTACTGCCGTTGATTGGGGCCTTTAAGCCTGATGTATTTGTTTTCGAGCTGGGGGCCGATGCCCTCGCAGGCGACCCACTCGCACACTTGTATCTGACCAATAACGTTTATGTAGAAATCATCAATTACCTGCTGAGTTTTAATAAACCCATTCTTATGACCGGCGGCGGCGGTTATAACCTCAACAACACCGTCAGAGCCTGGGCACTTGCCTGGAGCATACTGTGCGGCGCAGATATTGATAAAGAGATTACTCCCACTATCGGGGGTGTTATGCTCGGCAGCACAGAGTGGCAGGGCGGTTTGAGAGATCAGGTGTTAGCTGTGAGCAATCAGCAACACGATGAGGTAATCTCTGCGGTAGAGGCAATAATAAAAACGATTAAAAAGAACATATTTGCCCTGCATGGCCTGTGACGAGGGTCTTTTTGCTTTATAACTCGGTTGCTGTATCTGCTTTGACCGGTTTGAGTAAAATTCCGAGCACAGCGGCCAGGACGCAGGCGGCACCGGCAATTATAAAAGCGGTTTTATAAGTACCCATAGTGTCATAAACACGTCCGGCCATAACGGGGCCTAAAATTCCGCCGACGCCATAAGATGTAAAAACTGCGCCATAGTTGGCTCCGAGGTTCTTCGCACCGAAGTTTTCCAGTGTAAGCAGGGGAAAGAGTGCGAAGTTGCCTCCAAAATTGAATCCTATCCAGCACGCTGCAATTGCGAGAGTCAAGGGTGTTGATCCCATTTTTATAAGTATGAACATCATTACCGCCTGCAGCAGACACATTACAATAACGGAGCCTCTTGCCGAGAGTTTTTGCGAAGCAGTTCCCCAAACCACTCGACCCATTCCGTTAAACAAAGCGAGCAGGCCGAGAGCTGAGCCCGCAGCCGCGGCGGAGAGACCACCTTCGAATTCACCGAAGTTTTTCAGACATTTAATAACCATCAAGCCGCAGCCGGCACTTAGAACGAAAGCAAGCCAAATCATCCAAAACTGAACGGTGCGAACGGTTTGTCCCTGCGTGAGGTCCTTTACCTTTGGTTTTGCGGAACCGTCAGGATTTTCCGGCGGGTTCCAGCCGGCTGGTTTGTAACCTGCCGGCGGATTCGACAGCAGTAAAGCGCCCACTATCACAGACACCATAAAAATTATACCGAATACTACAAACGTTCCGTTGACCCCGTGGTTTGCTATAAGATTCAGCCAGGAACCGGCCAGTTTAACGAATATGAAAGCACCTGCACCGAAACCTGCGACTGCTAATCCGGTGATTAGGCCTTTTAAATCGGGAAACCATTTTACACAGGCGGCGATTGGGCAGACATATCCCATTCCGATGCCTGCGCCTCCTACAATTCCGATGAAGAACAACATAAGAGCAAAAGAGGTTCCTGTAAATCCGGCGATTATATAGCCGACCCCAAGGAGAACACCTCCGATTACAGCAATAATCTTCGGTCCGTATTTGTCCTGCAGTCTGCCGGCTAGTATCATCATCAGGGCGAAACTTGCCAGGCCGGCGGAGAAAATCCAGGAGGTTTGTGTATCAGTGTATTTAAAGGCCCCGTCCGGGTCCTGAAGCGCTCCTGTAAAGGCCCCCCAGGCGTATATCGCTCCGAGGCATAATTGAATCAGTAGCGCCCCGACAACAACCAACCAACGATTTTTAACTTTTTCTCCTTCTGCCATTTAGATTCCTTTCATTTAAATAAGGCCGGATGCGCGTATCCTTGTGGTGAGCAGCCGGCCTACAATTCCCTTCGCAGATACAAATGGCATTTACTGACCTCGTCCCTTGACAAGCACCTCAACCACGTGCGGGTCGGCCAGAGTAGTAATATCGCCGAGGTTAGTCGTGTCCTTCTCTGCTATCTTACGCAGAATCCGCCTCATAATCTTTCCGGAACGGGTCTTCGGAAGAGCCGGTGCAAACTGAATTGCTTCAGGGGCGGCAATCGGGCCAATCTCCTTGCGAACGTGCATAATCAGTTCTTTTTTGAGTTCGTCGCTTTCGGCGACACCCTCTACGAGAGTAACGAAGGCATATAACCCCTGTCCTTTGATTTCATGAGGTATCGGTGTAACTGCAGCCTCGGCCACTTTTTCGTGACTGACGAGCGCGCTTTCAACTTCTGCTGTTCCGATACGATGACCGGAGACGTTAACAACATCGTCGATTCTGCCCATCAGCCAGTAATCGCCATCTTCATCAACGCGGCAGCCGTCACCGGCGAAATAAATGTCGTCATACATTGTAAAATATGTATCAATAAACCGGTCATGGTCGCCCCACATAGTGCGCATCATTCCCGGCCAGGGTCTTTTTATGCAGAGCTTGCCGCCTTCGTTCACATCGCATTGGCTGCCATCATCTCGCAGAACAATGGCGTCAACGCCAAAGAACGGCTGGTTTGCGCTGCCCGGTTTTAGAGTATGAGCACCGGGAAGAGGCGTAATTAAAATGCCACCGGTTTCTGTCTGCCACCAGGTGTCAACAATCGGACATCGATTACGTCCGATTTTTTCGTAGTACCACATCCAGGCTTCAGGATTTATCGGCTCACCGACGGTGCCGAGAATTCTTATGGTGTCTAACTTGTACTTGGCAGGCCATTCCTCACCGAGGCGCATTAAGGCTCGAATTGCCGTCGGCGCCGTATAAAAAACGGTAACGCCGAATTTATCACAAATATGCCAGAAGCGTCCGGCATCCGGATAAGTAGGAACCCCTTCAAACATCAACGACGTTGCACCGTTTGCGAGCGGGCCATAAACGATGTAGCTGTGACCAGTTACCCAGCCGATGTCAGCAGTGCACCAGTAAACATCATCGTCATGAACATCGAAAATAACCTTGTGGCTATTAGCAACATGTACGAGGTATCCACCTGTTATGTGGACAACACCTTTTGGTTTGCCGGTCGAGCCGGATGTATAAAGTATAAAGAGGGGGTCCTCGGCGTTCATACGTTCAGCTTCGCACTGCTCTTTTGCAGTTGCCATTTCATCGTGATACCAACAGTCCCTTCCAGCTTTTATATCGCATGGCTCATCACCAACTTTTACCACTATTACATTTTTAATCGTGGGCGTACTTTCTAATGCTTCATCTGCAATCTTTTTGAGCATTATATGTTTTCCCGCACGCAAAGATACGTTGCTTGTAATAAGCAATTTGCAGTCGGAGTCGTTGATACGGTCTCTAAGCGAATCTGCACTAAAACCCCCAAAGACAACCGAGTGAATTGCGCCGATACGGGCACAAGCAAGCATCACTATGGGAAGTTCAGGAATCATCGGCAGATAAATTGCCACGCGGTCGCCCTTTTCTATGTCTTTTGACTTGAGGACATTGGCGAATTTGCAGACTTCCTTATGAAGCTGCTCGTACGTGAATTTCCTGACGGCATCTTCCGCCTCACCCTGCCAAATAATCGCAGTTTTCTTTGCGGTCGGCGTTCCAAGGTGACGGTCAAGACAGTTAAATGCAACGTTTAGCTGACCATCGGCAAAGCAGGTGTGCTCAATTTTACGATTCTTTGTATCCCATACGTACTCAAGGCTCTTAGTCGGTTCCTTGAACCAAGTCAGATTTCCGGCCTGTTCGAGCCAGAAAGCATCCGGGTCATTGAGCGACTGTTCCCACATCTGTTGATATTGCTGCTGGCTTGTTATATAAGCATTGGCCTTGATGTTCGCAGGCGGCGGGAACGTTCGTTTTTCCGTCATAAGAGAATCGATAGCTTTTTGTTTTTCTGCCATAATATTATTCCTAACAACTCTAAATCAACATATTTGTTATTAACCGGACCTTCCAGTAGATACTAAAAGCCCAAACAATATCTAAATTTACGTAATATGTCAACCCATTCATCAACTTAATTTTTGAATTTTTGCTTGATTCGTATCTATTTATGCGTAAACTCACCATCTTCTATTTGAGTGGTTTTACGGCGTATGAAGCCGTATATGGTGTTTTAGAACGCTTTACAAAAAGTTCCTGAAAGGTAAATTATGAAAAGAATTTTATTAGTCACTATAGTATTGTTAAGCACAGCTCCTTTATATGCAGCCGAGCAGGAAAAGAAGCTCGGTGTTACATTCGATCTGCAATATCACAGCAAATGGCTCAGCAAGGGCGCTGAGGCATACGGCCAGCAAGGCGCACTTTTTAAGATTCTCGACCTCGATTTCTACGGCAGTGGTTTCGGAGTAAAAGTCATTCATCGCAACGCAACCGCAAGCGGATATGTCGACAAAGAAAGGTTCGATTTCAGACCATATTACAAAAACCAGCTTTTTGAAGGCAAGCCTTATGCTACGAATTACAACATAAGTGTTGGATACGAATATTATCCCGGCCTTTCACGACGTAAGGCCAATACCACTTATGAGTGGATATTTGCATTTTCCTGGCCGAACATCTTTCCGAACGGTATCGTACCCAGTTACACTGCACATTATGAATACCCCGCCCTCAGCGGCGGCCGCTACAATTACATTACCGGCTGGGTCCACCGTTTCGGTCTCGGATATAACATTAATGTTACTGAGCTTCCGAATCCACTTAACTTATCAACAGAAATTGCATACACGGACGGCCTTGGCGGCGCCTCACATGACTGGTCATATATCAACTTTGGTCTGAAAACAGGGTTTGACATCACCGAAAATCTTACATTTACCCCCGGCTTATATCATCAGATATCAATGGATGATTCGGTCTCCAAACGGCATAACATAACATATTGTATATTGAGTATGAAGTATACGTTCTAAAACGTTGCTGTCTTATGTTAGTAACAGGGCCGGTTTAGAACCGGCCCTTTACTTACACGCCTGAGAGGACTCGAACCTCTAACCTTCGGTTCCGTAGACCGACGCTCTGAAAACTCAAGTCCTGAAGAAACAAAGACTTGTGAAACCACAAAAGGGCAGTTGACACCTCAGTTGACACCAAAATCCCAAAAACAGCCTAAAATCGACACTACGAAACTACCCGATGATTTAGCGGAGATTATAGCTGTTTGGCCTAATCTGCCAGAGCATATCAAGCAGACGATACAGATTATTGTGAGGTCAGTATGAAACGATACAAAAAACAATCCTTTTTTGGCGACCTAACCCCACCATCGACAAGGGGATGGAACAGCGATACAAGTACCTGCTCAATGAAAGGGGATTAAGAAAATGACACACACACCAGTAATACTCATAAAGACGCTGGCAGAGTGTTTCAATGAAGAAAAACGGTTTGAGTTTATCAGTTATGGCAACGGTGGACGGTACAACAAAAGACAAAAAGAGTACGCTTTTAGCCTGATAGACGAATATGGCATAAGAGCAACAGCAAGGATACTAAAGATACCACGCAGGACGTTACAACGGTGGTGTAGAAAACACTACGTATATGTCAAACGCTGCCCTGATTGGGTTTATGGATGGGCTGAAAGACGGAGAAAACGAAGGGAGTTTTGGTGTCGCAGAGGATATGATTAAATAGGATATATAAAATGTTTACCTTTTCTGAGAATTTTTTAAGTCTCTGATATTGCAAATTTTATAGATTCATGATTTTTGTGATTTTACACGCTATTCAGTATTCGAGTTGTAGTTTGGTTGTAGTAATCAATCAGCTTGATTTCACAAGGCTGCCTTGTTATTCTATCAGAAATAAAGCTTAACGGCGAAGCTGAGCAAGGATATACAATGTTATATGGGAAATCCCAGTTTAATTGTGGAGTGAGTCTGATATGCTATGGAGAAAAATAAACCTTGAATTGTTGTTAAAAAGCGGCTTGGTGTATAGATTCTTTATTCTTTGTGCCCAAACACTTTTTCTCTGGGTAATAACTGGAGAGTTTAAACTGGCCTTAGGTTCTTCAGTTGTCTGGAATGGAATTAATTTACTACTGTACTATGCGTATCATTATATATTTTATAGAATGTTTAAGATGGGCAAAATGAACAATTGTGCAGTCGAAGATTATGCGTAGTTGCCACTACGTCCTGTTGAAAAACCGGTTTTTTTGTGATGAATTAAAGTAGCATCGGTAAATATCTGTAATTCGTCGCAAAAGGGATAACAAAAAAAATTTCACAAACTGTAAATCGTGTTAAAACCATTATTGAAGGTTGCAAGTTTACTTTTTAGAATGACATACAGCCAAGCAAAGCGCAGAGTGTTATCGCAGATATAATCCGTCAGACCAACAATAGCTAACGGATGTGCAAAACATTGACCACTTTACAGGACTGAACAAACTTAAAATCGGCTTTTAGCGGCCATATCCTCCCTCTAACATTTTGATCAACTGTAAGTCTTCAGCAAAAATGAGACAAAATGGTCTCTGAATTAGGAGATGATTTCAGCTCCTGTTTCAATAATCTTACAATTAATTTTCTTCCTTTCAAGAATTGTTTTTGCTTTTACCTGTTTTCGCATTTTCAATATTTCTTCGCGTCTACCATAATAGACATCATCCGGTGTCACGTTGCCAATCGCTTCGTGATATCTTTGGTTGTTATACCACGCCACAAACCTGCAAATCTCTTTCTCCATGTTCTCAGGCAATTGCCACAGATGCAGTAACACCTGTTCTTTAACACTGCGATGATACCTCTCAATCTTGCCGTTTGTCTGCGGATGGTATGGCGAAGCAAATATATGGCCAATGCCTCTTGCCTCAAGGTAATCACCAAAGTCTTTTCCTATTAAAGCTGAGCCATTATCACTTAGCAGCCCGGTGCGATCTTCAACAGGCACGTTGTCAAGGCCGGTAAATTCACAGGCCAACTCCACCACATCACTGAAGTCCTCAGCTCTCATCGAGGTTCGCAGCTGCCATGCTAAAATCTTTCTGCTGTAATCATCCAGAACGCTGATGAGATAGAACCAGCCCCAGCGATCAACTTTTAAGTATGTGGCATCTATCTGCCAGAATTGATTGACGCCGGTTGTCTTTGTGTGATATTCGTCCGATGCTGGAAATCTTTTTATCTTTGGCTCAGAAATCAACCCGTGCTCTTTAAGTCTTCTGTAGACAGTACTCTCGGATACGCTAAATCCTTCATTGTCAGTAATGTATAGACTTATCTCTCTGCTGGAATATTCAGGATTGAACGTTGCATACTCAAGTATTTTGTCCACCTGCCAGGGTAATAACTGATTCCATGTTCTTAATCTGTATGGTTTATTATCCCGCAGACCTTTAATACCCTGAGAACGCAGCGTCCTTTTCCAGCGGTAATATGTACTTCTGGAAATATCAAGTTTGTTAATAGCTTCGGATATATTCAGGCCGGAGCCTTCCACGGAGCGTATTATTTCCATCTTTTGATCTCTGCTCATTCTCTGATACCTCCGTCTCACATACCCAGACTTTTTTTATATTTGATTACATCAAGCATGGATTCTGCCAGTGCCTTCTTAAGGTCCTCGTTCTCAGACTTCAACCGCTTGACTTCATCACTGGAGGCATCACGAAGTGTATCTTTGTTCAGACCATTCTTACCGGCCTCCAGAAACGCCTTGGACCACTTGTAATAAACGCTTGCCGCTATGGCTTCTCTGCGACATATCTCTGAAATGCTTTGTTCACCACGCAGACCCTCTAGGACGATTCTGATCTTCTCTTCGGCAGAGAATTTTCTACGGGTTGCCTTTCTGATTTGCTTTACAACATTGTTGGACTTTGCCATTTTTTTCGGCTCCTTTCCTGACCCAAGAGGGCCGATTATGGAGCCGAAATCGTGATTTTCAAGGTATTTCCTGCATGCAGGAAATACCTTGAGGTCTCTCTTAACTCAAAGAGCTTATTTGTGCCATTTATGCTGACGGCAGACAGTACCCCTAAAAAATCCCAAATCCGTACATAAATTCCTTGACACTAAGCACTTAGTTTGATAAAGTGTTGTTTAGTATAATTATAGCCTATAAGCGTATAGCAAAAAGGAGGACAGTGGTAATTAAGCTTTCGGTGTTTCATTTTGAGCTTTCTCTATTCCATTATCGGGAAAAAACCAAGTCTTTAAAAAAGGCCAGCAGTTTCGGAGTCCTATTTTGCGCGCTCTTCTTTAGGTGAGTAAAGCAGTTAGAACCAGAGCCTATATCGGCTGGTGGTTCTTTGCTTTACATTCACGGATGAAAAGGGTAGGACAGATTGTAGCAAAGTCCCGCCTATCTGTACCCCAGGCAAGGATGTATAGGCTATGTATGCGCATCGGGCGTGACCGGCCAAAAAACGAAATATTTCTTTATCCAAAATTTAAGGAGATAAGAGTGATGAAACGGTTATTAACAACAGCAAAAGTAAAGGTAATGATTGTCTTATTATGTCTGTTTAGTCTCCAGATGCTGGCCACATCGGCCTACGCGGCGGGCTTTCACTTTACGGTCACAGGCGATATGCGTGACGGGCACGAAATCTTTGGCCGAGTCCTGGAGTCGATTAAAAGCGTAGTTGGTGACCCAGGGGTGTTCCTCATCTCGCCCGGGGACCTCGATAACGAAGGCGACGACCAGGGCATTCCTCAGAATCGTGCTGTAATAGACGATTGCTTTGGGGAGAATTTCATCTGGTACCCGCTGGTAGGTAACCACGATGCAGAAACACCTGGGGATATGCAATGGCTGCGGGAAGAATATACCAACGGCCACGACGGGAGGGATCCATTGAAGGACATTTTCCCCACCAACGAGGGTCCCGGCGGAAGCGAAGAAACAACATACTCCTGGGACTACGGCAATGCTCACTTTGTCGCGCTGAACATCTACTGGGACGGCAGTAGCGACGTGGGCACCGACGGCGACATAGTTCCGGCACTGCTCGAATGGCTGGAAGACGACCTTGCCGCTACCAACAAGCCCTTTATCTTTGTCTTTGTTCACGAGCCGATATTTCCTTACAACCATCACTACGGCGACTCTCTTGACAAGTATAAAACACACAGGGATAATTTCTGGAACCTTTTGGAAAGTGAGAAAGTTACGGCTGTCTTCTGCGCACATTCACACTACTACTCCAAGCATCAGGGCGGGGGTGGACTAGCACCCGATTACCCCGGGCACACCTATAATTACCCTGAGAACGACAGTTGGAGAACGCAGGACCCCAATGTTGCCGGTTTGTACGGCAGGGTCTGGCAGATAGATGTGGGAAACTCAGGGAAAAGGCCAGGTGGCGTCGAAGCAGGGCCCACCGGAGCTGACTGGCTTCCTGCTGATATGCGGTGGAATGGCGTGACCTTTGTCGATGTCGTTGTGGATGAAGAGAACGCAACTATCAACGTATACCGTGATGACCATACAGAGTCATATACAGATCCTACGTTGGGGACACAGTTCAGCCTGCGCGATACTATAACTATTTCCGGCGACTGGATTTCTTATAATGACTGCGTGTTTGACCCCGGCCTGGTTGCTGCCGGCACCGACCCTTGCGGAAACAGCGTGCATTACGGAGACCCGAACTTTATCACAGTTTACGGCATTGGTACGGAGTCAGCAGATGCCAGCGAGGGTTATGCCGCCTCATCCGGTTTATTGAAAGATTACGTAACCGGCGCCAATACGCCTGTAACAGTTACTCTAACGCAGAACGGCGGCGTCAACTGGCAGCCGCAGGTTGCAAGTACCTGGCACGGTGGATACGATTGCGCTGCAGGTACAGATGCATATGACACATTCCACGGCATTGCTGATATGACCGGTGTTATTTACTATGCTAGCAGTGCAGGCTGGTATGTTGATGCCGATTTTACGGGTCTTGACCCCGATAAAACTTACACATTTGCCACATCTGCCTCGCGAGCCGAGAGTACCACATCCGGCGGAGACGGCTACAACAACCGATGGACTATATACACCATCTCAGATGTTGACTCTGCCACCAACGCCAGCACATCTGGCACAGTAGAATATCAGGGTAACCCCTTGAGAATATGGTTAAATACAGGTAATAATCACAACGAAGGCTATGTGGCACGGTGGGTAGGCATTCACCCGGGGGTCGATGGAAGTTTCAAGGTCCGCGCGGAAGCAGACCCGAATTCAGAGAGTGGTTATAAAGCATACGCCTTTGACGTCTTTATGATTAAGGAGGAGGCGACGGTGCCGGACAACGAGCCGCCGACGCCGGACCCGATGACCTGGGCCTCGCCGCCCGCGGCAGCAGGGACGACCTCGATTATTATGACGGCAACGACAGCTTTTGAGCCCAATTATCCACCTGTGAGTTATTACTTCGAATGCACCACGGACGGTGATGCCAACCGTGATTGGAATATAAGCCCGACGTATGAAGCACAGGGCCTCGACCCAAATACCGAGTATACGTTCAGGGTTAAGGCTCGGGATAACTCCCCGAACCTGAACGAGACCGGCTGGTCGGATCCCGAGTCTGCTACTACGCTTGCGTATGACTATCTGGCAGATTTTCTCCAAATGGCAGACTGGCTCACAACCCAGCAGGTGACCAGTGGCGGAGACCTAGGCGGAATATGGGAAGGAGAGGACTACACTACCGTGGTAGAAACGGATAATACTGCCGAAGCAATATGGATATGGTCACGATATGCCGAATTAACCGGAGATTATACTACCTACCTGACAAATTTAAATAATGCATGGACATACTGTCTTGCAAACCCATCCTGGGACGAAGGCAGCACTCCGACTAATTATTACACTACGTATAACGTTGGTTGGGGCATGCAGGCGGAGATGAAATACAGACAGGTATACCAGGGCAGGGCGGAATATGTAGACCATTCTTCTTATGGCCAGACCTGCGCACAGACCCTCGTTGATAACACGCCCGGCACAAGTACCACTACAGATGCTTTGGTTCTTGGACTTGCCTCTGGTTCCCTCTACCAATATGGCGTAGACGTTGACAGCGCTACATACCGCAATAGAGCCGTTACCCTTGGAGACAGCGTTAGAACATGGCTTAATGGCAGCACCTCACGATTTGCTTCAGAGAGCTGGGCTGTTTCGGGTGGTATAGCCGTCTGGGGAGTTTTGAACTCATACTATAAAGTCAACTCTGGCGGAGATACCTGGGCAGCGACTGCAAATACATATATGCCTCTGGATGCTACCGGCGGCGGAAACGACGACTACGAATACGGACATGATGCATGGTTCGCGTGGGGGCATTATGCAGTCAGTGAGCATCTGGGCAGTGGCTCTTTCACAAAATACAAGAATACCATTGACCTGCTATTAGCCAGCGACGGTGATGACGATGGCGGTATCCGTCAGGGACCAACGTTCAATAATAACCAGGACTACGCCTGGACAACGAACGCTATGCAGGTCGGCCTGAACTTAGGCCTGCTTGCTGTTGATTATAATAACATTTCCGGTACAGTAACCTATAGTGGTTCACCTTTGGCCGACGTGCAAATGAACGGACTACCGGACAGTCCCACCACCGATGCAAACGGCTTTTACAGCTCTGACGTCCTCTCCGGATGGTCCGGTACAGTCACGCCAATAAAATCCGACTATACATTTACCCCGACCAACAGGGTATATACGAATGTTACTTCCAACCAGACAAACCAGGACTATACCGCGGCCTATACGCCCAGCACAGATATTGAAATCATCGGTGATTGGGTCGAAGGCACATCTCATACAAAAGAAGCCGGCACCAACCGCGAGTTGATTTTCATTGCA
>CAZCIR010000031.1:28820-29614 GCA_964499145.1 uncultured Pirellulales bacterium | reverse complement strand
AACTGTTACCCATGTACTTGGCATGTTCTGTAACCTATGTTACCGGTTTGTACCCTCCAAACACCCCACTTGGAGTCTGGGTTGTTTGGGTCAGGGGACCATACACTAACTTTCTCCCAGCTCCAGATATTGAACTGGAATTCCGTGTCGGGGGTCAGTTGGGTGAATCTGAGCCTTATGTAGTTCATCCCGAAGCCTGTTTGGCCCTTCGCAATTTGATAAGTTCCTGCAACGAATGCCATGCCGCCGCCGCGGTCGCGTGAGCCCCAATCGGCATTTTGGTACGGTCCTCTATTCGCGGAAATTGTCACTGTTGGCCAGGTACTCGGAAGGCCGCCATTATCGAAAGACGAGGACACCGGACCGGTCTCCGTCCACGAAAGAGGCCCGAAAGGCTCCCACAGCCCTATTCCTTGCTTACTGATTGTACCGTTGCCCTCGATATCGACCATCAAGGGATTCGTTAGTGTTATGTCGGCGGCTGATGCTGGAACACTCAATCCTACTACAATCGCTAACATTAGAGAAAAAATACTTAACTTTTTACACATATCTACTCCTCCTTCTTATTAAGATTGAAAAAACACTTCTCTTTTTCTTTTTTGGCAATAAGCCAAAAAGCATCTTCTTGTGATTCAACACGCATCCATCACACAGTACCGGGTGTGGTTTCGCCTGGCAACGCACCAGACGACCGCTACCGCATTAGGTATGTTTTTTTTGTAGGGGGAAAAGCTTGACGCACAAACATGAGAAGCTCCTCCTCCGTCACTTTTCTGTTTTCTGCTATATTA
>CAZCIR010000031.1:0-28720 GCA_964499145.1 uncultured Pirellulales bacterium | reverse complement strand
TCGCGTTTGTTGCTATATCGCGTTTGTTGCTATATCGCGTTTGTTGCTATATCGCGTTTGTTGCTATATCGCACTGTACATCTTGAGCAATTCAGACTCATTTGTCAACAAAATTATTCGGTTTTTTGGAATATTTGTGAAAAATCTTGATTTTTACTTCTGTTTCCTGAGGAAAATTCATGCCTTAAAAAATCTGCTTGCCCCTCGTAGCTCAGCTTTTAATCCTGAGCGTACTTATCCTAAGCTGTGTCGAAGGAGTCGAATGGTCGGCAATCTCATTCTCTCGTCTTCTATCACCGCTGATTACGGGAACATGTCCTCTTCGAGCCAGTAATTCGCCAGGATGGCGAAGTCCTTGAAGTTGATAATACCGTCCTTGTACAAATCAGGAGGTTCATAGGGTGGTATTATCAACAGTGGCATTATAGGCTCTATCCCATCGCCCCAAATTAAATATGCTATCTCGTCCGCCGTCAGGGCGTAGTTATAGATGTAGACTTCGTCAAGGTCGCCATAAAAGGATTCGGGGCAGTAGTCTGGCCAGCTCTCTTCATTAAAATTATTGCCTATTATCAAAGCGGCATCGGCACCTCCACCAAGGCTGAATGGCTCGGAAGCTACTTCGCAGCCATTGAGATAGAGCTTGGCGGTGTTCCCGTCAAACGTGGCGGCCAGGTGCGCCCATTTGCCGATATAATTCGTTAGTATATTCATCGGGGCAAACACATCGTAGTAGCACTGCCGCAGACTAAATGAACGGGTAAAGCCGCTGGTATCGACCTCAAACTTAAACTGCGTGTCGGTGGTGCTCCAGCCGTCCATTTTACTAATTAGGCCCTGACTCTTGGAAAGCAGATATTGGTCCCAGGTGCGTGGTCCTAACCACTTGACCCAGACTGCCAAAGTCAGCTCGTTCGCATCTGATGCGGGGTTTTGGTTTCCACAGCTGACCAGTGCGCAGTAATTGCCGTCGAAGTGCAGGGCGGCGTTGGAGTCTAGCACACCGGGTGTTATCCACGATACTCCTGTATCCGAAAAAATACCGGTGTAGAGGGGGTCGCAGGGGTCGGTATATATCTTGTTGCCGTCACCCTCATCCATCGGCCAGTATGCAACTGGGGGAAACCGTGGAGGGGTGATATTTGGCCCGGGTACGGTGTCAAGCCAGGTTACTGCCATTTCCTTAAGCTCTTTATAGTCTACAACGCAATCCCCGGCACCGTATGGGGCGTAATCAACATTAGCAAAATTGGCATCACGCTTCGCAGGGACACATCTGGTCGAATAAAGCCGGATATCATCAAAGTACACGGTACCGGCTCCTGAATCCACAGGTTCGACGCCGTCGCCGAAACCGATAGTAATTCTCGTAACATTGTTCAGGTCCACACCGCCAGAATTGAAGTCCTCGAGGTCGATGTTCCACTCCTGCCACTCTTCTTCTTTTATGTTATTGGGATTGCCATCATATACTACTTGCGTGTTGCTGTCCGCATCGTGCAGTTTCACATACATCTGCTCGTTGGCATCATTACCTGCCTGACCATAGAACCAGAGCGACAACGCTTTAGCACCAATGCCGAGCCAGTTCGGGTCTATTCCCAAATCGACAATATCCGCGTACGCCTCAGCATAGTATGGATAATTGGCGTTCGCATATACATACCGCATTGAGTTGCCGTCGTGGGTTATTAATGTCTCAAGATAAATTTCGCAACTAACACCGTTTAGTAAATAACCTCCGCCACCGTCCCCCGATACATTCCACACATCTCGCAGGTCGTCGTCGTTCGCATACGAATCAAAGCCGTCCATTCCCTTGCCGCTGCTTCTCGTAAAACTCCAGACTTCCCCCGCCGTAGTGCCATTGGAGTTTCTTTCATCGATACGCCAGTAGTAGGTTATACCGAGTTCGAGATGGATGATTGGGTCATAACTGTTAGGGCCTTGGTTTTCACTGACAAGCACACCCAGAGGATTGCTTATGTTCGCGTCGGTCACGTCGTCTTCATCGGTGCCGAGATATACATCGTGTGCAACAGTATGCGCCCCCGGTGTCCAGCTAAGTACCACATCCTCTGGCATATCTGTCGCCTTGTCGCCCGGGTTCGGATTAGTTGCCTGACCCGGCGGAGGAGGAACAGTGGTAAAGCTCCAGACTGTTCCTGTGGTTGTACTATAGTCATTCTTCTCGTCGATGCGCCAGTAATAAGTCGTGCTAAAGCTCATCGTTCCCGGGTCGTAAGTTGTCCCCACCTGTTCGCCTTTGAATTCCCCTGCACCCGGTGTTGGATTTGTGCCAAAATAGACAAGGTGCGAGGTTGCATAGGCACCGGCTGTCCAGCTAAAAACCGCATCCAATGACACATCTGTTGCCCCGTTGCCCGGGTTCGGATTAGTCGCTTCACTAGGCGGAGCAGGTTTATAGACTATGAAGCCGTTAAGAGGCATGTGCAATTGGCCGGTCCAGTCAGTAGGATCTATCCACCCATAGATTGTGATAATGCCGTCGGCGTTGGTGGAAGCGTAAAAGGTGGCACAATGCTCGTCTCCAAGATACCACGAGCCATCCGATTGTATAGACACTCTGTCGCCTTCTGCCATGACGAGGTAGAATAGTCCTGCAGGCATATTGGAATCTGTGGTGCCAGGCGGAATAGGAACGCTGGGTGGGCCGTAGCCGTTAGGATAACCGTTTGCTTCGAGCCAGCTCCTCGGGTTTGTCGTGCTCCAAACTCCGAATTTAGAGTTTGGATTGTTTGGGTCAACGCCCCAGATATTATTGATCTCAAAGGACCAGATTGAGAACATATACTCCGTACTGGGTTCCAAGTCGAGTAATCTGAGCTTTAGGTAGTCCATCCCGAAGCCAACGGCTGTGCCGTCGCTATGGCCAACGAATGCAAAGCCGACGCTGCGGTTTCGTGAGCCAACTATGGTATCCACGTAGTATGTATGCGCAGAGAGTACCGCTGTTGGCCGTTCAAACGGCAGGCAGTTCATATCGAAAGTCTTGCTAACCGGTTCACCATTCCAGTTTCTATCAATGAGCCAGGGCTGCCAACCCTCTTGTTCGCCATTGATGTCGATCTTCAAAGGATTTTCGGGGGTTATGCAACTGGCGAATGTTGATGTGCTCAATGCCGCTGTAACTAAAAAAAGGTAAAAAACAGTTAGCTTTCTACGCATATTACACATAATATCCTCTCCTTTCAAAATAAAGTTAAGAAAACCGCATTTTTTATGGGGGGAAGCTTGCCACACAAACAGGAGAAGCTTCTCCGCCACTTCTCTGTTTTATACTAAATCGCACTTAGCATCTTGAGCGATTCAGACTCATTTGTCAACAAAATTATTCGGCTTTCTGGAATCTTTGTGAGAAATCTTGACCTTGAATTTTTACTTCCACTCCGAAGAAAAAGTCATGCCTTAAAATAATCTCGTGTTAAAATAGGTAACTTCTGCTTGAGCTTTCTTATTGAACTACGAACTAACAACTATGAACTTCTCCGCCGCTCAGCGGAGTCTAAATTTTCGAATATTGTTGAACGTTTCCATACAAATTTCGAATATTTCCATACAGTTTTTGTATGTTTCTATACTTTTTTCGAACGTTTCTATACAGTTTTCGAACGTTTTCAAATATTTTCGAACGTTTGCTCGTAAACCCGCGCCGTTGCCCCCTTTCACGTTATTTTGCGCTCAGCCCGTTTGAATTTTCAACTTGCCCGGTTAGCCCATTTTTACTATTTTTAACCAACCTTACTGTCACTAACTCGCCTTTTTGTGGTTTTTTCCCCGAATTTTCAAGCCGAACCATAAAATACCGTTCGCTTCTGCCTTTCTCGTCGTTTTCCATCAGGATTTCAGCTTTTTCTCCCACAAATTGCTGCCGAAATTTGTAACCCAGCTCTGCATCCAAATCCAGTAATATTCGTGAGCGTTCTTTTATAACTCTGTTATTTACAGCGTCTTGCATGCCTGCCGCCGCCGTGCCCGCCCGTTTTGAAAAGCTAAAAACATGCATTTTTGCAAAGCCTGCTTCCTTTGCCAGTTCAACGGTTGCTTCGAAATCAGCGTCCGTTTCTCCCGGAAAACCAACGATGACATCAGCGGTTATGGCGGGCCTATCGAGCCGGCTTTTGATAAATTTAATCTTGTCTTTAAATTCGTCGGCGCTATATTGTCTGCACATCTTTTTTAAGACCGCATTTGAACCTGACTGCAGTGACAAGTGCAAGTGTGGCATAATCTTACGATGTCTATAGAAAGTATCGAGTAGTCTCAATGTTACATCGCCCGGCTCCAGTGAGCTTACTCTTATCCTTGCCAGATTTGGTATTTCTCCCATTTTATCGAGTAAATTTGCTAATTTGTCGTTTTGCTGGTTGGCCCAGTTTTTTCGTCGGACGCTTTTTTGACCGTAAGCGCCGACAAATATGCCTGTTACGACGATTTCCTTATGGCCTGCTTCAACAAGGGCTTGTGCCTCTTCGATGACCGTCTCTGCGGGCTTACTGTGAACAAATGGGCGGGCTTTGGGTATAATACAATAGCTGCAACATCCGTCGCAGCCGTCTTGAATCTTAAGAAATGCTCTCGTATGGCCCTTAAATAATGTTAATTGGGCAAGTTTCGGCAGTTCAGTCAATTTGTTTTTAAGCTTGATTTTTGAGCTGTTTTCTGCTTTAATAATAGTGTTTTGGTATGAATGAGAGCTTTTGGAGTTTAAGGCGGCAACTTTGCCGTTATTAGCTATTTGGCTTAAAGTCGCAGCTAAGGTTTCTCGATGACTGATTAGGTGGATATTTTTATCAGGGCTGTTTAATTCGCCTGTTTGTACCGCTGGTAAACAGCCGCAAACAACTATAATGGCGTCAGGACTTAGCTTTTGGGCTTTTCGGATGCATTTTCGGCTCTTTGCAGAAGCAGATAGAGTTACGCAGCAGGTATTGATAACGACCAGGTCGGCTTTACTTGTAGACGTTTCGACTTGGTTGAGTCCGAGCCGTTCGAGCAACTCCCGAATCTGCTGGCTTTCATATTGATTGACTTTACAGCCAATAGTATTTATGGCAAAAGTTCTCATAATATGGTATAATATATAATTATTGAGGCAGGCTTACAACGCTGTTCAAATCATGTTTGGATCATAATCGCGAGGATTGGTTATGGCGTTAGAATACGGTTCGGTTTGGGCAATAGATATAGGCAATAATTCTCTTAAGGCGTTGCGATTAAGGAACGCAGGGGATGTTGTTGAAGTAATTGGCTTCGATAATATCCAGCACGGCAAAGTTCTTACCGGAATTGGTGTAAAACCAGCCGAAAGGGATGAGCTGATTGCGTTAAGTTTGCGCCAGTTTGTGAAGCAGAACGATTTGGGCAAGGATGATATAGTTGTTTCTGTGCCGAGCCAGAATAGTTTCGCACGCTTTGTGAAACTGCCGCCGGTTGAGTCGAAACGCATTCCTGAAATCGTTAAGTTTGAGGCGGCTCAGCAGATTCCTTTTGATATCAACGAGGTGCAGTGGGACTGGCAGTTAATGACGGAGGCCGGCAGTCCTGAAACAAAGGTGGGTATTTTTGCGGTTAAGAGTGATGTGGTCAGCTCGGTATTGGAGCATTTTGCCAGAGAAAATCTGGCGGTTGGCTATGTTCAGATGGCGCCGATGGCTTTGTATAATTACGCATTGTTCGACTACGGTGACTTGGGTAAGTCCGACGATCAAGCCACTGTTATTCTTGACATAGGTGCGGAAAATAGCGACCTGGTTGTCTGTACGCAATCAACAGTTTGGCAAAGATGTGTTCCTATGGGAGGTAATGCTTTTACAAGGGCGATAGCGGATACGTTTAAACTCAATTTTGAAAAAGCTGAAAAACTAAAACGCACCGCTCCAATGAGCAAATATGCCCGGCAGGTGTTTCAGGCGATGAAGCCGGTTTTTACAGATTTAGCTTCTGAAATCCAGCGGTCGCTGGGCTTTTACAGCAGTTCTAATCCAAACACTAAGTTGTCGAGGATTATTGCGCTGGGCGGCGGAACGAAGATGCGCGGCCTGCTCAAGTACTTACGGCAAACGCTCCAGATACCTGTTGAAATGCCGGATTCGTTTAAGAGACTTACGATAAGTTCAACCGTCTCAGCAGCGAAATTTCATGAGAGTGTCAGTGATTTTGGTATTGTTTATGGCCTTGCTTTGCAAGGTTTGGGATTGGCCAGGATAGAAAGTAACCTGTTGCCACGCAGCATTGCGCGGTCAATGACCTGGGCTGGTAAAACCAAATACTTTACTGCTGCAGCGAGTATGCTATTGTTGGTTTCGCTTATGTGTTTAGCGAGGACCGCTCTGGATAGAGTCAATTATGCGAATAACAATCAAGTTCGAAAAAAGATAAACAATATCATTAACACTGCCGGCCAGGCCAGCGACAAGCTCAAAACCGAGCAAAGCAGGGGGCTGCAGTCCGAAGCGATAATAGAAAAAGAATTTAAAATTTTTGACTATCGTGATGTGGTTCCACTATTGCATCAAACCATAATCTCAGTTTTGCCGAACGAAAAGAATAATCCTGAACAGAGAGAGCTTTATAGGGCTTTTGCCCGCGGTGATGTGAGAGGGATGTTGAAGGCCTGCAAAGAACGCAAGCAGCGCAAGCAGATATTCGTAACAAGTATGTCAGTTTACTTTACGGATGATATTGCTTCTGCAGAATTTGGTGAAATAGATTTAACAGAACCTGGTGGCAGGAGGACAAGCGCAGCCGATTCTATGATGTTGGAAGGCAGCAGAGCAGGGAGTTTGGGTGCGTCTCGAAGGGCGTATTCTAAGAGTCCTGCAGAAAGTCGCTTGGTAGAGGAGGAAGAAGGGAGCGAACGTATCCCTGGATTTGTCGTAACTATAGCAGGGTATAGTCCATACAGGAACATATATGAACTAATGGACCCTGTCGGCGTGGAAGACGACCCGAATAAATGGGGAGTTGTTACTCGGCTCCTGCATCTTGATGATATTGTTGGCTGGAAAAATCGATTTCAACTATATCAAAAGGCGAATATTAAGCATTTCAAGCTGGAAACAGGTGAAGTAGATTTGGAAACTAAAATGCCTGTAGGGATAGGTGTTGAAGATGTTGAATTTGAAAAAACAAAAGAGGGTGAGTGGATTTTGATAGACCCTATGACAAGGGAGATTATTAGTAAGGTTCCCGATTCGGAAGAGAATGGAAAAAAGAAAGTCGATAGGTCCGGCAGAGTTGTTTATAAAGTTAATGACCGCTGGTTTAGATTAGACGTTAAATTTGTCTGGAACGATGCACCGAAGCAGACTGTGAGAACTACGGAAGTTAAAAAGTCTGAGAAACCCAGGAGGACCAGGAGGTTGCAAAAACAGCGGAAGGTGGGCGGTGAATATGGTATCTGAGGTTATAAAGGCAATTTTGACCGGAGAAACGACACGGTAGAGGAGCCGAAAAGCAGAATAGATTGGTGAACTGAAATGGATATCTCCAAATTGAAAGACCTTATACAGAGATTAAGTTTTCTTGGTAATTATTCGTCGCTGATACTGCCGGTTATTATAATTGCGGTTGCAGTGCTTCTATTTTTACCCACACAATTGATGAGCAGCAGGCTCAAGGATCGGATGGAAAAAGAAAGTGTATCTATAGGCAAAAGAGTTCGGTCCCTGAGTGAAAGTACCGTTTCCCGTAACCAGTGGGAGATTGAGCAGGAGTATCAGCAGGTTTATGAGAGAGATGCCAATCAAACAGAGATTTTAACCAGGCAAAGCAGTAAAAGGCCGTTATTAAGTTATAAAATATTTCCTGAGCCGAAGGATACCTCCGTGTTGATATTCAAGGAATTTGGCCGGCGGTTTCGCGACGGAATATATAGACTGATTGCCCGTGTAAATGCCCTTGATTGTCCCACGGATGCCGAGTTGAAGAGAGCTTTACAGACAAGCTCCAGCTTACCAGGTTCTCGTCAGAGTTTGGATCGAAGGATGGGTAGGTCGGGGTCGAATCTGAAGTTGGGTGAGGTTGACGCTACGATAGTGGATGTTCTTTGCAGCGGCAAGGCGGAGTCTGCTTCTGTTTATGCTAATCCGGTGGATTTGAGCGGGTACGAATTCTGGGATAAATATGAATATACCGGAATGGGCACAGCGGTTGAAGATTGCTGGTATTCGCAGTTAGCTTATTGGATCATTGAAGATATTATCAATACGATAGGGGTTCTGAATTCCGGTTCGAATAGCGTTTTCATATCGCCGGTAAAACGGCTTTTAAATGTAAGTTTTGCCGCGAGCAACAGGTGGACCAGTGGAAAAGAGACCACGCCAAGCTATGTTCTTTCGTTTGAAGAGGCGCTTACAGATCCTCACACAGGAAGGCTTTGCAATGATGATATTGATGTTGTACATTTTAATGTTGTTGTTGTGGTTAGTACGAAGGCGGTTTTGCCGTTTATGCAACAACTTTGTAGTGCCAGGCAGCATAAGTTCAGAGGATTTTCGGGCGAGGCAGAAGAACAAGTTTTCAAACATAATCAAATAACGATTTTAGAGAGTAATATTAGCTCTATCGACCGGCTGAGTAAAGATCACAGCTTCTACCGCTATGGCGAGGATGCTGTGGTGGAATTGGATTTAATTTGCGAATATATCTTTGACAAAAACGGCTATGATGAGATTAAACCGGAATCAGTCAAAAATTTGCTGAAGGTGGAATAAAAGGTGGAAATGTAGATTATTGAAGCGTTATGCAGGGCACGATGTATGAGTAAAAAAGAAAGCAACTTTTTCGAGGAACATGTTGAGAAAATAGTCTTGGCTATTGTTGGGCTTGTGTTTCTTTGGCTTTTTATTACACGTTTTCTGTTCAGTTCCGTTTATATCGAATATGACAACGATAAGTTTGACCCCCGTACTATTGACAATTATATATACAAGCAGGCCGAAGTTTTGGAGGACAAAATAAATCGCGAGCCTGAGCCGAAGCTGCCATATAAACCGAGGGCCGATGATTTCATTGCTCTGTTCGACTCAGCTATAAGTGATATTGATGTCCGTCTTGCTCTGCCACAGCCTATTTTTAGCTCAGATGACAAAATTGGTGACAGGCAGTATCGTCTTCCGCAGGTTGGTGAAATCGACGAGGTGGTGGTTGAGAACTTCAGAACGGTGGCTTATGTACCTACAAGAGAGATTAATGAGGAAAATGTTTATAGTCCGGATAATAGCGAGCCGAATGATATTGATTTTGTTACTGTTGAAGCGAAGTTTGATGTTTCGGGATTATATAAAAGGTTTAATGATTGTTTTGCCGGCGAGGGTGTGCGGCAGGATTGGCGCGACCTGTCCCTTGCAATGCCGATTTTTGCAGCTGTGCGGTTACAAAGACAGAAATTGCTTTCTAATGGCGGTTGGAGCGAATGGCAAACCGTGCCTCGAGGCAAGATAGACCATCGCAGGAGAATGTTTGAGATTATAGAAGATGTAGATAGTTTGCCGCTTGGCGGAGTAAAGGTACGTCTGCTTCAATTTGATGATGCGGAAGTGAGAATAGACATGTTGCAGCCGGAGACTTATCGGATTGCCTCTGCAAAAGAAGAGTGGTTTCCTCCTTCATTACATAAGAAATATGTGGATTATCAAAAAGAGATTGATGCAGTAGCAAGGCGTGAAGCTGCTGCGGAGAGGATGCGTGAAAGTGGACGCACAGACCGGCGCAGCAGAACAGATGCAAGAACAAGTCAGCTTGGTGGAGCGGGATCGTTAGGATTGGGAACAGTAGGGGAAATGGGGCCGGCTACGGCTGCGACTGCAAGAAGAACGCAACCCAGTAGAAGCCGGACCACGCGGGACAGTGAGAAGGAACGTCCTCAAAGAAGTAGGGAGGTTTCAAAAACAATAGCTGATGTTTATCAAGAATTTGATGAGATTTCGATTACCGAGTCTACAGACATCGCTGGAATGGACAAGCCATTATTGCTCTGGGCGCATGATGATACTGTTGAACCCGGCAATAGCTATCGCTATAGAATTCAGTTGGGTGTTTTTAATCCTATAGCAGGGACGGATCAGGTCAGCGAGCAGGACAAATCGTTGAAGGACAAAGTCATTTTATGGAGCAAATTTTCCGACACAACGGAAACTGTGGATGTCCCGGCAACGTTGTACTTCTTCCCAAGTGATATACAGGAAGCCGCTAAGGCTGTAACAGTGCAGGTCTCCAAATATGTGTTGGGTTATTGGTACAGTAGGGACTTTACCGTCAAGCTGGGCGAGCTTATAGGCAGGGTTGATAAATACAGGATTACAAAAGAGGAAGAGGAAAGTACAGTTACAGTACCTCAGACAGTTAATTATACTACCGGTGCGGTTTTAGTCGATGTCGTGCCTGTAAATGACTGGTCGGGTAGGAATAATCTGCACGCCAATCATTTTTTTGAGATGCTTTATAGTTTCAACGGAAAGGACATAGAGCGTTTACCCATTAGAACCAGGTATTGGGCCGAAGAATTGCAGAGTAAGTTTAACGAAATCAAAAGAAGTGAAAGAGAGCCGAAAGAACCTTTGCGAAGTTGGAAAAGCAAAGTGGGTAAACGCGTGCGCATCTCACGACCGACAGGTGATACTACGATTCCTTCTAGTAGTGATGCGTTATAGGCAGCAAGATGGTCGATAGGTCTTTTGGTTATTATGGGCCTGTTTTATTACTGGTTTTAAATACCGATTTAAGGCAGCGCAGCTGCAATACCGGTGCAATTGAAGATGTCCCTTCCTTAGAGGCGTCGATTGTTATCTCGAACTCATCCGGTGGTATCAAGTCTATAAAATTATCGCTGAATTGTGCTGCCGCACTCGTCACGGCGGAGCATGCCGTAGCCGGAAAGGTGCTGATTTGCACATCTTTTGCGATTGCGTTTGATTTTAGTGTGAGTTTCCATTGCTTGTCGTTTATTTGAGAAAAGCGATTGCTGATTTCTATCTTGGGCCAATCGATATATTTATCAGGCAGGTAGAGGAACAGGCTTTCTGCGATTTTTTCTCCGTCTTTGTCTATTAAAAGATGCAGGCAGCACTGCTCCGGCTGTGAGGGGTAAATAATTGTTTTCGGTAGTTTCGGCGGCTTTGATGTGCTGAATGGCGCAATCACAATGGGGGCTGTAATCTGGTCAAGCGGGCGACCGAATAAATCAATCAGTCGGCAGTGTAGCGCAGCGGTTATCGGTTGATTACTGTCGTTTATGACGATAACTTTGAGCGGCTGCAATGCCGAAGGTGGGCTGAGTTGTTCTCTTTCCGGTTCGGCTGCGACTGCAATCAGTAGTTTACTGAAAAATCGCCTTGCGTAATAATAAAGCGCCTTTGGTTTACCTGCATAGTCAATCGCCGACCAGCTTATCGCGGGACAGCAATCATTAAGCTGCCAGAATAATACGCCGTTATTTCTGAGGTTGTGAGCCCTTAAATGTTCGACGTATGTCTTGATCCCGCGGGCCTGTGTGACTTGTGATAAATAAACAAACTGCTCAATGTTTTCAGCGGCGCCGAACAAATCACCTGTATAACGATATAGACGGCCGTTTCCGTCTGTTTGATAGTTGTGCTTTTCGATTGGGAAGCTGCCGATGCGCAACTGCTCTTCGGGACAAAATTTCTTGATGGTTTCCATACTGGGTAGCGCCTGCATCCCGAATTCCGTGACAAATCGTGGAGTATCTTCAGGCCGACAGTGGTATTGGCTAATCGGCTGATGCCCGGACCAGACATCCCAGTTGTGTGTTGTTAGCGTTCTGCCGGTTTCGAATTCCTTTTTCTCACCTAACGGCGTTGTCGGTATATAATCGCTGTTGCTGTCCAGTTCAGCTACCAGTTGTGGCAGGAGCTGATGGTAAATCGCTTTGCCATAGAATTTTTTACCCTTGCCGAGTCTGCCGGTGTAGTGCATCCAGTCGATTTCGTTGTTCCCACACCATAGAACCAGGCACGGATGATTGCGCAATTGCTTTATAATCGTGGTTGCTTCTTTTTTTATTTCTTCCACGAACCATTGTCGGTCGGGATAATATGCGCAGGAGAACATAAAATCCTGCCAAATCATAATGCCTGACTGATTGCAGAGTTCGTAAAATTTTTCTGCTTCATAATATCCGCCTCCCCAAACTCGCAGCATATTTATATTTGCTTTGGCTGCAGCTGTTAACAGCCTTTCCAGATCGTCGTCGCCGACCGACCCTGCGAATAGCGACGCCGGCACCCAGTTTGCTCCTTTGGCAAATACCGGCTGGCCGTTTATCTCGAATTGGAATTTTTCGCCGTATCCATCCGGCGACCGGTTCAATTTTGCAGTCCTTATCCCTATTTTTTGTCGTATTTGGTCTATAACTTCACCGCCGTTCAATAGTTGAAGTTCGAGATTATAGAGGCTCTGCCGCCCGTAGCCCGCAGGCCACCAAAGCAGCGGCTCTTTAATGCGTATCACCGCCGTGTGAGAATATTCGCCCTGCCTGAAAGTCAAATTGTGCTCGATTACTTGTGCTTTGCAGAATAAAGTCAGCTTGCAGAGAAATTCTTCTTTCGTTACCGTATCTAATTTCACTGCGATTTTTATATCAGCGAAGCGTTCGTTACAATCCACCGTCCTAACGTGCAGCTCGGCAATTCGGTTTTTCTTAATGCCTTCAAGGCGGACAGGCCGCCAAATCCCGCAGCCCGGCAGACCCGGACACCAGTCCCACCCGAACTGGTACTGCGCTTTTCTTATATAGACGCGATATGGATTGAAAAATTCCGATTCGCTGAACGTAGTATATCGCCTCATCAGCCTCTTGGCATACTGGATTGCAGGCTCGAATTTGACTAAAAGCGAATTGTCTCTCTGCTTTAGAAATTTTGTTACATCGAAACGAAACGGAATGAACATATTATTGGTTTTGCCGATAAGTTTGCCGTTGAGCCAGATATTGGCTATCGTATCTAAGCCGTCGAAAACCAGGTCAATTTCGTCGCAGTCAAGCAGTTCCGCCGGTGCGTCGAAGGTTTTTTTGTATATCCACGGCTTTTCACTGACCCAGCCGAATTCTTCAGGCCGGGCGTCGATATCATTTTGTTTTATTTTACCTGCTGTGATTAAGCTGTTAAAAATCGAGCAGGGCACTTTGCTTTCCAGCCAGTCAGCCGAATCCAGATCTCGCATTCGCCTCGCCGACGCCGGGTATTCTTTGAACTGCCATTTTCCCGTCAGGTCCAGAGCTGCTTTAGACATTGAAAATTACTCCTTTTTAGTCCAATAAGCGGTGTTATTATATTTCAGCTAAACCACCTTACAACAAAAACAATCAAAAAAGGCCGACTTTTTCAAATCGGCCTTTGAAAAAAAACTAAAAAAATCAGCTCAACTTTTAAATCCCGCCATCGAACATATATCGCTTTGCAGGATTGTCGTTTCTTACTGCTAGATTCCACTTCTTAATTTCCCCTGATTTTAACTCTATTTCGTATGGCACAAACCATCCCGGATAGAGACCCGATTGAAATGGTTCTCCTATGGAGATAATTTTTAAGCCGCCCAAGTAGTCTTTTGTGTGCTGTTTAACTTCTCTATCAGTACAGAATTTAAGGTACTCCTCCCAATTTTCTTCAGAACAAGCTCGGAAAAAAGCAACAGCCATTTCCTTAGGCGTCATCTTCTCATACTTTTCATGACCCGGAAAGATTTCAATTATATCCGTTCCACCAGTGATGTTCCAGCGGTCGGGGTGCATTTCATCATCTCCCGGCCGGACGTATGGATCTGCCCTATAGACAACCTTCTGTCCTTCCGGGTTAATAACCTCCACCTCACAGGCTACTTGAAATCCATGCTCATCCCAGTCCGGCTGAGGTATTGCAGGGCCGATTGAAATGATTTTTGTAACATCGCACCACCCGAAATCTTCTTTGGCATATTTTTCGAGCATACCCAGGCATATCAAACCTGCTTTTTTGTAGTCCTTGTCAATCAGGGCCTGAAGATACTGCCGAATTGTTTCTACAGCCGCTTGCTCATCGGTCATATCTCCCTGAGGAACACCGCAAATTTGATTGAGTCTGTCGGCTATCCTTACTTCCGCAGGAATTTCATTTTTGAGGGTAAACATCTTTTCATCTATGGGGAAGTTATAGTCACAATATTCCGTTGTGGACATCAGTATCTCCTTGCCGTTTTCGATACGATAAAATTCGATGCGTGTAATCAAACCTGTTTTCTGGTCTATGTGGTAAATCGTTTTCTTTGGTTTGGCTTTATATATCGCAGCGATGACGTCGGGTTTCCGCGTATCCACTTCGGCATTACCTGCTTTTTGGTCTTCGAGAAGTTTTTGCATAACTAATTTCGGCTGGCATTGTTCCACGATGCTTTGCATCCAGCATTCGACCCTTGTGGTTTGTATAAGAGCGAGCCAGCGTTTACTTTTGAACCAGATTTCCGTCCCTTCCGGCTTCCAGGTAATCAGTTTCACGCCGTCCTCAGTCTCAGGCAGGTAATATCTTGCTTTCGTAACTCTGCCGATTTCGTCCGATTCAATCCAGAACTCGTTGGGATTTTGTTGCTCGGGCCGAAACTCTTTCACATGAAGAAAGCGAATATTGTTATATGCATCGATTACCTGTTCAATCCCGAATGCCGTGGTTACCGACCTGTCTATGATGCTGATTGACATAATTACTGCAATTACTATCACAGCGGCTGCCGCGATTTTTGTTATTCTGCTTTTCATAATTATTCTCCATATATTCGGCTGTAAAGCAGCCGACCTCGTCTCTCTTAGTTTATCCATCTCGTCAAAAAGATTGTTAAGGACCGCCTTATTGACCTTCGGATTAGTTTTTATCGATATATTTTGAATCAGCTTTTTTATATTATCAGCCGGTTTCATTTTATCACCTCACCATTCATTATTGACCGCAGTTTATTTAGTCCATAGCGATATCTGCTTAGTGCTGTTTTAACTGAAGTCTCTTGCAGTTTGGCTATCTCTCTGAATTTCATTCCCCCTTGAATATGCAGGACAACCGCCTCTTTCTGTTCGTATGGAAGTTGGCCCATCGCAGCATTTAGTCGTCTGAATTCTTCATTATTTATAATCCATTGTTCCGGCCTTTTGAAATTCGAAATCCTCGGCTCGATATCTTCCAGGCTGATATTTTGCTGTCGTTGCTTTGACCGGTTCAGATTTCGCGCCTTGTTGGCAACACAGGTAGCCAAATATCCTCGCAGACTCCCCGTGAGTTGAAACTGCGTTGAGGAGCGGACGAACCCGACAAAAACATCGTGTACTATGTCCTCAGCAGTATTTGTTTCGTTCAATAACCCCACAGCTATTCGCAACAGTTCATCTCTGTACTTTTCATATATCCGGCACAGTGCATCTCTGCTTCCGCTTCTTAACTTCCAGATAAGCAGCTTATCTTCTAACACCTGAATACCTCTTTTGAATACCTCTTTATGTCCCCAAAACGTCCGAACGCCGTTTATACAACAACTAAGCCTCCCGTTTTACTTTAAGAAAAATCGCTTTTAGCCCGATTTTCTGTAATTTTACCCAACTTTGACTGGAAAAACACGTTAATTTCCACCATCTTGCAGATTAACCCAAGGCGTCATAATCAAAAAAGGCCGACTTTTTCAAATCGACCTTTGAAGAAACCTGTAAACGTAAAACCGTGCTTAGATTCCGCCGTCGACGATGTATCGCTTTGCGGGATTATCGTTTCTCACCGCAAGGTTCATCTTTTTTATTCTTCCGTTTCTGAATTTGATTTCATACGGTACGAACCAGCCTGGGTATAGGCCCGACTTAAACGGTTCCCCGATACTGATAATCTCCAGCCCGCCAAGATAGCTCTTTAGTTTATCATCTACTGCCGACATTGGCCAGAACTTGAGCGTCTCATCCCAGTTCTCATCAGTGCAGCTTTGAAAGAACGCCCGCGCAGCTTCCTCCGGGGTTATCCGTTGATACTTTTCGTTGTCCGCCAGAGGCTTGGGCTCCTCATACCATATCATATCTTTAGGTAACTCAAGCGTAAACATCCCGTCGTCGATTTCCGGATTATATTCGATATCGGTAACCTCGAAGATCAAGATGTCCTCTTTATCGGTATGCACGTACACCTCGAAACCCTTTAATAGTTTGCTTTCTGCATCAAACCGGTAAACCTTCTTGTGGTCAGATGTTTCTATGCCCGAATTTTTGCACCAGTCATTGGTAAAATCACCACGTGCTGCCGATTCAGTCTCAAGCACAAGTTCTGTCCCTTCTTTGGCCACTTCATTATACATACACACTTGGTCGTTGGGCTGTTCCATCGTTTCTTTCAGAACATTGTCTATAATCTCGTCAACATTCATCAAATGTCCATACCAGCTGTCAAAAGCTCCGATGGGGGACGGCCTTGCCTTGACCGCTTCATTCTGACCCATAAGCATTATTGTCGAGTCCTCGTTCGTAACGATCACTCGCCCTGGTTTCTCGATTCTCCATAGCACAACACCCGCATCATCTACTTTCTTCCACATCTCTATCGGTATGAAATCACCCTCCAGACTAATCATCCCGAGGTTGTCGCCGGGACGTGTTCGCATCCTCGCCTTAATATGGATTGACCATACGTCTTCAACTGCCTTCGCTGCCTCGGTAAGTAGCTGTGCCGCCGAAGCTGTGGAGATGACAGGGATAGGTTTATTTAATATATTTGTAATTAAAGCCGCCGCGATAATTATCGCAGCAGCAGCTGCTATTTTTGTTATTCTGCTTTTCATAATTATTCTCCATATATCAGACCGGCTGGTGTTCAGCCGTGATTGTTTGGATTTTGCTTGTTCGTCAAGCATTTTCCCGAAAGCGGCTCGTTCGGATTCCGTAGCGCCCGCCGGGTTAATCCCGTCCGCTCTTAACAGCCCTTCGAATAGTTTCTCGTTATTATCCATTGTGCCTCTCCATTTCTTTACGAAGAGATTGCTTTGCGTAAAATATTCGTGACCTCACAGTTCCGATACTGCATCCGACAACATCAGCTATCGATTGGTAAGACATCTGCTCGATAAAAGACAGCGTCAGCACTTCCCTGTGATACGGTTTGAGTTTATTCAGTGCCTTGTGTAATTTCTCAGCGTCTTTTGCATCGAAGGCCGGCTCGATACTGCCTGATACGGCAATCTCCTTTTCTTCCGGCAGTCTCACAAACCTTTCTTTCCGCCTGAACCCGTTATAAACCTTGTTCCTTGCGATACGGTAAAGCCAGACAGCAAAATTCTGAGTATCTTTCAGCTTATGTATTTTCTTAAACACGCTTAACCATACATCCTGGAGAACATCGTTGGTATCGACATCTTCGCTGTTCAGCCGTCTGACATAGTATTTCAGTCTCGGCTGATATATCTCGAGCAGCTCTTCGAAAGCTGTTCTCTCTCCGTTTTGACATCGATGCACTATTTTTTCCAGTTGTCCCTCAGAATCCATAAGAGTCCTTTAGAAACTTTCCCGTATCATTGGTTAAAGACGCAATTCGACCCGGATAGTTCAAATAAATCTCATCTTTCTCCATTTTACACTTTTAATTGTGATTTTTCCTCACGCCTTTTCTTGGATTATACCACATCCCCGCCCATTTTGATGTGCCCGAATTTTCTCTTTTGTTGCAAGCGCATCACGGCAATCTCAAACCGCGACTCGCAGATTCTCGGAATGTCTTTATCCTGCCTTTTAGGCAGCTGACTCAATCTTTGTCTGGACAAGCTCGGAATCACTGAAGTCTACCATAACGGCTTCTGCCCCGAAGGACTTCCCTAAGACTTCTAACGTTTGTTTGGCTGAGGCCTGAACTTCAGACTGCATCTTTTCCACAAAATCCTTTGCCATTCTGCCCGCCTGCTGTTTGGCCTCTTCCTTAAGACGGTTCTTGGTGCCCTCATCAAATCCGGTCCCGAACGCCCTGTTCAATAAATCTGGAACCAGCCATGGCAGAAATTTCGCGTTTTGTTCGTCGTAGAAATTTATGTCCCTGATATAAATATCGTAGAAACATTTCGGCATCCTCAACCGGTATTTTCCGCCGCCCTCAGCCTGTATAACAAAATCCTGACTTTTCAGGTCATATCTGAAATTTATGTCGAACTCGAATATCAGCGCCATTTTCTTGGTAGAGGCCAGCCACTGAAGATACTTCGTCCCCCACTCTCCGAACCAGTGCTCGGTAGCAGTCACTATCTCCTTCGTAACAATCTTAAACACTACCAGCTCACCAACAGAGCGAAGGTCTTCGATAGAGCTGTAGATACGCGACTTCGGCCCTTGTTTCTTTGTTTTCGTTTTTGCTCGCCAGGCAAAAAACAGAACAGCGGCAACGGCAAATCCTAATATTGCTCCGGTCAGCACTTCTCCCATTGACTCTTACCTCCATTCAACACAAAGCTAAGTTAATTAGTCACACTTGTTTAACTGCTATCTTGGCTATTGAAATTTTACGCCATTTTAAACCCCCGTCAACGCCAAAACCTGCCGCGTCTTAATCCCCGGTTACCTGATTCTCTATTAGCCCCGTCAGCTATTATGGCGTCTTCTTATCGGCTTCCGGCTTGTTTGGTTCTGCTTTCTTGTCTTCCTCGGCCTTAGCTGCAGTTATCCGTGTCGCTTTTGCTTCCCGTTCGCCGCGTTCACTGCTGAATGCACCTTTTATATTATCGTCCTCAACGGTTCCGGCGTACGTCATTGTAAATTCCCTGTTCCCGAATTTACTGGTACGGGTAAACGTCAGCTTGCCTGCTTCGAATTTAACATCCGAAATGGTGTTCTCTCCTCTTTGGGCTTCCCATTTACCTGTCAGCGTCCCGTCGGCGTTTTTTGTGATAGTTAGCTTCTCGACGATTTCTCGTGCTGGCACCGTAACGTTCATCTGCCACTCGCCCAAAATCGCATCTTCGCCCGTCTTTTCTTGTCCCTGCTGCGTCCCGTCAAATGTAAAATCACCCCACTGGCCCTGTGCTTTACCTGTAATTGTCCCGCCCTCGACGGTGCCTTCGTATGTTGTCTTCATCTCCTGCCCGCCGAAGTTGCTCGTCTGCACAAACTTTATCTTGCCGTTCTCGAACATAATATCCGATAGCGTACTTTCCCCCCATCGTGCCGACCATGTTCCTTCATATTTGCCTTCGGTGTTCTTTGTAATTGTCATTGTCGCAGTTGACGTCCGGGCCGGCCACTGGCTTTTGTACTCCCACTCGCCTTCAACACCTTCCGCTGCGTTCATAATCTGCGGTAATATAACAATTGCCATTGCTGCTATCGTCGCTATTGTTCTCTTATTCATAATTCATTTCTCCTGAAAAAGCTTTTCATTAATGTAATCATATAGTCTTATAATAATTAATGTGACAACGTTCGTCCACCTGTTTTTATTGTGGCAGCTCTTAAATTTGTTTATCCGTCGCCGGAATGGCGACGCTTTATTAAAACTGTTATTCCTACGCAAGTAGGAATCCACATTTTGAATTTTCCAATGTAATTTTGCATTTTACATTTTAATTTTTAACTTTTAAATTATTCTGAATTCTTACTCCTGTCTCATGACTCCTGACTTCTGAATTGTGTCTTCGTGTCTTTGTGCCTTAGTGGCGTCCGAAATTTTCTGAATTCTTACTCCTGACTCCTGTTCTTTGCCTCCGCATCGCGCGGAGTAGCCCCCGCGGCTTGTGCCTTAGGTGCGATTGTCCTAGGGACTCCGCCGTAAGGTGTCCTGTGGACTTACGGAGAGTGGAATATTCGAATATTTTCAAACGTTTCTATTCAACTTTTGAATATTTCTATACAGTTTTTGTCTGTTTCTATACATTTTTCGATTGTTTCTATACAGTTTTCGAACGTTTTAGAATATTTTCCATCATATACCCGTATAATAGCGCCGTTGCCCCCTTTCGATGCATTTTACGACTTCCTGATACCCCGATTTTCAAATTTTCTCCCCCTATACTCTTTAATCCGCGCGTTTGATTCGAAAAATCAAGTATTTTTCAGGAGCGAAAATCTCATAACTCCTTCTTAGAAAAGGAGTTAAAAATTTTTGAAAAAATTTGGTTTTCTCAGCAGCTACCCCCGTTTTTGATTGATTTCCAGAAAATTTTGTTTATTCGAAATTCACCTCTACTAATTTTTCACTTTTGCGTAATTTCACCTTTTTTTCTTCGCCGTTGGAGCTGATTTTGTAATCGCCGTAGAAGCCGCGTGTTTTGAATATCCCGTCGTTGTCTGCTTTGCCGGAGGTTTGTGTCCACCACTTATTAAAGACCAGTTCCCGATAGGCTTCGACCTGCGGTGTTGGTGTCCAGTCTTTTTTCCACATAGCTGTATGTGGCATCCAGTGGTCCTGCTCCCAGAAGCACCACATAATAATAGCTTCGACGTTCGGATGTGCGAAACAAACCGGGAAGAACATCCGAAGCGCCTCAGCTTTTGCCTCTTCGTCATCGCCGATGAAAAGGCATTCAGTGATTTTAATCGGCAGGTTAAACTTAGCGAGTTTATCGAGGGTTTTCTGGATGTGCTCCGGCGTAGTGGCAGCTTTGCCGGCCGATTTTGTGGCAACGAAATGGCCCTGACAGCCGATTCCGCCGATGGGAACGCCCATCGCGAGAAGGTTTTCGATTTGGGTTATGTAAGTAGCTGCGTTGTAACCGCCTTCGACAAGGATGCCGTAATCGTTTACATAGAGGGTGATGTCGGGATTACCCGCTTTAGCCATATAGGCCATTTCGTTAACGATGCCGTAGCCGAGGCGACGGCGGAAGAAATCGCCTTGAATCATTTCGTTATTCAGGTCGAATTCACTGATTCTGCCTTTGAAATGTTTTGTAACGTCAATTGCCCTGCGGCAGACCGCTGCACGGAGCTGGTCGGAATTTAGTTTATTCAGCCAGGGCATAATGTATTTATCTTTGGCCCAGAATATGCAGTGGCCCCGCATCGGGATATTAAGTTCGTTACAGATTTCCCATATCCTGTCTGCCCTGTAATAATCGACTACGTTTAGTTCTGCCTCGCAGTCATACCATTTCAGGGCGTTTTCGTGTACTGCGTAGTTGAAATTCTCGCTCAGGACCTTCAGGAACATCTTTCTGTCTTCAGCCGACATAGCATTATCAGCCTTTTCTGCGAGGTGGTTTCCGATAGCGGTGCCGAACAGGAACTCGTGGCGGACCTGCCGGATATCGACATCGGCGCCGGGTTTTGTCTTTATTACGATATCGCCCATCCGGATTTCCGCTATTCTGGCGTCTATGGCCGATGGAGTTATTTTTGCTGCAATATCATCCTGTGCAAAACAGACGGGTGCAATAAGTGTAATCATAACTGCAAGTAACAATCCTGCTGTTGCCTTCATAATCCACGCTCCTTATTTATGCTTAAGAATCAATTATATTCATTATCCGGGAGACTATTTTTGCCTATAAACCGAAAAAAGTCAAGCCAAATCAAGGCTTCTTTAGGAAGCAACTGCCAAATGAACGGCAGGAAATAATGGTTGCAAAGTTTGGCTTTGGGGGGTATATTTATTGCCTCTATCTGCATTTTGAAAGGGTCAATAAATGAAGTATGACGTAGGTGATTTGTCGTTGGCTGCTGAGGGGAAAAGGCGGATTTTGTGGGCTGATAACGATATGCCGGTCCTTGCACAGATTCGGCAGAGGTTTGCGAAAGTCAAGCCATTGAAGGGAAAAAACGTTTCAGCCTGTCTGCATATAACGGCTGAGACGGCCAACCTTGCCAGAACGTTGAAAGCAGGGGGGGCGAATGTTGTTTTGTGTGCTTCCAATCCGCTGAGCACCCAGGACGATGTGGCGGCTTCTTTAGTAAAAGATTTTAAGATAGCGGTCTTTGCCGTCTGCGGTGAGAACCGCAGCACCTATTACAAACATATCAATGCAGCGATTGACCATAAGCCGGTCATTACGTTTGACGATGGGGCTGATTTAGTAAATGAGCTGCATACCCGCAGAAAGAAGGAAGCGGGCAGGATTATTGCGAGTATGGAGGAGACCACTACCGGCGTTATCCGTTTGCGGGCAATGGCAAATGCTGGCAAACTAAAATTTCCCGTCATTGCGGTAAATGACGCTGCAACAAAGCACCTTTTCGACAACCGCTATGGAACGGGCCAGTCAACGGTCGATGGTATCATTCGAGCGACTGATTTTCTAATGGCCGGCAAAAAGGTTGTCGTGGCGGGATACGGGTGGTGCGGTCGCGGCCTTGCTATGCGGGCCAGAGGTATGGGGGCCATCGTTATTGTTACGGAAGTTGACCCGATTAAGGCCCTTGAGGCGGCGATGGACGGATTTGCAGTTATGCCGATGGCGCAAGCGGCGAAGGTCGGCGAGCTGTTCGTAACACTTACGGGTAATAAAAACGTTATACGGGCAGAGCATTTCCGTGTAATGAAGGATAGGGCCGTTGTAGCAAACAGCGGCCATTTCAACGTAGAGCTGGATATTCCCGCATTGAAGAAAATGAGCAGGAAGGTAATCCGCGGTGTTCGCGAGCATGTTGATGAGTATGTTTTGAAAAATAACAGACGGATTTATCTTTTAGCCGAAGGGCGATTAATTAACCTCGCAGCGGCCGAGGGCCATCCGGCAAGTGTAATGGATATGAGCTTTGCAACACAGGCGTTGGAAGCTGAATATGTGATGAAAAAACAGGGCAAACATGCTGTTGCGGTCCACGATGTCCCGATGGAAATAGAACGGCTGGTAAGTAAGCTGAAAATGAAATCGATGTCGATTGAGATAGACAAACTAACGCCGGAACAGGTCGTTTATCTTGCCAGCAGCGGCGAGGGCACATAAATTCGATGCTCGATACTCATAGGGTGAGATTGTGAGTATAAAACGAGCAGATAAAGTTTATGGAAGATAAGCAGGCAAAAAACGGCTCTGTCACTGTTTCGAAGACCTTTCTGTCGGTGGGGCCTACGCTGCGCTACAGCCATGAAAATGTCCAGAGGTGCTGGCTGCTTGCAGTTGCGGTGTTCGGTATAAGCTCATCTTTCTGGTCGAAAATAGTGACCGGCTCGTTCTGGTCATTTAACTTTCAGGCGGTGATTTCTCCAAAGTTTTGGTATCTGGGACAGTTTGCCGCAACCGGCCTGAGTATATTTGAATACCCTTGGCAGATTCTTGTTTTGGGGCTGCTTATGGGCATTCTGGCAGTTGTGCCGGTGTTGATATCACAGCTTATGAGCTTCCGGTATAGTTTGCCTTTTATATTGTTGGTGTTTTTTGTAGCTGATTTGCCGGCCTTTGCAGTCTGCCTTCTAATAAGCTGCATTGCGGCGGCTTGCCGTCCACTTCGTTTTCGTTCACGCTTTGTTTCAATAGTATTATGTACGACACCGCAACTTGCTTTTTGGGCCTACTTCGGAGGTACAAGAGGTGTGGAACCTATTAAATGGGGATTTTCTTTTACGCCCTGGATTTGTGCATGGCTTGTCGGTTTAGGTATAGCTGGATTAGTTTTGGGGATAGGTCATTTTACACGTTATCGGCCGGGCCTGGTTTGGATTGTTACCTGTGTATTCCTTTTGTTGGCTATTGTGACGTTTGAAATAAGGATAGGCTTCGACGAATTAGACTACCAGCTCTATGTAGCCAAGAATAATCCGGAGCAGGCAGTCGAATTTCACGACCATAGTATAAGGGAATTACTGGACGAAATGATTACTAAACCTTCTGCCAGGGTGAGAAGGTATCTTGAGATGTCTTTTTATCCTGTCGAGCCGATACCGCTTCGTGCGAAGCTGAAGAGCAAGCTCAGTGATGAGCTTGGTCGTGGTCGTTGGCCGTGGTGGTTTACAGTGCCGCCGGAGCTGAATTACATGGTGAAGAAACGATGGCTGTCGGCCCAGTACGATACTTTTATAAGCCGTCGTCCCACCAGCCGACGGATGCCTATAGCGCTCTACTACAAAGCACTTCTGAGTGAATTCAGCCCCGACATCGAGATGTTCGAGCAAAAAGAAATATTGCATTTTTACAGTGATTATCCATACGAACGCTCACAAGACAGCTGGGAGTGGCTGTATACAGAATTTGGTAACAGCGCCGAATCATTGGAAGCACGATGGCGTCTTGCTAAATATTTGGCGGGTCGGCGTGACTTCGAGCAGGCAGATAAACTTCTTGCCCAAGCGCAGAATATGGCGGCTGAACGGCTGAAACTGCTCGAAAAAGAAAAATCGCAGAATGACACGTTTTTTAGTTTATTTCAGCCGCCGGCTGATTCGGTGATGACAGTGTTTAAGCTAACCGAGCTGCAGATAAAATTACATCTGTTGCGCAGCCTGATAGGAGTGGAAAATCGAACCGATGAGCCGAAGGCGGAAGAACGTCTGGCAAGATTTGTTATGTTAAATCCGCACGACGGCGATGATTACGCGCGGAGTCTTGACGAATTGCTGGAGCAGATGAGCAGAAGCGACCCCCTCCGCGACAATATCCTGCTGGCTCAGGTGAAACTTGTTGCTGACGAGCAATTGCGGGCTGAAAAATTATCCCAGTTACACAAAAGATACAGAGACAGCGACGGCGGGATGCAGGCATTGTATGAATTGGCCCGTTTGAAGATTAGCCTGTATCAGGGCGAGTCAAACCCGGAACATAAGAAGAAGTATTTAGCTGAGACAAGAGAGCTTTTGACCAGCTTTATAAGCTTGTATCCGGACAGTTTTTACGTCGAGCAGGCCAGGAAGAATCTTGATAACCTGCCCAGGGATTGATTATTTTAACGCATTTTCCAGTCACCAATAATCGAGTTCCGGCAAAAAGAATGTTTACGGGTAATAGGGAAAAGATATCGACGGCGAAAGGTATATGGTGGGTACCGGTCGGTATTTTTTGCTGTGCTTTGCTGGTTCGTCTAACCTTTTTAGCGGAGAATCGTGGCGTTCCATTTTTTAATTACCGCGGTATCGATGCGCAGCAGTATCATGAGATGGCTGTCGGTTTTTTGAATGGGACGTGGCCGGCAGAGCAGGCCTTTTCGGTGCCTCCGCTTTATCCATTATTCCTCGGCCTGTGTTACAAGACCATCGGACAGAATGCCGCTATTATTAAAATGCTCCAGGCAATACTGGGGTCGGTAAGCTGTGTGCTTGTATGGTTTATTGCGCGAGTAATCTTTAACGGCCGGTTTGTGCCGATTGCAGCGGCGATTATATGCTGTTTGAGTGGGACGCTTGTTTATTTTGACGGTCAGCTGCTGTCCGGCAACCTGGATGTGCTCCTGGAGCTTTTAATAATCTTTTCGTTGCTTTTTGCATCACGTCACAAGGCAGTAATCTGGTGGGGCGCAGCGAGTCTGTTTGTTGGCTTATCCGCTATCAATCGGGGAGCAGTCTTACTGTTTCTTCCGATTATTCTGCTCTGGATGTATATGGTCGCACATTACCGGTGGGGTATTGAGGGTAAATCTGAAAGGCCTGTGTTCTGGAGGGCGGCTATCGCGCTGCTGCTGCCAGCAGGTCTTGTTATCTTTCCTGTGGTCCTGCATAATGTCAGGTATGATAAAGCAGCAGCCGATGAAGTACCGGGGCCGGTCGGCTTGAAGCAGTTTGTTTCGACGGGATTCTTACCCATTGCATCCAACCTCGGTATCAATTTTTATCTCGGCAACCACTGGGAGCTTCGCCAGTTCAATAATATCAACCACCCGGAGCATTTTATATACTTCCATCGCATCAATGACGAGCCTGCTGAGAAAGGTATTAAAAGTGCCTTTGGTCAAAGCAGGTATCTTGTTCGGCAGACCCTGAGACACATTTTTGAAAAGCCCGCGGATTTTATCAGGCTGATGGGGCTTAAAGTATTTCAACTTTTCAATGGTGCTGAGATTCCCCGCAATGCAAACCTTTATGCCTTTCGGCAATACTCTGTTGTATTGAGTATGCTGTTATGGAAAAAGGTAATCGCATTTCCATCCGGGCTGATTATCCCTCTTGGTCTTGTGGGTATATTTTTGAGCCGTGATTTATGGCGGAAGCATTTCCTGCCTCTGGGCTGTCTTTCGATGCAGTACATTTTTATTCTGGCCTTTTTTGTGACAGCACGGTATCGCCTGCCAACCATTCCTTTGCTTGCTGTCTATGCGGCTTTTACGCTGGATACTTTCATTGGATATGTCAGGCAGGGTGCAATAAGAAAGGCGGTTGTGCCGATTATTCTGCTGGCGGTGCTTGTGCTGTTCTGCAACAGTTTTACAGGGCGGATAGATACCGAGCACGGATACAGCGAGCACGGTAATGTGGGCAATGCTTTGCTCGAAAGTGGTAATATTGAGGAGGCAATTTTACATTACAAAGAGGCGTTGAAGCTTGCGCCGGATTATACGGAAGCAAATATAAGATTAGCCATTGCTCTTTCTCAAAAGGGCGAAGTTAATCAGGCTATTATCTATTACAACAAAGCATTGCCTTATATGACCGATTGTAATAAGGTCCGTTACAATCCCCTGGTTGAGCAGCACAGAACCACTTGCTACGAAGTCCATCGTTATCTGGCGGAAGAATTGGTTAAACAGGGGGACAATAATGAAGCAATTGAGCATTACGTTGCATCGCTGGAGTTAAAGCCTGACCAGCCGGAGGTACACTACAATCTTGCCAATATCCTTATGGAACAGGGCAGGCTCGACGAAGCAGTTATGCATTATAACGAGGCCCTGAAGCTAAAGCCCGACTACCTTGAAGCACACAGTAATCTGGCAAAGGCCCTGGCCAGGCAGGGTAAGCTGTTAGAGGCCATTGGTCACTGGCAGCAATTGGTGCAGCTCAATCCTCAGGAGTGGGTCTTGCATAGTAATTTGGGGACGGCTTATAGTCGTCTGGGCCGGCTCGATGAGGCTATTGTTCATTGGGAGCAGACGTTGCGTTTGAAACCGGACCACGTTAGTGTTATCAATAAGCTGGCGTGGCTGTTGGCAACGAGTGAAAATCCAAAATACCGCAACTCAATCCGGGCGGTTGAGCTTGCAGAGCGAGGCTGTAAACTTACCGCCTACAAAGACCTGAGATTGCTTGATACCTTGGCGGCGGCGTATGCAGAAGCTGGAAGGTTCGATGAGGCCGTCAGGACGGCTGAAATAGCTCAGGAGCTTGCGAAATTGTCAGGGCAGGGACAATTGGCGGCGGATATCGGCGAAAGGCTGGAATTGTATAGACAAGGACAGGCTTATTATGAGTCGGATATTCAAAAAACAGAGGCAAATAATTGAAATTTCTACCAATCCTGCCATAACGGCGAGAGAAATAGCGTTGACTTTATCCTCAGATTTTGCTATTATAATAAAGGACAATTGACCGTTTTTCGCTTGTTTAGCCCTTTTATTACAATGTTTTGTAGGACTAATCCGTCTAAGGCGGATAAAATGTGTGCTCTGCCTGGGGTTTAGCTGAATGGGAACTGTTAACATACCAAATTTTCCCGGCGAAGGTGCTCGGAGAGTTCTGCTGATAGGCGATATTAAGGCGGTATTTTTGGATTCCGATGCTGTTCGGCGGCTGCCCTGTGAAATACAGACCAATTTACTCGATGCAATCGAAACGGCAGCGAAGAACAGCTTCGCTGTAATCGCTGTTGTAATGTCCGGGGCGCCGGCAAAATTAACTTCGACTTTAAAGGCCTTGAGAGAGGTAAATTGCGATGCGAAAATTATTCTTCTGGCGCAAATGTACGAAGAGCCGGCAGCGATGCAGTTAGTCGGCTCGGCTTTCAACGGTGCAACTTTAGCGGATGATTATTTGATTTGTCCGGTCCAGACAAACAGGTTTTACGAATCCGTTTCGCCGGCTGAGACTTCGCCGAAGATAAGTACATCTGCCGGTGGGGACAAAGCAGCATTGAGTGTTGCTGAGCCTGTTGATGCAACGAAAGAGAGAATCAAGCAGCTCGAGAAACTGGCTATCGAAGATGAGCTGACAGGCCTTAAAAACAGAAGATATATCTGGGAATTTTCCAGGCAGATTATTGCCCTTGCCAGGAGTGAAAATAAGAGGGTTACGCTGCTTATTTTTGATATTGATAACTTCAAACATTACAACGATGTTTACGGTCATTCAGCCGGTGACGAAGTCTTAAAGCAGGCTGCTGTTTTGATGCGGCGCTGCTGCCGTGGACACGATGTCGTAGGCAGAATCGGCGGAGATGAGTTTGCTGTTGTTTTCTGGGACGACCCGCGCAGAGAGCTGTCTAAGGAAGAGACCGAAAGGCGCTCGGCAATGGCTGACCATCCCAAAGAGGCGATTTTTATAGCAAAACGATTTAGAAAAGAATTAGGCAAAGCGGAGCTGCATCTGCTTGGGCCGGAGGGCAAAGGGGTTCTGGCGATAAGCGGTGGTCTTGCGAGTTTTCCTCGTGACGGGGCAACAACGGATGAGCTTTTCGAGCAGGCCGACAAAGCGCTGCTGGAGGCGAAACGCAGCGGTAAAAATAAGATATATTTGGTCGGAAGCCCGCAGGGCGATATTGCCGATGTCGAATGACGTTGCTGGTTACAGACCTGCGACAGTAATGGAGTGGTAACAGATTTCATATTTAGCCCCACGTTTCACGTGGGGTTATTAAATGGTACAAACCGGTAACATAGGTTACAGAACATGCCAAGTACATGGGTAACAGT
>CAZCIR010000030.1:0-32345 GCA_964499145.1 uncultured Pirellulales bacterium | reverse complement strand
TGGTTTGCTTTTGTGCATAGAAATATTTAGGTCCGAAATGGAGTATGCTATGAAAAACGGCAGCGCTGATGTTTTAAAAAAATTGAAAGAAAAAGGTTATTATCCTTACAGCGATCTTGATAGAGAGCCAGTTTACTAATGACCTTATATCTAAATTCCAGTTTTGACTAATGGTGCTTACTTTTCTTCTTCATTGTCACGGCCTCCGGCAATGCTATGCAAACTCTATTCATCCCCCAAAATTTCATGTTGCTCTTAGAAAAACGACGGTATTAAATCCATTAAATCCGCGTTACAATTCCGGCCCAAATCGGCATTAGGCGAGATTTACCCACAACATAAAGTTGTGGGCTAATCGATTTTGAGATTGCCACGCTGTGCTCGCAATGACAGAGAGTTAATGAAAAGATGACCCGATGAAAGTATCGAGTTTACGACTTTTTCATTTCGGAGGGCAAATCGATACCGACACGGCCTTTCGACTCTTTGAAATCAACGATAATCCTGACCGCATCTTTCGGCTCATCCACCACCGTGAAGACGTTCAGGTCTTCCGGGGAAATGTGGTGGTGCTCTTCGAGCATTTTTTCCTTCATCCAGGCAAGTAAACCCTGCCAATAGTCACTGGCCATCAAAATTACAGGGAAAGACGCCTGCTTTAAGGTTTGAATCAGCACCAGCGATTCGGTAAATTCGTCCATAGTTCCGAAACCGCCGGGGAAAACTATAAAGCCGTGCGCGTATTTGAGGAACATTACCTTGCGACAGAAAAAATACCTGAAATGCAGCGACAGATTCTGGTACTCGTTCGGTATCTGCTCCAATGGTATTTCAATATTGAGGCCGATGCTCTTGCCGCCCGCTTCTGCAGCACCTTTATTGGCCGCCTCCATAATCCCGCCGCCGCCGCCGGTTATTACCGCAAAGCCGGCCTTGACTATCTCCGAAGCGGTCTTCTGAGCAAGCTGGTAATACCGACTCTCCGGCGTTGCACGGGCTGAGCCGAAAAACGACACAGCAGGACCAACAGTGGTAAGCTCGTCAAAACCCTCTACAAACTCGGCCATTATTCGGAATATCCGCCAAAGGTCCTTCACCGGGCTATCAATAATATCCATCATAATTCGTTCCTCGTCGCTCGTGACTCGTCGCTCGGGTCACAGGGCAATATTCACTTACCATAAAGCGGGATTATTCGCAGCAGGACAATATCTGGCAATCTGGCAATTTTCACAGTTGGGCTTACGTGCCTTACAGATGTTTCGCCCATGAAAAATCAACAAATGGCTGAATAAAGTCCAGCTCTTCTTAGGTACTATTTCGGCCAAATCAAATTCCAACTTTACCGGGTCGCTATTTCCGGAAAGCCCCAGCCGGCGTGACAGCCGAATAACGTGCGTATCGCAGGCTATCGCCGGAACCCCGAATGCATTTCCTAATACGACGTTCGCAGTCTTTCTGCCCACGCCGGGAAGCGCCACAAGCTCGGCCATCGTATTAGGAACTCTGCCTTCAAATCGCTCGATTATCTCCGTGCAGGCGCCCTTGATACTGACTGCTTTATTATGGTAAAAGCCGGTACTTCTGATATCCGATTCAATCTCTTTCAGACCGACTTTGACCCAATCCTCAGCCGATTTATATTTTTTAAATAAATCTTTGGTGACCATATTGACCCGAATATCCGTGCACTGGGCCGACAAAATCGTTGCTATTAGAAGCTGCAGAGGATTTTTAAAGTTAAGCGCGGTCCTCGCACTAGGGTATAACTTTTCCAGTATAGGTAAGATTTTACTGACCCTTTCCACTGCTTCGGCTTTATTAACTTTTATCTTCTTTTGCTTTGCCAAGCAAATATCACCATCCTTAGTTCTTCTCAGGCAATTCTTCCAAAAGATGCTTCAATTCGCTACTGAAGGTCTTGCCTCGCCATCTGACCGGCTCCTTTCGGCCGGGCACAAATAATATACTTACCGGCACACCCGGTTCATTATATATATCTTTAAGCGCTTTTGTTGCAGGGGCATTTTGTCCGGAAGTGTCGGCCTTTATGGCGACTACACCTTTTTGTTTTATCAATTCTGCGACGTCTTTTCGTTCATAAACCAGCTTTTCCACGGCTATGCAGCTCATACACCAGTCGGCAGTAAAATCAATCAATACCGGTTTGTTCTCGGCAAGTGACTTTTCGATGAGCTGAGCATCGTAATCCTGCCAGTCTATCAATTCAGGTTTAGATGACAACAGCCAATAACCCGCCCCTAAAGCCAGAAGGAAAGCTGCCGTTCGGACAATGATTTTATTACGCGTTTTAGAGTTGAAATCGACCCAGCCTCCCCACATCCATACGCAAAACGCAAGAACAACTGAATAAATCATTACTCCTGTTTGTTTTTCCTGTGGAACTATAGCTATCATCCATACTGCTACGGTCAGCAGGATAAAGCCGACCGCTTTTTTGCAAATATCCATCCATTTGCCGGGTCTGGGCAAGCTTTCGAGCAGGCCGGGAATCGAGGTCAATATCGCATACGGCACAACCATCCCGACGCCTATAACCATTATCGCAACAGTAGCCTGCAATAAAGGTTGGGCCTGCGCCCACGCAAAGGCCGCTGCTAATATCCCGAAACTGCAGGGTGTGCTCAGGACAGCGGCGAGAAAACCCATCCCTGTTGTTCCTGCGAAACCGCCGCCGGTTTTGCCTGATATCGAGGCGGGTAAAACAAAACTGAAAACATCGAACATAAACAATGCCAGCACAATCAATACCAGCGCCATAACAATTTTGAAAACCGAGTTGCGGAACGGGTCGCCCCACTGGAGGGTCGTATCGAAAGAAACACGCAATACAATATTGGCAATCGCCAGGCACATAAAAAATAACAAAATGCCGAGACAGAAGGCAAGTCCCATCGCAATTGATTTACCTTTGCTTTTCTTTGCCTGCTCAACAATCCGCATCACAATAAGAGGCAGCACCGGCCAAACACACGGCATAATATTCAGACTAAGACCTGCCAAAAACGCCAAACCAAGAGCAAACCATATTGGATAATTCACCCACTGTCTCTCCGACGAACCCGACGGTACTGCTGCCGTAGCCTCGGGCAGAACAAACCTGGTATCGTCCATCTTCGCTTCAGGCGAAATTTTTATATTCGTAATCAACTTCCCGAAATCCGGCACCCGACACTGAACATTCGAGCATACCGCCCCTTCGATGCCAATCTTGACACCGATGTTAGTGACCACACCAGTAGTGCACGGTTCACCAACCTGAAGAGGTAAATAAACCGTGAATTCACCGCTGAATACTTCAATTCTCTCGTTCAGGGTCTTGTCAAAATACAGATGATACGAGGGGAATACAGGCTCTGAAAAAGTTATGATATCTTTCGTTTCGGCAGAGGGCTTGATTTGAAGATTCATACCACCAGGCGCTGTCTTTGCAGAGGCATAGAAATGCCAGCCTTGTTTCGGCTCGAAATGAATCGCCAATGCAGATTTGCCGCCCGGCTTAACAGCTTCATATTGCTGCTCAAGAGAAATGATAACGACATCGTTTTTAATAATACTGCCATCCTGTTGTGCAGCAAGACCATTAACGGCGGAAACCAAAATTAAGCACAAAATAACAGCTGCTTTTTTGCGCATATATACCCCGAAAGAAAATTAAAAATAAAAAGCAAAAAGAAAAGCTGTCCGTACTTTTACCTTTTTGCTTTCACTATTTTACTTTTTCTCACGACTGCTCTTTTTGCTGCTTTTGCTCGGAGCTCGGCTGACTATTCCTGGCCTGCTCGGCAGCTAACAAATCGGAAACTGTGGGTTTGTCCAGCTCGCCGCCTTCGAGAATCAATTTAACATCATCGGCATCAAGGGTTTCGTATTTCAACAGAGACTTCGCTATTTTATCAAGCTTATCTTTATTTGCTTCTATCAATTCCCTTGATTTTTTGTAAGCCTGGTCAACAAGTTTTCTCACCTCACCATCAATTTCCTCAGCCGTCTTCTCCGAATACTCCCTCTCTCCAGGAACTATGTACATCAGGTCCCTAATCCCCGATTCCGGCTCGTAGCTGATTAGGCCAAGTTTTTCACTCATACCCCAGGTCAAAATCATCTGCCTTGCAATACTGGTAGCCTGCTGGATATCTGCCTGTGCACCACTGGATATATCATCACAGAACATCTCTTCGGCGATGCGTCCACCGAAACACACCTGTAAAAGTGCCATACAATATCTTTTCGTATAATGCAGGCGGTCCTTTTCCGGAAGTGCAAAAGTTGCCCCGCCGAAAGGACCACGAGGTATAATACTGACTTTATGCAAAGGGTCGGCATCCTTCAGCACCGATTGAACGAACGCATGCCCTGCCTCATGGTAAGCGGTAATTTTCTTGTCATACTCATCGACAACTCTGCTTTTTCTGGCCCTTCCCCATCGAACTTTGTCCCGTGCCTCTTCTAAATCGTCCGTCTCAACAGAATCTTTGTCAGCCATAGTTGCCGCCAGAGCCGCTTCGTTAATAATAGCGGCCAGGTCTGCCCCGCTAAACATTGGTGTCCCACGAGCCAATCTTTCCATGTTTGCATCAGGAGACAATTTTACCTTCCTCGCGTGAACCCTGAGGATTTCAAGGCGACCTTTCAAATCCGGCAGGGGCACTGAAATTTGTCTGTCGAATCTCCCCGGCCGAGTTAATGCATGGTCTAAAATATCGCCCCGGTTGGTCGCTGCTATCACTATTACCTGGTCGTTTGTATCGAAACCGTCCATCTCAACTAAAATCGCATTTAGTGTTTGTTCACGTTCGTCGTGTCCCCCGCCGACGTAGCCGGGGCCGCGTTTCCGCCCGATAGCGTCAACTTCATCAAGGAAAATAATACAAGGCGAATTTTCTTTGGCCTGCTTGAACAAGTCACGCACACGAGACGCCCCCACACCGACAAACATCTCCACGAAATCGCTGCCGGATATACTGAAGAACGGAACATCAGCCTCGCCGGCTATCGCCTTGGCAAGCAGTGTCTTTCCGCAGCCCGGCGGTCCAACAAGTAAAACACCGCGTGGAATTCGGCCGCCAAGACGTTGAAATTTCTTCGGGTTCTTCAAAAACTCGATTATCTCAGCGACCTCTTCCTTTGCTTCTTCGACACCAGCGACGTCATTAAACGTTATCTGGACACGGTCTTTGCTTTGTAACCGATGCCTGCTTCGACCAAATGACATCAGCATCCCGCCGGCACCGCTGCGAAGATTGCGAGCAAACAAAAAGTAAATAATTCCAAGCATTAAAAGTATTGGAAATATCATACTCGCCAGATTCCACAGCCAGATGCGCGGCGGCTCACTATTAATCTTTATGGCGTTTTTCTCCAACAACTTGCCGAGCTGCTCGCCCTGCACTTCAGCCTTATAATAAACCGCAAAAGAACCTTTGCTTTTGCCCCCCCTACCGGCAATTCCCTGCTCATTGAATTTACCTACTATTTCCGTGTCTTTTATGGTAACACTCTCTACCCAATTGCTCTCAACATAATCGATAAATTCATCCCAGCGAATCTCTTCAACACTCTGCCACTGTTGCAGCAATATTGTCCCAGTAATCAGCATAATTCCAATTATCAAGTAGCTAAAAGGCCCATGTTTATAGCTCGGTAGCGGAGGCTTTTTGCCGGACTTGTCCTGTGGACCACGACGTAACCGAGACGGCTTTCTGCTTTGATTTTTGCCCATAATCTATATCTCGTCTCTATTGGCTCAGCTTATCAGTCACAATTCACCATTTTACCATTCTTTTTCCATCAGCTCGATGATTCTTTGCGCCAAATTGTTTGCCGCAAGAGTCGAGCCATAGCGGAAACCCTGCTGCTGCCACTCAGAATAGCTCGCCGAGGCACTGACGTACTGGTTGCTTATCAGCAATTCTCCCGTTTTTAGATTTTTCCAGTTAACTACAGCCCGAAGTTCCACTTCTTTCTCCATAGCCCGGCCGGTCTGTCGCTCCGTGCTTATCCGCGACTCATCAACTGATACAATCTGGCCGCTTATTACGGTGTCAGCCCGGTCTCTGCTGGAGATTACCTTATATGGCGTCTCTGCCTCGATGCGCTTCGCCAGGGCGTCGGTCAGTTCGTATTCCACTCCCCGCCTGAAGCTGCGGTTGTCAAACATCTCCACGTATACGCTGCCTACCTCCTCCGGAAACAGCGATTCGTTGGAATAGCCGTTCATTTCAGCGCATCCGTAAAAACTCGTGAATGCTGCGACAATCAAGCTGAAGGAAATTATAAAAGCAACTTTTCGAGTTTCTCTGTGACATTGTCCTTCCATTTTTTCTCCTTTTTGGCACCTGATCTCTCCTCTTTCATCGCTTTTTTTACCATTTCTGTCGCTTTACTGCCCGGCCAATTATCCAAAACCCTTTGATAATAAAGATTAGCTGACTGCTTATCACCGCTTTTCCGATAATACTCACCTGTAATAAATTCCTTGTAAGCCAGCTGCTCATCTATCTGATTTAATGTTTTATCAACATTAATCTTCCCTGCATCTTCAGGATACCTCAATTTGAAATTCTCGTAATAGCTCTTCGCACTAATCAGGCTGGAGACGTCAAACGTCGGCCCTTTATACGCAGCATGCTTGCATCGAGCCATACCTAACAGTGACTCTTTACCCATCTGGCCGGTCGGCCATCGTGAGGAAACTTCCGACCATTTATGATATGCTTCGGTGTACTTTTCTCTTTTTTCATAGCTTTGAGCCACTGCCATAGCCGCTCTTTTAGCAACGGGTGCACTGCCGGCCCTGTCACTAATCCTTTCCATAATTTTAATTCCCTCAGCGTATCTACTCATTTTGAACGCCCCGAGCACTCTTTTTTTCTGGCCGCCTAAAAAAGCCGTAGCTACGGCAAACTGCCTGTCCAGAGCTGCTTCGTAAAGTCTGCTCGATGGGAATTCCTCCAAAAACTTATCATAACTCTTGACTGCCCTGGTGAATTTCCCCTCGCAAAAAAACATCTCTGCCTTGATAAAGGCATCCAAATCAGGCCCTGCAGTTTCCGGGAAGTTTTTTTTAAGTTTATCTATTGCCTGGGCAACTGCTGAAGTTTCTCCCATATTGACCAGCTTTTTTACTTCAGCCACCGCCAGAATATATTTATCTTCACCTTTAGCCGATACAGCTTCCCACTGCCCCCCCTCGTTCAAACGCCACGTTTCCGCCGAGAATGTCGGCGAAGCCAACAGTCCGATCACCACTGCTAACATTATAAAGGAACCCCCTTTAAGGGGAACCAATTTCATCTTGTATTTGAGCATAATCTCACCTCACCACTTATTGTAATTGGCTAAATGGTTAAAAAGTTACCACTCACCAAACATTATATACCTTCTCACAGCCATTGCAAACACCGTTAGAGACATTTTTCTTGTTGGTCTGCATAATTCCATAATATGCAGAGCGATGATTTGTAATTGGTGATTAGTGAGTGGCAACCATTCAGCCAAAATGCCGGCTTCTTTTGGGCCCCATTTTGCAATGAGTTTTAAAAATAGGAACCCTACCCTATGTATGCGTTTCTTGCCTCTGCAATGAATTTGAGCATATAATCCGCCTGAGCCTGGATTTCAGGGTCGAAATTGATAACTCTCGCATTCCATTTGCGATACTCCTTATTCAGATACAGCCGAATCTCCTCCTTGCTCATACCAGAAGTAACCCCAAGGATAGCTTCCGTATCCTCAACTTCATGCATACTGACCGGAAGGATTTTCTCCATCATGCAGTGGAACCTGTTAGTATCGACTTCAAGCCAGCTTGCCAGCTTTTTTAAAAGAATCAACTCTTCCGCAGCAGCAACACCTTTAGCCTGCACTACACGCAAACAAAGGTCCAAAATGTCATAACGTTGTGCTACCGGCATAATATCAACCATTTCTTCACAAATTTTATGGGCGTCGATTTTGCCCCCCTCGCGGAAAAAAGCAACCGTTGTGTCCAACGCCTTCTCAAGCTTTCGCTCGGCTTTACCGGAAGTTTGAGAAGCACCGACATTAGCTCTTGCCCAGTTTTTTATAAGCTCTACCTCGCAACAGTAGAGTTTATTATCTGCGGCACTGACGGCAAATCCCAGTGCGACCGCCAAGGTTTTTGCACGCCGAATATTTTCTTTAAGCTCGATATAACCAAAAGCGTAACTTCTGTAAGTAAAAGCACATCTAGCACAGGCAAGTTCATAACCCGATTCGCGTGATAGTATTGACGTGCTGAACTGCAGGTCTCGCGTGCCTGCTTGAGGAAACAGCAGCCAGTTAAGCGGCACCTGAGCAACAGTAACCCATTCTGGCAGGGTGGTCTTTGAACCAGAAAGCCTGCCAAGATCTGATTTGTAACAAAAAACGGGTGAATCCCCCATCTGCCATTTTCTAACACGGCTGTGAACCGGAAGCACGTTGCCATTTCCATCTGTTACATCTTTGATAGAAATTTTCACAACCGTATAGTGCATATCACCGGGAGCTTCAATTGTGCCACAAATCTGCACGTTGAAACAATCGAAAGTGGAATTGTCCCGCCCCTCTTGCTTCACTTGAACACGGCAGTTAAGAATGTTCAAGTCCGGCTGTAAAGCAGGCTCGGTAATTTGATCAGGGATTGTTTTACACAAAAATGGAAAGTTAAAATCCCTAACCAAACGAAGAAAGCCAACCACCACAGGTGTTTTCAAAATTGGTTTCAGAATCTCATCCCCTTTAAATACCTGCAAACATCATTATTCGATTTTGACCATCTCCAATTTACCGGTTCCCTCTTTTATGTCGCTCTCTGACATTTCGCCGTCTTGGCCTAAGCAAAAATCGACTTCAAGGACTCTGCCGGACTTGAGGTCGTCAAACCTGCAGTGCATCCTCTGGTTTACATCATAGCTATAAGTAACCTTAATTGGGCATCGAGCCGGCCTGTCCGGAGGAAGCTCAAATTTATGTGTTGCAATCTTGTTTACATACTCAACAGCGGTGTCCTCACCCTGAGTTATAGTCACTTCGACCTCCGTTTGCCCCTTAGACATAGTATAGAACATCTGTATACTTTCACAGGGCAGTGGAGTATTTTTCTTCAGGATGATTCGATTCTCAATTACGCGTCGACCGGTCTCTTTATCAACAGGAGCGCAAATAGTACCATAGCTGTGATTACAAACGTCTGTAAGGTTAATATCCCGCAGCCCCCCTGCGATTCCCGCCGGCACCGCATCGGGTTTTTCTCTCAGCATTGTCAATCCTGCATGCAAAGCAGCACCAAGTGCAACACACTCATCTACATTAACCGCTGTTTCAGGCGCAAATCCGAACTTTTTTTCCAGACGCTCCTGGATTAAGGGGATTCGAGTGCTGCCACCTACCAAAAGCACTTTATCGATTCCGGAAGGTTCAACACCTGCTTCCTCAAGGGCCACTTCCAGCAAGATATCTGCACGGGATACCAACGAGGAAATAGCTTCCTCGAACATTTCGCGGGTAATTTCCATTTTTTTACTGCCCGCTGGTCCATAGATTATCTTCTTGGCGACCTGACGCCTTGACAATGTCTTTTTAATATCCTCGGCTTCATCTTCATACTTTGCCCTTTCTTCATCCGAATTAATCAGCTCGGCATCGAATTTGTCCCTGTAGCTTTCCTCCAGTATCTCCAGTATCTTCTTGTCTAAATCAATACCCCCGAGTGCGTGGTCACCCTGCGAACAAACTACATCCATTTGATGTCCCTTGACGTCCAATATAGTTACATCGAAAGTTCCGCCGCCGAGGTCATAAACCAGCACCCTCCCTGAAACCTGGCTGGTGGTAGCATAATACAGCGCAGCAGCCACAGGTTCGTTGACAATCCCTATCACATTTAATCCCGCCATAGTCCCTGCGTCCATTGTTGCTTTTCTACGAACTTCGTCAAAGTGGGCGGGGACAGAAATAACGGCGTCACAAATTTCACAATTCTCAGATGAACACTCCTGTTTGAGCTTCTTCAGAATCAAAGACGATAATTCCACAGCTGTCCAGTCCTTACCATCAACACTCTTTCTGTAATTCGTATCGCCAATGTGCCGCTTTATCCAACGAACAGACCTTTCGGCATTTAGATACCGTGAATTGATCGCCTCGACACCCACCCTGATTAGCTCAGGATTCTCTTCATCGAAGAAAATCGCTGATGGCGTGAGCCTTTCACCATCAGCATTCGGGACTATCTCGGGCTTTCCGATAGTATTGAGAACCGCTAATGCTGAAAAGGTTGTCCCGAGGTCTATACCGACTATACCAGCTATACTATCCTTTTTATTAGCCATTTTGCACCTTTTGTTTCATATTTCATAACACGTATATCGTATTGCGTCTCTCGTTTTATGCCTCAACCAACAATCAATTATATAGCTTCACCTGAGCCGTTCGTACCACCTTGATACTCTCTTGGTCAATAACGTATTGATAACCCGGTTTGATTACTTTCGCGATTTTGCCTGTCATATCCGGGTCATCGCAGTCTTGCCGGTCTTTAACCGCCTCTGCGCATCTTTCCTGCCCTCGAAAATCGCTGTCGATTTCCGGCTCAAATTGTTCAATACCGCTGGACTCAAGAGCAAAAAGCAGCTCATCCCTCAATTCCCTCAAGTCCACTGCTTCGTCACCCTGCTCAGAGAATCGATTTATACGCTCCTCAAGATTGTCAATGCATCGAATAACACGCAGGCAAAATGTTCTGATAATACCCCAGTCATACCCCTCCTGAAGTTTTTCGACCCTGTCCTGCTGCTGAGAGGCGTATTCACGAATCGCTGACATATGTTGGGTCAATTCTCTAAGGCTGTTTCCAAGTGGTTCTGAATCCTGAAGCGTGCTCTGCTGAACATTTTGGACCAAGCCGTTAAGCTGCACTGTATTCTGATTAAGACCTTCAGTGCTAACTTTTGATGGCACTGTAGATTCGGTACAGTCTTCATCAGGAAGCTGCACGGCAATATTCTGGAGTCCCGAAGCCGCTTTATCAGCTTTAGCACCTCTGCCTATGCTTCTAAAATAGGGCCTGCCCGGGCTACCCTCGAAACTGTGCCAGCCTGAATTTGTAAGGACATCTGAATGTTTTGTAAGTTGGATTTGCTGCTCGTCCCGTAAGTAATCAGAGGTCTTACGGGACTCGTAGGGTTCCTGCCTATGCTCCGAATTTTCTTCCTCATCTTGCGCATCGGCTATAGGCAGAGGTTTATCTCCTGTTTCTTTCCGACTCCTGAAAAAATCGGCGAAAAATTTCTTCAAATGAGAAAAAACTCTAATAATCCGCCGGGCCGTCCATAACAGCAAGTACCAGCCGAAAATCGCTCCCCCTGCAGATGTACTTACAATAGAGCAGGTAAGAATAAACTCTCTCTGCTCTTTTCGCTCTTTGTATTTGCTTAATTCATCTTGCCAGTTATCACCATAAAAAACATCAGCAAAAGGATATACATCTCTTTCACCAGCAGCTAATTTATCCATGTCGGCTTTGAGTCGCCCCTGCTGTTTCTGTTGCGACTGAACTTCTATTTCGTCCTTGCCATATTCGTCCAGTCCCCATGGTAATCGGCCACGCTGCTCCGGGGGTTTTTGCAACCATTCATTATACTGCTTTAAATAATCGTCCAGCTCCGAAGCATATTTAGCCTTATAAAAGGCAGCTTGCTTCTGCTCCGTTCTTTTCTCGGCGATGCTCCAGCTCATCGCAGCAGCGCCAGCGAGTAATAGCACTAAACCAAGAATAACAGCCTTTTTATGCATATTCTCAAAAAATCTTAATCAACAACCATCCATATCGGCACAGAATCAGGTGCAGTGCAGCACTTTTATTAGAGGACGTTCTGCTTAAGTCCCGTCGAAGCCAATGTATGTGCTGTTAACAGGCAAAATTCCGTTAAGCAGCGCTACAGCAGCTCCACAAAAACGCAAAAAACCCCTGAAAACCGCCTAATAAAAATATAAATACAAATTTCGAGCTAATCAAACCATCTAACCAAATGAAGTAGGTAACTTTATCCTCTGTCCGATAAAGCATAGCATCCAACCGGAAGAAAAACTATTATAATGAAATTATCACTGCAATTTTTTGGCCATCTGCTCTAACCATCCTCCGCAATCGCCCATAAATTCACTTTTCCCCCTTATGTTCTTGGTTTACAATCGAGCTATGCTTTATCTTTGGTCAACAATTCTGATTCTTCTCAACACTTTTTGGCTTGCACTTGTTCCTTTTGCGCTGCCGGGTAACTGGCTTATCGTTATAACAACAGCTCTGTTCGCCTGGTGGCACGCTGAAGATGAGATGTTTTCCTCCTATACTTTAGTTGCTATAACAGCATTTGCTTTTCTTGGCGAGGTGGTCGAATTCTTCGGCGGAGTGGTCGGGGCGAAAAAGGCCGGCGCACACTTGCTCGGTTCACTCGGAGCTATCATCGGCGCTGTCGGCGGTGCGGTCCTCGGCACTTTCCTGATTCCCATACCCCTGCTCGGCACGCTTCTTGGCTCCTGCGCCGGTGCAGCTATCGGGGCCTGTGTCTTCGAAGCCTTCAAAGGACGCCGAATGGAATATACATTTCGTTTAGGATTTGGCGCAGGCCTTGGCCGCTTCCTCGGCACAACTACGAAAATTGTCCTCGGCCTGCTGATTTGGTTTATTGTTACCGTTGCTGCTTTCTGGCCGTGATAAATCCATCACAGCCCAAAAGCCAGCCTTGGCCTTATGCCTGCAGAGCGCTTTCCGCAGCATCACCATCGGCGGCATTTACTACAATCAACATCTGATATTGTCCGTCACAAACCATTGCAGCACCGGCAACTCCGTTAATGCCGGCATCGGCAAGGCCCTTTAGCGACTCCGCAGCAGAGCCTACTTTGTCTTCGCCAGCAATGATAAAGCCGGTCGCAGCAGTTGCCTTAATACCCGCCGACTGCACACAACCAGCAAGGCTCTGAGGGTCCTTAGCGCTTAGATAGACTTGACCACGGCCATTACCAGCAGAAAATGCTGCAAAACAAAGCAAATCAACTTTCTCTAAAGCAACCTTGGCCAAGAACTTCTGCAAACTTCCGGGCTTATCCTCAATTTCGAGACTATGAACAATAATTCGTTTAATAGCCATTCTTTTCCCTTTCATTCGGAAGTGATAAATTTTACGTAAGCTAATTTACACTGAAACCAGGCCTTGTCAATGCTAAACCCCATTTGGGCTTCATTTTGTGGGGTTTCGGTTTTAAAAATGGGAAATTTGGGTAAGATAGGCAAGGAAAAAATCTCGCAAATTTTTTCGCAAAATGCATCGAAAGGGGTCAACGGCGCTGGTTTATGAGTATATGATGGAAAATATTCGAAAACGTTCGAAAACTATATAGAAACGTTCGAAAAACGTATAGAAACGTTCGAAAAAAGTATAGAAATATTCAAAAGTTGTATGGAAACGTTCGAAAAAAATGGAAAATTTTTCCGTATCTCGTAAAGAGTATCTCGTCGGAGGCGGCCGAAGCGGAGAGCATTTGAAAAGTGGAGCAGGTGAAAAGTTGAAATAAGTATCCAAGCAGAAGGCAGAATTAGATCCCTCAGCAAGGCTCGGGACGCCAGAGGCGAGTTGCCCAGATTAACAGGTTTTTTTTTAAGGCACGAATTTTCTGCAAGGAGTGGAAGTAAAAATTTAAGATTTATCACAAACATTACAAGAACATTCTTGACAACGGGCAACAAGAACATATAATGCACAATGCAACAGCGATTTTGTATTCCAATCTATTCTGAAAGCAGGATGCGGTGTTGGAAAAGTGTGAATTATCATTTCGATTCTTAAAGGGTTTATTAAATGCTGATGGTGCATAAAGTCTGCGCCGTGAAAATAAAAACTTTTTAAAAAAGCCACGAAAAGGCACAAAAGGCGCGAAGAGAAATTAACCACGAATGAACACAAATAGACACAAGTTTTTTAGACACGGATTAACACTGGTTATAAGTGGAGGCGTCGCAATTTTGCAGATTTTGTGAAATTTTGAAAAAAAAGTGTAACAAATTATGAGGAGCAGTGCTCATTATAATTAAGCTTGATGCTTGATACTCAATGCGAGAAGACAGATGAGGGGCGATGGAAGAAGGAAGATAGATGAGAGACGATGGAGGATGGACGAGAAACAAACAACGAACATCGAATATCCAACATCGAACTAAGAACGAAGATGGATTAGGGAAGATGGATGACAGAAGAATAAATTAGAATCATAAATACTAAACTCTAAATCCTAAATGGCCTTTCCATGCCAATGGCACAAATTCAAAATGAACAATGAACGTCCAACATAAAACTTAGAACGAAATTTTTGAAAGGGAGAAAAAATGGAAACTGGAAAAAAATGGTTCGACGAAGCTCACCACAGGCAAGCGAAAAAGTCATTCGTCACTATATTGCTAATTTTGCTCATCAGCGGCATTTGCGGAAAAGCCGAGGCCGCGACTCCAACTGAGATTGAGCAGGCAATCGAGGATGGGGTCGCCTGGTTAGCGGCTCAACAGAATTCATCCACGGGGTATTGGCAAGATGGGGGCTACATGGGTGGGCCGACAGGCCTTGCACTGATTAAGCTGGAAGAACGGGCGTTCGAATTAGAATATACACCATTTGACCCCTGCTATCCATATAAGGAAAATGTGGAGAATGGATTAGCGTATCTGTTCAGTCAGATGAGTATTATCAGTACTCCCAACCAGCCAGCCGGTGATCCTAATACTGATGGGGATGGTATTGGGGTGTACGTTAGTACTGGAGCTATAACGTATGAGACGGGAATTGCAATGATGGCCATTGCGGCCAGTCGGGCGCCGGACAGGGAAGTCAATTCACCCGGCTCGCCGGTGCACGGTTGGACTTACAAACAGGTCCTGACTGACATGGTCGATTATATGGCTTTCGGCCAAGTTGATAGCGGCAGCGGACGAGGCGGCTGGGGATATTCTCATAATGAAGGTTGGGCGGACAACTCAAATTCCGGCTATGCTGTTTCTGGGCTGGGTTATGCGGAGTCGCCGCGTTATGGTTTTCTTTGCTCGATTCCACAGTTCGTAAAAGACGAACTTAAAATTTGGATTGATTATATTCAAATAGATGGTGGCGATGATGACGGCGGCTCAGGATATACAAGTCCAAGTAGCGCGAACATTTTGAGGACAGGCAACCTCGTTTTTCAAATGACGTTTGCCGAAATTACTCCGGAAGACCCGAATTTTCAGCGGGCTTTAGCATATATCGGTCGAAAGTGGAGTTCCGGTTGGAGCGGTGACTGTCAGGCAATGTATTGCACTGCTAATGGTCTGTGGTATAGCGATATCAACACGATAGTGGTTGATGGCAATGAAAGAGACTGGTACGCGGATTTCGCTGATAACCTTGTCAATACCCAGCAAAGTAACGGCTATTGGTATAGCTCTTATGGTAATGTCTTGGGTACCGAGTGGGCCTTACTGGCTCTTGAAATACCTTCAGGACCGTGGCCAACGCCACGACCTGAGTTAACCAAGGTTGATGATGTAAATGAGGGTGGATGTGTGGGGTGGGGTGATGAGACAAATTACAGGATTGATTACAATTATCCTGCCGGGCCGAACCGCCCGGATATAAACAATGTGAGTATTATTGATTATCTGCCAGATGAAGTTGATTTTGTTTCAATTTTAGCTGACTTTAACGGTGATGGCTTTGTTGACTTTGATGATTTGGCCATTTTGGCGTCAGCCTGGTTAAGCAAAAAGGACGAAGAAAGTTGGAATCAAATCTGCAATATTTTTGAGCCTGTTGATAATATTATCAATTTTCTGGACTTCGCTGTTTTCGCCGACAACTGGCTTTCGGCTTATGATCCAGGTCCTCGTACTTTTACCTGGTATATCGGGACTCTTCATCCGGGAGATGCAGGTTTTGTTATGCTGAAAGTCAGGGTAAAGCCGTGTGTTGAGCCGAATGGGACAATCACAAATGAGTGCGAGATAAAAAGCGGCGATATGCTTTTGGACAGAGCTTACGAACACACTCCCGTCTGCTGTCCGACGCTTACGAAGGTCGATGTTAATGATGGCAACTGCGTGGGCCCAAGTGATTATATAACCTACAATATCTGCTACGATGCCAACGGCTACGGTGATACGAATGTCGTAATCGTTGACGACTTGCCACCCGAATTGGAATTTATATCGGCCACCGGCAACTATGAGCATATCTCCGGCACAGTAACCTGGGATATTGGAACATTAGGGCCGAATGACTCAAATTGTGTTACGTTGACAGCCAAGGTCCTCTGTTCTCAGCCGAGCGGCACAATTACTAACTGCTGCGATATGATGGGCGATTGTATAACCACTGCTATTACTGCTTGTGAACACACACAAGTATGCGGACCACCGACGCTCACCAAGATAGATAATATTCCTGATGGCAATTGCGTCGGCCCCAGTGATTATATAACCTACAATATCTGCTACGATGCCAACGGCTACGGTGATACGAATGTCGTAATCGTTGACGACTTGCCACCCGAATTGGAATTTATATCGGCCACCGGCAACTATGAGCATATCTCCGGAACAGTAACCTGGGATATTGGAACATTAGGGCCGAATGACTCAAATTGTGTTACGCTGACAGCCAAGGTTCTCTGTCATCAGCCTAGCAGGACAATTACTAACTGCTGCGAAATGACGGGGGACTGCATGACCAACGCCGTGAGTGCTTGTGAAAACACAGCCGTGTGTTGCTGCCCGACGCTTACAAAGGTTGATAATATCACAGGTTGTGTCGGGCCGGGGGAAAACATAACCTATGACATCTGCTACGCAGCTAACGGATACAGCGATTCGAATGTAGTAATCGACGATAACCTGCCGAATGAAGTGGACTTTGTCTCGGCTTCAAATGATGGGGTTTATAATCCGGGAAGCCACGCAGTAACCTGGAACATAGCATTTCCTTCGGATGCCTGTGGTTGTGTTAATTTGGTTGTTAAGGTTAATATGATAGCCGCCTCAGGTGGGAGAATAATAAACCATTGTGAAATGGCAGGGGACTGTATGACCAGCGCCGTGACTGTTTACGAAGACACGAACGTGTGCTGCTGGATGGATATACCTGTAGTTTATGTTGATGCAGATGCTAATGGCAACAATAACGGCACAAGTTGGGCCGACGCTTATAAATACTTGCAGGATGCTCTTTTGGCTGCGAGAAACTGCGATTATAATGAGATTCGGTTGGCTGAGGGGACATATAAACCGGACAGGAGTTCTTTGCATCCCAACGGCACGGGCGACAGGGAAGCAACATTTGAGCTAATCAACGGTGTGGAAATTAAGGGCGGTTACGCGGGGTTCGGTGAGCCAGACCCGAATGTACGGGGTATCAAACAATACGAAACTATCCTCAGCGGTGACCTTGAAGGGAACGACTCCGAGGTTGTTGACCCGTGGGAGTTATATAACGACCCCTGCCGGGCTGAAAACAGCTATCATGTTGTAACGGGAAGTGACACCAACAACTCGGCTGTCATAGACGGCTTTACTATTACAGGCGGCTATAGCCCCAATAATTATAATGGCGGCGGGATGTATAACGACGGCGGCAGCCCTAAGGTGACGAACTGCACATTCAGCGAAAACTTTGCATTTTATGGCGGCGGGATGTACAACGATTCTTATAGCAGCCCAAAGGTGAGAAATTGTATATTCAAAGGAAACTTTGCCGATTGGAGCGGCGGCGGGATGTTCAATAATGGCAGTTCGACAGTGACCAACTGCATATTCATCGGAAACATAGCATTCGGCAATGGAGGGATATATAATTCTGGTTCACAAGTTGTCACGAACTGTATCATCCGTGGCAATGATTACGGACAAATCTCAGACGGTAATGTTACCTATAGCGATATTCAAGGCGGCCATGAAGGCGAGGGTAATATAGACGCAGACCCAATGTTTAAGCCGGATGGCTATCATCTGACGCTGTGCTCGCCTTGTATCGATGCAGGAGACCCGAACTATGTGGCTGAACCTAATGAAACTGATATTGACGGTGAGCCGCGAATAATGGGCTGTGCTGATGAACCCCGCGTCGATATGGGTGTGGACGAATATTACCCGGAAGATTGCAATGTTTTTCTACGTGCGCATTGCCCGAGTCCGGCTTGCGGTGAAACAGATGTTCCACGGGATGTAGTTATTTGTTGGAAGCCGGGGGTGAAAGCTGATAAACATTGTATATATTTCGGCACCGATTTTAACGATGTAAACGATGCTAATGACCCCAATAAGCCGCCGGGCAGAGGGTGCCAAGACGCTAACTGTTATGACCCCTGCACCGGACTTCTCGAGCCGAACCAATGTTACTACTGGCGGATTGATGAGGTCAATGGCTCAAATATATGGCGAGGCGATGTATGGCACTTCAGGACAGTGCTGGATTGTTATGTTGTGGAAGATTTTGATTCGTATGAAGACACCATCGCTCTGAGGCAGGTGTGGAAGGATTATTGGTCCCAGGAGGCCCCCAAGACCTCCGCGGAAGTTAGTCTGGAATACACTATCGTTATCGATGGCAACTCGATGAGGTATGATTACAAGAATTACGAATTCCCGCCATACTATTCTGAGGCCAGAGCGTATATTAATGATTTACCGAGCGGAATTAGCTCGAACTGGCTTGGTATGGGTGCTATAGCATTGTCGCTGCGGTTCTATGGCGAAGCGACCAATCCCAATAGGGTTCCGAATGATGATATGTATCTTACGGTAATCGATAGCAACAGTGGTAGCGCAAAAGTATATTACACCGACTATGGTGATATAAATGACCTCCGGATTGAAGAGTGGCAGGAGTGGAATATTCCACTAACAGATTTTAACGGCGTGGACCTGACCGGAGTTGCGAGAATTATTATCGGCTTTGGTAACGAAGATGACCAAGCTGCAAATGATGGAGTAGTGTACTTTGAAGATATCCAGCTGTGTAAATAAGCGCAGATGCCGTCCTGAGCTTGCTGCAGGTGATTTGGATGGTGATTGTGTAGTTGATTGGCTGGATTTGAAAATAATGACAGATAAGTGGCTTGATATTGGCTGCTGCGAGGACCTGTATAAGGATGATAATGTCAATTTCAAGGATTTTGCTATCCTGGCGGATAGCTGGCTTGAAGACGGACTGATACCATCAGAATAATAGCAGCGCGCATCGCCGGTCGTTAGTTGATAGTAGAATTGAGATTGCAACGGCTCTCGGACCCGGTTGGGGTGAGAAATCTGCGATTATTCTATGATTAGTTGTATGTAGCAGAGCATTGCTCATTTTCGGTATCGAGCATGCCGTACTTAGCAGGGTCAACTATGTCGTAGTAATAGGCAAAAATCATTAAATCATCGTTACGAAGGGCTGTGATTAACTTAATATGCTTTTTGTTCTCCAGCTCCTTTAAGCTACTCTGCACCTGGCTGGGCGTCATCGATAAATCCCTGCATAAGACAGGGATTCTGCAGCCGGTAACATCGTGCCTGTGAGAAAACAAGTAAGCGTATGCGAGCTTGCTTTCGGATGAAAGATTAGGTGTGCTTAACAGCCTAAAGGTCAGCAGTAAATCCCCGACTCGGGCGTACTTTTGACCGATAATAGCCTCCCTGCTGAGAAAGTCTACAAACTCCCTGCATAAGGATAAGGTTTTCAGCTTCATAATTGCCCCCGTAGTATCCAAATTCGATACTTATACCCAACAATTAAAGTATAAGAATTGTTCTTTATACAAGGCAAAACGACTTCAAAAAAATTATTTCGGAAATTTGCCAGCGGTTTCAGAGGGGCGGTTAGACTGAAAAACAAGAAGAAAGCCGGTCAGGCGACTGGTTTTGCCTTTTTGTGCTCGCGCAGGTGCATTTTTATATCCAGGATTATTTTCCCGACTATAAGGATAAAAAGCAAAGGCAGCGGCGAGCCGACGGCCATTGCGAAAACGCCGCCGGCTAAAAGTGCGATATGCAGGACAACAACCCTCGCATACGGCTGATTCATCAAATCCTTCGGTTTGGCGGTTTTGTACTCGCCTTTCAGCAGGTAATTATAGACGAAGGAAACACCATGACTGACGAATAAGGCGAGGATAGCGAATTTCATCTGCGAGGGGATAATCAGAAACATCTGTCTTATTACGTTAATCAGCAACTGGATAAAGACAAGGAAGCACGGCCACGATTGGCCGGATATAGAAGGAACAGAAGGACCCTCGTGAGCTTTCTGGGCGAAGGCGAGGACAAAGAAACCGTGGCCTGCCATAAAACCGCCGTAGTGAATTATGAAAAAAGGGATGAGGAATAATTTGGCCAAGTGCTCTATAGGGTGCTTTACTTCAGCAGCGGCGATTTTGAGAACGTTATAGAAGCCGACAGCGAGATTTTCCGACCAGTATAACAGGATTATGTAAAAGGCATCCCATTTTAGAAAGCACACGCCCCACAACGGCAAGAGATTGGCGGCCACAAGAGAAATCAGCGGTATATCAGTTAAATCTTTTTTTGACAGCTTCATTTAATAAACAACCCAACAGCTGATTATTGAACTGCTCTTTATTTTTCGGCTACTTTCGGCTGAGACGTAAGTGAGTAACCTCAAATGAAATTTTTTTTAATTTTTCTTGACAAAAAGTTTCTGTTTTAATAACCTTTGTGCTTTTAGATTTTCGCGGGATTATTTCGATGATTAAGAACAGAACATACAAACAGAAATGTTCGGCCAGCAACTGGTCAGGCGCGAAGTTTTTGCGCCTAATGAGGCCGTTTGCTGCGGTACAGACAATGTACACCGACCTTAACATTTCCGTGCCGATTAAGGAGGACAGCCCTTAGAAGAATTTTTATATTTTTTGAGATAATAAAAAAGCCTTCCAGGGCAAAGGAGTCCTGGAAGGCTTTTTTAATTCGGTAAAAATTATCGAGAGCAAAGACGCGGGAGGCAATTATGGAAATTAAAGAACTGACAATTAAGAATTGCGAAGAGGTTCTTTCGCTGTGGCAGAGCACCGAGGGAGTTGGACTGGACAGAGATGTCGATACGAAAGAAAGAATCGGGATATATCTTCAGCGCAATCCGGGTCTTAGCTTTGCAGCATTTGAAAAAGGGAAAGTCCTCGGGGCGGTATTATGCGGACATGACGGCAGACGCGGGTACCTGCACCATCTAACCGTCGCTGAGGCGCATCGCAACGAAGGCATCGGCACTGCGCTGGTGGATAAGGTAATTTCGAAATTGCGAATGCTCGGTATACGGAAATGCAATATATTCGTTTTCGCCGACAACCCCGGCGGTCAGGAGTTCTGGAAGAAAAACGGCTGGGCTGAACGAACTGACGTGAAAGTTATGTCCAAAAATATTACACTGTGAAGTCAGCAGGAGTAAAAAATGAAAGCAGAATACAAATACCAATGGGATGAAACAAGACAATATCCCTCGATTGAGACCGAGCGTCTTATCTTAAGAGGCTTTGATATTGGAGACGGCGGCGATGTTCAACGTTTGGCCGGTGATAAATCCGTTGCGTCCACAACGCTTCGCATACCGCATCCGTACGAGGACGGTATAGCAGAGAAATGGATTGGCACTCACGCGGAAGAATTTGCACAAGGCAAGCTGGTTAATTTCGCCATTACCAGCCGTAAGCAGGGCCATTTGATAGGGGCCATCGGATTAACTATAAACAAGGAACATAAAAATGCCGAACTTGGATACTGGATAGGTAAGCCATACTGGAATAACGGCTATTGCACCGAAGCAACCAAAGCGGTTTTGAGATACGGCTTCGAGGTGCTGGACCTGAATCGCATACACGCGCATCACTTCAAACGGAATCCTGCGTCGGGTCGAGTTATTCGGGCAATCGGAATGTTATATGAAGGCCAGCTGAGACAACATCTGAAGAAATGGGATAAGTTCGAAGATGTGGAAGCCTACGGTATCCTGAAAGCAGATTATGAAAACGCTAAAAGTAAGTGAAATTTATCTTGCACTTTTCGATGTAAAGACAAAAATAACTCCCATAAAAGAAACCAGGTAAATAAAGCACAAAGGAGATTCCACAATGGAAGCTGGAAAGGTTTTAGAGCAGGTCAGGAAAGAGGACATAAAATTTATTACGCTGCAATTTACGGACTTATTAGGCGTGATTAAAGAGGTCATTATCCCGGTTGAAAAACTGGATGGCGCCTTAAGGGACGGGGTCTGGTTTGACGGCTCTTCGATTGAAGGCTTTGCCCGAATCCAAGAAAGCGATTTGTTTCTGAAGCCGGATGTAACAACTTACGCTATTGTGCCGTGGCTGGCAGAAGACGGCAAGAGCGCCAGGCTGATATGCGATATCTACCGGTCAGATGGAAAACCCTTTGCAGGCGACCCACGGTATATTCTTAAACAGGCAGCAGCGGAAGCAGCAAAGGAAGGATTCGAATATAATGTCGGGCCGGAGCCGGAATTCTATCTGTTCAGGGCCGACAGCGAAAAAAGGACCTCGCCGATAGCCGGAATCCTAAAGGAACAAAGGACATCGCCTATAGACTACAGCGGGTATTTCGACCTTTCTTCACACGAAGGATACAGAGTGATAAAAAAGATAGTCGGAGCACTCGAGAATTTCGGTATTGAAGTTGAAGCTTCCCATCATGAGGTCGGCTTCGGGCAATACGAAATAGACTTCCATTATGGTAACTGCCTGGATATAGCAGATAAGGTGCTCACGCTAAAGTATTGTGCGAAGAAGATAGCACAAATGCATAATATGCACGCCACGTTTATGCCGAAGCCTGTAATAGGCTGGGCCGGTTCGGGAATGCACGTGCACCAAAGCCTGTTCGATACTAAAACGAAAACTAATGCCTTCTACGACAAGGAGCACAAATATAACTTGTCAAAGGTTGCTTACGGTTTTATTGCAGGGCAGATAAAACATATCGGCGCGATGTGCGCGATTCTTTGTCCGACGGTAAATTCGTACAAAAGATTAGTTACCGGTTATGAAGCACCAGTATATATTACTTGGGCTGCAATGAATCGCTCATCGCTTTTGCGGGTTCCGAAATGGTTCAAGGCAAAGGCGGAAGCAGCAAGGATTGAGTTGCGATGCCCGGACCCGGCGTGCAATCCGTATCTGGCATTTGCAGTTATGTTAAAAGCGGGCCTGGATGGGATTAAAAACAATCTGGCACCTCCGGAGCCGGTCGAAGAAAATATATACAGTCTCGATGATGAAAGCAGGATAAAGAAAAATATCGACGCCCTGCCGACGTCACTGTCAGAGGCGCTGGAGGAACTGAAAAAAGATAAAACCATCCAAGAAGCCCTCGGTGAACATCTGCTTGAAAGATATAACGACGTAAAGACAAAAGAGTGGGACGAATTCAAAAAGCAGGTTACCAGCTGGGAAATCGAAACATACTTGGATACATTCTGACCCCCCGCCATCTCTTCAATGAATCTGCGAACTACAGGTTCATAGGTATTCCGCGGGAGGCGAGGTATTCTTTCATCTGTTTGATGGTGTAATTTTCAAAGTGTGTGATTGAGGCCATAAGACAAGCGTCTGCGCCACCATCAACGATAGCATCGTAAAGGTGCTCAAGCTCCCCAGCCCCGCCGGATGCGATTACAGGGATATTGACGGCATCGGAGACAGCTTTGTTAAGCTCGTTATCATAGCCAGCTTTGGTGCCGTCTGCATCCATACTGGTAAGCAATATCTCACCTGCGCCGAGCTTTTCGGCTTTAACGGCCCAGTCAACAGCATCGAGGTCGGTGGGTTCGGAGCCGGCTTTTACAGTAACCTGCCAACCCGCCTTCGCTCCGCTACGGCGGGCATCGATGGCGAGGACGATACACTGGTTTCCAAAGCGCTGGGCGGCTTCGGTGAGCAGGTTGGGATTTTGAACGGCAGCGGTATTGACGGAAACTTTTTCTGCACCGCTTCTAAGAAGCTCATCAATTTGCTCAACCGTTTGTATGCCCCCCCCAACAGTGAATGGGATAAAGACGTTTTCAGCAACTTTTTCGACGAGGTCGACGATTGTTTTACGAGAGCGAATTGTGGCGGTGATGTCGAGGAATACCAGCTCATCGGCACCTTCATCGCTATATCTTGCACCAAGCTCGACGGGGTCGCCAGCGTCGCGAAGGTTCAAGAAATGGACGCCCTTGACCACACGGTTGTCCTTAACATCAAGACAAGGGATAATTCTTTTTGTCAACATCAGGTCGATTTCCTCCGGCAAATCTTAGAGAAATTTTCGAGAACCTGCAGACCGGTTTCACCGCTTTTTTCGGGGTGAAACTGGGTGCCGTAAATGTTTACCTTCTGGACAGAAGCAGGCAATGGGAAACCATAGTCGGTATAAGCTATTTTGGCGCCGGCGTCAGTAACGTCGGCATAGAAAGAATGCGCAAAATAGAAATGCTTTTGCCGCGGCAGGCCGGAAAACAAGTCCATACCTTCGGGGAGCTTTACGAGGTTCCAGCCCATATGGGGGACTGTCTGCGAGGAAGGTATGGGGACGACATTGCCTGTTATTAGCCCGAAGCCTTTGTGTTGGCCGTATTCAGAACTTTGGTCGAAAAGCATCTGGTAGCCTACACAGATACCAAGCAGAGGTTTTCCTGCTAAAGCAAGTTTTTTTATCAGTTCGGCCAAAGGGCCTAATGCACTAACGGCGTATCCGAAGGCAGCGACGCCGGGCAAAACCAGCCCGGCAGCAGTTTCAATATCCTCAGGGCTGCAACTTAACTTCGCCTCGCAGCCGATATGGCGGAAGGCGTTGCATACGCTTTTGACGTTTCCCACATTGTAATTTATTACAATCAACATAAACCACATTAAACTACATAATTGTAACAACGTCAAATAAGAACAACTAATGAGGCGATTAAGTGGAATTGATTTGTGAAACGGTCTGGATTTTTTTATAATAAAGTGTCTTTTGCCGATTTACTTAACAGAGCTTTCCGGGATTTAAGGAAATATGAATGTGCGGGATAGTAGCTTACCTTGGTAAAAAGAGTGCACAACCTACTCTTATAGAAGGCCTAAAGCGCCTTGAGTACCGGGGGTACGATTCGGCAGGCGTGGGACTGCTGAGCGGCGGCGAAATAAAAGTAAAAAAATGCAGCGGCAGAATCAGCGCCCTGGAAGAGATATTAGACAAGGCCGACAGCAATGAAACGCTCGGCATCGGACATACAAGATGGGCCACACACGGTGCACCGAACAGTATAAATGCACATCCACATCTGGACTACACAGGTAAAATCGCGGTTGTTCACAACGGAATTATCGAAAACTACGGGACGCTGAAGAAATGGCTGGAAAGCGAGGGGGCCGAATTTGCAAGCGATACCGATACTGAAGTGATAGCAAACCTGATTGGGTATTTCTATGCCAAAAGCAAAGAGAAAGAAAATTCAAACGGGCAGAACAGATTCGAATGGGCGGTCCAACAAGCTTTAGGGGAATTGAGCGGCACATACGGTCTTGCGATATTGTGCAGCGATTTTCCGGATATGCTCATCGGGGCCAAAAAGGGCAGCCCATTGATTTTAGGCGTGGGTGATAACGAATATATTATGGCCTCGGACGCTGCGGCAATTGTAGAGCATACCAAACAGGCAATATACCCATCCGACAATGAAATGGTCATAATCAGCTCAAAGGGGTTTCGAACGAAAACAATCGATAACGTCACTGTGACGAAAGAGCTGCAGGAAATAGAATTTTCATTAGAGCAAATCGAACTCGGCGGATTCCAACATCATATGCTTAAAGAGATTTTCGAGCAGCCGAAGGCGTTGAGCACGTGTATGGGTGGTCGAATCGATACCAAAGAAAAGAAAATTAAACTCGGCGGTATAGCCGGATACCTGCGTGAGCTGACACGCACCAAACGGCTCATCCTGACGGCCTGCGGGACGGCATTTCACGCCGCCCTGGTCGGTGAGTTTCTATTCGAGCACTTATCACGGATTCCGACAGAGACCGAATACGCCAGCGAATTCCGATACCGTAATCCAATTATCGAAGACGGGACTGTCGTCATAGCAATAAGCCAATCGGGAGAGACGGCTGACACCCTGGCAGCAATAGAGGAAGCAAAGGAACGCGGGGCAGTGGTGTTAGGGATAGTTAACGTTGTCGGCTCATCGATTGCGCGGACAACGGATGCAGGGGTATATTTACACGTCGGCCCTGAAATCGGCGTTGCCAGCACAAAGGCGTTCACCGCACAGGTAGCGGTGCTGACGATGCTGGCGATAGAACTTGGCAGAAGAAAGAACCTCAGCAGCATAGAGGCGGGGACATATATCAAGGAACTCGCCCAGATACCGGAGAAGATAAACAGGATACTGGAACAATCCGCGAAGATAAAAGAGATTGCCTCGGCAAATACCAGGAAGGACAACTGGCTTTTCTTAGGCCGAGGCTTTAATTACCCGGTTGCGCTCGAAGGGGCTTTGAAGCTGAAAGAAATAAGCTACATTCACGCAGAAGGGCTGCCTGCAGCGGAGATGAAGCACGGGCCTATAGCTTTAATCGTCGACGGTATGCCAGCGGTTTTCATAGCGACGGCCGGGCCGCAATACGACAAAATTATAGGCAATATCGAAGAGGTCCGTGCTCGCGGCGGAAAAATTATCGTTATTGCAACCGAGGGTGACGAGAACATCAAGCAACACGCTGACCACTTAATCGCAATACCAGATGCACCTGAGCTGCTGCAACCGATGCTGACTGTTATTCCACTGCAGCTTCTGGCATATCACGCCGCAGTGCTTCGCGGGCACGACGTTGACAAACCCCGTAACCTTGCAAAAAGCGTTACAGTCCAATAGCACCGGACAAAACGCCCTACTGAGTTAATAAACCAAGCCTGTAATAACCTTAAACGTTTTCTTCAGGACGTCGGTCAATTGGTATTTTGTTATGCTTAGTGGAAGGAATAAATAAATTATATTGTCGAGGGGTCGGAGGATGAGGTGTTCTTCAAGGCCTTTTTGAAAGATTTGTTGGCCGATTCGCTCCCTGACGTTAAAAGAGCGCTTTGTTTTTTTGTCTATGACCAATTCCAAAGCCCCTACCATACCGATGTATCTAACGTCACCAACAAAGGGTAACGGTCTGAATTTTTCCAGACCTTTATGAAAAACGTGGATAAGGGTTTTTACTTTTTGCAGTGTTTTATCCCGCTCGAAGATTTCGAGGGTTGCCATAGCAGCGGCACAACCGAGAGGGTTTGCGGTATAGGTGTGGCCGTGATAAAAGGTTTTGAACTTTTCGTAATCGCCGTAAAAGGCGTTATAGATTTTGTCGGTTGTCAGGGTCGCAGCGAAGGGAAGCGTTCCGGAAGTTATCCCCTTTGCGAGACAGATAAAATCCGGCTGGACAGAAGCATATTGGCAGGCAAACATTTTTCCTGTGCGGCCAAAGCCGGTGGCGACCTCATCGAGGATTAAGTGAACATTGTATTTTTTGGCAAGGGAGGCGGCCTTTTTGAGGTACTGGACAGGATAGACAATCATCCCCCCTGCCGCCAAAAGGAGAGGTTCTAAAATAACGGCAGCAATTTTATCCTTATGCTTTTTTAAGGTGTTTTGCAACGGTTTTATGCAATCGATGTTACAGGAAGTCCTTTGTTTGTCGAGTGGGCAGCGATAACAATAAGGAGTGGGGACTTTAAAGGAATCGAAACGCAGGGCATCGAAGGCCCTATTGAATACTGTATCGCCGCCGACGCTCATCGCACCCACGGTATCGCCGTGATACGCGAGATCGAGAGAGAGGAATTTGGTTTTAGATTTGCGGCCGATGTTGCGCCAGTATTGAAAAGACATTTTAAGAGCGGTCTCTACGGCGGTTGAGCCGTTGTCGGAGAAAAAGACCTTCGTGAGATTTTTGGGGGTGATAGAAACAAGCTTTTCAGCCAAGAGGACTGCGGGCTTGTGGGTAAAGCCAGCAAGTAAAGTATGGTCGAGAGAATTTAACTGCCTCTTAATCGCCGCTTTTATTTTCGGATGGTTATGGCCGTGGACATTGCACCACCAACTGGATATTGTGTCGTAATAAAAGTTTCCCTTACTATCGTATAATTTGACGCCTTTGGCCTTTTCTATAAGAATCGGAGGAAGCTTTCGGCAATCCTTCATCTGCGTATAAGGGTGCCATATATACTGCAAATCTTTTTTTATCCAGTTGGTCGTCATCTTATTTTTCACTTTGCATATATTCAACAATTCGGTCGGCGAGTTTTTCCAGAAGCTCTTTAGTGTGATGGTAGACAAGCGAGAACCTCAATCTTGCCCGGCCCGGCGGGACGGTAGGCGGTCTTATAGGAAGGACCCAAAAGCCGCTCTGCTGAAGGCGGAGGCTGATGCGAACCGCCCTTTCGGTGCCTGCCACAACCAAAGGAATTATCTGAGAAGAGCCTGTTACATCGAATCCCTCTTCACGAAGCCGAGTTCGAAAATAATCGGCATTAACGAGCAGTGTCTTTCTGCGAACGGGTTCATCTCTTACGATATTCAAGGCCTCGATGTCGGCTGCAATTACCGGCGGCGGCAGAGCAGTAGAGTAAATAAAACTTCTGCAGGAATTTACAAGATACTGTTTTATTTTTTCCGAGCAGGCAAGATAGGCACCGAAGCTGCCTAAAGCCTTGCTGAACGTTCCCATTACTAACTCTATACGGTCGGTGAGTCCCTGCTCTTCCACGACGCCGGCGCCATTCGGGCCAAAAATTCCAGTGGCGTGGGCCTCGTCAACCATAAGGAAGCAGTCATATCTGTCTTTGATATCTACAAACTCTTTCAAGGGAGGTTTGTCGCCATCCATACTGAAAACGGTTTCTGTAACTATAAGAAGGTTTGTGAATTTGCTACTTTGACTTTTCAGCAGAGATTCGAGATGGTCCAAATCGTTATGGTTGAAGCGAAAAAGCTTAGCGCCGGACTGCTGCACCGCATCTATAATGCTGGCATGACTTAATCTATCGCAAAAAACCGCATCGGCCTTGTCGTATAGCGCGCTTATTATCCCCACGTTGGCCTGATAGCCGGAATTAAAAACCAAAGCACTTTCTTTGCCTTTGAATTCGGCCACCCTGCTCTCAAGCTGGTGGTGAAGTTTCAAGTCGCCGCTTAACAAGCGAGACGCTGAAGCACTTACTCCAAGAGAGTCAACGGCCTTTTTGGAAGCTTCCCTGAGCTTCGGATGATCCGAGAGAGCTAAATAATCGTTGGAGGAAAAATCGAACAGCTCGGCACCATCGAAATAAATTTTCCCGTCCTTGCGCAGGTCAGCGGGTCTTAGAAGTCTGAGAAGGCCGTTCGCTTTCCTCTGCGCCAGAAAATCATCTATTCTTTCCATACTCTTTTTATTTCCTCGATGAGTGCGTAATCAGCATCGAGACCCGCCCCCCTGACGGTCAGATATCCGCCTATGAGCATTCCGTTGGCGCCGGCGATAAACGCCTGAAGCTGTGAATCTTTTAAGCTTGCCTCCCTGCCGGCGGCGATTTTGATTATTTTATCTTTCAATATAATTCGGAAAATACATATTGTTCTTACGGCATCATCAACAGATAAAGGTTCGATGAATTCAAGCGGCGTTCCCTTAATCGGGATTAATATATTAAGAGGGACTGAATCAACATCCAGCTCTTTCAGGGTATAGGCCATATCTATTCTATCCTGCCAAGTTTCGCCCATTCCGATTATACCACCACTGCAAACTTCGAGGCCGAGCTGCTTAGCGGAATTTATAGTCTCGATTCTCTCGTCGAAGCTGTGCGTTGAAACAATGCTCGGGTAAAAACGCAGAGATGTTTCGATATTATGATGATAGCGCGAAAGGCCGGCCTTTTTTAGAAGCTGCAACTGCGATTTTTCCATAGCGCCAAGCGAAGCGCATACAGAGATATCGATTCTATCTTTTATTTCCGTTATTGCATGCGCTACTACATCGACCTCGCTGTCAGTCAGTTGGTTTCCACTGGTAACAATGCCGAAATTTTCTGCGCCAATAGCTTTGGCCCTTTGAGCAGCGTTGACTATTTCTTCTCTGGTCTTAAGCGGATAAATTGAAATATCTGTGTGATGTCTCGCCGACTGGGCGCAAAACTTGCAATCTTCCGGGCAACGGCCGGAGCGGGCATTTAAGATACTGCACAATTCCAGCTTATTGCCTATAAACTCTTTTCTAACCTGGTTGGCCCGGCAGATAAGCTCATTCAGAGGTGTATTTAAGAATATCTCTGTATTTTTTTTTGTAGCAGTACTCATAACCGCCGGTCATTTTAGCATCGCAGGGTGATAATTTCCATAAAAACCACACCCGCAGTCAGCCCGGCTGTTATTCCGACTTCATATACGGGTAACGGAAGTTCCTTGGCGGCAGGAATGTTTCCTTTATTGCACGCGGTGAGACCCATCGCTCAAGGTTAAGCCAACTGCCAGCCTTGTCATTCGTACCCGAGGCTCGCGTTCCGCCGAAAGGCTGCTGGGCAACGACCGCACCGGTGGGCTTGTCATTGACATAGAAATTACCAGCGGCGTGTCTCAGGGTGTCCATCGCCTTTACAACGGCGCTGCGTTCAAGGGCAAAAATAGCACCGGTCAGAGCATAGGGAGATGTCCGGTCGCAAAGCTCCAGCGTTTGGTCATATTCACCCTCGGGATAGACGTAAACAGTCAATACCGGGCCGAATATCTCTTCAACCATTAACTTCGACTTCGGGTCCTTAGATACCACAACGGTAGGCTCGATGAAGTAGCCGGTCGAGCTGTCAGAACCGCCGCCGATGATAATTTCCATATCGGTCGAACTTTTGGCAAATTCGATATAGCCGCTGATGTTTTCGAAAGACTTTTGGTCAATAACCGCACCCATAAAGTTGCTAAAGTCAGTTACATCACCCATCTTAATATCGCCGATTTCATCGAGCATTCGCTGCTTGACCTGCGGCCAAATGGAATCGGGGATGTATGCTCTCGAAGAAGCGGAGCATTTCTGGCCCTGATATTCGAACGAGCCGCGGACGAGGGCGGCTACGAGGGCGTCAATATCGGTGCTTGCGTGTGCGAATATGAAGTTCTTTCCGCCGGTCTCGCCAACGATTCTGGGGTATGAGACATATTTTCGAATGTCCGAGCCGATAGCCAGCCAAATTGTCGAGAATACATAGGTGCTTCCTGTGAAGTGGATACCGCCAAGCCTGATATCATTCAGTGCAGGCGGTCCGACGACCGGTCCCGGTCCCGGTACCATATTTATCACTCCGGGCGGCATACCCGCTTCCTCAAGGACTTTCATAATAAAGTATGCGGGCAGCACGGCAGCCGATGCAGGCTTCCAGACGACGGTATTACCCATCAGGGCCGGTGCAGTCGGAAGATTACCAGCAATAGAGGTGAAATTAAAAGGCGTCAAGGCGAGGACAAAACCGTCGAGCGGACGGTGTTCCATATAGTTTAAGACACCGGGCGTCGACATCGGCTGGTCGCCGTATACCTCCTCCATAAAATGAGGATTGAATCTCCAGAAATCAATTAGCTCACAGGCTGAGTCAATTTCGGCCTGGTGCGGCGTCTTGCTCATATTAAGCATTGTTGCTGCATTTAATGTTTGGCGGTATTTACCTGCGAGCAGTTCCGCGGCTTTTAGCAAAACGACAGCCCTTGATTCCCAAGGCATTTTGCCCCACTGCTGTTTTGCCTTTTCAGCGGCATCTACAGCCTTAATAGCAAATTCAGCATCAGCCTCATGAAACCTGCCTAACACACATTTGTGGTCGTGCGGACAGTGGATATCCTTAAGCCTGCCATTGCGGACTTCTTTTCCGCCGATAATCATCGGGACCTCTACCTGCCTACCAAGCATCTCTTTCAGTTTGGCCTTTAGCTCAGCACGTTCGCTACTGCCGGGGGCATATTGTAAACCAGGTTCATTGGCCGGTCGGGGAATGCGAAAAATACCGTTAAACATTTTTTTACCTCCTTATTAACCGTGTGTTTCAAATTCAGGGACAAGCAAAGTAGACATTTTCCCCCATTGCCATTGAAAAGTCAATAATCATTTCAACCTGAGTCTTGTCATCGCCTGACTTATCGGTCTGCTTAGTCCAGCTTTTATGAGAGGACAATGATTTGTAATCGGGGTGACTGGATTCGAACCAGCGACTTCCTGCTCCCAAAGCAGGCGCTCTAGCCAAGCTGAGCTACACCCCG